>NZ_JBEXUR010000006.1:0-335612 GCF_040614415.1 Micromonospora sp. NPDC005979 | reverse complement strand
GGTGGCTACCAGGGTGGTGGTGACCGTGGTCGTTCCGGTTCGCCGCGTGAGGGTGGCTTCCGTGGCGGTGACCGCGAGGGCGGTTTCCGTGGTGGGGACCGTCGTGAAGGCGGCTACCAGGGTGGCGGTGACCGTGGTCGTTCCGGTCCGTCCCGTGAAGGTGGCTTCCGTGGCGGTGACCGCGAGGGTGGCTTCCGTGGTGGGGACCGTCGTGAAGGTGGCTACCAGGGTGGCGGTGACCGTGGTCGTTCCGGTCCGCCGCGTGAGGGTGGCTTCCGCGGTGGTGACCGCGAGGGCGGTTTCCGTGGTGGCGACCGTCGCGAGGGTGGCTTCCGTGGTGGTGACCGTGACGGTGGTTTCCGTGGTGGCGACCGCCGTGAGGGTGGCCCCCGCGACGCGACGCGCTCCGGCGGGCCGCGTGAGGGTGGCTTCCGTGGCGGTGAGCGTGACGGTGGTTTCCGTGGTGGGGACCGTCGTGAAGGCGGCTACCAGGGTGGCGGTGACCGTGGTCGTTCCGGTCCGTCCCGCGAGGGTGGCTTCCGGGGCGGTGACCGCGAGGGTGGCTTCCGTGGTGGCGAGCGCCGTGAGGGCGGCTACCAGGGTGGCGGTGACCGTGGTCGTTCCGGTCCGCCGCGTGAGGGTGGCTTCCGCGGTGGTGACCGCGAGGGTGGTTTCCGTGGTGGCGACCGTCGCGAGGGTGGCTTCCGTGGTGGTGACCGTGACGGTGGTTTCCGTGGTGGCGACCGCCGTGAGGGTGGCTCCCGCGACGCGACGCGCTCCGGCGGCCCGCGCGAGGGTGGCTTCCGGGGCGGCGACCGCGACGGTGGCTTCCGTGGTGGCGACCGCCGTGAGGGCGGTTTCCGTGGCGGTGAGCGCGAGGGCGGCTTCCGTGGTGGGGACCGTCGTGAGGGCGGCTACCAGGGCGGTGGTGACCGTGGTCGTTCCGGTCCGTCCCGCGAGGGTGGCTTCCGGAGCGGTGAGCGTGGCGCGTCGCGCGAGGGTGGTTTCCGGGGTGGCGACCGTGATGGCGGTTTCCGAGGTGGCGACCGCCGGCAGGGTGGTGCTCCCCGTGAAGGTGGGTACCGCGGTGGCGACCGTGACGGCGGCTTCCGGTCCGACGACCGGCCGCGTCGCGAGGACGACCACCGCCGCGACGAGCGTGGGGCGGGCCCGGAGGCGTCCGAGGGTGGGCGCGGCGCGGCCCCGGCACTGCCGGACGACATCGTCGCGACCGACCTCGACAAGGACGTCCGTGCCGAGCTGCTCTCGCTGAACAAGCCGGTCGCCGAGACCGTGGCCCGACACCTGGTCGCCACCGGTCAGCTGATCGACGAGGACCCGGCCGAGGCGTTGGCCCACGCGCTGGCCGCCCGGCGGCTGGCGTCGCGGATCTCCGCTGTCCGCGAGGCGGTCGGCCTGGCCGCGTACCACGCGGGGGAGTGGCAGAGCGCGATCGCCGAGCTGCGGACGTACCACCGGATGACCGGTTTGCAGAGTCACCTTGCCGTGCTCGCCGACTGCGAGCGCGCGCTCGGCCGGCCGGAGCGGGCGATCGACCTGTACCGGGGCGCCGACCAGGAGAAGCTGGACCAGGCCGTCGCGATCGAGCTGCTGATCGTCGCCGCCGGAGCGCGGGGTGATCTCGGCCAGAAGGACGCCGCTGTCGCCATGCTCCAGGTGCCCGACCTGACCAGCGAGACGGCAGCGCCGTGGACGGCGCGACTCCGGTACGCGTACGCCGACGCGCTGCTCGCGGTGGGCCGGCGTGAGGAGGCCCGCGAGTGGTTCTCCCGCGCCGCCGACGTGGACACCGAGGGCGAGACCGACGCCGCGGAGCGGTTGCTCGAACTCGACGGCGTCGTCATCGAGGGCGACGAGGAGGACGAGACCGAGGAGATCGCCGCCGGACCGGGCACGCCGGGCGCCGTACCGGCTCAGCCGGACACGGACCTGACCGCCGGTGACGACGCTGACGAGGACGACCCCGACGGCGACGAGGACTTCGACGACGAGGACGAGGACTTCGACGACGACGAGGAGGACGGCGTCACCGGCCGCCTGGCGCAGGACGCCGACCGGGTGGATGCCGAGGACGTCGACGGTGACGACGAGGACGTCGACGGTGACGACGAGGACGTCGACGGTGACGACGAGGACGACGTGCTCGCTCCGGAGACGGACGACTCCTCCCCGGCCCTGACCACGCCCGCCGACGACGGTGGCCGTGTCGTGAGCGGCGACGGGACCGACCCCGTCCGGGGCGACGAGCCGGAGTCGACGCAGCGGTGAGCGCGGACGCCGGGAAGCGGCTGATCGACGGGTACAGCCTGGTCGTGTTCGACCTAGACGGTGTGATCTACCTGATCGACCGGCCGATTCCCGGCGCCGTCGAGGCGGTGGCCCAACTGCACGCCGAGGGGCGGGCGGTGGCGTACGCCACCAACAACGCCTCGCGTCGCTCCAGCGACGTCGCCGACCTGCTGACCGGGATGGGCGTGCCGGCGCGGCCGGAGGAGGTCCTCACCTCCGCGGCGGCGGCGGCCGAGCTGCTCCGCGACCGGCTGCCGGCCGGCGCTCGGGTGCTGGTGGTCGGCGCGGAGGCGCTGCGCGCCGAGCTGCGGGCGGTCGGACTGACCCCGGTCGGTCGCGCCGACGAGAAGCCGGCCGCGGTGGTGCAGGGCTACGGCCCGCAGGTCGGCTGGGCCGAGTTGGCCGAGGCGTCGCTCGCGGTCCGGGCCGGCGCGATCTGGGTCGCCACCAACACCGACCGCACGCTGCCGAGCGCCCGAGGCCCGCTGCCGGGCAACGGGTCACTGGTCGCGGTGCTGCGGACCGCGTTGGAGCGGGATCCGGACGTGGTGGTCGGTAAGCCGGAGTCGGCCCTGTTCGAGACCGCCGCCCGGCGCGGCGACGGCGGGAAGGCACTTGTCGTCGGAGACCGGCTGGACACCGACATCGAGGGCGCCCGCCGTGCGGGGTTGGACAGTCTGCTCGTCCTCACCGGTGTCAGTGACGTACCCGAGCTGCTTGCGGCCGAGCCACGACGGCGGCCCACGTACGTCGCGCGGGACCTGGCGGGGCTCTTCGACCCGGCGGCGGCGGTGCGGGTCCCGGGCCCGACGGACGCCGGCGGCTGGGCCGTCACGGACCGCGACGGGACGCTGGAGCTGGCGGGGAACGGCCGGGCGCTGGACGCGCTTGCCGCCCTGTGCGCGGCGGCGTGGGCGGCCCCGACGCTGCCGGCGATCCGCCCGGCGGGCACGGACGCGGCTGCCGCCCTGAAGAGCTTCGGGCTGCCCACCAACGCGTGAGGCCAGCCGCCGCGTGAGGCCAACAACCGCGTGCGGCGGCCCGTGCGGGGTGGAACCGGCCGACGGCGGGACGGCTGACGGCCAGCCTCGCCACACCGGGCCGGGGGAGCGGGAACCTCTAGAGCAGCTTGCGCAGCTTCATCAGGTCGAACGGGTTGGCCTTGATCGACACTCGGCGGGACGTGACCGCCTTGGTGACGTCCAGGTCGCCGCGGACCAGGGCGAGCAGGTCGTCGCTGGACGTGCTGAGCGCGATCTTGGCCTTCGGGTCGTCGCCGTCGGCCAGCTCGACCAGCCGGCCACCGCTGATCCGTCCGTGAAAGGCCGTGTCCAGGTCGGTGATGCGGCAGGCCAGCGTGCGTTCGAGGTCGATACGCTCACGGACCGTCTCGGCGTTGCGGTCCAACCGGGCGGCCAGCTCCTGCAACGCCTGCCGGCACTCGTCCACGCTGGCCACATGTCCCCCTCGCCGATTGCCACGCCGTCCCCGGCACCGTACCGCACGGGACAGTCCGGGGTGCCCGGTAGCGTGACACCTGCAGACCCCGCCCGATGGAAGGACCATGGCATGCAGGACGCGTGGCGCGCCTACCTCGAACTGGCCCTGGGCCTGGCGGAGGCGCCCCGGAAGAAGGCGCAGGACGCGGTGCGTCGTGTGGTCGGCACGGGCGGGGCGACCGCCGCCCAGCTGCAGGCGCTCGGCGAGGAGTTGGTGAGCACCAGCGCCGCCAACCGGGAGGCGTTGACCAAACTGGTCCGCTTCGAGGTCGACCGGGCCCTCGGCGCGGTCGGTCTGGCGACGGCCGACGAGGTGGCCGAGCTGACCCGACGGGTACGGGATCTGGAGCGGCAACTGCGCGAGGCGCGGGCCGCCGAGTCCACCACCGAGACGACGGCCAGCGGTACGTCCGCCGGCGAACCCGCGCCGAAGTCCGCCGCCGAGCCCGCGCCGCAGCCCGATCCGACCCGCGCGGCGCCGCCCGGTGACGGCCCGGTGCCGTCGGACGGCCCCGCCGGAGCGCCCGTCGCCCAACAAGCCGCCGTGCCCGCCGCGCCCGTCGCGCAGCAGGCCGTCGCGCCCGTCGCCAAGAAGGCGATCGCGAAGAAGGCCGTCGCGAAGAAGGCCATCGCCCGCAAGCCGCCCGCGACGATCAGCCGGACCGGCGAAGACCAGTCCGCCGACCAGGACGACACCCCGACTCCGGCGGACATGCCGGCGAAGAAGGCCGTCCGTAAGCGCCGCCCGGATGGTGGGTCGTGACCGACGGCGCTCGTCCCGGCCCACCCGAGGGCTTCCGGCCCGGCCCACCGCCGGCCGGCTCGTTCGCGGCCCGGCCGGGTCCGCCAGCCGGCGCCCGTCCCGGCCCGCCGCCCGACCTGCCGACCGGTGCCGACGACGCGGCGAGCCACCCGGCGGTCGAGGCGGCCGTGCGCGCCATGGACAACGCGGCGGCGCTCGCCCCGGCCGACCAGATCGCGCAGTACGAGGCGGCCTACGAGACGCTGCGCGAGACCCTCGCCACCATCGACCAGACCTGACCTGAGCAGGGCGACTCCGCCCGACAGACCGGAGAAACACCCATGGCACGTCGCAACCGGCTGGACGCCGAACTCGTCCGTCGCGGGCTGGCCCGCTCGCGTGAGCAGGCCGCCGCGCTGGTCGAGGCCGGCCGGGTCCACCTGCGCGGAGTGACCGCGCGCAAGGCCGCCGCGATGGTCGACCCCGCCGACCCGCTGCTGGTCACCGGCGAGGACCCGACCGAGGAGTACGTCTCCCGGGGCGGGCACAAGCTCGCCGGGGCCCTCGCCGCGTTCGGTGGGCTGCGCGTCGCCGGGCGGCGCTGCCTGGACGCGGGAGCCTCGACCGGGGGCTTCACCGACGTGCTGCTGCGCGCCGACGCCGCCGAGGTGGTGGCCGTGGACGTCGGCTACGGGCAGCTCGCCTGGTCCCTGCGGACCGACGAGCGCGTCCGGGTCCTGGAACGCACGAACGTCCGTACCCTCGTGGCGGACGCGATCGGTGGGCCGGTCGACCTGACGGTGGCCGACCTGTCGTTCATCTCGTTGCGGCTGGTGCTGCCGGCGTTGGCCGGCTGCACCCGCGACGACGGCGACCTGGCCCTGATGGTGAAGCCGCAGTTCGAGGTGGGCAAGGAACGGGTCGGGGCCGGCGGCGTGGTCCGCGACCCGGCGCTGCGCGCCGAGGCGGTGCTCGACGTGGCCGCCGCGGCGGCCCAGCTCGGTCTCGGCCTGGCGGACGTGGCGGCCAGCCCGCTGCCGGGGCCCAGCGGCAACGTCGAGTTCTTCGTATGGTTGCGCCGGGGCGCGCCGGCGGCCGACCCGCAGCGGGTGCGGGCCGTGGTGGACGCCGGGCCGGACGGTCCGACGACGGCCGGCGACGTGCCGGGCGTGGCGGCGGCGGAGGAGGTCGCAGGGTGAACGCGTACAGCGAGCGGCGCACGAGGGCACGCGGGCGTGCCGGGGTGTGGCCGTCGGGCCGTACGGTCGCGGACGGGCGGCCGGTCCGATGAGCCGCACGGCACTGCTGGTGACGCACACCGGTCGTCGGCGCAGCACCGAGCACGCCCGGTCGGTCGCCGCCGACCTCATCGCGGCGGGCTTCGAGGTGCGGGTGGTCGCCGAGGAGGCCGAGGACCTCGACCTGCCCGGGACGGTTCCGGTCACCGGCCCGGAGGCCGCCGAGGGCGCCGAGATCGTCTTCGCGCTCGGTGGTGACGGCACCTTCCTGCGCGCCGCCGAGCTGGCCCGCCCGGCGAAGGCACCGCTGCTCGGCATCAACCTCGGCAAGGTGGGCTTCCTCGCCGAAGCGGAGATCAACGATCTGGACCACGCGGTCCGGGACGTCGTCGAGCGCAACTACACCGTGCACGAGCGGCTCACGCTCGACGTCACGGCCGAGTTCGACGGTGGCCCGACCATCGAGTCGTGGGCGCTCAACGAGATCAGCGTCGAGAAGGGCGAACGGGCGCAGATGCTCGAACTCCTCGTCGACGTGGACGGTCGCCCGCTGTCCCGCTACGGCTGCGACGGCGTGGTCTGCGCCACCCCCACCGGGTCCACCGCGTACGCGTTCTCCGGCGGCGGTCCGGTGGTCTGGCCGGAGGTGGAGGCCCTGCTGCTGGTGCCGATCAGCGCGCACGCGTTGTTCAGCCGGCCCCTGGTCACCGCACCCACGTCGACGTTCGTGATCACCGTCGACCCGTTCACGACCCTCGCCGTGCTCGCCTGCGACGGCCGGCGGGTCTACGACCTGCCGCCCGGCGCCCGGGTGACGGTGCGTCGGGGCGCCCTGCCGGTATGCATCGTCCGGCTGCGTGCCCGTCCGTTCACCGACCGGCTGGTCGCCAAGTTCGGCCTGCCGGTGCACGGCTGGCGGGGCAGCCGCCGGTGACGGTGGCACACACCGTCGGTGTCCGGCGGTTGTCCACCTGACGACATGTCGCCGCTGCGGCGGCGAGAGGCTAGTGACCTGGTTGTGCGCTGCGTCGCAGACTCCGATCGGTCCTCATCCACGGATGTCGGGCCCGAAGGAGTGAAGGAGCGCATCGCATGCACTGGTCCCCCCGCTGGCTCAGCGCCGGCGCGGTCGGCGCGTTGGTGGTCGGCCTCGCCGCGCCGGCTTCCGCCGAGCCGCCCGTCCGGCCCACCGGCCCGAGCCTGGGCGCGTCCGCCCCGGCCGTCGCGCCCGTCCGCATCACCCTCATCACCGGCGACCAGGTCGAACTGTCGCCGGCCGCGCCGGGTCGGGTCGCCGCCACGGTACGCCCGGGACCCGGGCGGGAGCGGATCATCTTCCAGACCCTCGAGGTCGACGGCGGGCTGCGGGTCCTGCCCAGCGACGTCGCTCCCTTTATCTCCAGCGGCGTCCTCGACGCCAACCTGTTCGACGTGCAGGAGTTGGCCGCCGACGGCTACGGCGACGCCGCGCAGGGCGCGCTGCCGCTGATCGTGCGCTACCAGGAGCCGTCCGCCGGCCGGGTCCGGCCGCTCGGCGGCGTCACCGACGCCCGGCCCCTGCCGAGCATCAACGGGGCCGCGCTGCGGGTCGACAAGGCTGACCTGGGTGGCCTGTGGACCACGCTCGCCGGCACGCCGACGACCCGGACCACGACCGCCGCGCCCCGGCTGGGCGGCGGCGTCGCCCACGTCTGGTTGGACGGTCGGGTGCGCCCGACGTTGGAGCACAGCGTCCCGCAGATCGGCGCTCCGGCGGCCTGGGCGGCCGGCCGCGACGGCAGCGGCGTGACGGTGGCCGTGCTCGACACCGGTGTCGACGCCACCCACCCCGACCTGGCCGGCCGGATCGCCGAGGAGCGGGACTTCTCCGGCAGCGGCAGCGCCCGTGACGGCCACGGCCACGGCACCCACGTCGCCGCCACCATCGCGGGCAGCGGAGCGGCGTCGGCGGGGCTGCGCAAGGGCGTCGCCCCGGGCGCGCGGCTGCTGGTCGGCAAGGTGCTCGACGACGGCGGCGCCGGCTACGACTCGGCCATCATCGCCGGCATGGAGTGGGCCGCCCACTCCGGCGCGAAGGTCGTCAGCATGAGCCTCGGCGGCGGTCCGACCGACGGCACCGACCCGATGAGCCAGGCGGTGAACGACCTGACCGCCGAGACGGGCGCGCTGTTCGTGATCGCGGCCGGCAACTCGGGCGAGGCGCGGAGCGTCAACGCGCCGGGCGCGGCCGCGGCGGCGCTCACCGTCGGCGCGGTCGACCGCGACGACAACCTGGCGGACTTCTCCAGCCGGGGACCGCGGGTGGGCGACAACGGCATCAAGCCCGAGATCACCGCGCCGGGCGTGGGCATCGTCGCCGCGCGGGCCGCCGGCACCACCATGGGTACGCCGGTCGACGACGCCTACACGGCGGCGTCCGGGACGTCCATGGCCACCCCGCACGTGGCGGGCGCGGCGGCGATCCTCGCCCAGGACCACCCGGACTGGAAGGCCGGCGCGCTCAAGGACGCACTGGTCAGCACCACGAAGGCGAACCCGGAGCTGACCGTCTTCGAGCAGGGCGGTGGTCGCGTCGACGTGGCGCGGGCGCTCACCCAACGGGTGTACGGGTCGGCCACCGCCGACTTCGGCCGGGTCACCACCGGCGGACCGGTGGCCGAGCGCAGTGTGACGTACACCAATGGCACCTCGGTCGCGCGGACCCTGCGCCTGGCCCTGGAGCTGCGCAACCTGGACACCGGCGCGGCCGAGACCGACGGCGTCGCCGTCGGCGCGGGCGAGGTGACCGTGCCGGCGGGCGGCAGCGTGGCCGTGCCGCTGCGCGCGGACCCGGCGAAGCTGGCCCGGGGCCCGCACGGGGGCGCCCTGGTGGCGACCGGCGCGGACGGCGTCGCCGTGCGTACCCCGGTGGGCCTCACCGTCAGCGGGCCGCAGCACGACGTCACGATCAAGGTGCTGGGCCGGCAGGGTCAGCCGACCCTCTCGCCCGCCCTGACCCTCTTCGGTGAGCAGCCCGAGTCGGACTACTGGGGCTGGTGGCCCGGCGAGGGCACCCTGCGGGTCGAGGAGGGCACCTACCTGCTGACCGCGCTGGTCGAGCACGGCGCTCCCCTGGACGAGCAGTTGACCCAGACCGTCGAACCCGAGCTGACCGTCGACCGGGACCTGACCGTCGTGCTCGACGCCCGTAAGGGCACGCCGGTACGCGTCGAGACGCCGAAGCCCAGCGAGCAGCGGGCCACCCTCAGCTTCTACGTGCACCGGGTACTGGGCAACGGCCGGCAGATCGACAACGGCGTCATGGCGTACAGCACCGTCCAGCAGGTCAACGTCACGCCGACCCGTCCGGTGCGCCAGGGTGAGTTCGAGTTCGCCTCCCGCTGGCAGCTCGTCGCGCCCGTGGTGGACGCCAGGGTCACCGGTGTGTCCGCGCCGTCGGACATCAACCTGCTGGGCTCGTCCCCGGCGCCGACCGGGCGACGCAAGCTGCCGCTGGTCTGGGCGGGCACCGGAACGCCCGACGAGCTGAAGCGGGCGCGGGGCGCCGCGGCGTTGCTCACCACCGATGAGAACCGCAGCGAGGAGGAGCAGGTGGCCGCGGCGGCGGCGGCCGGCGCGGCGGCGGTGCTGATCGTCCGCCCCGAGGACCAGAGCGCGTGGACGGTCTGGCGTCCCGAGGGGGAGCGGCTTCCCGTCCCGGCGATGGTCGTGGCGTACGACGACGGGCAGCGACTCATCGCGGCGGCGCGAACGGGTCGCGCGACGCTGGACCTCACGCTGACCGTGGACAGCCCCTACCTGTACGACGTGTGGCAGGTGTCGAAGGGGCGGGTGCCGGAGCGCATCGTGCACACGGTGACCGCGGGAAACACCGCCGAGGTGACCGCGCGCTACGGCGACACGGGCGCGGGTTGGGCCACCGAGGAGCGGTTCGGCTGGCGTCCGTGGCAGGAGTACGCCTGGAACGACGACCAGCGCCTGGTCCACAACGGGACCGTCCGGCAGGAGTTCGTCAGCGCCGGCGACAACTGGTGGCAGCACCGGGTGCTGCACAAGCAGATGTTCATGCAGTGGGGGCAGTTGACCGGCGGGCTCGCCCAGGAGCCCCGGCGGTACGCCGCCGACGACCGCGAGACCGAGTCCTGGCACGCTCCGGTGGTCCGTCCGGCCGTGCCGGAGACCGGCGTGCCGGTGCCGACGCGCAAGGGCGACGTTCTCGACGTGCGGGTGCCCGAGTTCGTCGACGCCGACGGGCACTACAGCGTGGCGGGCAACAGCGAGGAGTCGGACGACGTCGAGGCCCGCCTCAGCCGCGACGGGCGGCAGATCGCCGACCTGTCCGACGGCTGGACGCCGGTGCCGACCACGGCGGGGGCGGCCCGTTACCGCCTCGACGTGACGACCCGTCGGGCCTCGGACGGATGGCGCTACGGCACCCGGACGGACACGGCGTGGCAGTTCACCTCGGCCCGCCCGGCGGGTGCGGCGGCGACGCCGCTGTCGCTGCTGCAGGTGGACTACCGGGTGCCGGCCGACCTGTCCGGCACCGTGCCCGGCAACCGCCCGCACCAGGTGGGGCTGACCCTGCGCCAGCCCGCCGGAGTCTCCGCTCCGAAGGGCGTCGGCGTGACCGTGCAGGTCTCCTTCGACGAGGGCGTCACCTGGCGGTCCGTACCGACCCACGGGTCGGGCGTCCGCTACACGGCGACGGTGCCGGCCGGACGCGGAACGGTGTCGCTGCGGGTGCACGCCGCCGACCGGGCCGGAAACACCGTCGACCAGACGGTGCTGCGGGCGTACGGGCTGCGCTGATCGCCGAAACCGGCCGGGCCCACCGTCGTGTCGATGGTGGGCCCGGCCGCGTCGTCAGAGCCAGCCGCGCCGGGCGGCCTGGAACGCCAGTCCGGGACGCGTGTCGACACCGGCGGCGTCCATCAGGTCGGCGAGGCGGCGCTGCACCGTCCGGCGACTGACCCCGAGTTGGGAGGCGATGGACTTGTCCGGTACGCCGGCCACGAACAGCGACAGCAGTCGGGCCTCGTCGGCGTCGGGCCGGTAGCCGTCGGCCGGACGGGCGTCGCCGGTGTCGCGGCGGTGCTCGGACGTCGCGCCGGACAGCGGATCGTCGAGCCGCAGCCGGGTGGCGACCCGCCAGTGACTCTCGAAGAGGGCGAGCAGCGCGTCGAGCAGTTGACTGCGGCCGATCACCGCGGCACTCGGCTCGCCGCCGTCCCGGTCGGGCACCAGCGGGCAGATGGCGGTACGCGCGTCCACGATGGCCAGTCGGACCGGCAGGCGGTCCAGCACGCGGGCCTGCTCACCGGCGGCGACCCCCTTGGCCAGGTCGGCCAGCGCCCCCGGTTCCAGCAGCAGGTCCCGCTCGTAGATGGCGCGGTAGCTCACCCCGCGGGCGAGGGCGTCGAACTCCTCGACGTTCTCCGGGCCGGCCATCGCGAGGGGGTTGGCGCGGCAGAACCACAGCACCTCCTCGCGGGCCGAGTTCTGCAGGTCGCGGAGTCGGTCGCGGAGCGTCCGTCCGCCGCGGATCACCTCGACCAGGTGGTCGACGTGGTGGCGGCGCAGGCCGGCGCGGTACTCCTCGGCCAGTTGGGTGACCCGGTGGCGGGCGGCCTCCAGGTCCTCCTGGCGGCGCAACAGCGTGGCGCCGAGGGCGACGTCCGGCGCGGTCGGGCGCAGCGGGCCGTCCGGGTCGTTCTCGGTGGGCTGCACGAGACCCTTGGCCCGTAACGCCTCGATCTGCTCGACGACCTGCGCCCGGGGCCGTCCCAGCCGGCCGGCCAGCTCGTCGACGCGAGCCGTGGTGAGCTGGAGCAGGCAGCGGTACAGCTCCTCCTCGGCGGGGGTCAGGCCGATCACGTCCAACACGGGGCAAGACTGTACGTCGGGGAGGTCACGGCCGCAGCGCGGCCCGGTCGTGGGGCCCGTCGGCTGGTCAACTGTCGGCCCACGCGTCTACTGTCGGGTGCTGTGCTGGAAGAGCTGCGCATCACCGGACTCGGCGTCATCGAGGACACCACACTGCCGTTGACCGGCGGCATGAACGTCATCACCGGCGAGACCGGTGCCGGCAAGACGATGGTGGTCACCGGCCTCGGCCTGCTCTTCGGCGGCCGGGCCGACGCCGGGCGGGTGCGTGCCCAGCCGGGCCGGGCCGTGGTCGAGGGGCGGCTACGCCTCACCGGTCGCGTCGCCGACACGGTGCACGCCCGGATCGGCGACGCCGGTGGCGAGCCCGACGAGGACGGCTCGCTGCTGCTGAGTCGTACGGTGACCGTGGAGGGCCGCTCGCGGGCCCACGTGGGCGGCCGCAGCATGCCCGTGTCGATGCTCGGCGAGGTCGGCGAGCAGGCGGTGGCCGTGCACGGGCAGTCCGACCAGTTGCGGCTGTTGCGTCCGGCCGAGCAGCGGGCCTCCCTGGACCGGTTCGCCGGGCCGACGCACGAGAAGCTGCTCGACGCGCTGCGCGAGGCGTACACCGGTTGGCGGCGGATCGTCGACGACCTGGCCGACCGGCGGCGCAACGCCCGCGAGCGCAGCCAGGAGGCCGACCTGTTGCGGCTCGGCCTCGACGAGATCACCCGCGTCGACCCGCAGCCCGGCGAGGACGACGAGCTGAAGACCGAGGCGCAGCGGCTGGAGCACGCCGAGGGTCTGCGTACGGCCGCGCAGCTGGCCCAGCAGTGCGTGGCGGGTGGCGCGGACGCGGCCGACGAGACGCCGGACGCGGCGTCGCTGCTCGGCACGGCCCGGCGCACCCTGGAGGCGCAGGCCGGCACCGACCCCGCGCTGGGTGAGCTGGCGGCCCGCCTCGAGGAGGCGGCCACCCTGGTCACCGACGTGTCGGCCGAGCTGTCGGCGTACCTGGCGACGCTGGACGCCGACCCGGCCCGGTTGCAGCACGTCTACGAGCGGCGGGCCGCGTTGCGCGCGTTGACCCGCAAGTACGCCGACGACGTCGACGGGGTCGTCGCGTGGGCCGAGCGGGCCCGCACCCGACTGTCCGACCTGGACACCTCCGACGACCTGCTCGACGAGCTGGACCGGGAGGGGCAGCGGCTGGCCGCGGAGGTGGCCGACCTGGCTGCCCGGGTGTCGGTGTCCCGGCAGGAGGCGGCGGTCCGCTTCGCCGACCAGGTCACCGTCGAGTTGGCCGGTCTGGCGATGCCGCACGCGCGGATCGAGGTGGCGGTGCTGCCCCGACCGGCGGGCCGGGCCGAGCCGTCGTTGACGGTCAACGGCGTCGAGGTGGGTGTCGCGGCCGACGGCGGCGACGAGGTGGAGTTGCGGCTGTTGGCCCACCCGGGCGCGCCGTCGTTGCCGTTGCAGCGCGGCGCCTCCGGCGGTGAGCTGTCCCGGGTGATGCTCGCCATCGAGGTGGTCTTCGCCGGCTCCGGTGGCCCGCCCACGCTCGTCTTCGACGAGGTCGACGCGGGTGTCGGCGGTCAGGCCGCGGTGGAGATCGGCCGGCGGCTGGCCCGGCTGGCCCGCAGCCACCAGGTGTTGGTCGTCACACACCTGCCGCAGGTGGCCGCGTTCGCTGACCGGCATCTCGTGGTCGCGAAGGACACCGGTGGCGCGGTGACGACCAGCGGCGTACGGGTCGTGGAGGACACCGAACGCGCCCGGGAACTGGCCCGCATGCTGGCCGGTTTGCCCGATTCGGATCTGGGTATCGCCCACGCCGAGGAGCTTTTGGCCGTCGCGGCGAAGGAAAGGCGGTTGTGACGCCGCGTATTGTGGGCGCAAGCACACCGGCTCGCGTCGGCGTGTGCTTCCCTGGGTAGGCGGCCCTGCTCAGGCATGTCGCGACAGAAAAGCCTGCCTCACATGCCAGGATGGTCACGATGCGTCTACCCACGTTGCGCCGGAACCGGAATGCCGAACCGGGCAGAGTCCTCGGCACCGCGCGCCTTGATCGCCGGACGAAACGCCTGGTCGGTCGGCTTCGCCCCGGTGACATCGCGGTCATCGACCACGTCGACCTGGACCGGGTAGCGGCCGACTCGTTGGTCGCTGTCGGTGTCGCCGCGGTCCTCAACGCCAAGCCGTCGGTCTCCGGCCGCTATCCCAACCTCGGGCCGGAGGTGTTGATCGCCGCCGGGATCCCGCTGCTGGACGATCTCGGCGAGGGCGTCTTCGAGCGCATCCGCGAGGGTGACCAGGTACGCGTCGAGGGCAACACCGTGTTCGCGGGCGAGGAGCCGGTGGCGCACGGCACCCTGCAGGACGCCGAGTCGGTCGCCAAGGCGATGTCCGACGCCCGGGAGGGGCTGTCGGTGCAGTTGGAGGCGTTCGCCGCCAACACGATGGACTATCTGCGCCAGGAACGCGACCTGCTGCTCGACGGCGTGGGCGTACCGGACATCCAGACCCAGATCCAGGGCCGACACTGCCTGATCGTGGTGCGCGGCTACGACTACAAGGCCGACCTGGACGTGCTGCGCCCGTACATCCGTGAGTTCAAGCCGGTGTTGATCGGCGTGGACGGCGGCGCGGACGCGCTGGTCGAGGCCGGGTACACCCCTGACATGATCATCGGGGACATGGATTCGGTCACCGACGACGTGCTGCGCTGCGGCGCCGAGGTGATCGTGCACGCCTACCCGGACGGGCGGGCGCCCGGTCTGCCCCGGGTCAACGGGCTCGGCGTCCCGGCCATCACGTTCCCGGCCGCAGCGACCAGCGAGGACCTGGCGATGTTGCTGGCCGACGAGAAGGGCGCCTCCCTGCTGGTCGCGGTCGGCACCCACGCCACGCTCGTCGAGTTCCTCGACAAGGGGCGTGGCGGGATGGCCTCGACGTTCCTGACCCGGCTGAAGGTCGGCGGCAAGCTGGTCGACGCCAAGGGCGTGAGCCGGCTCTACCGGCAGAGCATCTCGGGTTCGTCGTTGCTGCTGCTGGTGCTCTCGGCGATCGCGGCGATGGCCTCCGCGGTGGCGGTCTCCACCGTCGGTAAGGCGTACCTGGGTGTGGTCGCCGAGTGGTGGGACAATTTCGTGTTCCAGCTGTACCGGCTCTTCTAGTTCCCGAGCGATCAAGAGGCTGCAAGCGTGATCAACTTCCGCTACCACGTGGTGTCCCTCACCGCGGTCTTCCTGGCTCTGGCGATCGGCCTGGTGGTCGGCACCGCCGCCCTCAACGGCCCGGTCGCCGACTCGCTCAAGCAGCAGGTCACCGGGCTGCGCAAGGACAACCAGCAGTGGCGTCAGCAGGTCGCCAACATGGAGAAGCAGCTCGGTCTGGAGGAGGAGTTCGCCGAGGAGATGTCCCAGGTGGTCCTGCCGGGCACCCTCACCGGACGCCGGGTGGTGGTGCTCAGCCTGCCGAACGGGCGGGACCACACCGAGGGTGTGCTCAAGAAGCTGCAGCAGGCCGGCGCCACCATCACCGGCCGGGTCGACCTGCAGGACAAGTTCATCAACCCGGACAACAACTCCAACCTGCTGGAGTTGGCCGTCACCGCCGCCCGGCCCACCGCGCAGACCACCGGCCTGCCCGGCAACGGGCACGGCGTGGAGACCTCCAGCGCGCTGCTGGCCAGCGTCCTGCTGGACCGCGCCCAGGGCACCGCGCCGGTCAGCGACGCCGACCGCCGGGCGGTGCTCGCCGCGTACAACAACGCCGGCTACCTGACCACCGACAACAACAAGGTGACCGGCCCGGCGGAGGCGGTCGTCGTGGTGAGCGGCCAGCCGTACGTCGACAAGGACTCCGAGAAGCGGGACGAGTCGGTCGTCAAGATCGCCGAACAGTTCGACCGGACCGGGGCGATCGTGGTGGGCGGCAACGGCTCCGCCGGCGGCAACGTGGTGTCCGTGGTCCGTGGCGACCCGGTGCTGTCGCAGACCATCTCGACCGTCGACAACGCCAACACCGTCCAGGGGCAACTGGTCACCAGCCTGGCGCTGGTGCAGCAGCTCACCGAGAAGAAGGCCGGTCAGTACGGCGTCGGCGACAACGCGGCGTCCCTGCTGCCTAGACTGCCCCAGTGAGCGAACGACGTACCGCCGTGTCCGTAATCGACGAGGTGCCGGCATGAGCACGCTGGGACGGCTGCTGGTCGCCGCCGCCGGAGCGGCCGCCGCCCGGTACGCGCTGCGCGAGGTGCGGACCGCCCCGGTGGGGCCGGCGCTGGAGCGCACCAACTTCCGGGGTCGGACGGTGACCCTCGCCGCCGGTCCGGCGCTCGCGGCCGGCGCGACCGCCGCGGGCGCGTTCGGCGCGACGAGCGCCGCCGCCGGTGGCGCCGCCCTGGTCGCCGGTCTCGGCGCCGGCGGTGTCGGGCTCTACGACGACGTGGTCGGGGCACGACCGGAGCAGAAGGCGGCCAAGGGCTTCGCCGGGCACCTCGCCGCGCTGCGCGAGGGGCGGGTCACCGCCGGGCTCGTCAAGGTGGTCGGGGTGGGCGCGGCCGGGCTGGGCGCCGCCGCGCTGCTCGCCGCCGACCCCCGCGTCGCCGCGCACCCGCGCCGGCAGCGCCACGGCGCGTTCGGCCGGGGTGTCGACGTGCTGCTCGGCGCCGGCGTGATCGCCGGCACCGCCAATCTGCTCAACCTGCTCGACCTGCGACCCGGCCGGGCCATCAAGTCCGGGCTGCTGCTGGGCGCGCCGCTGACCGGCGGCCCGCACGGCGGGATCGCCGCCGGCGCGGCCGGCGCCGCCGCCGGACTGCTCGGCGACGACCTGTCCGAGAACGTCATGGTCGGCGACAGCGGCGCGAACGCGCTCGGCGCGCTGCTCGGTGTGGCGCTCGCCGCCCGCACCGGCCCACTGGGCCGCGCCGGCCTGCTCGCCGTGCTGGCCGGGCTCACCGCCGCCAGCGAGAAGGTCAGCTTCACGGCGGTGATCCAGCGGACCCCGGGTCTGCGGGAGCTCGACGCACTGGGCCGGCGCACCGACTGACGTGACCAGACCGGCCCCCCTCGCCGGCGCCGGCCGGCTGGCCGGGGCAGCCGCGCTCATCGCCGTCCTCACCGTGCTCAGCCGGCTCGCCGGCTTCGGCCGGACCGCCCTGTTCACCTGGAGCCTCGGGAACACCGACCTCGGCGGCACCTACGTGGTGGCCAACGCGGTGCCGAACTTCATCTTCGAGATCGTCGCCGGTGGCGCGTTGGCGAGCCTCGTCGTACCGCTGCTGGCCGGCGCGGTCGAGGCCGGTGACCGGACGACGGTCGCCCGGACCACCGGCGCGCTGCTGACCTGGACGCTGGCCCTGCTGGTGCCGCTCGCGCTGCTCGTGGCGTTGTCGGCCGGCCCGGTGGTGGAGTCGCTGGGGCACCACCTCACCGACGCCCAGCAGCACAGCGGCGTACGGATGCTGCGGATCTTCGCGCCGCAACTACCGCTGTACGGGATCGGCATCGTGCTCACCGGCGTGCTCCAGGCGCACCGCCGCTTCGCCTGGCCGGTGCTCGCCCCGCTGCTCTCCAGCCTCACCGTGATCGTCGTCTACCTGGGGTTCACCGCCACCCAGGGCCGCTATGCCACGGTCGCCGGGGTGAGCCCCGGCGGCGAGGTGCTCCTCTCCGCCGGCACGACCCTCGGCGTGGTGGTGCTGTCGCTGTCGCTGCTCATCCCCGTCCGTCGGCTGCGCCTGGGGGTACGGCCCGGGTTCGGGTTCCCCGCCGACGCGCGGACCCGGGTCGGCGCGCTGGCGGTGGCGGGCGCGGTCACCGTCACGACGCAGCAGATCGCCCTGATCGTCAGCCTGAACCAGGTGACGGCGGGCGCGCGCAGCAACCCCGGCGTCTACAACCTGGCGCAGACCGTCTACCTGCTGCCGTGGGCGGTGCTGGCGGTGCCGGTGGCCGTGGCGGCCTACCCGACCCTCGCGGCGGCCCGGTCGGCCGGCGACGAGGACGCCTACCGGGCGACCCTCGCGCCGGCCGTGCGCGGGGTGCTGCTGTTCAGTTGCCTCGGCGCGGCCGCGCTGGTCGGGACCGCGGGGCCGATCGGGCACTTCTTCTTTCCCGCGTCCACCGCGCCGACGGCCGCCGCCGCGATCATCGGGTACGCCCCGGGCCTGATCGGCTACGGTCTGTTCGCGATCCTCACCCGAGCGCTCTATGCACGCGGGCAGACCCGGGCGGCGACGGTGGCGACCGCCGTCGGCTTCCTCGTGGTGCCGGTCGCCGTGCTGGCGCTCGGTCGGATCCTGCCGCTGACCGACCGGGTGCTCGCCGTGACGACCGCGAACTCGGTGGGCATGGTGGTGCTGGGCGCGCTGCTGGTCGTCGCGGTGACGCGGGCCGCCGGTGCGCCCGCGCTGGCCGGGGCGGCGCGCGCCGGGTCGGCCGGCGTCCTCGCCGGCCTGCTCGCCGCGCTCGCCGGGCTGGGCCTGAGCCGTTGGCTCGACAGACTGGACGGCGGCACCCCGACGACGGCCGTGGCGCTCGGTCAGGGCATGCTGTCCGGGGTTCTGGTCGGCGTCGTGTTCCTCGTCGTGGTCTGGTTCGTCGACCGACGGGACGTACGGCCGCTACTGACCGGGGTGGCCCGCCGCCTCCGGCGGGGCCGGGCCGGCACGTCCACGCCGGGCGCGGTGCCCCCGGAGCGGGGCGACGGGAAGGAGACGGCGGTTCGGTGAGCGTTGTCAACACCAACCGGCGGTGGCCGGCATGACGGAGACCAACGGCTGGTCGGGCGCCGTGGCGCTGGTGCTGGCGTCCAGCACCGGTGGGGTCGGCCAGCACGTCCGTTCGGTGGCGCGGGGGCTCGTCGCGTCCGGCGCGACCGTGCTGGTCTGCGGGCCGGCGGCGACGCAGGAGCAGTTCGACTTCACCGGCGTCGGCGCGCGTTTCGAACCGGTGGAGATCCCGGCGAGCCCGACCCCGGCCGACGCGCGGGCGGTGCTCGCCCTGCGGCGGTTGCTCGCCACCACCCGGGTCGACGTGGTGCACGCGCACGGCCTGCGCGCCGGTCTCGTCGCCGTACTGGCCCGGCCGGCCGCCCCGCTCGTGGTGACCTGGCACAACGCGGTCCTCGCGGGCGGGCTGCGCGGCGGGGTGTCCCGGCTCGTCGAGCGGGTGGTCGCCCGGGGGGCCCGGGTGGCGCTGGGGGCGTCCGCCGACCTGGTCGGGCGGGCCGCCGCGCTGGGCGCCGCCGACGCGCGGCTCGCCCCGGTCGCCGCCCCGACGCTGGCCGCGCCACGTCGGCGTCGCGCCGCCGTCCGCGCCGAGTTCGGCGTGGGACCGGAGCAGCCGCTCATCCTCTCGGTGGGCCGGCTGCACCCGCAGAAGCGCTACGACGTGCTGGTCGACGCGGCGGCCCGCTGGCGGACGCGTACCCCACCGCCGGTCGTGGTGATCGCCGGGAGCGGCCCGGCGTACCTGGCGTTGGCCGCGCGGATCTCGGCGGCCCGCGCTCCGGTGACCCTGCTGGGGCACCGTACCGATGTGGCCGACCTGCTCGCCGGCGCCGACCTCGCGGTGGTCACCAGCGACTGGGAGGCGCGGCAGTTGTTCGCCCAGGAGGCGATGCGGGCCGGCGTGCCGTTGGTGACGACGGCGGTGGGCGGCCTGCCGGAGCTGGTCGGTGACGCCGCCGCGCTGGTCCCCTCGGTCGACGTGGACGCGGTCGACGCGGCGGTGCGCGCGCTGCTGGACGACCCGGCGACCCGGGCCGAACTGGGTCGGCGCGGCGCCGAACGGGCGGCGACCTGGCCCACCGAGGCGGACACGGTCACCGTGCTGACGGCCGTCTACGCCGAACTGGCCGCCCACCCGGCGGCGCCCGGCTCCGACGCGCCCGTGACGGGACACCGCTGATGGTGCGTCGACTGGCCCCGGCCCTGTTGACCGTGCTGGTGGTGGCGTTGGGCGTCACCGCGCTGGCCGTCCGGCCGCCGCAGGGCACGCCGCAGCGCACCGCCGACTTCGTGGTGCTCGCCGGTATCGCGGGGCTGCGCTGGGAGGACGTCGACCAGCAGCGCACGCCGACGCTGTGGCGGATGGCCCAGGAGGGTTCGATCGGCTCGCTGTCGGTGCGGTCCGCGCACCGGCCCACCTGCCCGGTGGACGGCTGGTTGACGCTCGGCGCGGGCAGTTTCGCCGGCTGGAACGGCGCCCGCCCCGACGGCGGCTGCCCGCCGGCCTCGGTGGCCGTGGAGCAGCCGGACGGGATCGGCGCGAACCTGCCCGACCAGGAGAGCGTGGTCCAGTACAACCAGCAGCGGCTGCCGTGGGGCACGATGCCCGGGTCGCTGTCGGAGTCGGTGCGCTGCTCGGTCGCCGTGGGGCCGGGCGCCGCCGTGGCCGCCGCGCGGCCGTTCGGCCGGGTCGACAGGTACGCCGCGGGGCTGCCGGCCGATCCGCGTCGGTTGCTCGGCTCGTGCGTCCTGAGCATCGTCGACCTCGGGACGATCGAGGGGAGCGACCCGGCGGCCCGCGCCGAGGAGGCACGGGTCGCCGACGCCCAACTGGCCCGGGTCCTGGCCGCCCGCCCGCCGCGGTCGCTGGTGCTGGTCGCCGGCATCTCCGACACCGAGCGACCGTCGCGGCTGCACGTGGCGATCGCCGACGGACCGGGTTGGGAGCGGGGCTGGCTCACCTCGGCCAGCACCGGCCGGGACGGTTACCTTCAGCTCGTCGACCTCGCGCCGACGGCGTTGGCCGCGCTGGGCCGGCCGATGCCGGAGCGGCTGTTCCTCGGCCGGCCGGCGGTCAGCACCGGCGGTCGGCCGGCGGACCTGACGGAGGCGATCAACGCCCCGGCGGACGCCGACCGGGAGGCGGCCGCCCAGCGGACCGTCTCCGGCGGGTTCTTCGCCCTGCTCGCCGGGGCGCAGGTGCTGCTGGCCCTGGCCGTGCTGCCGCTGCTGCGCCGCGCGCGGCCACACGCGGGCCCGACCGGCCCGACCCCGATCCCGGCCCGGGTGCTGGCGGCGGTCGAGCTGGTGCTGGTCGCGGCGGCGTTGACCGTACCGGCCGCGTTGCTGGCCGACGCCGTCCCCTGGTGGCGCGGCGGGCACCCCGGGTGGATCTTCGCCGGGGTCACCGCGCTGCTGGTCGCGGGGGGCACGGCCGCGGTCCGCTTCGCTCCCGGGTACGCGAAGACCCTCGGCCCGGTCGGCGCGGTGGCCGGCCTGACGACCCTGGTCGTCGGCGTGGACGTGCTGACCGGGGCCCGCCTCCAGCTCAACGGCGTGGTCGGCTACTCGGCGTTGCAGGGTGGCCGCTACGCCGGGCTGAGCACGGTCGCGCTGGGGGTGTTCCTCGCCGGCGCGCTGGTGACCGGCGGGTGGCTCGCCCAGCGGGTGCACCGTCGCTGGCGGCCCGCCGTGATGGTCGCCGTGGGTGGCCTCGCCGTGGTGGTGGCCGGCAGCCCCTACCTGGGCGCCGACCCGGTCGGCGCGATCGCGCTGACAGCCGGCCTGAGCGTGGCGGCGGCGATCAGCGCCGGTGGCTGGCTGACCATCAGTCGACTGGCGTGGGCCACCATGGCCGCCCTGGCGGTGGGTATCGGCTTCGCCGTGGTGGACCTGCGCCGGCCGCCGGCCGAGCGGGGGAGCCTCGGCCGGTTCCTGTCCGCGGTCGGCGACGGCACCGGCGGTTTCACCGTGCACCGGTCCAGCACGGCGAACTTCGAGACGTTGGTGAACAGCCCGTTGACCGTGCTGGCGCTCGCCGGCGGGCTGCTCGTGTGGTTCGCCCTGCTGCAGCCGTGGGGTGGGCTGATGCGGCTGTTCGGCATCTACCCGGCAGTGCGGGCGGCGTTCGCCGGCACGGCGGTCGCGGCGGTGCTGGGCGGTGTGCTCGACGGCGCGGCACTGGACGTGGCCGGCGCGGCGACCGCCCTGGTGGTGCCGCTGGCGGCGCTGGCGTCGCTGCGGGTCCTCGGGCACGCCGCCGACCGGACCCGCCCCGCCACGGCCCGCGCGCGGGAGAACGGGGCCGACGACGATCCGGGTTCCGGAGGCGACGGGCCGGCCGGCGGGGGGAACGGCCCGGCCGGCGGCGGTGGTCCGCTCGGCGCCGGTCACCCCCGGCCGGTCGGCGGTGCGCCCGCCGCGCCGCGCCGTACGGTCGTCCGGGGGCCGGACCTGGGCTCGCCGGAGGCCGACGACGCCAGCCGGTCGGAGGGTCCGACGGGGGCCGGCCGGTCGGAGGGTCCGACGGGGGGCGCTGCGGCCACCGCTCCGGCGCAGCGGCGTCCGGCGGACACGCCAGCGCCATCGAGCGAGGTTGCCGCCTCCTGACCGCCGGGCGTCGCCGGGGTGGCCCGTTCCGGCGCCAGCCGGGGTGCGGCCTGCGAGTACCCGTCGCGGAGGTGTTACCGTGGAATCCCGTGGATCGCGTGATCACTTTGCTGATCGAGCACGGCGGTCTGCATGACCGCGACAGACGACACGGGAGCAGGCCTTGGCCCCATCAGCACGGACGACCAGGCACATTTTCGTCACCGGGGGCGTCGCCTCCTCGCTGGGTAAGGGCCTCACCGCCTCCAGCCTCGGCAACCTGTTGACCGCGCGCGGGCTCCGCGTCGTGATGCAGAAGCTCGACCCCTACCTGAACGTCGACCCGGGGACGATGAACCCGTTCCAGCACGGCGAGGTCTTCGTCACCGAGGACGGCGCCGAGACCGACCTCGACGTCGGCCACTACGAGCGTTTCCTCGACCGGGCGCTGTCCGGCAAGGCGAACGTCACCACCGGGCAGATCTACTCCGACGTGATCGCCAAGGAGCGGCGCGGCGAGTACCTGGGCGACACCGTCCAGGTCATCCCGCACATCACCAACGAGATCAAGTCGCGGATCCTGGCGATGGCGGACCCGGACGAGGACGGCGTCCTGCCCGACGTGGTCATCACCGAGGTCGGCGGCACGGTGGGCGACATCGAGTCGCTGCCGTTCCTGGAGGCGATCCGTCAGGTCCGCCACGACCTGGGCCGGGACAACTGCTTCTACCTGCACGTCTCGCTGGTGCCGTACCTGGCGCCGTCGGGCGAGCTGAAGACCAAGCCGACCCAGCACTCCGTGGCCCAGCTGCGCAACATCGGTATCCAGCCGGACGCCATCGTGCTGCGCTGCGACCGGGAGATCCCGGAGAAGCTCAAGGAGAAGCTGTCGCTCTACTGCGACGTCGACCGCGAGGCGGTCGTCGCCGCCCCGGACGCCCCGAGCATCTACGACATCCCGAAGGTGCTGCACCGCGAAGGGCTCGACGCGTACGTGGTGCGCCGGCTCGGGCTCTCGTTCCGGGACGTGGACTGGGCGAGCTGGGACGACCTGCTGGAGCGGGTGCACCGACCGCGGCACACCGTGACGGTCGCCGTGGTCGGCAAGTACGTCGACCTGCCCGACGCGTACCTGTCGGTGAGCGAGGCGATCCGGGCGGCCGGTTTCGGTAACCGGTCCCGGGTGCAGCTCAAGTGGGTGCCCAGCGACGAGTGCGTCACCCCGGCCGGCGCGGCGGCGGCCCTGGCCGGCGTGGACGGCATCCTCATCCCGGGCGGGTTCGGCGTCCGCGGCATCGAGGGCAAGATCGGCACGGCCCGGTACGCTCGCGAGAACGGCATCCCCCTGCTCGGCCTCTGCCTCGGCCTGCAGTGCATGACGATCGACGTGGCCCGGCACCTGGCCGGCCTGGACGGCGCCAACTCGTTGGAGTTCGACGAGCAGGCCGCGCACCCGGTCATCGCCACGATGGCCGACCAGGAGGACATCGTCGCCGGCAAGGGCGACCTGGGCGGCACCATGCGGCTCGGGGCGTACCCGGCGACGTTGACCGAGGGCTCGATCGTCGCCGAGGCGTACGGCAGCACCGAGATCAGCGAGCGGCACCGGCACCGCTACGAGGTCAACAACGCCTACCGGGACGCGCTGACCAAGGCGGGCCTGCACATCTCCGGCACCTCGCCGGACGGCCGGCTGGTCGAGTTCATCGAGCTGGACCGCGACCTGCACCCGTTCTTCGTGGCCACGCAGGCGCACCCGGAGCTCAAGAGCCGCCCGACCCGTCCGCACCCGCTGTTCGCGTCGTTCGTCAAGGCCGCGGTGGCGTACTCGCAGGCCGACCAGTTGCCGGTCGACCTCGAGCCCGCCGCGGAGGCCCCGTCGGCGCGCAAGGCGGCCCGCAACGGCGCCGCGACGAAGGCGTCGGCGTGACCGAGCACCGCTACGAGGTCCGTTCCCGTGCGGAGCGGTACCGCGGGCGGATCTTCGACGTGGTCACCGAGGAGGTGAGCATGCCGGGCGGCGGCACCGCGCTGCGTGACCTCGTGCGGCACGTGGGGGCGGTGGCCGTGGTGGCGCTGGACGACGCCGGTCAGGTGGTGTTGATCCGCCAGTACCGGCACCCGGTGGGCCGGCACCTCTGGGAGCTGCCGGCCGGTCTGATGGACGTCTCCGGCGAGGAGTTGCCGGCCGCCGCGCTGCGGGAGCTGGCCGAGGAGGCCGACCTGACCGCCGGGCGGATCGACGTGCTGGTCGACCTGCACAGCTCGCCCGGGTTCACCAACGAGATCGTCCGGGTCTTCCTGGCCCGGGACCTCGCCGACGTGCCGGCCGACGAGCGGCACGAGCGCCACGACGAGGAGGCCGACCTCCAGGTCGTCCGCGTCGACCTCGACGAGGCGGTCGGCATGGTCCTGGCCGGCGAGATCACCAACGCGTCCGCGGTGGCCGGCCTGCTCGCGGCGGCGCGCGGCCGGGACACCGGCTTCGCGGCGCTGCGCCGGGCCCAGGCGCCGCTGCCGCGCTGAGCGCCGCAGTCGGTCCAGCCGATCATCGAGTACGCGCCAGAGGGGCCCCGCCATCGGCGGGGCCCCTCCGTTTGTCGCTGTGGCAGGTCAGTCCCGCAGCGGGCGGCCCTGCGCGTCCGTGCCGCCGTTGATCAGGATGAGGATGCCGTCGACGAAGCCCCAGATGCTGCCGAAGCCGAGGGTGCACACGCTCACGACCAGCTGCAGAACGCCGATCTTGATGTCGCCCATGTAGAACCGGCCCGCGCCGAAGAAACCCAGCACGATACCGAGGACGCCCGCGACGACCTTGCTCTTGTCGGAAACGCCCTGGGGGTACCCGGGCTGCGGGTACCCCTGCTGGTAAGGAGGAGTGGTCATGGGCGGACACAATAGTGATCCACTCGCCCGCTGTCCGTACCGCTACCCGTCAGATGGGACGATAATGGGCGAACACTGTCCTGACGGCTGAGGTGACGTCCACCGCCGGCCCGGTCCGTGCCCTGACACTCCGTCAGGTCGTCCGGGCACCGGATGCCACTGTGCTGGCTCGTCGCACGGCCGGACGCGCCTAGACTGCCGCCGGCGGGACCGGTGGACCGCGGCGGCAATGGGGCCGTCGTGGCGCCGAGCGGTCGGGGGAACTCAACCCCGAAGAGAGGTGTCTGCATCGTGAAGGTCGGAATCCCACGCGAGGTCAAGAACCACGAGTACCGCGTGGCGATCACGCCGGCGGGCGTCAACGAGTTCACCCGCAGCGGCCACCAGGTCTTCGTCGAGTCCGGCGCGGGCGTCGGCTCCAGCATCACCGACGAGGAGTTCGCCGCCGCCGGCGCGAAGATCCTGGCCACCGCCGACGAGGTGTGGGACACCGCCGAGCTGGTGCTCAAGGTCAAGGAGCCGATCGCCGAGGAGTACCACCGGATGCGCGAGGGGCAGGTCCTCTTCACCTACCTGCACCTGGCCGCCTCGAAGGAGTGCACGGACGCGCTTGTCGACCGGAAGGTCACCGGCATCGCGTACGAGACCGTCGAGCTGCCCGATAAGTCGCTGCCGCTGCTCGCGCCGATGTCCGAGGTGGCGGGCCGGCTCGCCCCGCAGGTGGGCGCGTTCTACATGATGCGTACCGGCGGTGGTCGGGGCGTGCTGCCCGGCGGCGTCTCCGGCGTGTACGCGGCGAAGACCGTCGTCATCGGCGCCGGCGTCTCCGGCATGAACGCCGCCGCCATCGCCCTGGGCCTGCAGTCCGAGGTGCTGCTGCTGGACAAGAACGTGGCCCGCCTGCGCCAGGCCGACGCCATCTACCGGGGGCACCTGCAGACCGTCGCCTCCAACGCGTACGAGATCGAGCGGGCCGTCCTCGATGCCGACCTGGTCATCGGCGCGGTGCTGGTGCCCGGCGCGAAGGCCCCGACGCTCATCTCCAACGAGCTGGTCTCCCGGATGAAGCCGGGCAGCGTGCTCGTCGACATCGCCATCGACCAGGGTGGCTGCTTCGAGGACTCGCGCCCCACCACGCACGCCGACCCGGTCTACAAGGTGCACGAGTCGATTTTCTACTGCGTGGCGAACATGCCCGGCGCGGTGCCGAACACCAGCACCTACGCGCTGACCAACGTCACCCTGCCGTACGCCCTCGAACTGGCCAACAACGGCTGGCGCGACGCCCTGCGCGGCGACCCGGCGCTGGCGCTGGGCCTGAACACCCACGACGGCCAGGTCACCTACGGCCCGGTCGCCGAGGCGCACGGCATGCCGGTGCTTCCGCTGGCCGAGGTGCTGGGCTGACCGACTCCACTGTCGAACGGGCCGGTGCGGGCGTCGAACCCGCGCCGGCCCTGCGCCGTGCCGTCCGCGGGTACCTCGACCACCTCACCGTCGAGCGCGGCCTGTCCGCGAACACCCTCGCCTCGTACCGCCGGGATCTGGAGCGTTACCTCACGACGCTGGCCGAGGCCGGTGTCGCCGACCTCGCGTCGGTCGCTCCCGGCGTCGTCGAGTCGCACCTGGCCCGACTGCGCGCGGGCGACGACGACCACCCGCCCCTGGCCGTGTCGTCGGCCGCCCGCGCGGCCAGCGCGGTCCGTGGCCTGCACCGGTTCGCCGTGCGGGAGGGGCTGGCCGGCGCGGACCCGAGCCGCGACGTCCGCCCGCCCACCCCGCCGCGCCGACTGCCCCGCGCGCTGGGGGTCGACGACGTTTCCCGCCTGCTGGAGACCACCGGTCCGGTCACCGCGACCGGTGAGGGCGCGTCGCTCGCGCTGCGCGACCGGGCGCTGCTGGAGTTCCTGTACGGCACCGGCGCGCGCATCTCCGAGGCGGTCGGCGCGGCGATCGACGACCTGGACGTCGACGAGGGCACCGTGCTGCTGCGCGGCAAGGGCGGCCGGATGCGCCTCGTCCCGATCGGCGGGTACGCCGTCGACGCGGTCCGCGCCTACCTGGTCCGGGCCCGCCCTGAGTTGGCCGCCGCCGGCCGGGGCACCCCGGCGGTGTTCCTCAACGCCCGGGGCGGCGCGCTGTCGCGCCAGGGCGCCTGGATGATCCTGCGGCACGCCGCCGCCCGCGCCGGCCTGCCGGTCGAGGGACCGTCGGCGGTGTCCCCGCACACCCTGCGCCACTCGTACGCGACCCACCTGCTCGACGGTGGCGCCGACGTGCGGGTCGTCCAGGAACTGCTCGGTCACGCCTCGGTGACCACCACCCAGGTCTACACCCTCGTCACCGTCGAACGGCTGCGCGAGGTGTACGCCACCGCCCACCCGCGCGCCCGCGACTGACGGCCACGGCGGGCATCGGCCCCGACACGCCGGGCCGGTGCCGAACGCCCTGCTGGTCGGTGGCGTACAGTCGGCATCGGCGCGGACCTCCTGGGGCGACAGACCGGGGTGCGCAGCGGCGCCGCGAAGGACGTCGGACGGCTCCGACGCCGGGTAGGTCGTCGGGAGGGGGCAACGAGCACATGGCTGGCAACGGTGACCGTGCCGAGACGTGGACGTCGGAGCTCCGCGAGCAGCAGGCCGCGCTCGGCAACGACCTGGGTCCGGCCGACCCGGCCGCCTACACGATGCGCAAGCCCATCCCCGAGCCGATGCCCACCGATCGGCACGGTCCGGCGCGCATTATCGCGATGGCCAACCAGAAGGGTGGCGTCGGCAAGACGACCACCACCATCAACCTGGGCGCGGCCCTCGCCGAGTACGGCCGCAAGGTGCTGCTCGTCGACTTCGACCCGCAGGGCGCGCTCTCGGTGGGCCTGGGTGTCAACCCGCACAACCTCGACCTGTCCGTCTACAACCTGCTCATGCAGGACGACGTGATGGCCGAGGACGTCCTCATCAAGACCGACGTCGCGGGCCTGCACCTGCTGCCGGCCAACATCGACCTCTCCGCCGCCGAGATCCAGCTCGTCAACGAGGTCGCCCGGGAGATGGCCCTGGCCCGGGTCCTGCGCTCGGTCCGCAAGGAGTACGACTACATCCTGATCGACTGCCAGCCGTCCCTCGGCCTGCTGGCGATCAACGCGCTGACCGTCGCGCACGGCGTGCTCATCCCCCTCGAGTGCGAGTTCTTCAGCCTGCGCGGTGTGGCCCTGCTGCTGGACACCATCGACAAGGTGCGCGAACGGCTCAACTTCGACCTGGAGCTCGAAGGCATCCTCGCCACCATGTACGACAGCCGCACCACCCACTGCCGGCAGGTGCTCCAGCGGGTGGTCGAGGCGTTCGGCGACAAGGTCTACCAGACGGTCATCACCAAGACGGTGAAGTTCCCGGAGTCCACCGTGGCCGGTGCCCCCATCACGACGATGGACCCGGCCTCCTCCGGGGCGCGTAACTACCGTCAGCTGGCCCGCGAGGTGATCGCCGCCCAGTCGGAGCGGTAGCCGGAAGTCCCGGTGCCCGTCTCGTGGACTACGGTCGTGCGGTGACCGCGCCACCCCTGCACCCGCCCGACACCGCCGATCCGGCCGTGGTCGACGGTGCGCAGCCGACCGGGTTCACGGTGCGACTGGCCAACTTCACCGGCCCCTTCGACCTGCTGCTGCAACTCATCGGCAAACACAAGCTCGACGTCACCGAGGTGGCCCTGCACACGGTCACCGACGAGTTCATCGCCTACATCCGCGCCATGGGCGACGACTGGGACCTGGACGAGGCCAGCGAATTCCTGCTCATCGCCGCGACCCTGCTCGACCTGAAGGCCGCCCGGCTGCTGCCCGCCGCCGACGTCGAGGACGAGGAGGACCTCGCCCTGCTGGAGGCCCGGGACCTGCTCTTCGCCCGGCTGCTGCAGTACAAGGCGTACAAGGAGGCGGCGGCACACATCGCCGAGCTGGAGGCGGTCGGCGGCCGCCGCTATCCCCGGGCGGTGAGCCTGGAGCCCCGCTACGCCGAGGCGCTGCCCGACCTGGTGCTCGGCATCGGCCCGCAGCGGCTGCTGAAACTGGCCGTGAAGGCGATGACCCCGAAGGTTTCGCCGGAGGTATCCATCGCCCACGTGCACATGGTGCGGGTCAGTGTGCGGGAACACGCGGCGATCCTCACCGCCCGGCTCCGCCGGGCCGGCACGGCCACGTTCTCGCTGCTCTGCGCCGACTGCGAGGCCACCCTTGAGGTGGTGGCCCGGTTCCTGGCATTGCTGGAGCTGTACCGGGAGGGGCTGGTGGCCTTCGTGCAGGAGCAGGCCCTGGAGGAGCTGACCGTGCGCTGGACCGGGCCCACCGACGGCGAGACCGAACTGCACGTCGACGAGTACGCCGGCACACCCGCCGACGCCGACCCGCCTCCCGGGCCGGAGCCGGTGGCGGCGGGGGAGGAGGCCGGCGGACCGGTCGAAACGGAAGCGACGGAGGGTACGCGGGATGAGTGACGAGGAGCGCCGGGACTCCCTGGCCGACCAGGCCGCCGCCTGGGTTCCCCCATGGGAACGCCCACGCCCACCGGCCCCCACCGCCGCACCTGCCGAGGCGGAGTCCTCCGACGCGGCCGCCGGTGAACTGGTCGTGCCCGCTGAGTCAATCGAGGCCGGTGAGCCAACCGAGGCCGCCGAGCCGGCCGACGTCGACGAGCCGGTCGTGCCCGCTGAGGCGGTCGTGCCGGAGGCCGGCGTAGCCGCTGTGGCTGGGGAGCCCGCTGCGGCGGGCGCGGCTCGGGGCGTACCTCGGCGGGAGCCCGTCGGGCGGCGGCGGCCGGCGGTCGTGCCGGAGCCCGCGCCCGAGCTGCCCGACGCCGAGCTGCGCGGCGCGCTGGAGGCGATCCTCCTGGTGGTGGACGAACCGGTCAGCGAGATGGTCCTCGCCCAGGTGCTGGAGCAGCCCGCCGAGCGGATCGGGCCGGTGCTCGACGAGATCGCCGCCGGCTACGCGGCCGCTGGGAACGGGTTCGAGCTGCGGCGGGCCGCCGGCGGTTGGCGGTTGTACACCCGGCCGGAATACGCTACGTACGTCGAGCGGTTCGTCCTGGACGGGCAGTCCGTGCGGCTGACCCAGGCGGCTCTGGAGACCCTGGCCGTGGTCGCGTACAAGCAGCCGGTGACCCGGTCGCGGATCTCGGCCATCCGGGGTGTCAACTGCGACGGCGTCATCCGTACGCTGGTCACTCGCGGTCTCGTCGAGGAGTGCGGCACCGAATCGGACAGCGGGGCGTTCCTGTACCGGACCACCACACTGTTCCTGGAGAAGCTCGGGCTGAACACCGTCGACGAATTGCCACCCCTCGCACCCTTCCTGCCCGACGACGTAGAAGAGCTTGCCGATGCGACCCGATAACCGTTCCCCGAAGTCCGACGCCCCCGTCTACGAGGGCGCGGAACGCCTGCAGAAGGTGCTCGCCGCCGCCGGCGTGGGTTCCCGGCGTGCCTGCGAGGACCTGATCTTCCGGCGCCGGGTCACCGTGGACGGGCGGGTCGCCAAGCTCGGCGACAAGGTCGACCCGGCCCAGGCCGTGATCCACGTGGACGGCGAGCGCCTCCAGGTCGACGTCCGCCTGGTCTACGTGGCGATGAACAAGCCGCGCGGTGTGGTCACCACCATGGCGGACGAGAAAGGCCGTACCGAGTTGGCCGACTTCATCGGCCGGCGGCTGGACCAGCGGGTGTACCACGTCGGGCGGCTCGACGCCGACAGCGAGGGCCTGCTGCTGCTCACCAACGACGGCACCCTCGCGCACAAGCTCATGCACCCCTCGTACGAGGTGCTGAAGACCTACCTGGCCGAGGTGGTCGGGCCGATCCCGCGCAACCTGAGCAAGCGGCTCCTCGCGGGCGTCGAACTGGAGGACGGGCCGGTCAAGGTCGACTCGTTCAAGGTGGTGGGCACCCTGGGCAAGAGCGCCCAGGTGGAGCTGAGCCTGCACGAAGGGCGCAAGCACATCGTCCGGCGGTTGATGGACGAGGTCGGGCACCCGGTCACCCGTCTGGTGCGTACCTCCATCGGTCCGATCCGGTTGGGCGACCTGCGCACCGGGCGTCTGCGGCGCCTGACCAACGCGGAGGTCGCCGCCCTGTTCCGCGCGGTGGGTGACTGACCCCCGGGCTTCGGGGTACGGCTGCCGGTAGGCTCCGCAGCGGCCGGGAAGCGGCCGCCGGAGGGTGGCGTGGGTCGCCTCGGGCGGCGGCGCGCGTGGGTGCGCCACGGGCCCCGGGCATGATGGATGACGATGGACAACCGCTTGCGGCGCCAGCACCGGGCGATCCGCGAGGTACGGGCTGAGGAGGACACGGTGGAGGAAAACGTACGGGCCGAGCGATGTGTGGTCGCTGTGGACGGGCCGTCCGGTTCGGGTAAGTCCACCGTGTCGCGGCGGCTCGCCGTCGGCATCGGTGCGCGCTACCTGGACACCGGGGCGATGTACCGGGCGATCACGTGGGCCGTGCTGCGCTCCGGCGTGGATCTCACGGACGCCGCGTCGGTGGCCAAGGTCGCCGGCGAGGCCGACCTGCGCATCGGCACCGACCCCCAGGGGTACGGCGTGACCGTCGACGGCGTGAGCGTGGACGCGGAGATCCGCGGGCCCGAGGTGACCCAGGCGGTCTCCGCCGTCGCCGCCGTGCCGGCCGTCCGTGAGCTGCTGGTCGCCCGGCAGCGCGAGATGATCGTCAACGCGGGCCGGATGGTGGTCGAAGGCCGGGACATCGCTTCGGTCGTGGCGCCGGACGCCGACCTGAAGGTCTTCCTGACCGCCTCCGAGGCGGCCCGCGCGGCCCGGCGCAGCGCCGAGGACGCCTCCGACGTGGCGGCCACCGCCGCCGACCTGGCCCGCCGTGACCGGCTCGACTCGACCCGCAAGGTCAACCCGCTGGCCCAGGCCAAGGACGCCGTCGTGCTGGACACCACCGAGCTGGGCATCGACGAGGTCGTGGCCCGGCTGCGTGACCTGCTCACCGAGCGGGGAGTGGCATGAGGTTCCTCGTGGGTGCGGCGTGTGCCGGTCCGGAGCGAAGCGGAGGAGTGGCATGAGCGCCGATTCGGCGGGGTGGGTCGAGCTGCGCGAGCCGGACGTCGTTTTCGAGGAGCCGACCGGCCCGCAGCCGGTGGTCGCGGTCGTCGGCCGCCCGAACGTGGGCAAGTCGACCCTCGTCAACCGGATCATCGGCCGCCGACAGGCGGTCGTCGAGGACGTCCCCGGCGTGACCCGGGACCGCGTGCCGTACGACGCGCAGTGGAACGGCCGGTCGTTCACCGTGGTGGACACCGGTGGTTGGGAACCGGACGCGAAGGACCGCGCGGCGGCCATCGCCGCGCAGGCCGAGACGGCGGTGGTCACCGCCGACGTGGTCCTCTTCGTGGTCGACGCGATGGTCGGTTCCACCGACGTGGACGAGGCCGCGGTGAAGATGCTGCGTCGCAGCGCCAAGCCGGTCATCCTGGTGGCCAACAAGGCCGACAACAACTCCATCGAGATGGAGGCCGTGTCGCTGTGGTCGCTCGGCCTCGGCGAGCCGTTCCCGGTGTCCGCGCTGCACGGGCGCGGCTCCGGTGACCTGCTGGACGCCATCCTCGCCGCGCTGCCGGAAGCCCCCGCGATCGTCGAGAACCGGCCGCGCGGGCCGCGTCGGGTGGCGCTGGTCGGTCGGCCGAACGTGGGCAAGTCCAGTCTGCTCAACCGGTTCTCCGGCGAGGACCGGGCCGTCGTCGACTCGGTCGCCGGCACCACAGTGGACCCGGTCGACAGCCTCGTCGAGATCGGCGGCCAGACCTGGCAGCTCGTGGACACCGCCGGTCTGCGCAAGCGCGTCGGCAAGGCCAGCGGCACCGAGTACTACGCCAGCCTGCGCACCGCCGGCGCGATCGAGGCCGCCGAGGTGGCCGTCGTGCTTCTGGACGCCAGCGAGCCGATCAGCGAGCAGGACCAGCGGATCCTCTCGATGGTGACCGAGGCCGGCCGCGCGCTGGTCATCGCGTTCAACAAGTGGGACCTGGTCGACGCCGACCGCCGGTACTACCTGGACAAGGAGATCGACCGGGAGCTGCGCCGCATCCCCTGGGCGATCCGGCTGAACCTGTCGGCCATGACCGGCCGCGCGGTCGACAAGCTGGCCCCGGCCCTCAACAAGGCCCTGGCGAGCTGGGAACTGCGCGTACCGACCGCGCACCTCAACCAGTGGCTCACCGCGCTCGTGCAGGCCACCCCGCACCCGGTGCGCGGTGGACGGGCGCCCCGCATCCTGTTCGCCACGCAGGCCGGGGTGGCGCCGCCGCGGTTCGTGCTCTTCACCACGGGCCCGCTCGACGCCGGATACCAGCGGTTCGTCGAGCGCAAGCTCCGCGAGGAGTTCGGGTACGAGGGCAGCCCCATCGAGATCTCCGTACGCCCCCGCAAGAAGCTCGGCCCGGGTGGCCGGGGCAAGGCGCACGGGTAATCCGGTAGTTCTGTCGGGTGGGCCAGGCGGTTACCGTCTGGCCCACCCTCCTAGGACGCTTTAGGGGTTGTGGGGTGGTTCGCTGCTCCCGCGATGCGGGTGGGGCCTGTGCGGACGGGGCAGGAGTGCTGCGCTAAGCTGTACCGGCTGTCGCAGGGGGAACTCTGCGGGGCGGGACGTGGCGCAGCTTGGTAGCGCACTTGACTGGGGGTCAAGGGGTCGTCGGTTCGAATCCGGCCGTCCCGACAGACAAAAGCCCTGGCCAGCGGAAACGCTGGCCAGGGCTTTAAGTTTGTCTGTGGGGTTTGAACCGTACATCGAAAACCCCCCATTTATCGGGGTCGGCAACCACGTTCGGCATCCCTGCGCACTGATGGGCGATGCGGGTGGGGGACGTCGCCTGAGGTCGGTGCCGAGTCGCTCGAGGATGTCGGAGACATCAGGGGCTTGGGCGGGCTTGGCGATGTCGTACGTGGCGGTGACCTCCTCGCTGGAGTGCCCAAGCTGTGCTGCGGCGCTTTTCGTGTCGGTCTTTTCCTTGCGACGGTCTTGCGGAAGTGTGTGGGGAGGAGTGACCCAGCGAGGGCGGTGTCGGCGCGAGCCTCACGCCATTGACGGCGGACGTTGTTGAGCGACAGTCAGGTGCCGCGTCGGGCAGCGACGATCGCGTCGTGTGGGTTGTGGCGGCGACGAGCTTGCGGGCCATGATCATGCCGACGGCGAACCGGCGTAGGACGACCATTCGCCAGCCGGCATCGCTCTTGTTCCAGGGTTGGCGGAAGAAGCTCTGGCCTTTGACGAAGACGAGCGTGCCGCAGATCGTCAGGGTGGGCGTTCGGCGGCGAGGTCGAGGTCCTCCCATCGCAGGGCGATGCACGCCCGACACGCCCCTCGGCGACGCCGACGGCATCGGCATCCTGCTATGCTCCCTGGCCAAAGCCCTCGCCGACCTTGACGCCGAACTGCAGGTAGACAGGTTCGCGGTGCATGGTTCACCGGACAGGACAGCCAGTAATGGCGAACTGCGTACCCATGCGAACAATCCGTCTGAATCAACACTGTCCATACGCTTCTGTCTTGCCGAGCTCACCGAGGGTAAGGTCAACGGCCTCCAGCGAGTATGGGTTGCCGATCACGTTAGCCCGGGGGTCAAGGATGTCTGTGCCGCTGCAAGTCGAAGTCTCGTCTGCTGAAGGGGACCCTGAGACGCTGCAGTCGCTTTTCGCGTGGCTGCAGAAAGAGGAAGAACTGCGAGGGCGGGTCAATGTCCGTCGACCCGCTGTCGTCGACGGGGAGATGGGTGCGTTGGCAGACACCCTGACGATGGCACTTGGTAGTGGCGGCGCCGTCGCCGCGCTCATCGCTACGATGTCGACATGGTTGACCGTGCGCCGCGCTCGGATTGTCGTGGAAGTTAGCACCACGGGGAGCACCCGTCGGGTCGAAATCGATGCGAAGGACGCGGAGGACGCCGGGCGTTTGCTGCGGGCCGCTCTTGAGCTGCCGCCGGATGCGCGATGAGCGCTCGGCTGCCTGACCGAATGAATTCGCGGGCGTTGATCGTCGGTGTCTCGCGGTTTGCCGACAGCGCCATCCCAGATCTCCCGGCCGTGGCCAATAACGTCGCGGCGCTCCGGGACGCGCTCACGGCGCCAGCCGGTGTTCTGGTGCCCGAGAACTGTCGGGCTTTGGTGAATCCGGCCCTGCCGCATGAGGTTGGGGCCGCCGTGGCCGAGTTGGCCGACGCGCCGGCGGACACCGTAATCCTCTACTACGCCGGGCATGGTCTCCTTAACCAGCAGGGGACGCTGCACCTGGCGGTCGGCGACACTAAGCGTAACTTCGAGACTTACACGGCCGTTCCTATGGAGTGGCTGCGAGCGGCGCTGGCCAGCAGCCCTGCCCGGAACCGCATCCTTATTTTGGATTGCTGCTTTTCCGGCCGGGCCGCTGAGGCGATGTCTGCCGAATCCTCCGCGGTCTCGGGCGCCATCGAGGTCTACGGCACATACACGATGACCTCGTCGCCGGCGAACTCCACCTCTATCGCGGTGCCCGGAGCTCAGTTCACGGCGTTCACGCAGGAACTCATTGCGGTCCTGCGCGAGGGGGTTCCTGGAGCTGGGCATCTGCTTACGCTGCGAGACATCTACCCCGAGATGGTCCGACGGTTGACATCGCGTGGTATGCCTCGCCCGCAGCGCCTCGGCACCGGTCTCGCGGAACTCATCGCGCTGGGACATAATTCCGCCGGCGCGGCGCACCTCGACGTTTCGCCCGTGCTTAAACCATCCTTGCCTGCGGCACCTGGGCGTACTCCGGCCCCATCCGAGCCGTCCGAGGTTCGCGCGTCCTCCGTACCGAAGAGGCCTTCGCCACACGATATTGAAGACCTCGCCCGCACGATGACCGGCGGGCAGATCGCGTCATTGAAGGCAAGCAAGTCGCTCGACTACCAGCAGTTCGGGCGGTTGTTAGCCAACGTGACAGCGCTCCGTTCCTTCGACGAGGTGGTCGAGATCGCATTCGCTCTGATCGACGCGGGCGAGCGCGACAACGCCGGCTGGCTGCTTGGCGTGGTGTCGCAGTCGATCCTGCGGTGGGAAGAGGTCGCGCACCGGCTCATTGAACTCAGGGAACGGGGGGCTCGTGAGTATTGGGTCATCTGGGTGAAGAGCATGCGCAACTGCATCGGTCGCAATGACATAGCCAGGCAGTTCAAGGCTGCGGGCGCGGATGTCGAGAGTCGACTGGTCCAGAGTAATGGCGCGGTTACCTAAGGCGGCACCGCCCTTACAGCATGGAATCGGGCGGTGATCCGACCTACTGCCGATCAGCGATCGTTGATGCGGCGAATCTCCGCGATGTCATCGGTCCAGCTCCTCAACCCGTACGACGTCGCTACGTGGACAGCGGTCCCCGACTCGACGTCGACCATGTCCTCCCCCTACCAAGGCGTGGCGCTCGGGTGCCAGCTCGTGGACAACGAGCCGCCGGCAGAGCTTCCAAAAGACCTCACCCATCCGCAGTTGATCGCTGTGACGGACAACGTTAACCAGTCCAAGGGAGACCAGGACACCTCCACATGGCAGCCGTCTCTGTCGTCGCGCCGGTGCGCCTACAACACAATGTGGATCACCGTGAAGTGCAGCTGGGGCAACTGCACCGCACGCAGCGGCTAGGCCCAGGAGAGCGAAGGTTCCATACTCCAAGGCCGAACATAGTAAAGCCGCTCTGTGCCGAGGCAAGGAGGCGGTCGGGGCAACGGGGGGCACAAGACGCCGTCAAACGTCGTCGAGCGGTGGCCGGTCATGGCAGCCTGAGACGGCGTGCGAGCAGGCATGAGCCGCCGTAGCCGCTGCTCGACCCGCTGCGGCTCTTGGGTTCCCTTCAACGTCTGCCATGGATGCACAGGGTCGGGTCTAGGCTGCCTCTTGTGCGTGGGCGACCACTAAGCGAGGTAGTGCAGGGCTTAGGCCAGCTCGACGGCGGAGTGATCTACGCGAGTAGGCCGTGGCTGGCGGACTCGGTGGCCGAGATACACGACGACGAGCAGCCCACCCGCCAGGAGTACTTGCTTGAGGTGGATCTGGCCCAAGAGGTCTTAGTGGTCTGGTCGCTGTGGCGCGATGGACGGCAACCGACAGCGTTGGAAGCTGTTGGAGCTGTCATCTACTACGCCGAGCACGACGCCTACCAGCCTGAGTGACTAACTGGGTGACGACCACGGCGTACACGGCTGGACGTTGGCGGACGGCGATGGACGCGGACGCCAGCCGAGGGCGTGCGTTGAGGCAGGTTGACGGGTCCTGATCGTTGTCTGGGGGTCGAGGGGTCGTCGGTTCGAATCCGGCCGTCCCGACCGATTGACCTGGGGAGATGAAGGTCCCTCCAGGTCGCGGCGGTCACATCCGGTATTGGATGGTCTATGTTGGCGGTAACGGTGTGGCTGTTGGCCGTTGACGTTGGCCAGCCAGGCGTCGGGCGAACATCCCCCCACTGGCCCCTGGCGGCCCGGTCGCCTACGGGCGGCTTCGGGCGTTGCCGGGTTGGCGAGGCGCGTCACGGTGCCGGGTGGGGCGCCGAGGTCGGCGCACGCTTGGCCCGCTGGATCTGCGCGTAGACGTGGGTCCGCAGCTCGGTGAACCGGGGCAGCGCCCGGGTGGTGAGCTGATCGCGCTCTGGCGGGAGGTCGATCACGAGGTCTTCCTGCACCCGGGTCGGCGAGTGGGACAGGACGAGCACGCGCTGGCCCAGATACACGGACTCGTCGATGTCGTGCGTCACGAAGACAGTGGAGATACCGCGGTTCAGGTGCAGGTCGCGTACGAGGTCCTCCAGGTCCGCGCGGGTCTGCGCGTCCACCGCCGCGAACGGCTCATCCATGATCAGCACTTCGGGTCGGTACGCGATGGCGCGTGCGATGGCCACCCGTTGCTGCATCCCGCCGGAGAGCTGCCACGGGTGGCTGCGTGCCGACTGCGGCAGTCCGACCGCGTCGAGGGCGTCGGCGACCCTGCGGTCGCGTTCGGCGCGGGAGAGCTTCTGGTGTCGAAGGGGAAGCTCCACATTGCCCCGGACCGTCAGCCAGGGATAGAGGCTGCGGCCGTACTCCTGGAACACCACTGCCATCGCCGGGCTCGGTCCCGTCACCGGAGATCCCTCCATCTCGACGAGGCCGCTGGTGGGCCGGAGCAGGCCGGCGAGGCATTTCAGGAGGGTGGTCTTTCCGCAGCCCGACGGGCCGACGACGCACAGCAGTTCGCCGGGCATCATGGTGAAACTGAGATCCCCGATCGCCTCGACCTCGCCCCGGCCGGAGGCGTAGACCTTCCGCAGGTGCTCGACCCGCAGCAGCGGACTCGCGTCAGGCACGGGTGACCTCCCTCATTCCGTGGTACCAGCGCAGGACGCGGCGCTCGACGACGCCGAAGGCCACGGCGAGGAGTACGCCGATGAGGCCGAGCAGGAGGATGCCGCTCCACATCTCGGCGATGAGGTAGTTCCGCTGAAAGTAGGCGATCCGGTAGCCGAGGCCGGCCGAGGACGCGAACATCTCCGAGATGACCATGAGGATCAGGGCCACCGAGAGCGCCTGTCGTACGCCGGTCATGATGCGCGGACTCGCCGCCGGGAGGATCAGCAGCCACACGCGTTCCCACCGGGAGACCCGGTACGAGTCGGCGGTCTCCAGCAGCACGCTGTCGGTCGCCCGGACGCCCTCGATCGTGTTCAGCAGGATCGGCCAGATCGCGCCGGAGCAGATGACGACGACCTTCATGGTGTCGGTGATGCCGAGCAGGAGCATCGCGACCGGAATCAGCACCGGTGGCGGAATCGCGCGGAAGAACTCCAGCAGCGGTTCGAGGATCTCGCGTAGCGGGCGGAACCGGCCGATGAGGACGCCGGCGGCGACGCCGAGCAGGATCGACGCGAGCAGGCCGGCCAGCAGCCGGTACACGCTCGGCAGCACATCGTCGACGAACGCCGGGCCGATCCAGGTCTGCCGGAACGCGTCGAGGAGCGGGCCGGGGCCGACGAGGAACCGGTTGGCCGACCGGGTGGACCAGACGGCCCAGAGCCCCACGGCCAGGACGGGAAGCCCGACCGCGTACAGGACGTCCTCGGCGACCCGGACGCCGAGGCTGCGAGGGGCGGTCCGGCCCGCGCCGAGGGCGGTCATCGGGTTGCCTCGTCCGCGAGCACCGACTGGTGCCAGGCCAACGAGCGGCGTTCGGCGAAGCGGAACACGACGTTCACCAGCACGCCGAGGAGCCCGGTGACCACGACGAGGCCGTACAGGCCGACGGCGTCCCCGGCGGAGCGCGACTGCTCGATCATGCGTCCGAGGCCGGGGTTACCGATCACCATCTCCGCGGTGACGGCCAGGATGAGCGCGACCGTCGCGGCGAGGCGCAGGCCGGTCATCAGGTACGGCAGAGCGGTCGGCAGGATGAGATACCGCAGCCGCTCGTAGCGGGTGAGTCCGAAGCTCCGCGCGGTGTCCCGGGCGACCGTGTCGACGTCGGCGACGCCGTAGATCACCTGCACGAACACCTGCCAGAACGCCGCGTAGACGATGATGACGAGTGCGGCGCGCATCTGCAGGCCGAACATCAGCACGGCGAGGGGGATCAGCGCGACCGACGGCACCGGCCGCAGGAACTCGACGCTCGTGTGCGTGGCGCGACGCAGGAACGGCACCATCCCGACCACGGTCCCCAGCGCGACCGCCGCGAGCGTCGCCAGGGTGAGGCCGATCGCCCAGGACGTCATGGTGAGCCGGAGCCGCCGCCAGAACGCCAGGTCGCGGACCTCGTGGAACAGCCGTCCGAACACGTCGGTGGCGTACGGCAGGTCGTGCCGGTCGACCAGCCCCAGAGCCGGGAGCAGTTGCCAGACGGCGAGGAACCCCAGCAGGCCGACGGCGCCCAGCAGGATCTTGCGCATCGGCCGGCTACTGCTGCTGCTGGACGAGACGGTCGAAGTCGGGCTGCCGGTCGAGGACGCGGTACTTCTGCGCGAGCGTCGCCAGTTGCTCCAGGCCGGCCCGGTCGATGTCCCACCCGAACGCCGGGAGCCGTACCGAGTCCGCCACCGGCTCCGGCAGTTCGAGGTTGTCCTTGATGGCCTGGCGGAGGTCCTTCTCGTTCGCCGGATCGTTGGCCCAGGTGAGCGTCTTCTTCATCGCCGCCGAGAAGTCCGCGATCAGCGTGGCGTCGGAGTCCTTCAGCTTGCTCGACGTGATCGTGGTCAGGGTGGTGAGCCCGGGAACGGTGGCCTGGTACGGAGCGACCACGAGGACGTCGCCGCGCTTGCGCATCTGGGTGATGAACGGCTCGGTCACCCAGGCGGCGTCGATGTTGCCGGCGGCGAGCTGGGCCGGTGCGTCCGGGAAGGCCACCTCGACGAACTTGACCTTGGTGGGATCGCCGCCGTCCTTCTCGACCGCCGCCATGATCGTGACATCGCCGGCGGCGCCCAGGCTGTTCACCGACACCTTGCGTCCGGCGAGCTGGGCCGGCCGGGTGATACCGGACTTCGTGGACGCCAGCACGGCGTTGATGTCGTCGCCGTCGGCGTAGGACGACGCGTAGTTCCCGATGATCACCACGCCGAGGTTCTGCAGATCGGCGCGGAACGGGCCGAACGGCTGGCCGATGGCGAAGTCGATGTCGCCGTTGATCAGGGCCGGGATGGCCTGGGCGCCGCCCTGTGCGGGCACCACCTCCACGTCGAGCCCCTGCTCCCGGAAGATGCCCGCCTTGATGCCGCCCCACAGCGCGGCGGTCTCGCTGATCGGCAGCGCCGCCACGCGGACCTTCCGCAGGTCGCCGCTCGCCCCGGGGGACGGATCGGTGGCATCGGAATCCGTGCAGCCGGCCAGGGCGACCACGACGCCGGCGAGAACAGCGAGGGCGGTGACCTTCTTCATGGACTAGCCCTTCCGTGCGAAGCGCTGGTGCATCCGGAGGAGTGGTGGCGGCGAAGAGGTGAAGCATCCGACCGCGTCGATCAGACTCATGCAGAGCCGATTGATTGTCAAGAATTCCGATAAGCAAATCGCATTGCGCGCGGAGCGGCCCGACGTCGATACGAATGGGTCTTGACGCGTGACGATTTTGTGACCAAACTATGCGGTTGGTGGCACGGTGGCGAAGGGAGCGACGACTTGGCGATCGTGATCGTGGGCGCTGGCATCGGGGGCCTCGCCACCGCGCTCAGCCTGCACCGGGTCGGCTTCCGTGAGATCACCGTCTACGAGCGCGCCGCCGCGCTGCGCCCACTCGGCGTCGGAATCAATCTACTCCCGCACGCCGTCCGTGAGCTGACCGAATTGGGTCTCGGGGAACGCATGGAAAGGCTGGGCGCCGCACCCGGCACGCTCGCCTACTACAACCGCTACGGTCAGCAGATCTGGAGCGAGCCACGCGGACTGGACGCCGGATATCGCTGGCCGCAGCTTTCCGTGCACCGCGGCCGGTTCCAGATGGAACTGCTCGCCGTGGTGCGGGAGCGGTTGGGCGCGGACGCGGTGCGCACCGGGCACCGACTCGTCGGCGTCCGCGACGGCGTCGCGCACTTCGAGACGGCGGCGGGGGAGGTGAGCGTCGCTGGCGACCTGATCGTCGGGGCGGACGGCATCCACTCCGCGCTGCGCCGCCACCTTCGGCCTGGCGAGGGGGCGCCACTGTGGAACGGGCTGACACTGTGGCGGGGGACGGCACGGGTACCCGGATTCCTGGACGGGCGAACCATGATCATGGCCGGGGACGCGGAACAGAAGTTCGTGGCGTACCCGATCGGCGCCGGCCTCATCAACGTCGTCGCCGAGCGGCGCGGGCCCGGTTTCGCCGGGCCCAACGCGGACTGGAACCGGACGGTCGACCCCGCGCCGGTCGTCTCGCTCTTCGCGGACTGGCGTTTCGCGTGGCTCAACGTGCCGGAACTGCTGGCCGCCGCCGACGAGATCCTCGAATATCCCATGGTGGACCGCGATCCGATCGACACGTGGACCCACGGCAACACCACGCTGCTGGGCGACGCGGCCCACCCGATGCATCCGAACGGTTCCAACGGGGCGTCGCAGGCGATCCTGGACGCACGTACCCTCGCCTTCCACCTCGCCACCGCGCCGACGGTCGCAGCGGCGCTCGACGCCTACGAGGCGGACCGGCGGCCCGCGACCACCGCGCTCGTGCTGAGCAACCGGCGGCAGGGCCCGGAACAGGTGATGGTGCTCGCCCACGAGCGCGCTCCGGACGGGTTCACGCACATCCACGACGTCATCGGACCGGAGGAGCTCACCGCCATCGCCACCGGCTACAAGAAGGCGGCCGGTTTCCTCCCCGCCGACCTCAACGAACGGGCCTCCCTGACGCCGCCGGCCTTCCCGGGCGTCCTGCCGTGACCGGCCCGGAGCCGACCGAACTGGACGCGGCGCGACTGGCGTCGGTGATCTCACCGCTGCGCCGCACGCTGCTCGCCGCAGCCCGGGCCGCCGAGCACCTGCCGGAGATCCCGGACGCGCAGATCGAGATCGTTCGGGCCCTGCCCCGAGGCACCGTGGCCGGCCCCGGTGAGCTGGCCGAGCGGCTGCGCCTGAGCCGATCCACGGTCAGCAACCTGCTCACCGCGATGCAGGGCAACGGTCTCGTCGAGCGTCGCCCCCGTCCCGGCAACCACCGCCACGTCGACGTCCTCGCCACCCCGAAGGCCCTCGACCTGTTCGACCGCTTCGACCTCGCGAGCGGAGACCTGGTCGCCCGCGCCGCGGCGACCCTGCCGGCGGCGGACCGCGCGGCCCTCGCCGCCGCGGTGCCCGCGCTGGAGCGCCTCCGCGACGCCCTCGCGCACGACAAGGACACTCCATGAGTACGCGCCGAACCGCCGGTCGGGACGCCTCGACCGCCCCGCCGATTCCCGGATTGGAGGCCGCGTTCGAGGTGGAGGTGCGCCTCGGCGCGCTGGAGGACCACGGGATGACCCGAGCCGGTCACCGTCGCGTGGTGCCTGTTGTCGGCGGCCAGGTCACCGGTCTCTTCGAGGCCGACATCCTGCCCGGCGGCGCCGACTGGCAGGTCGTTCGCCCCGACGGCGCGATCGAGATCGACACGCGCTACTCGGCGCGTACCGCCGACGGCGGTCACGTCTACCTGCGTACCTTCGGTGTCCGCAGCGGCCGCCCGGAGGTCCTCGAGGCGTTGCTGCGCGGCGACGCCGTCGAGGCGTCCGAGTACTACTTCCGCCTGGGCGTACGACTGGAGACGTCGGTACCCGCGCTGGCCGTCCTGGAGCAGTCCGTCTTCGTGGCGTCGGCGATCCGCGAGGCCGACCGGGTGCGCTACACCGCCTACCGCGTCACGTAGCTGTTCCCGCCCAGGGCTGAGATAGGGCGCGCTTGTCGCGACCGGCGGCAGGCACCACGTACGCGTGCACCGCCTCCTCGGTGACGTCGTCCGGGCGCGAGCGATTGATGTGCTCCGGGCTCGCGGCGGTGCCTCCGCTGGTCCGGGGGACACCGGACGCCCCAGCAGCCTACCGATTGCGGTCGTCGATGGCGACGTTCAGGGCATCGATGAAAGCCTGCGTCGCGTGTGCTTGAAGGACTCTTTCGAATTCGACCCTGTTCAGCTGTTCCCGAATCTTCTCTAAAGCAGTCAAGGATTCATCAGGCCATTGGTCGTACATCGTTCGCCACATCACAGCCGCTGTGACCAATGCTTCCGCTGCTTCCTCATAGCGCTGCTGTTCCTGCGCGAGCATGCCAAGCTGGTGGTAGGTGATGGCGGTGCCGTGCCGGTCGTTGAACTCTTCGAAGAACTTGAGGGATTGCCGGTAGTGGGCTGCCGCTTCTTCGAAGCGTCGTTGTTCCTGCGCGAGCATGCCGAGCTGGTGGTGGGTGATGGCGGCGCTGTGTCGGTTGTTGAACTCCAGCTTGATGGCGAGGGCTTGCCGGTATTGGGCTTCGGCTTCTTCGAAGCGTCGTTGTTCCTGCGCGACCCTGCCGAGCTGGTGGTAGGTGCTAGCGGCGCTGTGCCGGTCGTTGAACTCCAGCTTGATAGCGAGGGCTTGCCGGAAGTGGGCTTCGGCTTCTTCGAAGCGCTGCTGTTCCCGCGCCACCATGCCGAGCTGGTGGTAGGCGCTGGCGGCGCTGTGCCGGTCGTTGAACTCCTCGAAGAGTTTCAGGGCTTGCCGGCAGTGGGCTTCGGCTTCTTCGAAGCGCCGCTGATTCTGCGCGACCACGCCGAGCTGGTGGTGGGTGATGGCGGCGCCGTGCCGGTCGTTGAACTCCAGCGCGATGTTGAGGGATTGCCGGTAGTGGGCTTCGGCTTCTTCGAAGCGTCGTTGTTCCTGCGCGACTACGCCGAGCTGGTGGTAGGTGCTGGCGGCGCTGTACCGGTCGTTGAACTCCAGCTTGATGTCGAGGGATTGCCGGTAGTGGGCTTCGGCTTCTTCGAAGCGCCGCTGATTCTGCGCGATCCTGCCGAGCTGGTGGTAGGTGATGGCGGCGCTGTGCCGGTTGTTGAACTCCAGCTTGATGTTGAGGGATTGCCGGTAGTGGGCTTCGGCTTCTTCGAAGCGTCGTTGTTCCTGCGCGACCATGCCGAGCTGGTGGTAGGTGCTGGCGGCGCTGTGCCGGTCGTTGAACTCCTCGAAGAGTTTGAGGGCTTGCCGGTAGTGGGCTTCGGCTTCCTCGAAGCGTCGCTGATCCTGCGCGACCACGCCGAGCTGGTGGTGGGTGATGGCGGCGCCGTGCCGGTCGTTGAACTCCAGCTTGATGTCGAGGGATTGCCGGTAGTGGGCTTCGGCTTCTTCGAAGCGCCGCTGATCCTGCGCGACCATGCCAGCCAAATGATGTAGTTCTGCCAGCTCTTGGCGTAGATCGCCGCGGCCAGGCTCACGGTCGGCAGCGATGGCGATATCGAGAAGGTGGCGGCGGGCGTCCTGCTGTTTGGTCTGGTCGAGGTACTCCTCTATTGCGGCAACGATCCCGATGACGGGTTGCCCCGTGCGTAGTCCATGGTTGAGAGTGGTGGTGAGGTTGGCGTACTCGATGCCTGCTGCCACATGCCCGACCGCCCGCTTTTGCGGCTCACTGGCGGTGAGTAACTCCTGAATCGTCTGCCCCAATAATGTGTAGAGCTGGTAGTGCGCCTGTCGTACGGCTTGCTGGAGGTCGGGGTTTTGGTGGAGCCGGGTGCGCAGGAAATACGGCAGCGCCGGCAGGATCTGCACCCAAGTGACCAGGCGCGGGTGGGGCGCGGCCAGTCCGACGCGGACGGTCTCGGCGACCGCTGCGCGAAGGTCGATCGGGCCGAGGGCTTTCACCGCGTCGTGATCTGCCAATAGCTGATGGTAGGCGTCGAGGAATCCGGTGGGAATACTGGCGGTGAACGGCGCCAACAGCAGTAAAGAGTTCTGTGTGCTGGGGTCGAGTTTGCCGTGGCTGTACTCGATCGCCCGGTTGATCAACCCGACCGACTCCACATCGCTCGTCCCTTGCTGGAGGTCGGCTAGGACCTGGGCCGGCGTATGGGCATTTAGGGCGGGCAGGACCACGGTCAGGGGGAGGGGGTACCCGCCGAGCAGAGTTGTCAGGTCGTTCAGCGCTTCGCGTTGTTCTTTGTCGGTGAGGTGGTGCGTACCGCCGTGACGGGTGAGGATGGCGTCTATGAGCACCGACGCGGCCTGGTCGTCAAGGCCCGGTAAAAGGTAGGTATTGTCACTGAAAGTGCGTGGGCCGATCCACTGCTCATCCTCCCGCGACCCGAACAGCACAAGGGTTTTGCCGCCCCGCAACCGAGCCAAGAAAGTGGCAAGGCGCTCGCGTTCCGGCTCGGGCAGGGCGTGGGGGATCGCCGCAGGGGTTGCAGTGATGGACTCGGTGTTGTCCAGGACCATCAGGTAGCGGCGTGCCCGTAGCAGTTGCGCGATACGCGAGGTCTGCCCGGCTTCGGTCAGCATCTCCAGCTTCGCCTGCTCCACCTTGTCCAGCAGCCTGGAGGCGACGTCGTGGACGATCTGGTTGAGGGTCCAGGCTCGGTCCTCGTAGCTGAATCGGAACACCATCTCCACCAGCCCGGTGCGTTGCCACCACCAGGCCAGATGCGCCAGCAGGGTGGACTTGCCGGCCCCGGCCATTCCCCTGACCAGCAGCATGTTGCGGTCCTCGCGGATCAGCAACCGCCGTTCGATCGCCTGGATGTCCAGATCGCGGCCGACGAACCCGTACTCGGTGTGCGGCTCGTCGCCAACCAGCGCCTCCCGCTCGAAGTAGCGGGCCTGCTGCTCCACCGACATCTCCGACAGCTGCAATCGCACGTCCTGCTGGGCGAACACAACCGGCAGGACCCAGTCCTCCAGGTCGAGGCTCTGATCGAAATACGCCCGCCGAGCCTTGTCGTCAAACAAGGAACGCCGCGCCGTCTGCATCGCCGTGACTAAGTCGTCGCCCTGCGCCAGACCCGTATACAGCAGCGGGACCGCCTTTTCAGCGGCCGACACGGTCACCGAGTACGCCATGCCCACGGTCACCGGCACGCCGGCAGCGACCAGGCGCTGCGCCAAGCTGGACTCGCTGACCGGTTCCTTCGCAGACTGACACGCGTTCAGCACCGCAACTGGTACTCGATGCTCGGCCAGCAGGTCAGCGATGTCCTGCGCCGACACCGGCTCGGCCTTACCCTCCTTGGTGGTCTCGAAGAACAAGAACGCCCGCTCGCCGTCGAATGCTGCTAGCCGACCGGACCCGAACAGGTACCGGTCAGCGGCACGGCCCTGCTCCAGCTCGTCGAACCCGGCCACCGCACCGTGCACATCGAAATGAATCACCTGGTAGTAACCCGACCCGTGCAGTTTCGTCGCGGACCGTAGGTGCTGCACAAGCGCCTGCCAGGTCCCGGGGCGCACCAAGTCCACAACCAGTGGCCGGTCGGCGATGCGTAACCCGTCCAGCAGCGGCCGCGAGATGGTGCGGTAGCCGACATCAGCAGGGCCTGCGGGTCGGGCCGTGACTACCAGGATGTTCAGCGTTGACCGCTCGGGAGGTAACTCGAAACCGGCCGGCGTCAGATCTACCCGACGGGTCACCGGCATCCGCATCACCGCGGGGACCGGCAACTCCGGGTCATAGAGCGCTTCCCAGTGCATCCGGTGAAACGCGGCCGAACCCGTCACCTCAAGCCGGCACCCATCGAAGCCGCGCCGAGCCAACGTCCGGTAATGCCCTGCGCCAGCACCCGTAAAAACCTGCGTGAACAGTCGCTCACCGTAAGCCCGCAACCGTCGCACGGCGTCCTCGGCCCAGTCCCGGTCCAGGAACGGGAACCGTAGGTGTTCTTCGAAATACCAGGCCAGCCGAGCCTCGTCGCCAGGCTCCGCGGGGTCCGTGACCGTGACCTCGTACTCGGCAACGCCTGGGAAGGACACTCGCGCGACGAACGAGCCGTCGCGTTGGCAGGACCGTTCGGACACACTGATGGCTTTCACCCGTTCGGGGCCACTGCTGGTGGTCACTGGGCGCTCCGGCGTACCCGGACCACCACCACTCGGTCATCACCAGATACCGTCTCGGCCAGCTCCAACTCCGTCACGTCTACTGCCGGACGTTGCTGCACCAGCAACCGCCGGAGCAGGTCATAGAGCACACTGCTAGCCAGATTCACTGCCAACGGGACCCAAATCAACTCGGCCAGACCGGGCAGAAACGCACCCGGAGAAGACGGCTGCACCGCCGCCGTGCCCAACCCGGCGGCCTCCTCATCGCTGTCCCACGCCTTCGCCAACGCGGCCGGCTCCACACCCACCGCAGGATCCACCGCCACCACCAGCCGAGCCATCCACCGACCTCCGGTCTCGACGCAATGTGCCACCACGATGACACAGCGATCAAGCAGACAACATGGCACGAACATCTGAGACCAGAGCGCATGGAGACGACAATCGGACAGCGCGGCAACGTCCCAGCTTCACCCCTTGCAAGGCGCGTGCGCGCCACGTGCCCGTGCTACCGGTCAACAAAGGTCAGCGGGCGGCTGCCTCACCGGGCTCCACTCGGGACACTCGCCCGTGTCAGCGGCGCGGACGTATCCAGGGCTCGAACCCTTCCGAGCGATAGGCCAAGCTGAACCGCGACGGCGTCGAGGGCTGCGGCAAGCCTGCTTAGGCCGTGACCTCGGAATACAGGTCTTCCACCTTGGGATCGCTGGGCATGCGGGCATCCTGCCGCAACCTGCTGCCGGGTTCCGTCCCGCTACTGCTGCCGGACGTGCATGAGTGTTGGCAGATCCGGGGCTTCGATGTTGAAGGCGACGGCCAGGGATGCCTCCGGCGGCGCGCCCAGGCGCTCTGGGACGGCTGGGAGACGCGGCAGGGGGAGAGCCTTGGTGAGGCGGCCTCACCCTCCCGGCAAGAGCCCTGACCAGCACCTCTGCTGGTCAGGGCTTCGAGCCTGTCAATGAATTCTTGAACCGCTGTCCAAAACCCCGCTGCTACCAGGGCCTGGTGGAGACGTACGAGTTGGTGCCGCTGAAGGTGATCGGGTCACTCGAGCAGCCGTAGAGGTTGGCGTCCGAAGGTGTGTCATGCCCCCACAGGCGAACCCGGACGATGCTGATCGCGCCCTGGCCGTCCTCGTTCCACCTGTCGTTGTTGTACGTGGTGGTGCCGACCTTGTTCGCGGAGAAGATCCCGTTCGTGCTGCATCCCTCCGCGTTCTGCCGCCAGTCGCTGAAGATGGCGTACGAGCCGGTCTTCCAGAACATGTTGGCGTCCACGATCGTGTTGTTCGCACGGTTGCGCGTCCGCACCGGGTCACCCGAGATCAGTTCGAACTTGTTGCCGTAGATGGTGGTGTTGCTCCCGTAGTTGGCGACGTAGACGCCGTGTATCTCGCCGACGTTGGTGCCTGCGGCGTTCTCCAGGTTCTGGAACAGGTTGCCCTCGACCCGTAGCCGGGTCGTGTAGGTCGCGTGTACGCCTCCGTAACCGTTGCCGGGCCCGGCCTGGTACTTGCTGCCGAGACGCCGGAACGTGTTGCCGCTGACGTTCAGCGCGTCGAGTGGGTTGGCCGCTGTTCCGAGGGCCCGGATGCCACCGTTGCGGCAGTTCTGGTACGTCTTGTTCGTGATGCTGACGTTGTCGGCAGTGATAATCACGCCGTACTCGGTTTCGGGCTTGTCGTCTTCGTACAAGCTGCAGTCGATCACGGCGGCGGCGCCCATCCCGGCGATCGTGAGGTGCCCGCCCGGAGGCGACCAGTCCACCTTGATCGGCTCGGTCGGCTGGTAGAGGCCGTCGGCCAGGAGCACCTTCGCGTCCTTGACGTTGCGGGCGCGCAGGATCGCCTGCGCCTGCTCGATCGAGGAGACAGCGGTGTCGCGGGTCAGTCCGGCACGGCTACCCATCGCCTTGGCGCTGGCGGCGCCCGTGGGGCTCACGTAGACGGTCAGCTGGTCGACCGGGGCGGCACTCGCGGGCAGCGAAGGGAGCGCGCCCGCGAGCGCGGCGCAGGCCACGCCCGCTGCCAGCAAGGACCATCGTCGGCCACCCGATCGTTGCCAACTTCTCATTGAACTCCCCGTTCTCTTCATGGGGACATCCGGTCCGTCGCCCCCCGTGGTGATGAAGCTAGGAGCGAGACCTGCACTGCCTCTTGTGGCGACCTTGAATCCTCAGGGCAGGGCAGTGGAACGCCTCTGCCCACCCCCACCGCGCCGGCCGAGTCTCGGCGGGCTTCGCCCCCACGAAGCGGGTCACAGGCGCAGACCGGTCCTTCGGTACCGACCTCTTCGCTGTGTGGCTTTCTGTGGCCTGTCTCTTGACTTCGCCTGGACCCGGGCGTAAACAAAGCACAAGCAAAACGAAACGGCGGTGAAACAACACGATGTACGCCGAGGAGCGACAGCAGGAGATCCTTCGCCTCGCCCGCGAGGTGGGCCGGGTCGAGGTGACCGGCCTGGCCGACGGGCTCAACGTGACGGCGGAGACCATCCGTCGTGATCTGACCATCCTGGAGCGGGCCGGGGTGCTGCGTCGGGTCCACGGTGGAGCGATCCCGGTCGAACGGCTCGGGTTCGAGCCCGCGCTGGCGGCGCGGGACGCGGTGCTCATCGAGGAGAAGGAGCGCATCGCCAAGCTCGCCCTGGCCGAGGTGCCGGAGGAGGGCGCGATCATCCTCGACGCCGGCACCACGACCGCCCGGTTGGCCCGACTGCTGCCGGTCGACCGGGAGCTGACCGTCGTGGTCAACTCGCCGGTCATCGCCACGACCCTCGGTACCTATGCCAACCTCAACGTGCTGTTGTTGGGTGGACGGGTCCGGGGCAAGACCCTGGCGACCGTCGACGACTGGGCGCTGTCGCCGTTGGCGGACCTCTACGTCGACGTCGCGTTCGTCGGGACCAACGGCATCTCGGTCGAGCGTGGGCTGACCACACCGGATCCGTCCGAGGCGGCGGTGAAGCGGGCGATGGTCCGTGCGGCCCGCCGCTCGGTGGTGATCGCCGATCACACCAAGCTCGGCAACGACTATCTGGCGCGGTTCGCCGAGTTGGCCGACGTCGACCTGCTCATCACCGACAGCCGTGCCGACCGTGACCTGGTCGGTGACCTGGAGACCGCAGGCGTTCGGGTGGCACGAGCATGAGGGCGGCCAGCGCATGATCGTCACCGTCACCCTCAACCCCAGCCTCGACCGAGCCGTGGAGGTCGACTCGCTCACCCGGGGCGAGGTCATCCGGGCTGCTGCCGCTCACCTCGACCCCGGCGGCAAGGGCGTCAACGTGTCCCGTGCCTTGCTGGCCAACGGTGTGCCGTCGGTGGCGGTGCTGCCGTCCGGCGGCGACGAGGGCGACCAGCTCATCCGCCTCCTCAAGGCGGAGGGTGTGGAGGTCCTCGCCGTGACGATTTCCGGACGGACCCGTTCCAACATCACCCTGGCCGAGCCCGACGGCACGGTCACCAAGATCAATGAGCCCGGTCCGGCCCTGTGCCGGGCCGAGTTCGACGAGGTGATCGACCGGGTGCTCGCCCGTGCCGGCGGCGCCGACTGGGTGGTGCTGTGCGGCAGTGTGCCGCCCGGTCTGCCCGCCGACGCCTACGCCCAGTTGTGCCGCAAGCTGCGCGCTGCCGGCGTCCGGGTCGCCGTCGACACCAGCGGTCCCGCCCTGCGCGAGGCAGCCCTCGCCGGGGCAACCCTCCTCAAGCCCAACCGCGACGAACTGTCCGATGTGGTCGGCATGCCACTGAAGGACTTCGGCGATGTGGTCGAGGCGGCTCAGCGCCTACGGGCCTGGGGGGCCGGAGCCGTCCTGGCCAGCCTCGGCGCTGAGGGCGCCGTCCTGGTGGACGCCGACGGTGTCCGCAGCGGCACCTGTCCGGTCGCCCGGCCGCGGAGCACGGTCGGTGCCGGCGATGCGCTGCTCGCTGGGTTCCTCGCCTCGGGCGCGCAGGGTGCCGCCGCCCTCGCCGAGGGCCTGGCCTGGGGCGCCGCCGCGGTGAGCCTGCCCGGTAGCCGGATGCCGGGCCCGGCTGACCTGTTCCGCCACGACGTCACCATCCACCGCTAGCCGGACGACCTTTTCCCCCGCGGCCGTCTGGACGCCCCTCGTGAAGGAGACAACCCCCCGTGACCTCCTCTTCCTACACACCAGAAGTCAAGGGCCAGGGTCCTCGAGCCACCGTGCAACGCCTCGGTGGCTACCTGGCGGCGATGGTCATGCCCAACATCGGCGCGTTCATCGCCTGGGGCCTGATCACCGCACTGTTCATCCCGACCGGCTGGACCCCCAACGAGACCCTGGCCGAACTGGTCGGTCCGATGATCAGCATCCTGCTGCCGGTGCTCATCGGCTACACCGGCGGCCGGCTGGTCCACGGCCAGCGCGGCGCCGTCGTGGGCGCGGTGGCGACCATGGGCCTCGTCGTCGGCGCGGACGTGCCGATGATCCTCGGCGCGATGATCATTGGGCCGCTCACGGCCTACGTCCTCAAGCTCTTCGACGGTCTGGTCGAAGACCGGATCCGTCCCGGCTTCGAGATGCTCGTCGACAACTTCAGCGCCGGAATCATCGGCGCCGCGATGGCAATCGGCGGTGTCTACGGCATCGGCCCGGTGGTCGAGTGGCTCACCAAGCAGGCCGGCTCGGGCGTCGACTGGCTCGTCGGGAAGGACCTGCTGCCGCTGACGTCGGTGCTCGTCGAACCCGCCAAGGTGCTCTTTCTCAACAACGCCATCAACCACGGGGTGTTCGGTCCGCTGGGGATCGCCGAGGCCGCCGACAAGGGCAAGTCGATCCTGTTCATGATCGAGTCGAACCCCGGTCCCGGGCTCGGTCTGCTGCTCGCCTTCATGCTCTTCGGCCCCCGCCCGCTGCGTCCCAGCGCCCCGGCCGCGATCATCGTGCAGTTCCTCGGCGGCATCCACGAGATCTACTTCCCGTACGTGCTGATGAAGCCGAAGCTGATCCTGGCCATGATCGCCGGTGGCGCGGCCGGTGTCGGCACCTTCGTGATCACCGGCGCGGGCCTGGTCGCCACCCCCTCGCCGGGCAGCATCTTCGCCTACCTCGCGGTCACCCCCAAGGGCGGCCACTTCGGAGTCATCCTCGGCGTGGTGATCGCCGCCGCCGTCACCTTCGCGGTCGCCTCGGCCCTGCTCGGCTTCGGCCGTGGGGAGCCCGCCGCCGACGCACTCGGCCCGGACGAGGAGACGGTCCGCCCCGACGAGGAAACGGTTGTCCATCCCGCTGAGGAGAAGGCCGTCCACACCGACGAGGCCCTCGACAAGCCGGCGAAGCAGGAGGTCTGAACACATGTCCACCATCAACGGCACCGAGATCAAGAAGGTCGTCGTCGCCTGCGACGCCGGCATGGGCAGCAGCGTGATGCTGGCCAGCCAACTTCGACGGCAACTGGCGAAGAACGCGGTGACCGTCGAGCACACGCCGGTCAACTCGATCCCCGCCGACGCGGACGTGGTCATCTGCCACCAGGGGCTCGCCGCGCGGGCCCGCGTCAGCGCACCCGACACGGTGATCGTGCCGATCCAGGTGTTCATCGGCGACCCGGCCGTCACCAGGGTCGTGAACGCGGTACAGCGCGGTGGTGAGCTGAGTGGCTGAACTGCTGGCCCGTGACGCGATCCGGCTCGACGAGCGGGCCGGATCGCGGGACGAGGCGATCAGCCGCTGCGGCGCGGTACTCGTCGAGGTCGGCGCGGTCGCCCCGGCGTACGTGGACGCGATGCTCGCCCGCGAGCGGAGCGTTTCCACGTACATCGGGGAGGGCGTCGCCATTCCGCACGGCACGCTGAACAGCAAGGAGTCCGTCCAGCGCGACGCCCTCGCGGTGCTGCGCTTCCCCGACGGCGTCGACTGGGACGGCTTCGACGTGCGGGTCTGCGTCGCCATCGCCGCGGCCGGCGACGGGCACGTCGACATCCTCGCCCAGCTCGCCTCGGTGCTGACGGACCCGGAGCAGGCGCAGCGGCTCCGGGACTCCACGAGCGTCGACGACGTGATCACCATCCTCGAAGGGAAGCCCTCGTGAAGGTTGTCCGATTCCACGCACCCGGTGACGTCCGCATCGAGGACGCCCCCGAGCCCACGCCGGGCCCCGCGGAGGTGAAGATCCGGGTCCGCGCGTGCTCCACCTGCGGCACCGACGTGAAGATCTCCCGTTTCGGCCACCACCACATCGCCCCGCCGCGCGTGATGGGCCACGAGATCGCCGGTGAGATCACCGAAGTCGGTGCCGACGTCACGGACTGGCGGCCGGGGGACCGGGTCCAGGTCATCGCCGCCATCCCGTGCGGTACCTGTGCCGAGTGCCGGCGCGGCCGGATGACCGTGTGCCCCAACCAGGTGTCGATGGGATACCACTTCGACGGCGGGTTCGCCGAATACCTGGTCGTGCCGCACAACGTCCTCGCCGTCGATGGGCTCAACCGGATCCCCGAGGGCCTCAGCTTCGCCGAGGCGTCCGTCGCCGAGCCCCTCGCCTGCGTCCTCAACGGCCAGAACCTCGCCGCGGTGGGGGAGGGCGATGATGTGGTCGTGGTGGGCTCCGGCCCGATCGGCTGCCTGCACGTCCGCCTGGCCCGCTCGCGCGGCGCGGCCCGGGTGTTCCTCATCGACCTCAACCGCGAACGCCTCGACCTGGCCGCCAACCTGGTCCAGCCGGACGCGACGATCTGCGGCGCGGAGACCGATGTGGTCGACGCGGTGCTCAAGCTCACCGAGGGTCGGGGTGCCGACGTCGTCATCACCGCCACGGCCGCTGGCGTCGCCCAGGAGCAGGCGGTGCAGATGTCGGCGCGGCAGGGCCGGATCAGCTTCTTCGGCGGCCTGCCCAAGGACAAGCCCGTCATCTCCCTGGACTCGAACCTCGTGCACTACCGGGAACTGACCATCGTCGGCGCCAACGGCTCCAGCCCGGAGCACAACAAGGAGGCGCTGCGGCTCATCGCCGACGGCTCGGTGCCGGTCGCCGACCTCATCACCCACCGCCTGCCGCTCGACCGCACCCTCGACGCCTTCGGCATCGTGGCGCGCGGCGAAGCGATCAAGGTGACCATCGAACCGTAGGAGGATCCGTTGCCCACCAGAACAGTCCTCGTCGGCTCCGCCAGTGGGCTGCACGCCCGCCCGGCGGCGCTGTTCGTCGCCGCGGCGGCGAAGCAGACGGTGCTGGTCACCATCCGTATCGGCGACAAGAAGCCCGTGCCGGCCCGCAGCATGCTCGGCGTGCTGTCGCTCGGCGCCAAGAAGGGCACCGAGGTCACCCTGGAGGCCGACGGCGACGACGCGCAGGCCGCCGTCGACACCCTGGCCGACCTCCTCGAACGTGATCTGGATGCCGTCGATGCGTGAACTTCGGGGACTCGGGGCCAGCCCCGGTGGGGCGGCGGGGCCGGTCTACCGGCTGGCCCCGCCGCCGGCCCTGCCCCCGTTGGCGGAGGCCGTCGACCCCGACACGGAGAAGACAACCGTCCGGGCCGCGGTCCTCGCCGTCGCCAACGAGCTGACCCGTCGCGCCGACACCACCCGGGACGCGACCGCCGCCGACGTGCTACGCGCGCAGGTGTTGATGGCGCAGGACGAGACGCTCCTCGACGCGGCCGACCTCGCCATCGACGACGGCGCGGACGCCCCGCACGCGATCACCGACGTGCTCGCCGAACACCGGGCCGCCTTCGCGGCCGCGGGCGGCTACCTCGCTGAGCGGGTCAGCGACCTCGACGACCTCCGGGATCGCCTCGTCGCGGCGTGTCTGGGGATGCCGATGCCCGGCGTGCCGAACCCTGGTCATCCGTACCTGCTCATCGCCCGCGACCTGGCGCCCGCCGACACCGCCGGCCTCGAACCCGATCTGGTCCTGGGTCTGGTCACGGCCGAGGGCGGGCCGACCAGCCACACCGCGATCCTGGCCCGGACCCTCGGCATCCCGGCCGTGGTCCGCTGTGCGGGCATCCTGGACCTGGCCGACGGCGAGTTGGCCAGTCTGGACGGCGCGAGCGGCGTCGTGGTGGCCGGTGTCTCCGCCGAGACGGTGACCAGCGTCAACGCGGATCGGCTCGCGGAGATCGAACGCCGTACCCGCTCGCAGGGACCCGGGCAGACCGCGGACGGCCATCGGATCGCGCTGCTGGCCAACATCGGTTCCGCCCACGACCTCACCGGCGAGGTGGAAGGTGTCGGCCTTTTCCGCACCGAGCTGCTCTACCTCGACCGCAGCGACCCGCCGTCGCACGAGGAACAGGTCGCCGCGTACCGCGACGTCTTCGCCGCGTTGCCCGGCCGCAAAGTCGTCGTACGTACCCTTGATGCCGGTGCCGACAAACCGCTGCCGTTCCTGCGCCTGGCCGAGGAACCCAACCCCGCGCTGGGAATCCGCGGCCTGCGGGTCGCGCGGCAGACGCCGTCGGTGCTCAGCACGCAGCTGGCCGCGATCGCGGCGGCGGCCGCGGCGACGGACGCCGACGTGTGGGTGATGGCGCCGATGGTGGCCACGGCGGCGGAGGCGGCGGCGTTCACCGAGTCCTGCCGCGAGCACGGCCTGCCCACCGCCGGCGTGATGATCGAGGTGCCGGCTGCGGCCCTGCGTGCCAGCCAGCTGCTGGACCACGCGGACTTCCTCAGCGTCGGCACCAACGACCTCAGCCAGTACACCTTCGCCGCCGACCGCATGTGCGGAGACCTCGCCGACCTGCTCGACCCGTGGCAGCCCGCGCTGATCTCGCTCCTGGCCACCTGCGCGGCAGCCGGCGTCGAGGCGGGCAAGCCAGTCGGTGTGTGTGGCGAGTCCGCCGCGGATCCCGATTTCGCCCTGGTGTTGGCGGGCCTGGGCATCACCAGCCTGTCCATGGCACCCCGCAGCATCCCGGCGGTGCGTGAGTCGCTGGCCGCGCACACCCTGGACGAGTGCCGCCGGATCGCTCAGGCCGCCCTCGCTGCCCCCAGCCCGGAGGCAGCCCGGGCGGCAGCCTCCGGTGCTTCGCGCAAAATCCCCGCTCAGGAGCGCAGCAGCGGTAGCAACTGCTCGCCCTGACGCCTGATCTCGCCCAGGTAGGGCGTGTCGGACAGTACGAAGTGAGTGACACCGAGCCGCTGGTATTTGCGTAGCGAGCTCGCCACCTCCTCGGCGGAGCCGACCAGCCAAGTGGTGCCTGCTCCGCCGCCACCGAACCTGCCGGGGGTGGTGTAGAGGTTGTCGTCGAGGACCTCTCCTCGTGCGGCGAGGTCGAGCAGGCGGCGCTGGCCGACGGCGGTCCGCCACCTGTGGTCGCGGGCGACACCGGTGCCCTTGGCCATGGCGGCGACCTTGGCTTCGGCGTCGGCCCAGGCCTGTTCGGTGGTGTCCCGCACCAGTGTGGTGACCCGCAACCCGAACTCCAGCGGTGCGTGCTCGCGTCCCAGTTTCTCGCTGAGCTGTTTGAGTCGCTCGATCCGCTCGGCCACGCCGTCGAGTGGCTCGCCCCAGAAGAGCTGGACATCGGCCTCGGTCGCGGCGACCTCCTCGGCGGCGGGGGAGGCGCCACCGAAGTAGAGCCGAGGATGGTGGCGACCGCCGTGAACGACCGGTCGCAGCGCCAGGGTGGAGCCGGTGACGGCGAAGTGCTCACCCTGGTAGGTGACGCTCTCCTGGGTCCAGAGCTTGCGCACGATCTGCAGAAATTCCCGGGTACGGGCGTAGCGGTGAGCCGGGTCGCTCTCGCCGTCGCCGTACGCGGCCAGGTCGTCCTTGCCCGAGACGATGTTGATCAGCGTGCGGCCCTGGCTGAGGTGGTCGAGGGTCGCGGCGGCGGAGGCGAAGTTGGCGGGCCGCCAGTAGCCGGGTCGGATCGCGATCAGCGGCTGGAACGTGGTCGTCCGGGCGGCGAGCGCGGTGGCCACGGTGAAGGTGTCGGGCCGACCCCAACCGGTTCCGATGAGAGCGCCGCCCCACCCGTGCTCCTCGAGAGCCCGGGCGTGGTCGGTGAGGGTATCCAGGCTGTTGTGGTTGTCGATCACGTCGTCGCCGCGATGGCCGGGCTGGACCTGGTTCGGGATGTACCAGAGGAATTCGAGGCTCATCAGTGGGTCTCCCCGGTTCGGGGGCGGGGCGGCGAGAGCCGCCCCGCCCCGATGGGTCCGGTCAGCGGAACAGCCGTGGTGCGTTGCGCAGCGTGTGCGCGGCCACGTCGCGGCCGAGCCGGACGCCGACCTCGTCCGCGGTACGGGTGTGGATGCCCGACCACACCCGGGCGTCGACGTTCTCCCTGGTGGGTTGCCGCCAGTCGCGGTAGGTCCGGGTGGCGCCGGGCTGGCTCGGGCTGGTGATGGTGTACGGCTCCCGGGCCTGCGGCCCCAGCAGCGCGGTGAGCACCTGTTCGGCGGCGCCGGAGTAGGTGTTGTGCCCGCTCGGGTAGTCCGGATGCGCCGGCGTGGTGTGCAGCGGCGTCCAGGCCGGATCGCCGCCCGCCTCGGCCCGGATGGCGGTGACCGGTCGCCAGCGGAGGTACGCGTACTTGGCGTCGGAGGTCGCGATCTGGGTGTCGACGAGCGCGACGTGGAAGATGGCCACGAGGCCCGCTCGCCCGGCGACCGACCCGGTGGACTGCGCGAGCGCGGCGCGCAGGATCCCGGTGTAGAGGGTCAGTGAGGAGCCGAGCCAGAAGGTCGCCGTGTCGGTCTGCTGCGGTGTGCGTACGGCGCTGTCCACAGCCCCGTACGCCCGGACCTCGGCGAGGTCCGCCCGGTAGGGCTCCGAGTCCAGGGCGGGCGGTGGGCCGGGCCGGTACCGGTCCGCGCGGTCGAGCAGGAACGGCCGGGCGAAGCGAGTTCCGGCCTGCTGAGCGGGGGAGAAGTCCGGTGGGGTGGGCTGCCAGCTTCCCGGGCCCGGTTGGGGGTTCGGATACGCCGGGTTCACCGAGGCCGCGTCGAGCCCGTCGCCCGTCCGCTGGGCCAGCAGCCGGCGTGCCTCGGCGCGGCCGGTGGCCGTGCCCCGGTCCTTGGCCCGCCCGTCCGGGATCCGGTCCAGTGTGGTCGCCAGTGCCGTGTCGAGCGCGGCAGCATTCTCGGGAATCAGGAAGCTCAGCGCGGTGTGGACGGCGGACGCGAGCGCGGCGTCCCGGTAGTGGCGGGGATCCCCGGTAGGCGCGGTGCGGGTGGCGCGGGCGGCGGCGAGCCAGCTGATCGCCCACGCGCGACTGTTGGCGACCTGCGGCCGGGTGCCGGTCGCGACGGCGGCAGCGGTGGCGTCGTACCACTCGAGAGCAGTGTCCGTCGTCGTGGTGGCCGCGGCCGGCACGGCGGGCAGGCCGGCGACCAGGACGGCGGCGGCGATAATCGCCACACCACGGCGCCAGCCGCGGCGGCTCGACAGGATCATGATGCGGTTGCTCCTCGGGTGGGAAGGGTGGAACGGGCGGGGAAGTGGTGTGCTCGGCTGCTCATCGGACCGGTCCGGCGACGCGTCGGCGGTTGGCCGGATCGGTCAGCGACGGCGGCTGGTAGCCGGCATCGGCGGGGTTGAGCGTGGTGCCGGGCGGGACGATGGCGTCGATGCGGTCCAGCACGTCCTTGGACAGCGTCACCTTGGCGGCGCCGAGCTGTGACTCCAGGTGTGCCAGGGTGCGCGGTCCGATGATCGCCGATGTGACCGCCGGGTGTTCGAGGACGAAGGCGATCGCGAGGTGGATGAGGGAGAGGCCGGCCTCGTCGGCGAGCGTGGCCAGCTCGTCGACGGCGGTCAGCTTGGCGGCGTTGGCGGGCAGCGTCGGGTCGAACCGGGCCGGCAGCCGTTCGGCGCGTCCGGAGATCGGCGCCTGCAGGCCGGAGTGGTAGCGGCCGGACAGCCAGCCGCCCGCCAGCGGGCTCCACCCGATGACCGCCAGCCCGTACCGCTGGGCCACGGGTAGCACCTCGCGCTCGACACCGCGGGCCAGGATCGAGTACGGCGGCTGCTCGCTGACCACCCGCTCCCGGCCGCGCCGCTCCGCGATCCACTGCCCTTCGACGATCGTGGACGGCTCGAACGTGGACGTGCCGATGTAGCGGATCTTGCCCTGACGTACCAGGTCGGTGAGCGCGCCGAGGGTTTCGTCGAAGTCGGTCTCCGGCTCCGGCCGGTGTGCCTGGTAGAGGTCGATCCAGTCGGTGCCCAGCCGGCGCAGGCTGTTCTCCACCGATCGGACGATCCAGCGGCGCGAGTTGCCGCGGTGTTGCGGGTTGTCACCGACCTGGCCGTGGAACTTGGTGGCCAGGAAGACGTCGTCGCGCCGCCCGCCCGCGAGGGCCTTTCCGACGATCTCCTCCGACTCGCCGTTGGAGTAGACGTCTGCGGTGTCGATGGCGTTGATGCCCTCGTCGAGGGCCCGGTGGATGATCCGGATACCGTCCTCGTGGTCCGGGTTGCCCCGTTGTCCGAAGTTCATCGCGCCCAGGGTCAGGGAGCTGATGCGGACGCCGGTGCGTCCGAAGGGCCGTTGGTCGACCATGACTTCTCCTTCGCGCTGGGTCAGCGGGACGCGGTGGTGAGTTGCCGCGTGAACTGGTTTGTCGGTCGGGTCAGCCCGTAGTGCTCGCGCAGGGTGGTCCCGGTGTACTCGGTGCGGAACAGCTTGCGGCGTTGCAGGATCGGCACGACGTGGTCGACGAATGTCTCCAACCCGGACGGCAGCACGGGAGGCATGATGTTGAATCCGTCCGCCGCGCCGCCGTGGTACCACTGCTCGATGGCGTCGGCGACCTGCTCCGGCGTGCCGGCGAAGGTGCGGTGCCCGCGCCCGCCGCCGAGCCGGCCGATGAGTTGGCGGACGGTCAGGCGTTCGCGCCGGGCCAGGGTGACGATCAGCGTGTAACGGCTCTTCGCGCCCTCGATCTCGTCCTCGCTCGGCAGGTCGGCGGGGAGTTCCCGGTCCAGGTCGAGGTCTTCCGGGGCGACCCGCAACGTCGTGGCGAGCTGCTGCCGGGCGTACTCCGGTTTGATCAACCGGTCCAACTCCTCCTCCAGCGCGCGGGCCTCGGCCTCGGTGGCCCCGATGGCCGGCACGATGCCCGGCAGGATCTTGATGGTGTCCGGGTCGCGGCCGGCCTGCGCGGCACGCTGCTTGAGGTCGCGGTAGAACGCCTGCGCCTCGCCGAGTGTCTGCTGGGCGGTGAAGACGGCCTCCGCGTAGCGGGCGGCCAGGTCCTTGCCGTCCTCGGACGACCCGGCCTGCACCAGCAGTGGATAGCCCTGGGGTGAGCGCGGGACGTTGAGTGGGCCGGCAACCTTGAAGTACCGCCCGGAGTGCTCCGGCGGATAGAGCAGCTCGTCGTCGCCCCACCGCCCGGCGTCCTTGTCGCCGAGCGGCGCGGCGTCGTCCCAGCTGTCCCAGAGTTTCTGGGACACCTCGATGAACTCGGCTGCCCGCTCGTACCGGTCCCGATGCGCCGGCAGGTCGTCCAGGTTGAAGTTCCGGGCCGCCTTCTCGCCGGCGGTGGTGACGATGTTCCAGCCCGCCCGTCCGCCACTGACGTGATCCAGCGAGGCGAAGCGGCGGGCCAGGTTGAACGGCTCGTTGTACGTCGTCGACGCCGTCGCGATGAGCCCGATGCGGCTCGTCGCTCCGGCCAGGGCGGTGAGCAGCACGGTCGGTTCCAACGTGCCGCCCGGCCGTCGACCGATGCTGTTCCAGAGCACCGGGCTGTCGGCGAGGAACAGCGAGTCGAGCTTGCCGCGTTCGGCAATCCGGGCCAGGCGCGTGAAGTGTTCGACGTCGGTCTGCGCGAACGGGTCGCTGTCGGGCAGGCGCCAGGCGGCCTCGTGGTGGCCGACGCCCATCAGGAACGCGTTGAGGTGCAGCATGGTCATCCTTCTGTCTGGTCGACGCCCAGCGCCCGCAGCAGGGTTTCGCGGTACGCGAGGAACTGCGGCTGTCGGTACGACCTCGGGGCGGGCAGGTCGATGGCGAGGTCGACGGCGATCCGCCCGCTGTCCAGCAGCAGCACGCGGTCCGCGAGAGTGATGGCTTCGTCGACGTCGTGGGTCACGAGCAGCACCGTGGGGCGGTGCCGGGCATGCAGCACGCGCAGGAGGGCATGCATGCGCAGGCGGGTCAGCGCGTCCAGCGCGCCGAACGGCTCGTCGGCGAGCAGGAGGTCCGGTTCGGACACCAGCGCCCGGGCCAGCGCCACGCGCTGCTGCTCGCCGCCGGACAGCTCATTGGGCCAGGCCCGATCCCTGCCGGCGAGGCCGACCTCGGCGAGCGCGGCACGGCCACGTTCGGTGGCGTCCGACCCGCGCAGGCCGAGGACGACGTTGTCCAGCACGCGCTGCCACGGCAGAAGCCGGGCATCCTGGAAGACGACAGATGATTTTTGCGGTACGTCGATCAGGCCTGAGCCGGTGGCGTCGCCGTCCAGGCCGGCGAGCGCACGCAGCATGGTGCTCTTGCCCGAGCCGCTGCGCCCCAGCAGCGCGACGAACTCGCCACTGGTGATCTCCAGGTCGAATCCGTCGAGGATCACCCGGTCCCCGAATCCTCGCGCCAGGCCGTGCACGCGCACGGCGCGAGACGCGGTCAGTCCGCCAGCGTGCGTCGCCACGACAGCGCCCTCCTCTGCGCGAGCCGGACGGCGCCGTCGGACAGCAGCCCGAGCAGTCCGTACAGCACGAGTCCAACGATGATCACGTCGGTCTGGCCGTACTCGCGGGCCAGCTCCATCATGTAGCCGATGCCGCTGGTCGAGTTGATCTGCTCGACGACCACCAGGGACAGCCACGCCCCGACGACCGCGAACCGCATGCCGAGCAGGAAGCCGGGCAGGGCGCCGGGCAGCACGATCCGGCGGATGAAGGCGGTACGCCGCAGCCGTAGCGACTCGCCCAGTTCGACGTACCGGCTGTCGATGGTGCGCAGCCCGTTGTGGGTATGTATGTAGACGGGAACGAACACGCCCAGCGTGATGGTGATGACCTTCATCTGCTCGCCGATGCCGAACCAGAGGACGAGCAGCGGAATCAGCGCGAGGGCCGGGATGGCCCGCTTGATCTGGACCGGGCCGTCGAGGATGGCCTCGCCCCACCGGCTCAGACCGGCGAGCAGGGCCAGCGCCGTGCCGACGGCCGTGCCGATGGCGAGGCCCAGGCCTGCCCGTTGAGCCGAGATGGCCAGGTTGTCCTGCAACCGGCCGTCGGCGATGAGGTCACCTGCCGTGGTCACCACGGCCCAGGGCGCGGACAGGGTGCGGGGGTCGATCCAGCCGGCGGCCGAGCCGGCCACCCACACCGCCAGCAGCAGGGTCGGGCCGATCGCCGCCCCGAACGGGATGGGGCGGCGCGGCGTGAGCCGGCGTCGCGGCCGGCCGGCGCGAACGGCGGCGTCCGACCGGGGTCGGGCCAGGGTCGAGGCGGTCACTGGGCACCTCCGGCAGTCAGTGCCTGCGCGCCCAGCGATTCGTACCGTCGGTCGTACAGGTCCTCAGCCGTGAGGCGCTTGTTGCCGGTCTCCTTCGCCAGCAGGTCGATGGTCTCCTGGTGCCGGGCGATGGCCTCGGTCCAGCTCGCCGGGATGTCGGCCACGCCACTGTTCGCGACCAGCCACCTGCCGTCGTCGGCGGTCAGGCCCTGGTCCTTGACGTAGTACCGCTCGATCCACTCATCCGGATTGGCCTCGCGCCACCGCCAGGCCCGCGCCCACGCCTGCACGTACTCGCGGATCGCCGCGGCCTTCGCCGGATCACCGAGTACGGTGACCGGCGCGTACAGGTGACCGGGGTCGTCGCGCAGGCCGTGCGCGATCGTCGTGCCACCGTCCCGGGTGTACTTGGTCTCGTACCGCTTGATCTGGACACCGCCGATCGGCGCGACCTCGACCTGGCGGCTGGCGAGCGCGGTGTTGTAGACGTCGCCCGTGCTCGGCAGCTCGACCAGCTTGACGTCCCTCTTGCCAAGGCCGGCCTTGTGCAGTACCCGCAGTACCAGTGCCCCCTGCGCCTGGCCCGGGCTGTACGCGATCTTCTTGCCCGCGAGGTCGGTGAGGGTGGCGACCGTGACGCCCGGTGCGATGCCGAGCCGGTAGATGGCGTGGTTGAGCGGGTCCTGGCGGAACTTCGAGGCCACGATCTTCGTGGGGATACCGGTCCAGTGCGAGTGGATCGGCGGGATGTCCGCCACCGAGCCGATGTCCAGCGCCTTCGCGCGGAACGCCTCCAGGGTCTGCGGGCCGCCGCTGATGTTCGCCCACTCCACCTCGAAGCTGAACTTGTCCGCCTCGCCGGAGAACTCGATCGCCTTCTGGTGCTCCTTGTCCCCGACGACGAGCTTGGTGCCCTTCGGCACGGCCTGCGGCAGCGGAGCGCCCGCGGCCAACGCCGCGACGGGTGTGTCGTCGCCGGCGCAGCCGGTCAGGCCCAGTGTGACCACGCCGAGGGTCGCGGACAGGAAGGCCCGACGGTCCAGGAGGGATGGTGAGGTCACTTACAACTCCTTCGTCGCTGGTTGCAGGGCGGCGTAGCGCCCCATGTGGTAGAGCAAAGGCGCACCGTCGCGGTGGCTGGCGGTCAGCGGTTCGGCGATCACGATGGTGTGGTCGCCTGCGGGTACCCGTTGGGTCACGCGACACAGGAGCCACGCGACCGGTTCGTCCAGCAGCGGCACGCGGTGCGGCCCGTACCGCCACGCCGGATGTGCCGCGAACCGGTCGATGCCGCTCGTCGCGAAGGTCCGCGCGACGTCCTCCTGGTCCGCACCGAGCAGGTGCACCGCGACGTGCTCCGCGTCGGCGATCGTCGGCCAGCTCGACGACGATCGGGCCAGGCAGAACGACACCAACGACGGCCGTAGCGACACCGACGTGAGCGAGGAGACGGTGAACCCGACCGGTGGCTCGCCCGCGGCGGTGACCACCGCGACCCCGGCGGCGTGCCGCCGTAGAAGAGCACGAAACATGGTCGCGTCGAGCGGAGTCACGGGTTCGGCGATGACGGTCATGGCTGTCCTCCTGGGTCGACGACGACAGCTACGCGCCGTCACGGGTACGCGTGGACCCAGGGCGGCGAGCAACCGTCGATCGGTACGAGGAATTGGCTGCCGGTCGTCGTCGATCCGGCGGCGCGAGTGGAAACAGAGGGGATCGCGGGCTCAGCGGCAGCAGCCGCAGGCGGCGGTCCAGCCACGGCAGCATCCCCGCGACACCGCGATGGCGGTGCCCTGAAGCAGGGTGTGTTGGCTGGTCACGGATACGACGCTATCCCACATTTCCTATGTGTCAAGTAGGATTTCAGGCGCTGGGACGTGTGGTGGTGTATCGACGTCCGTCGCTCAGCCGAGGCGGTCGACGATCGCGCCGAAGTGACGGGCCAGCCGCAGGGCGCGTACGTTGTCCGGCGCGATGTAGGCCTGCTGAACGAGGTGCCCGTGCGCGGCGGCCAGTCCGGCCAACCACCGGGCGACCGTCGTACCGACGCCGATGTCCTGCCAGTCGTCGGCGATCAATATCGCGACCTCCGGCGGCGCGTGCTCCTGCCAGAAGAGATGGGCGAGGCCCACCAGGCGGTCCTGGTCACCCGTCGAGATCAGGACGGTGTAGCCGTTGTCGGGGTGGGTCAGGTGCCGCCACTCATTCGCCCGGATCCGGTTCCGGCCCGCGTGGTAGCGGGCCGCCCGGCTCGCGGCGGAGCAGTCTCGCAGGTGGAAGTGATTGACGAGGCCCAGGTCGTCGGCCGTGGCCCGACGTATCCGCAGCATCTGACCCGCCGCGGTGGCCACCTCGGCGGCCGAGGTGGCTGCCTCCCGCGCTGTTCCAGAGCACACCTTCACGAGAAGCCTCATTCAGCGGAATCGGGGATGATCCAAGGTCCGTACCGTCGGCCCGGGTTGGGCCCTTCACCCGGCAAGATGCTCGCGGCGGAGGGCAAAGTTCGGGGCCGACGGGATGACCCGGCTCACATCCGGTCACCGGCCGGCCGCAGCGGTCGGCGGTCGACGATCCGCGGCCGGAATCCTCGTACTCTTAAGGTTCTTTGAAGTTCTTCCGCTCCGCTTGATGCTCGGCAAACCGGCTCACTAACCTCATCCCGTCCGGATCACCCTCAGCTCCGCGATCCGGGCGAAACGTCCCCTGAGGAAAGTTGCCACTGTCATGAGGCTGTCCCGCCGTACCCTGCTCGGCTCCGCGATGGCCGGCACCGCGGCCACCGTCGCCGGCGTCTCGCTCGACGCCCTGACGGCCAGTCCCGCCGCTGCCGCGGTCAGCCCGCCCGGCGACGTGGTCGGAAAGATCACCGTCGGCTACCAGGGGTGGTTCACCGGAGCCGGCGACGGAAGCCCGTTGTCGGGCTGGTGGCACTACGGTCAGGACTGGCAGAAGACCCCGTCGCCCGTCAACGAGGCGCTCAAGTCGTGGCCGGACGTGCGCGACTACGACCGGGTGTACAAGACCGGATACCAGAACCTGGGCAACGGGCAGCCCGCGTCGCTGTTCTCGTCCTACGACCAGCAGACCGTGGACACGCACTTCCGCTGGATGCGGGAGAACGGGCTGGACACCGCCGCGCTACAGCGCTTCAACCCGGTCGGCGGAGAGGGACCGATCCGCGACGCCGTCACGATCAAGGTCCGCAACGCGGCCGAGGAGTTCGGCCGCAAGTTCTACATCATGTACGACGTCAGCGGCTGGACGGACATGCAGCAGCAGATCAAGGACGACTGGACGAACAAGATGAAGGCGTACACGGTCTCCCCGGCGTACGCGAGGCAGAACGGCAAGCCCGTCGTCGGCATCTGGGGATTCGGCTTCAACGACAGCAACCATCCGTGGAGCGCCCCGGTCTGCCTGGACGTCATCAACTGGTTCAAGGCGCAGGGCGTGTACGTCATGGGTGGTACGCCGACGCACTGGCGCAGCGGCGACAGCAACGGCGACTCGCGGTCCGGCTTCTCCGACGTCTACCACGCGTACGACATGATCTCGCCGTGGATGGTGGGCCGGATCGGCGACGTCTCCGGGTCGGACTGGTTCTACACGAACGTCACGCTGCCCGACGTGCAGGACTGCGTGGCGCACGGCATCGACTACCAGCCCTGCGTGCTCCCCGGTGACCTGCAGGAACGTCAGCGTGCGCACGGCGACTTCATGTGGCGGCAGTTCTACAACGTGATCAGGGCCGGCGCGCCGGCGATCTACATCTCCATGTTCGACGAGTACAACGAGGGCAACCAGATTGCCAAGACGGCCGAGACGGCCGCGTTCGTCCCGGTCGGCTCGAAGTTCCTGCCGTTGGACGAGGACGGCACGAAGTGCTCGGCGGACTACTACCTGCGGCTCAGCGGTGACGGCGGTCGGATGCTCAAGGGCGCGATCGCGTTGACCCCCACCCGGCCGACCGCACCGGTGCTCGGCTCCACGCCGACCCCGCCCGCCGCCGTCGGCATCCGGTCCCGAGCCAACGGCCGCTTCGTCGGAGGCTCGCCGTTGGTCGCCTCGCTGACCTCGGCGTCGGAGACGTTCACCATCGTCGACGCCGGTGGCGGTCTGGTGGCCCTTCGATCCAGCAGGACCGGCAAGTACGTCTGCGCGGAGGAGGCCGGCGCGGCGGCGTTGGTGGCCGACCGCGACGCGATCGGCGGCTGGGAGACGTTCACGAAGGTGACGAACCCGGACGGCAGCGTCAGTTTCCGCAGCGCCGCGAACGGCAGGTACGTCTGCGCCGAGGACGCCGGCGCCGGCGCGCTGATCGCGAACCGCACGGCGATTGGCCCGTGGGAGTCCTTCGACCTCGTCTAGGCCGGCGGTCCTGGCCTGCGGCAGCGCGCCGCCGCAGGCCAGGACCGGCGCGGTGCCGGGTCAGGCCGGCACGTGTCCGGCCGTCCAGCACGCCGAGTGGCTGTGACAGGCGACGTACGCCTCAAGCGCGTCGTGCAGCGCGGCCCGGCGGGTGGCCGTGAGCCCGGCCGCGATGTTGTCGAGCTGGTGGGGGTCGGTGGTGCGGTCGTAGTACTCCCGCTCGCCGTTCGAGTACTCGACGTAGGTGTAGGTCGCCGTCCGCAGCGCCTCGTAGGTGATGGGGCTGCCGTTGCGCCGGTCCTGGGCGTCGGGGTCGTCGGCCGCCTGGTTGGGGCCGCGGTGCTCGATCAGCGCCCCGGTACGCCAGTTCGGCGCCGCTTCGCCCTGGGCGAGGGGGAGCAGGTTGCGCCCGTCGACGTGCGTGCCGACGTCCGCGCCGCCGATGCGTTGGAAGGTCGGCGCCAGGTCGATGTTCTGGACGATCTCGGCACGCTGCGAACCGGGGACGACACCGGGCCCGGCGACCACGAGCGGGACCCGCACATCGGTGTCGAAGGCGGTCTGCTTACCGCCGGTCAACCGGTACTCGCCCATGTGGAAGCCGTTGTCCGAGCTGAACACGACGTACGTGTCGTCGGCGATGCCGCTGCTGGTGAGCTGGGCGCGCAGGTTGCCGATCAGCCGATCGACGGCCTGGACGGACTGGGCGCGTTTGCGGAAGTTCGCGTCCAGGTTGCTCTTCTCCTGCGCGGTAAGTGGGCCGTTGCCGGCCAGCCAGGACGGCGGGTTGGCGGGCAGCCGGTCGTACGCCACGGTGCGCGGGGCGGTGAGCCCGGGGAAGTCGTCGAGGTCCTGGTTGGCCGGGGTGAACGGGCTGTGCGGGGCGAAGGTGGAGACCTCCAGCAGGAACGGCGTGTTGGCGGCTGCCGCGCGCTGGATGAAGTCCCTGCCCTTGCGGGACAGCACGTTGGTCAGATAGTCGGCGGGTTGACTGCCGTAGTGGACGACGGTGTGGTTCTCGTTGAGGTCGTAGTTGTACTCGGGGTACCCGTTGCCCGCCCCGTACCACTCCGACCAGCCTGGTGGGATGTACGGCTGCGACCCGCCCTGCGTGTCCGCCGGCTGGTAGCCGTTGAGGTACTTGCCCATGAACCCGGTCCGGTAGCCCTTGCCCTGGAGCACGGTCGCGAAGGTCCGGTTCTCGTTGCCCCGGTCCTTGAAGACCGCGAACCCACCATCGGCGCCACCGTTGGTGAACACGCCGGTGTCGTGCGGGAACTGGCCGGTCAGGATCGACGAGCGGGACGGGCAGCACAGCGAGTCGGTCACCGTGTAGTTGGTGAAGGTGGCGCCCTCGTCCTGTAGTTGCCGTACCTGCGGCAGGTACGGCACGAGGTTCCACGCGAGATCGTCGACGAGCACGAAGATGATGTTGGGGGCGGCGGTGGTGGCGGCTGGAGCCGGCCCGGCGCCGCGCGCCGGTGTCCACGCGGCGAGCAGGGCGAGCGCGGCCACGAGGGTGGCGGCGACGAGACGTCGATGGGTGATGACCATGCCGTCAAGCCTCACCAAGATTTGTCAGCATCTATTCAACAGGTGGTGATGATCCGATCAACACCGTGCCGCGTCCCGCTCCGGCGTGCGCTGACTAGCATGCCCTCGTGATCGAAGAATTGATCAGGAGCGCTGCGGCCGAGGACGACGACGCGATCGAGAAGCTGTGCGTGATCGCCGACGCCGACCCGCGGAGCCTGACCCCGTACCTGGGCGCACTGCTCGATGCCGACGTGCTGTGGCCCGCGAGGGTGTACCGGGCGGCGGGCGACGACCTGGTGCGCCGGGTCATCGAGCGGATCGACGGCGGACGCACGCCGGACCGGCTCAACCATCTGCTCGTCATCCTCGCGCATACCACGCACCCGCTCGCCGAGAGCGCTATGCGTCGCTGGTCGACGCGGCCGCCGGCCGGTGCGGACGAGTTGCACGTCGGCGTCCTGAGCTACGCGCTCGAGGGCGGCTGGACGGTCGACGCGGACGGCAGCCGCCGGGATCTCTGCGGCACGACCGCGTACCAGTGGGTCATGCGCGACATACCGCAACGTACGGACGGTCCCACCTGCCCGTGGTGTACCTCGCCACGGTGGATCGCCGCTGACCTCGACACGGCGGAACCCGCTGTCCGGGACGCGATGATGCACACCGGCTGGTCCGGCCGGCTGGTGATCGAGACCTGCCAGTTCTGCGCCTGCTACGCCACCCTGTACAGCCACGTCACCCCGGCCGGCGACAGCACCTGGTGGACCGGCAACACCCGCCCGAGCTACCTCGGTGACGCTCAACCGGAGGACCCGCCGGCGCTGGCACCGGTTCTGGGCCCGGCACGGTCGACCCCCTACCAGGCGAGTGCCTGGGATCAGGGCGGCTCGACGCTGGGCGGGCGGCCCGACTGGATCCAGGACGCCGAGCACGCGGACTGCCCCGGGTGCGGTCAACCGATGGACTACGTGGGTCTGGTCGGCGGCGCGGACTTGGACGAGTACGGCGAGGGCGCTTACTACCTGCACCTGCACCAGCCCTGTGGGTTCGCCGCGGTGAACTACCAACAGAGCTGATCGCCGTACCCGTTTGCCACCAGTCGCTTCGTGCTCGTCAGAGTCGGTGTAGACCGCCTCTGAGCTGGTGGATGACGTCCCACTGCGCTTCGTCGCCGGTGGGCCGGGGGAAGCCGCCGTGCTGGAAGGTCCAGTTCAGGTAGTCCACCAGGGGCATGCCGGCCTCGCCCACGAAGTGCGCGTCGGCCGATGCGTCGGGGAGGACGACGCCGTAGGGACCGCCGCCGCTGACGTTGTCCTTGTGGTAGTGGTCGGGCGCGACGGGCAGGAGGAATGGTTCGTCCTGGTCGTCCTCCCACTCCTCGATCTCATCCGCGTAGTACTCGAGGATGTCGCTGTTCGGGTAGCGGGACCCCGCCACCTCCAGCACGAGCGGATCGGCCGCAGCCGAGCTGGCCCATTGCGGGTGCGTTCCTACCAACCACACGTCGCCCACGATGCGGATCCATGACGACAGCGTCATCGGCAGTGGGCCGAGACGCTTCTCCAGCCACTGAAGGATCTCGTCCGCCTTCGGGCCGGGTGGCGTGTACGGCTCCGTCGGGGTCTGGCGGTCATCGTTCTGGTGGAATCGGTAACCCTGCTCGCGTAGGCGTGCGACAAGGGTTTCGATGTTGCTCCGGGCCCGGCGGGCCATCTCGTCGCACACCGCCTGTGCCGCATGGGCGAAGGCTGGCTCACGGACGCGGGCGCCAAGCTGCCGAATCTCATGCCACACGCGATCTTCTTGCCCGGCCACGTAGCGGGTCAGCCAGTCCGGATGCTCAGTCATCGCGATCATGGTGCCGCAGATGATCTCCTGGAGCAACGGTCCGTGCGCACCCCTGACCGATGGTCGCCGATGAAGAGGTCAGGCACTAGATCGTGCGACGCCGTACCCGCCACACCACCACACCGATCAGGACCGCCGCGACCGCGACGAACAGCGCGGCCTCGATGAGCTGGAACGTCCAGAACCGTTCCGCCGGGTGGTAGACCCCGAACTGCTGGATGCCCCGCGCGTGCAGGAACTGGTTGAGGTTGGTGCCGGCCTGGTTCGCGGCGTCCTCCAGTTCGTGGTACTCGGTCGAGCTGAGCCTGCGCCCGGTGGCGTCCGCGTAGCCGCGTTCGACCACCCAGTCGGCGAAGTCGGGCGCGGCCCGTTGCCCCGCGTTTGAGCCGCCGACGGGGACCGGCGCCATGGTGGTGAGCGGGGTGGCGTACGCGGGTCGGGCCAGCAACGCCACCGTCATCCGGGCGGCGAGGAACGCCCCGAGCGCGACGCCGAACGCGGGCAGGCTGCGCCGCAGGATCGCCCCGGCGGCGGTGGCGACGCCGAACGCGAACAGCGCGTACGCCACCGGAACAAGCCCCTCCAGGTCGAAGGCGTCGTACTGGAACCGCCCTTCCCACGCGTCGAACGGCTGACGGAACCAGGTGAGCACCGCCGTGAACATCCCGGTGAGGGCGACGGTGACGCCAGCCAGCGCCACGAGCTTGGCCGCCAGCCAGCGCATCCGCGGCACGGCCTGCGTCCAGGCGAGCTGCCAGGTGCCGTCCTCCAGCTCACGCGCGAGCAGCGGCGCGCCGAGGAACGCGCCGATCACGACGGGGACCAGATAGAAGGCCGCCAGGAGATTCTCGACGTTGCCGTACCCCTCGTCGAGCCGGCGGAAGGACGCCGTGCAGGCATCGTTGACACCGGCGTCTCCCGCACACCGGGCGGGACCGCCGGGGAACAGGTCGTGGGCCTGCGTCCCGAGCACGAACAGGACGATGGCGAACAGGCCGACGAGCAGACCCAGGACGCAGACCTCGGTCCGGTGCTGGCGCCAGATCAACCACGTCATGCCGCCACCTCCGACGGGACCGGGGCGACCGGCTCGGACGGCCGGCGCAGGTACGCCAGCACCAGGTCCTCCAACGCGACCGGCTGGGCCTGCCACCCGGGCGCGACCGGTATCCCGCCGTCGCGTACCAGCAGGGTCGTGTGCCGGTCGCTGTGGACCGCCTCCACGACGGTGCCGGCCCGGTCGAGGTCGGTGGCCGTGCGCGGGCCGACGAGCAGCCGGTGCTCGGCGAGGAGGGTGTCGATGTCACCGGTGAGCGTGACCCGACCCTGGTTGAGCACGACCAGGTGGTCGCAGACCCGCTCCAGTTCGTGCACGACGTGGGAGGAGAACAGGACGGTCACCCCGCCTTCGGCCACCGCGCCCATGAGGACCTGGAGAAACTCGTGCCGGGCCAGCGGGTCGAGGCTGGCCACCGGCTCGTCGAGGACGAGCAGGTCCGGCCGCTTCGCCAGGGCCAGCGCCAACGCGACCTGGGCCTGCTGCCCGCCGGAGAGGGTGCCGGCCCGGCGGTCGAGCGGGATGCCCAGCTTCGCCAGCCGGCGCTCGGCCAGCCCCTGGTCGAACCGCAGGTTGCAGGCCCGGCCGAAGCGGAGCATCTCGGCGACGGTGAAGCGCTTGTACAGCGGGTGGTCCTGGGCCAGGAACCCGACCCGGGACAGGGTCTGCGGGGTGCTGGCGGTGACGTCGTGGCCGAGGACTTCCACCGTGCCGGTGGTCGGTGCCAGCAACCCGACGGCCAGGCGCAGCAGCGTGGTCTTGCCCGCGCCGTTCGGCCCGACCAGGGCGATCACGCCGCCCGGCGGCAGGGTCAGGGTGCAGTCGCGCAGCGCCCAGCCCTTGCGGTACCGCTTGCTCACACCCTCGGCGCGCAGTGCGAACTCCGTCGCCGTCACGCCACGTCCTCATTCCTGGTCTGCTGGTGGACGGACGTGAAGAGCGCGTCGACCGCCTGCTCGTCGAGGCCGGCCGCGTAGGCGCGGCGCAGCCAGGTCGCCAGGCCGCGTCGCAGTGACGTGTACGTCGATGCCGACATCGCGGCCGACTGCTGGGCGTTGACGAACGTGCCCTGGCCGGGCCGGCCGGTGACCAGGTCCTCCTGCTCCATCTGCCGGTACGCCTTGGCGACGGTGTTCGGATTGATCGCCAGGTCCTCGACCACCTCGCGGATGAGCGGGAGGCGGTCACCGGGTTGCAGGAAGCCCAGCAGCACCGCCTGGCGGACCTGCTGGACGAGTTGCAGGTACGGCGGCACGCCGGAGTGGGTGTCGAGCCGGAAGACGAACACGGTAGCCCCCTTACTGCTTTACTAGGAACATAGTAAAGCAGTGGGTCGGGCGACGTACGACAGCGACCCTCTACGGTGAGGTGATGTCCGAGCAGTGGTCCCTGACCGTCGACAGCGCCCGCCCGCGCGAGCTTGCCGCGTTCTGGTGTCTCGCGCTGGGGTACGTCCCGGCCTCCCCACCGGAGGGGTTCGCCACCTGGGAGGCGTGGCACGCCCACTTCGGCATTCCCCAGGACGAGTGGGACGACGGCGCCTTCATCAAGGACCCGGACGGCGCCCGGCCCAGCATCTCGTTCCTGAAGGTGCCCGAGCCGAAGGTGGTGAAGAACCGTATGCACGTCGACATCCAGGCCGGCGGCGGCCGGCACGAGCCGTTCGACGTGCGGTGGCCACGCGTCCAGGCGATGGTCGGCAAACTGGTGGCCGCGGGCGGATCCGTGCTCGGGGTGGACGCGCCAGACGGTACGCCCGACCACGTGACGATGGCCGACCCGGAGGGGAACGAGTTCGACGTGCTCTAGGACATCGAAGTCCTCGGCCTACCGAGGACTTCGACGCACGCCGCGACGAGCGGGCGTCCAGCCTCTTCCAGCCCGGGTCCACGCCTCCTGGTCCACCGGCCGAGGACCCTGTTGCAGCCACCTGATGATGCTTTGGGCGTGCTCCTCGGGGGTCCCGGCGGATGACTCCAGGCGGAGGGCCTCGTCGAAGTACGGGAACGCATCGGCCCGCTCGCGAACGAGCGCTTCGTCGAGATCCGTGGCTTGATGACGGTCCCGGAATCGGCTCACGGCCTCGTCGGGCGTCACGAAGAACTCGACGACCCAGAGCGATGCAGAGGAGCCGGCCAACGCTCTCCGGAGACTGGCGCGCTGGTCACGCCGAGCGTAGGTGCACTCGAGGACCACCGTCTCTTCCTGATCCACAAACATGCGGGCGAGGAGGTGCGCGGCGTCGTAGGCGCGCAGGCGATCGTCACGATTTCGATCGGATCCAGGGAACAGGAGGTCGAAGAGGGTGTCGACCTGCAGGTGGATCCGACCGTGACCCGAGAAGGACCGCTCGGCGGCCAGGACCGCCCCTGCCGTGGTCTTGCCCGAGCACGGAGGGCCCGAGAGCAAGACGACCCCGTTGCTGGCCATTCCCCTCGCGTTTCATGATCGTTGAGGACGCGTCCCAGTTCGAACGGACATGGTCTGGAAGCGCCCGAAAGTCTATCCACCCGGATCCGCCGCAGTTTGGTCGCCAGCCCTCGTCCAGCGATTCGAGCATCGTGAGCAAGGGAAGCGAGTCGCCGGTGCCGGCGCCGAACGCCCGGCAGATGACCTCGGTGTGCCAGGACGTGGTGCCGGTGCCGGTCAGCCGACGGATGGGGCGAGCACCGATTCGCACCACTGGCGGAAGGTCGTCCCCAGGCCTCCGTCGCGGGCGGGTGGGTAGACGCCCGCCGTCTGCGCCTCGGCCATCTCGATCATGGCGTCCACGACCGCCGGGCTCGCTCCGGAGGCCGCGTACCGGGCGCGGTAGTCGGCGAGGGTGGCCTGCTGGTAGGTGACCGGCCGGCCCAGGGTCTCGGAGATGATCTGCGCCATCTCGCACGGGGTGTGGTCGACGGGTTCGCGCACGGGCACATCTTTCTGGCCGGTCCAGGTGGTGTCGGTGAGCAGGTCGGCGGCCCCGCCGGCGATGTCGGTGGTGGCTACCGCCGCGAGCGGCGCGTCGGGGTCGGCGGTGAGCACGAACATCCCCTGGCTCCTGATGAGGTCGACCTGGTGCAGCAGGTTCTCCATGAAGAACGCCGCCTGCAGCGAACGGTAGGCCGCGCCGCTGGACTCCAGCGTGTCGTCCATCGCCCAGGCCGCCGAGAGCAGCCCGGCCGGGCCGTGGAAGCCGCGGCCGAGCGAGGAGACGGCCACGACGCGGGGTACGGCGTGCGCACGTACCGCCTCCGCGATGGGGCGCGCGAAGCCGAGGTAGTGCTCGGTGACGTCCGGGGCGCCGAAGTCCGGTGGTACGAGCACGAAGAGCGCCGTGGCGTCGGTCAGCGCGGTCGTGAGCACGGCGGGGTCGGCGTGGGAGCCGACGATGACGTCGGCGTGCTCGCGAAGGGTCTCGGGCAGACGCGAGGGGTCGCGGGCGATCAGGCGCAGCGGTGCGTCGGCGGCGCGCAGGGACTCGGCGACAGCGGCGCCGATCGTGCCCGTGGGTGTCGTGATGACGATCATGGTTCCCATCGTCGCGCGGGCGATCGCGGGCGAGAAGGACCAGTTCGGGCGGCATTATTATCCTGAGGGTATGAATCCCGTGGAGTCCCGGCCGCTGCGTTACTTCGTGGCCGTCGCCGAGGAGCTCAACTTCAGCCGGGCCGCCGAGCGGCTCGGCATCGCCGCACCGGCCCTGTCGCGCGCGATCTCCGGGCTCGAGGCGGACCTCGGTGTCCGCCTCCTCGACCGCACCACCCGAAGCGTCGCGCTCACCGAGGTGGGCGCGGTGCTTCTCGCCGACGCGCGGGCAGCGCTCGTCGCGCTCGACGCCGGCACCCGACGCGCCCGGCGAGCCGCGGGTGTGCCCGGAGGCAAGCTGGTGGTCGCGGTGAAGGCCGACGTCGAGGGCGGCCTGCTCGAGGACGTGCTCGCGGCGTACCAGGCGGAGCACGCCGCCGTGCCGATCGAGGTCGTGTTCACCGGCTGGCGCGAGCAGCCGGCCCTGCTGCGCGCGGGCGAGGCCGACGTGGCGATCGTCATCGAGCCGTTCGACGCCGACGGTCTGGACGTCGAGCCGCTGCTGTGCGAGCCGCAGGTGCTGGCGCTACCGGCCGGGCATCCGCTCGCCGGACGGCCCCGGCTGCGGATGGCCGACATCGAGGCCGGGCATCAACGGACTGTTCCCGGCGCTCACGTCTACGTACGACACGGCGAGCAGGTGCCGCCGTTCGGCGACATGGTGCAGATGCTGCGCCAGATCGAACTCGGGCGGATGCTCGCCCTGCTGCCGGTCTCGCTCGCCGAGCGCAACGCCCGGCCGCAGCTCACCTGGCGTCCGGTCGACGACGCGCCGGAGGCCGCCTTCTCGGTGGCGTGGCCGCAGAACTCGCACTCGCTCGCGGTCGCCGCTTTCGTCCGGGTAGCCACGGCGATCTCGTCCCGCCACGGGACCGGCCGGATGGCGGACGCCGCGGAGACCGCCTGAGCACCCGTCCGGCAATCCCGTGACACTAGGCCCTGTTTCATAAGGGCGGCCGGCCAGTTCTTATGAAACAGGGCCTAGCGGCGGCGGTGGGCGTCGGCCTCGGCGTCGAGCAGGCTGTTGAGGGTCAGCGCCGTGTTGATCAGCGACAGGTGGCTGAAGGCCTGCGGGTAGTTGCCGATCTGCTCACCGGTCGCGGCGATCTCCTCGGCGTAGAGGCCGAGGTGGTTGCTGAACGTGAACATCTTCTCGAACGTGAGTCGGGCGTCGTCGAGGCGGCCGGACCGGGCCAGCGCCTCGACGTACCAGAAGGTGCACATGTTGAAGGTGCCCTCGTGGCCCGGCAGTCCGTCGGGGGAGTGGACCGGGTCGTACCGGTGGACGAGGCTGTCGGAGACGAGTTCGCGTTCGATCGCGTTCAGGGTGGACAGCCACAGCGGGTCGCTCGGCGTGACGAATCCGACCGCCGGCATGGCCAGCAGCGCGGCGTCGAGCACGTTCTCGTCGTACGCCTGCACGAAACTGCCGCGTTCCGGGTGGTACCCGCGGGCCATGACCTGGTTGTAGATGCGGTTGCGCTGTTCGGTCCAGCAGGTCAGGTCACCGGGGCGGCCGGTGCGGTTGGCCAGGCGGATGGCCCGATCCAGCGCCACCCAGGACATCACCCGCCCGAACGTGTAGTTACGGGGGTGGTGCCGGCTCTCCCAGATACCGGCGTCGCGCTGGTCCCAGTTGTGGCAGAGCCAGTCGACGAGCCGGACGGTGCTCTTCCACACCTGGTGTGAGACCCGGATGCCCTGCTCGTCGGCGAGGTGCATGGCGTAGAGCGCCTCGCCGTGGATGTCGAGCTGGAGCTGGTCGGCGGCGCCGTTGCCGATGCGCACCGGCCGGGAGCCGCGGTAGCCCTCCAGGTGGTCGAGCACCTCCTCGTGCAGGTCGGAGGAGCCGTCCACCCGGTACATGATCTTCAGTGGGTCCTGGTGCTCGCTGGCCGTGCGGATGCGCTCGTCCAGCCAGTCCATGTAGCGGCTGACCTCCTCGGTGAAGCCGAGGCCGAGCAGCGCGTGCACCGAGAACGACGTGTCGCGTACCCAGGTGTAGCGATAGTCCCAGTTGCGGCTGCCGCCGACCAGCTCGGGCAGCGCGGCGGTGGGCGCGGCGATCATCGCGCCGGTCGGCGCGTACGTCATGAGTTTCAGCGTGATGGCGGAGCGCTCGACCATCTCCCGCCAGCGGCCGGTGTAGCTGGAGCGTTCCAGCCAGCGCCGCCAGTAGTCCCGCGTCCACTCGAACATGCCCTGGATCTCCTCCGGCGGGAAGATCCGCGGTTCGGTGCCGCCCGTCTCCAGGACCACGCCGCCGACGTCGCCCTCGTTCAGGGTGCCGTACGCGACGAGGTCGCCGCCCTCGAGGCGGACGTCGCCGCGTTCGCGGATCAGCCGCCGAATGGGGTCGACGGGGTTGAACGTCAGTGTCGCGGACCGGCTGCGAAAGACGTAGCCGTTGGGGTGGGGCTCCAGTTGGTGCTCCTCCCGGGCGAAGTCGAAGCGGGGTCGGCACTCCACCCGGAAGCGCATGCTGCCCCGGACCATGGTGACGATGCGGACCAGCCGGTGCGCGTCGGTGGCCCGCTCACCGGTGACCGGCATGAAGTCCATGACCTCGGCCACCCCGTCGGCGCTGATGAACCGGGTGATCAGGATGGGGGTGCCGGGGAGGTAGAGCTGTTTGGTCACGTACCGCACGTCGTGCGGCGCGATCCGGAAGTAGCCGCCCTTGTCCTTGTCGAGCAGCGCGGCGAAGATGCTCGGCGAGTCGAAGCGCGGCGCGCAGAACCAGTCGACGGTGCCGTCGCACGTGACCAGCGCGGCGGTCTGCAGGTCGCCAATGAGTCCGTGATCTTCGATCGCCGGATAGCTGTCCACGTCTCTCCCCGGTTCGGCCGCGTCCTGCGCATCGAACTTAAGGGGGATTTGTCAAAGTTAGGGGATATTCACGTTGAACCACCCTGTCGCGTACCCTCGACGGCACATCCCCCTCGGCGGGCCGCTCGTTGGTGCGACGAGGGCGGACGGAGGGGGTAGATGTCGGGGAAACGCGGTGCGGACCTCCTGCGCCCTCCGGACAGCGCTGGCCGCGCCACGTTCCTGGAGCTCTTCTTCGACCTCGCCTTCGTGGTGGCGCTCACGCGGGTCTCGCAGCGCTTCGTCGAGCTGGACGGCGACACGGGGTGGGAACTCGTCAACGGGCTCGGTCGTACCCTGCTGCTGTTCCTGGCGCTCTGGCTGGTCTGGTCGCACACCACCTGGATCACCAGCCGCTACGAGCCGGAGAGCGCGATCATCCAGGCCGTCGTGGTCGGCACCATGTTCGCCGGCCTGGTCATGGCGGTCACCCTGCCCCGGGCGATGGAGGAGCGGGCGCTTCCGTTCGCGGTCGCGTACCTGCTGGTGATGGTGGTCCGGCCGATGGTGATCGCGGCCGCGCTGCGCGGCCATCCGCGGCGGCTGGTCGCGTTCCGGCTCTCCGCGTGGGCTGCGCTGAGCGCGCCGATCTGGCTGGTCGGCGCGCTCGGCCCGGAGCGACTGCGCCTGCCGCTTTGGGCCATCGCCGTCGGCGTCGACTACCTCGCCTGGTTCCTGGGGTGGCCGCTGCCGCGCCTGGGCGCCGCGGCGGTGTCGCACTGGCGGATCGCCGGTACGCATCTCGCCGACCGCTACCAGCAGATGTTCCTCATCGCGCTCGGCGAGTCGATCCTGGTGATCGGCGTGGTGTTCAGCGGCCAGGACTACTCCGCGGGTCGAGCGGCCGCCTTCACGGTCGCGTTCGTCACCAGCGCGCTGATCTGGCGGATCTACTTCCACCGCGCCGGTCTGCTGCTGACCGAGGCGCTGGGTGGGGCGGGTCAGCCCGCTCGCCTCGGTACGGCGTTGGAGCGGACGCACCTGCTCATCCTGCTCAGCGTGCTCCTCACCTCGGTCAGCTACGAACTGGTGATCGACGACCCGTTCGGCGCGCCCCGGCCGATGTGGCTGCTGTTCGTGGTGGGCGGGCCGGCGCTCTTCCTCGTCGCGCGGTTGCGGCTGGAGTACGAGGTGTTTGGCCAGCTCTCCCGATCGCGGACGATCGGATTCGTGGTCCTGCTGCTGGTCACGCCGGCGTTGACCCGCTGGCCGCCGATGGTCGGTCTGTGTGCGGTGGCCGGGGTGCTGACCCTGGTCGCGGTCCTCGACGCGCTGGGCAGTCGGCGGCACCCGCCACAGGTCCCCACCCCGCCGGTCGGGCGGGAGTTGCCCGGCAGTCGCGACTTCGAGGCGTGACGGCCTTGGCCGTGCCGCGAAGACGGCGCGGGGGTGGGCGACGCGGAGGCGGGCGGTCGAGTCGACCGCCCGCCCGGTGTCGTCAGCTCAAGGTGAAGGTCACGTCGTCGACGTCGAAGGCCGTGACGCCGTTGCCGGCCGTCTCGCTGCTCAGGAAACTCGCCGTCGCGGTGCGCTCGACCGCCGCCGTCCCGCTCGACATGCCGTACTCCCGCCACTGCGCCCCGCCGTCGAAGGCCAGCGAGAACCTCGTCTTCGGCGGAATGCCGGTGACCGCCAGCCCGACGTTCAGGTAGTCACCGCGGGTGGTCTCCGTCGTGATGGTGCGGACCCAGAAACGGACCGTCAGGTTGCAGTTGGCCGGCACGGTGACGGTCGTGCGCAGCAGGTCGCTACGCGTCACGTCCAGGCCGGCGAAGGTGGCGTACGCGTGACCGGTGTGCGCCGGCCGGGTCTCGTCGCCGAGCACGACCATGCGCGGGCCGACCGTCCAGCCGTCGGCGCCGCGCTCGAACGACGGGTTGGGGTGCACCTGCCCGGCACAGGGCGCGGCGGGTGCCGGTGGTGCGCCGGATGCGCCTCGGGCGGCGGACGCGCCGCCTGTGACCAGGAGCAGCAGGGCTGCGGCGGTGGTGGCGATTGCCTTCATCGGTCCTCCTCGAATCATAGAAGGTTGCCGATATCCGACCATCCGTTACGGTGGCCGCCACGTCAAGCCGTTCCCGAGCGTGGCGGCCTCGGCGCCGACCCGCCGCTGATCAGCGCGGGCCGAGCTGGCTGATCTCGTACCCCTGGGGGTAGGTCCGAGCACTGATGCCGTCGGCGAACAGCGGCGTGGCCCGGGGCGCCCCGAACCACCGCTGCCACCGCGCGCGTGTCCGCAACGCGAGGCGCAGCCCGGCCCGGACCGGCCACGGCGGTGTGTCGACCCGTGTCGCGCGCCGCAGCGGCTCGTCGTACATGGCACTGACCAGCGCGTTCCCCAGTGGCGCGAGCGTGCGGGGGAGGCGGGCGAGCATCAGCATCCGGGTGGCCCGCTCGATGGCCGCCGCGTCGTCGTTGGGCAGCAGGTGGGCGGCGTCGTGGGCGTCGAACCAGGTCTCGAACTCCTCGAACGACCCGGGGATGTCGGTGATGCCCATCCGGACGCCGAGCTGTCGGTAGAACAGGTAGGTGGCCTGCCGCTCGTGGCAGCAGGGCGGACGCCAGCCGTAGGCGCGCAGCCACCGAATCGGAATCACCACGAGGCAGCCCAGGACGTAGCGGAAGTCGTCGTTGTCGATGTCGTACGGACGGTGGATCTGGTTGACCCGCCGGAGCGCGTCCCGGCCCCGGGGCTGGTCGAAGCCGTTGAGGACCATCTCGTACATCAGCAGGCCGGTGTCGTCGATGCGCTTCTGGGTGCGCTCGGTCAGCTCGCCGGTGGTGGTGTGTACGGCGGCGATGGCCGGCACCGAGAAGGACCTGTTGAACGCCAGGTTGAGGCCCAGCTTCAGGTCCCACGGGAACTCGTATCGCAGCATCGTCTGATAGATGTCCAGGTAGTGGCGCTGCGGGTCCAGCGTGCGGATCCGCTCCAGGTTGTCGTAGCGACCCCTCATCGGCGTGCGTCTCCTACCGTCGGGCGCGGGCTGGCGGCGTCGAGCGTCCGGGCCACCACGGGTGATCGGGCGTAGGCGTCGGTGACGAGCGTCAGCCACGCCACCTCGCCGGCATAGCCACCGTCCGGCCGGTGCAGCTCGTCGGCGGGCTGCGGGGCCGCGGCCACCTGGCCGGCCCGATGCCGCCGCAGCGCGCAGGCCAGGTGGGCGGCCTCGATCGCCGCCTGCCGCTCGGTGGCGCCGAGGCCGGACCGTTCGGCGAACCGCTCGGCCAGGGCGGTCACCCCGCTATCGGTGTACGGGCGCAGCGCCAGGCGGCCGTCGCGGATCTCGGCAACCCGGCGGGTGAGCGCGTAGTCGCTGTCGCGCAGGGCCGCGAACCGGCGGCGCAGGGTGGGGTCGAGTTCCAGCTCGGGAAGGGCCGCGACGAGGTCCCGCCAGAGCGGTTCGAGCCGCCGGTAGGAGTGGAAGTCCTCCCACCGTTGGCCGATCTTGAGGGTCGGACCCCACGCCGGCATGGTGAGGCCGATCGTGATGAGCAACGCGCCGATGGTCACCAGCACCGCCGCGATCTGCCGCTCGCCGGTCGGCCGGTAGCCGGCCCAGTAGGCGACGAGGTAGACGATCTTGTTGGTGCTGTAGAGCAGCGCGACGGCGGCGCCCACGGCCGTGATGCGCAGGCCGCGGCGCAGCCAAGGGCGTCCGCAGATCTTCGCGAAGCCCCAGCACAGCCGGGTGATGTCGAAGCAGTACGCGAAGAACCCGAGCAGCAGGAAGATCAGCAGGTAGGCGGTGACGACGGGGTCGGTCGCGTACTCGACGGTCAGGCGCACCGGCTCGTCGTACGTGAGGGTGACGGCGAACAGACCGAACATGACGAGGAACGCGCATGCGGTGACCCAGACCCAGCGGCGGGCGCGGACGGCGGCCGTCGCCGGGGGCAGCGCGAAGTGCAGCAGCATGATCTCGGCGTTCGCCGAGATGGTCAGGGCGCCGGCGTGCGCCATCACCTTGGCGAGGTTGGGCAGGCCCGACACCTCGTCGATCGCGCTCGCGACGGGCGGGATGGCGACCGTGATCCCGGCGGCGAACGCACCGAGGCCCGCGCAGATCGCGCGGCGGGCCCGACTCGGATGCCGGCGCTGCAACCGCACCATGTACACGAACGCGACCCAGCCGGATGCCGCGCACACGGTGTAGAGGACGGTGTCCATTCCCGCGCTACCAGTGGGGGTGCTCGAGGGAGTGTCGCAGCCGGCCGTACAACTCGGCGTCCTTCCCGTCGACAGGCGCCTCGTCCGCCGCGCCGCGCCCGCTGCGGACCCGCCGCAGCAGCAGCGAGCCGATCATCTCGGCCTCGCGCTCCTCGGCCGCGGCGTAGCTGCTGCGGCCGAGACTGCGCCGCACGAGTTGCGGGTCGAGGTCGGGCAGCAGCAGCCGGGACGCGTCCGCGTCCAGCACCTCGGTCGCCTGGTGCCCGGCGAGCAGGTGACCCAGCTCGTGGCCGATGATCAGCAGTTGGTGCAGCGGCGAGGTGTCCTGCTCGTAGAAGATCGCGTCGAAGTCGTTCGTCGGCACGCACATCCCGCACACCGTCTGCGCCGGCAGCGCGATCGGCACCAGGTGGATGGGCCGGCCGCGCCGCTCACCGAGGACGTCGCACAGCCTCCGGACGTCGAAGGGGTCCGGCATCTCCAGCTCGTCGACGATGCGTTCGCAGCGTCGGCGTAGACGATGCAACCTCACGTCCGTGTTCCCCCACTCGTCGGTGTGCTCCCACCGCAGGATCTGCACGGCCACCCGCTACCGACGATCGTCGGACGCGGTCGTGCCGGTGCCCTCTGCCACGGCCCGTAGCCGGGCCACCATCTGTTCGATGAGCCGCATGTCGGTCGCGGAGAGGCCGTTGTCGGCGAGCACCTGCCGCAGCGCCACCCGCTTGACGTCCATCCGCCGAAGTTCGCTGAGCAACGTGATCTGGTCCTGGATACGTCGTGCCGCCGCGTCGTCGACAAAGTAGCCCGAGTTGACGCCGAAGGCGGCGGCCAGGGCGCGTACGTGCGAGGTGCGGGGATCGCTCGCCACGCCACGACGCAGCTCGCCGATGTAGGCGGCGCTGATCGTCACGCCCGTCTCGGCCGCCGCTTCGTTGATCTTGTCGGCGATCTCCCGATTGGTGTACCTGCGACCGGGCTCGTCGGCGTCGCCGAGCTCGTCAGGCGTGGGACGGATCTTGTCGAACAGGTACTCCAGCCGTGCTGCCAACGTGTCGAGGGGCGGCAACTCCCGCTCCGCGCGCCGACCGTCCACCATGCTCTTCACCCTCCGGCGACCTGAACGACAGTGTCGCAGATGTGCCCCGCCGCGAAACAGACGTTGACACGCGCACGGAACGTGAGCGTAAGCTCGCTCCTGTTCGGAGCAACACCCGTTGAGCGTGAACCCGTTGTGCTCAACGCTTGTTGCGCGACGGGTCCGATCGGGCCGGTCCGGGCCGAACCTGGGGGGGTAAGCGGGGAGGAATCCGCTCCGCGAGGAGCACAACGGGGGATTCCTCCCACGGCCCACCCGGGTCGTGCCGGTCCTTGTCGTCGCGGCACCACCTACCTCAGTACGGGTAGCCCGGAACGTTGAGCCGGACGCTGTAGAGGCCGGAGTCGTTCCGTGGACCCGAGGTGATGAACAGGGTCTGCCGGTCGGAGCCGCCGAAGGCGACGTTGGTCGTGCCGGTGAAGCCGGACCGGATCGTGCCCAACTGGACGCCCGTGGGGGAGTAGACGTGGACGAGCGAGTCCCCGCCCGAGGTCCAGTACACGTTGCCGGCGCAGTCGATCGTGCCGCCGTCCGGGCCTCCGATGTAGTTCACGAAGACGCTCCGCGCGCCGGTGCTGCCATCGGGCTGGACGGTGTACTTGTAGATCTTGTTCTCGGAGTAGGCGCCGACGTAGAGCGTGCTCCCGTCCGGCGACAGCGAGATGCCGTTGGGCTGACGCAGTTGGTCGTCCACCAGCGACACCTGCCCGTTGACGACGCGGAAGACGCTGGTGCGCCCGTTCATCTGGTCCGGGCGGTTGCCGCGCTGGAAGTTGGGGTCGGTGAAGTAGGTGACGCCGTCCGAGCGGACCGCGACGTCGTTCGGCGAGTTGAAGGCCCGACCCTGGTAGTTCGCCGCGACGGTGCTGCGGGCCCGGTCGCTCAGCCGGTACGCGGACACGTTGCGCTGGTCGTGGGTGGCCGCCACGAGCTGCTGGCCGTCGGCGCTGAGCGCGATGCCGTTGCTACCGGCGTTCGAGATGAACGTGTCGAACGTCGACGGCGGCGTGAACCTGCGGATCGTGGACGGCTGCACGTTGTACGGCCCGGCGCCGGCGGCCATGTCGGAGAAGAGCAGGTAGCCGCCGTCGGCGACCCAGACGGGCCCTTCGAGGAACGAGAAGCCGCCCTGGATGCGGGGCGCCGTCACGGAGCTCGCCGGCAGTGGCGAGCCGTAGCTGGCCCCCGTCGGGCAGGCGCCGGGCGGCGTGCCGGGCGGGCCGGCGAGCCGGGCGTACGCGCCTGCCTGGGCGGTCGCCGATCCTCGGGCGGCGGCGGGAACGGGTGCCGCGCTGACCGCGAGGCAGAGTCCGGCCAGGATGGCGATGGTGGGACGCCGGTTCATCGGTGCTCCAATCGGCGTCGACGGGTCGCGCGGACCGGCCGACGGTGTCGGGGGCGCGTGCGGGCGCGGCGCGGCCCGCCCGCCGGGGCTATTCCAGGTGGAAGGTGGCGGAGCTTCGCTCGGCGCTCGTGCCGACCGCCTCCAGGTAGAGCAGACCGTCGCGGTGGCGCACGTAGCGGCCCGGGTAGTTCTGTGACTCCAGCGAGACACCGGCGCTGTCGGCCAGGCCGGGCCGGCGTTGGAAACTCGCGTCGCTGGCGAAGACCGACGACCCGTCGTTGGCTGCGATGGACAGGGCGAATCCGTAGTGGCGCAGGTAGTAGCCCGGGAAGTTGGTCGACTCCAAGGACACGCTCCCGCCGCCGGCCAGGCCGTTCACGATGCGGAACTGGGAGTCGGCCAGGTTGGTCACGTTCGGCTCGACTCGTGCCCGGTAGTCGTAGTGCCGGACGTAGCTGGTTGTCAGGTCGTGCGACCGCAGCCGGACCGGGGTTGCCCCGTCGGGCACGGGGATGCCGAAGTTGGGGGTGCCGTCGGCGTTCCAGTACAGCTTCTGGAGGCGGGTCCGCCGGTTCGGATCGTTGAGGGGGTCGCCGCTGATGTCGCGGTAGTTCCGGTCGTGGTAGACCAGGATGTCGCTCTGCCCGTCCTCGGAGACGGTGAACGAGTTGTGGCCGGGGCCGTACTGGCCGGTGGCCGCGCTGGTGGCGAAGACCGGGTTCGGGCTCTTGCTCCAGGAGGCCGCGTCGAGCAGGTTCGCGGTGGTGGAGGCGCTGAGCATCCCGAGGCAGTAGTTGGCGTCGGTGGCGCTGGCCGAGTAGGTCAGGAAGAGGCGGCCGTTGCGCTGGATGACCGCCGGTCCCTCGGCGACCCGGTACCCGCGGGTCTCCCAGGCGTACGTCGGCACGACGAGCCGGGTCACGGTGCCCGTGATCTGCCACGGGTTGGCGCCCATCCGGGCGAGGTAGACGTTCGAGTTGGTGGAGATACCGGGCTCCTGCTGCGCCCAGGTCAGGTAGCGCACCCCGTTGGCCACGAAGGTCGAGGCGTCCAGGCTGAAGGTGTCCCAGGGCGTCGTGATGCGGCCGCGTTCGGTCCACCCTCCGGTGAGCGGGTTCGCGTTGGCGGTCTCCAGCACGTACATCCGGATGCGCCACACGTCGTCGGCCCGGCCGGCGGCGAAGTAGACGTACCAGCGGTTGTTGATGAAGTGGATCTCCGGGGCCCAGATGTGGGCGCCCATCTCTCCGCTGGTGTGCCGGTTCCAGATCGTGGTCTCCGCCGCCGTCGCCAGCCCCGGCAGCGTGGTCGCGCGGCGCAGGACGATCCGGTCGTACTGCGGCACGGTCGCGGTCAGGTAGTAGTAGCCGTCGGTGTGCCGGAAGATGTGCGGGTCGGCCCGCTGGTTGACCAGCGGGTTGGTGTAGTTCACGGCGGGCGCGGCCTGCGCCGGCCCCGCCCCGGGCAGTCCGGCGGACACGGCGAGCATGACCAGCATCGCGGCCAGGACCGACCGTCGGTGACGGCGGACGACGGGACCGGCGGTCCCGCGGTCGAGTGGCAGCGACATCTGTCCTCCGTGAGCTGTGGGTACCGCGCTGGTCGACGCGGCTCCCGGCGGCCAACCTGCGGCACGTCGAGGGCGCGAACGCCCGTGGGCAGGAACGTGTGACGGGTGTGTTGCGCCCAGGTAACGGCCTCAGTGTTGGCGCTAACATCGACGAGTGTCAAGGTCTTCCGGTAGTTCCCGGGCTAGCGCGCAGCACCCGACCACCCTCCCGCGACGGCGGGTGACGCGGTCGGTCGGAACGGAGGTTTCACCGTCGCCTGACGGGTACTCAGGCGCACCGGCGCGGCCGGTCGAGGACCAGCGTCACGAGCGAGGGAGCGCCTGTCATGCCCGATGCGGACCCCACCGTCGTTCTGGTGCACGGCGCGTTCGCCGAGTCGTCGAGCTGGAACGCCGTGATCGAGCGGCTGGGCGACGCGTACAACGTCGTGGCTGCCGCCAACCCGCTACGCGGCGTCGCGGGCGACGCCGCGTACGTACGGGACGTGGTACGGGGGATCGGCGGCCCAGTCGTGCTCGTCGGCCACTCGTACGGCGGCATGGTGATCACGCAGGCCGCGGCGGGCGACACGTCGGTGCGGGCCCTCGTCTACGTCAACGCGTTCGCTCCGGACACCGGCGAGTCGGCGCTGTCGCTGTCGGGACAGTTCCCCGGCAGCACGCTCGCCGACACCCTGGTGCAGTACCCGGTGACGACCGGCGGCAACGAGGTGGCGATCGGTCAGGACGCCTACCACGCCCAGTTCTGCGCCGACGTGTCGGACGACCTCGCCGCGCTGATGGCCCGCACTCAACGGCCGATCACCGAGCAGGCCCTGAGTGACGGGCTCACCGGAGAACCCGCCTGGCGGTCCCTGCCGAGCTGGTTCGTGTTCGGTGACGCCGACAAGAACATCCCGGTCGCCGTACACCGCTTCATGGCCGAGCGGGCCGCCCCGCGCGGCCAACGCGAGGTGGCGGGCGGTTCGCACGCGATGGCGGCGGCCCCGCAGGCCGCGAGCGAGGTCGCCGAGACGATCATCGAGGCGGTCCGGGCCACCTGACCGCGTACGCCGACGGCTCGACGGCGGCGGCCGATCAACCGCGACCGGTCGTCTCGCGGTACGCCGCGGCTATCCCGGCCAGGCCACGCCCCAGTTCCGGGCCGCGTACCCCGGCGTAGCCGAGCACCAGCGCCGGCGGACGGTCGTCCGGCCGTAGGGCGTAGAAACGGCCACCGCGGACCAGCACCGAGCGACGCCGGGCCGCGTGCACTACGGACTCCTCCGCGCACCGGGCCGGCAGCAGCAGGTACGCCTGGAGCCCGCCGTTCGCGCCGAGGAGGGTGACGTCGGGCAGGTGTCCGGCGACGAAGTCGCGGACCGCCTGCCGGCGCTTCTGCACGTCCGCGGCGAGTCGGCGCAGGTGCCGGTCGAAGGCGCCGGTGTCGATCAGCCGGGCGAAGGCGAGCTGTTCCAGGCCGGAGCAGCCGATGTCCCAGCTGGCCCGGATCCGCTCGACCGGCGCGGTCAGGTCGGCGGGGATGGCCAGCCAGCCGAGGCGCAGCGCCGGTGTGAGGACCTTGCTGGCGCTGCCGGCGTAGACCACCCGGTCGGGTGCCAGGCTCTGCACCGCCGGCAACCGGTGCGCCGGGGCGACGAGGGCGGCGTCGAAGTCGTCCTCGATGACGTAGCCGTCGACCTTCTTCGCCCAGGCCACGAGCTGTGCCCGGCGTCGTGCGGTGAGCGTGACCCCGGTCGGGAACTGGCTGGCCGGGGTGACCAGCACGGCCCGGACGCCGCTTGCGTCCAGCGCGTCCACCCGGATGCCGTCGGAGTCCACACCGATGCCCACCGGACGCAGGCCGGCCTCGGCGACGAACTCCCACTCGCCCGGGTGCCCCGGATCCTCCACCCCGAGCGTGTCGTGGCCACGGTCGCGCAGCACGCGGCAGAGCAGCGCGAGCCCCTGCGCGAAGCCGGACGTGACCATGAGGCGCTCCGGCCGGGTCCGTACCCCACGCACCCGGCCCAGGTAGCCGGCGAGGGTGTGCCGCACGACCGGCAGCCCGGACGGCGGGGCGTAGCCCAGCTCGCGACGGCCGGCCGAGGTGACCACCGCGCTGACCGCCCGGATCCAGTCCTGGCGGGGGAACGTCGAGTCGTGCGCGCTGCCGGTGCGCAGGTCGCAGACCGCCGGGGCGGGCGCGTGGTCGTCCGGGGTGAGCGCCGAGGCGACGTCGGCGCGTGCCGCCGCCGCCACGGAGGTGCCCGAGCCGTGCTGGGAGACGAGGTACCCCTCGGCGCAGAGTTGCTCGTACGCCTCGACGACCACACTGCGGGACACGCCGAGGTCGGCGGCGAGCTGCCGGCTCGACGGCACCCGGGTGCCGGGGCGCAGCGCGCCCTCCTCGATCTGCGTGCGGAATGCGTTACGGAGCTGCACTGCGAGCGTTCCACGCGATTGGCCATCTATTGACAGGCTTAGATTAAGGGTCAAGTGGTCCGCTCCGAGATCGTCGAAGTGGTATGGACAGCGTGAGCCGTGCCTGTGGAAAGTGTTGGTCGGGTGCGCAACCGCCCGGTGGCCGGCGAATCAGGGCGTATGTTCCGAGCGTGTCCAATGCGGACGCTCCGCCGCCGGCACCGGGGTGGTCGTGCGAAGTCCTTTCGCCTGGGGGAAGGGTCCGACCTGCCGCGTCGTCGGCGGGACCAGCGCCAACGGTGGTGCGGAATCGGGCTGTTCAGAGGGGGTTCCGCAAGTGTCCCTATTGTCAACCGAACGCGCCGCCTGGTCGATCCGAGCACATTCGTCGACCGATACACGTACCGCATTGATGGACTCAATTCCGGTGGAAGTGACATCTGTCACACTGCCGTCGATCGATCCGTTGTCGCTCTACACGGCACTCGCCGACAGTCTTTCCCACGACGACCTGTATCTGTTCGAAAGCCTGGACGGTCCTGTTCGGGACCGATATGCCGCAGCCGTCGGCTGGGGTCTTCTCGCCGAGGTGCGACTCATCGCCGACCGCCTCGAGCTGACCGCCGACGGTCCGCTGGGTGACGCCCTGGCCGCCGTGTTCACCGCCGTCCTGGGCGAGCCGGGTCGACGGGTCGCCACGGCGCGGGTCTGGCCCGTCGCCGGCCCGACCGAGGTGTGGGCCGCCGTCCGGGCGGCACAGCGCGCGTTCGCCGTGCGCACGACCGTCCCCACCGACACCTTCGCCTTCGGTTTCCTCACCACCCTGGCGTACGAGGCCGCGCGGGACATGGACGAACTCGGGACCGAGCGGGTGGTCGACGACGTTCCCCGTTGCACGCTCGCGCTGTTCCGGCGCACAGTCTGGTGGGATCTGCGCGCCGGCACGGTCCGCCGGCTCGACGCCAACGGCCCGCACCTGCCCCCGGACGACACCGCCCGTCTGCCCGAGCTGCCCGTGCTACCGACCGCCCCGCACCCGCACGTGCCGGACGCCCCGCCGCCGCGTCTGGTCCGGGACACCGTCGACGAGGAGACGTTCGCCGCCCGGGTGAAGCAGTGCCTGCGGCACATCGAGGTCGGGAACAGCTACCAGATTCAGATCGGCCACCGGATCGACGTGGAGACGACGCTGACACCGCTGGAGGTCTACCGGCGGCTGCGTCACCGCAACCCGTCGCCGTACATGTACCTCACCCCCTGGGCCGGCCGGACCGTCATCGGGGCGAGCCCGGAGCTGTTCCTGCGCATCGAGGACGGGCGGCTCTCGATGCGTCCGATCGCCGGAACGGCCCCCCGCGCCGCCGACCCCGAAACCGACCGACGGCGGGTGGTCGAGCTGACCACGAGCGAGAAGGAACGGGCCGAGCACGTCATGCTCGTCGACCTGTGCCGCAACGACATCGGCCGGGTATGCGTGCCGGGGACGCTCAGCGTCGACAGCATGTTCGACGTCGAGCCGTTCGCGTACGTGCACCACCTGGTCTCGACCGTCTCGGGCCAGCTCGCCGACGACGCCGACGTGTGGGCGGCGATCTGCGCGACCTTCCCGGCCGGCACCATGACCGGCGCCCCGAAGCTGCGGGCCATGGAGATCATCGACGGTCTGGAGGACGAGCCCCGGGGCGTCTACGCCGGCGCGGTCGGGCTGGTCGACGTCCGTGGGTACGCGGTGCTCGCCCTCTGCATCCGGACCGCCGTGCACGACGGCCGGCACTACCGGACCCAGGCGTCGGCCGGGGTCGTGGCCGACTCCACCCCCGGCGACGAGTGGCGCGAGACGCTGGCCAAGATGAGCGCCACCTACTGGGCGCTCACCGGTAGGGAGCTGCTGCCGTGAAGGTCCTGCTCGTCGACGCGTACGACAGTTTCACCCACATCATCGACCAGTACCTGCGGACCCTCGGCGCACGGACCGTGGTGGTCCGCTCCCGGGCGGCGACCACCGACCAACTCGTGGCCCTGCGGCCCGACGCGGTGGTGCTCGGCCCCGGCCCCGGCCACCCCGCCGAGTCCGGGCACGTGGAGCTGGTGCACGCCTTCGCCGGTCGGGTTCCGCTGCTCGGGGTCTGCCTCGGCCACCAGGCGATCGGCCTCGCCTACGGCGGGACGGTCGCGGTCGCCCGGCACCTGATGCACGGCAAGACCAGCGTGGTCACCCACGACGGCCGGGGCGTCTTCGAGGGCACGCCCGCGCCGCTCACCGTCACCCGCTACCACTCGCTGATCGTCGCGGACCCGGTGCCCCCGGCCCTGCGGGTGACCGCCCGGTCGTCCGACGACGGCTACGTGATGGGGGTACGACACCACACGCTCGCGGTGCAGGGGGTGCAGTTCCACCCGGAGAGCGTGCTCACCGAAGCCGGCCTGCGGTTGTTCGACAACTTCCTGCGCCACGCGTCGACGAGCGCGCAACGGCCACCCGGATTGGCCTCACCGGATCACCCCGGATTGGCCACAAGCGGTGGTCGTCCCGCTGCGTACGGTCGGGCGGACAATCGGACCCGACTCTCACGAGGATCACGATGACCCAGCTCAGCGACGGTGCGGCCACTCTCACCGTCCGCATCGACGACCGGGTGTTGACCGCGGTGCCGGACTACGTGCTCGGCGTGCTCGCCGTGGCCCTGGTCGAGGTCGTACCGGCGCCTCCCGCCGTGTCGGCGTTGCTGACCGCCGCCGAGGACGCGCTGCACGGCGCCGGCCTGGACAAGGCCGGCGTGGCCGACCTGCCGGGCATCGCGGCCTGGCGCGAGGCGTACCGGGCGGTGGGGGTGAACCCGAACCGGTTCCCCTGCGCCGCCGAATCGATCATCCGCCGGGTGGCCAAGGGTGACCGGCTGCCCCGGATCAACGCCCTGGTCGACCTCTGCAACGCCGTTTCGCTCGGCGCGGCGCTGCCGGTGGCGTCGTGCGCCGTCGACGGCCTCACCGACCTCGTGGTGCGGCCGGCCGACGGCACCGAGACGTACCTGCCGCTGGGCGTTCCCGACGCGCCCGAGCATCCCGAGCCCGGTGAGGTCGTGTACGCCGACGCCGACGGGCGGGCCCACTCGCGGCGCTGGAACTGGCGGCAGGGTCACCTGGTCCGCACCGACCTGGGCCCGCACGCGTTGCTGCTCACCGTCGAGTCGGCCCACCCCGGCGGACGGGCGGAGGTGGTGGACGCGCTGGCCCGCCTCGGCGGCGTCCTCGCCGAGATGTCCGCCGGCCCACGGCAGGAGGCGGTGCTCGACCGCGACGCGACAAGCGCCGTCCTGCGTACCGCGGACCCGCTGAGCCCGGCGGGCAGCAACGGTCGGAGCCGTCGATGAACGACGCGATCCTGGTGATCTACCGCCCGGCGGCCGGTCGGTACGCCGCCCAGTTCCGCGCCGTGGTCGCCGCCGCCGCCGAGCGGGGCGTGGCGACCGTCGCGCTGCTGCCGAGCGGGCAGCCGTCCGCCGACACCGCCGGTCTGCCCTGCTACCACGCCGACCTCGACGACCGCGAGGCCGTCCGTTCGGTCGTCGCGACGATCGTCGCCGAGCACCCGGTGCGGCGCGTCTTCCCGCTCTTCGAGGGCGACGTGCTGACCGCCGCGCACTGCCGACGGGACCACGGCATCGACGGGCTCGACCCGGAGGGGGCGCTGACCTTCCGCGACAAGAACGTCATGCACCGCCGCGCCGTCGAGCTGGGTGTGCCGGTGGCCCGCTCGTGCCGCCCCGAGACGATCGGGGCGGTCGCCGAGTTCGCCGCCGAGGTCGGTTGGCCGGTGGTCGTCAAGCCGTACGCCGGCTGGGCCTGCGGCGACACGCACCGGGTGGACTCCGCCGAGGACCTGGCCCGGGTGTGGCCGCTGATCGCCGACGACCGGCACGACTACCGGGTGGAGGAGTACGTCCGGGGCGCCGAGTACCACGTCGACTCGCTGCTGCGCGACGGCGAGGTGGTCTTCGAGCAGCTCTCCCGCTACACGTACTCGGTTCTGGAGTTCCGCGACGAGCCCGGCGGCACGGTCTCCCGCAAACACGACCTGACCGACGCCGAGCGGCGCATCCTGGCCGCCAGCGCCACCGTGCTGCGGGGCTTCGGGATGCGGACCGGCGTGGCGCACGTCGAGTTCTTCCTCCGCGACGACGGCGAGGTGGTCTTCGGCGAGGCGGCGGCCCGGGCCGGTGGCGGCTCGATCGTCCCCGCCATCGAGGCCGGGCGGGGGATCAACCTGGCCGGGGAGTGGTGCCGCCTCGAACTGGACCCGGAGCACGTGCCGACGACCACGCTCGGGCCGGAGATCGGCACCGAGTACCTGTGCTCCGACCGGTACGGGCGGATCACCTCGATCACCTCGGCAGCACAGTTGCGGGCGCTCGACGCGGTACGCGACGCGGACGTGTGGAAGCGCGTCGGTGACGTGCTCGCCGCGCCGACCGCCTCGAACGACGTGCTCGGCTGGTACGTCTGCGAGGGGCGGGACTTCGACTCCGTCTGCGCCCGCTTCAAGGTCATCCGTGACTCCTTCGAGGTGCGCACCGAACCGGTGGGGGAGTCGCCATGTGGCTGAGCCGGTTCCGGGCCCTGCCCCGCCCGCTGCGGATGCTGGTGTACGCGTCCTTCATCAACCGGGCCGGCATGTTCGTCTTTCCCCTGCTCGCGGTCTACCTGGTGCAGAGCCGGCACCTCAGCACCGGCGAGGCGGGCGTGCTGATCTCCGTGGGCAGCACCGGCCTGCTCGCCGGCAGCCTGCTCAGCGGGCCGGTCTGCGTCCGCGCCGGTCGCCGCGCCGCGCTGGTGGCGAGCCTGCTGCTCAACGCGGCCGGCTACCTGGGACTGGCCCTGGTCGACGGTCCCACCTGGACGTACGCGGTGCTGCTCTTCGTCGCGCTGGTCGGCATGGGCATGTTCTCCCCGGCGGCCAACACGCTGATCGCCGACCTGACCGAGCCGGGCGAGCGGCCCTTCGCGTACACCGTCAGCTACCTGGCCAACAACCTCGGCATGGGGGTCGGCCCGCTGCTCGGGGGGTTCGCGGCGGCCCTGTCGTACGAGCTGATGTTCGCCGGGAACATCCTGCTCGGTCTGCTCGCGGCGGCCACCATCTGGCTGTTCGTACCCGCCGAGACCCGCCGTGCCCCGACGACCGCGCCGGTCGTCACCACCCGCTGGGCCGGGCTGCGGCGGGATGTCGACGTGGCGCTGCTGGTGCTGGTCTCCTTCTGTTACGTCGCGCCGCTGATCGGCCTGGAATACACGCTGCCCCTCGCGGTCACCACCGTGCTGCACTCGTCGGTGGCGGTGGTCGGCGCGGTCTACACCATCAACAGCGTCGTCGTGGTCAGCGCCAGCCTGCTGATCGAGAAGCGGATCAAGACGTACTCGACCCGGGTCCTGCTGATCGTGGCCGGCCTGCTCTGGTCGGCCGGCATGGCCGTCCTGGTGTTCGCCTTCTCACTGCCCGCCGTGCTGCTCTCCACGGTGGTCTGGACCCTCGGGGAGATCATCGCCTCGGTGGTGGTGCCCACCTACATCGCCGACCACGTCGAGGAACGGCGGGTCTCCAGCTTCATGGCCCTGAACGCCTTCGTGCTCAGCTCCGCCCGGCTGGTCGTGCCGATGGGTCTCGGCTTCGTCTGGCAGACCCAGGGGCACCGGCCCGTCCTCCTGATCCTTTTGCTGACCCCGGTGGTCGGTGTGGTCGCGTTCGCGGCGCTGCGAATCCGACCGACCGTCCGGCCCGTGCCGGCGCCCGCCGAACCGGCCACCGCCAGTCCCTGAGACCCACCCACCCCTCATCGGAAGGCGCCATGACGACGTCGAAGTTCGTGCTGCCCGAGAGCGACATCCCGACGACCTGGTACAACGTGGTCCCCGACCTGCCCAAGGGGCTCCCCCCGATGCTGCACCCCGGCACCCGGGAACCCCTCACCCCGGCGGATCTCGAACCACTCTTCGCGAGCGGCATGATCGAGCAGGAGTTCAGCACCGACCGGGACGTGGAGATCCCCGGGCCGGTGCTGGACATCTACCGCCAGTGGCGGCCCAGCCCGCTCGTCCGCGCCCACCGTCTGGAAAAGGCCCTCGACACGCCGGCCCGGATCTACTTCAAGTACGAGGGGGTCAGCCCGGCCGGCAGCCACAAGCCGAACACGGCCGTGCCGCAGGCGTACTACAGCAAGCTCGACGGCGTGCGGCGGCTGACCACGGAGACCGGCGCCGGCCAGTGGGGCAGCTCGCTCTCGATGGCCTGCACGTACTTCGGCCTCGACTGCGAGGTCTACATGGTGCGGGTCAGCTACGACCAGAAGCCGTACCGGCGAGGGCTGATGGAGACGTTCGGCGCGTCGGTCACGGCGAGCCCGAGCGACCGTACCGAGGCGGGCCGGGCCGCGCTCGCCGCCGACCCGCACTCCACCGGCAGCCTCGGCCTGGCCATCTCCGAGGCGGTGGAGGCCGCGATGGTCAGCGGTGGCGCCGCCAAGTACGCCCTCGGTTCGGTGCTCAACCTGGTGTTGATGCACCAGACGATCATCGGCCAGGAGGCGCTGCTCCAACTCGCCATGGCCGACGACTACCCGGACGTCGTGGTCGGCGCGGCCGGCGGTGGCTCCAACTTCGCCGGGCTGGCCCTGCCGTTCCTGCGCCGCCAACTGGGCGGCGGCCCGGCCGTGCGGTTCATCGCGGTCGAGCCGTCCTCCTGCCCGTCGCTGACCCAGGGCACCTACGAATACGACTTCGGCGACACCGCCGGCCTCACCCCGCTGACCAAGATGCACACCCTGGGCCACGAGTTCCGCCCACCGGCGATCCACGCCGGTGGCCTGCGATACCACGGCATGGCGCCGATCATCAGCGCGCTGCGGGACATCGACCTCATCGAGGCGCGTGCCGTGCCGCAGAGCGCGTGCTTCGAGGCCGGTGTGCTGTTCGCCCGCAACGAGGGGATCGTGCCCGCGCCGGAGTCCACCCACGCCGTCCGGGTGGCGGTGGACGAGGCGCTGCGCTGCCGGGAGACGGGCGAGTCCAAGGCGATCGTCTTCTCCCTCTCGGGGCACGGCCACTTCGACATGCAGGCCTACATCGACTACTTCGCCGGAAAGCTGACGGACTGACCTCGCTGGGGCGGACGCCGTCGTGGCGTCCGCCCCCGCGCCGAGCACCGGGGGCGCCAATGCACAGCGAAGCAGCCACCATCCTCGCCATCAACGGGTCGGAACGGGCCGGCGGCAACACCGACCACGCCATCGCGCACGCGGGCCGGCTGATCGCCGAACGCGGCGCGACCCTGCGCACGATCGTGCTCCGCGAGCACCGCATCTCGCCGTGCAGCCTGTGCGGCGACTGCAACAGCCGTACCCTGCCCTGCCGGGTGGACGACGACGTCCCCGCCCTGGTGGAGCAGATGGCCGCCGCCGACGGACTCATCTACGCGGCCCCGGTGCACGGCTTCGGCCTCGCCCACCTCATGCAGGTCTTCATCGAGCGCGCGGGTGTCGGCTACCTGCGGTTCAACCGGCCGCTGGCCGACAAGGTCGGCGGCATCATCGTCACCGGACGTCGGTACAGCGACTCCTCCGTGCACAACCAGATCGTCAACAACCTGCTGCTCAACCGGATGATCCTGGTGGGCAGCGGATTCCCCGTCCTGTTGCGCAACACCACCGGCAGCCCCGGGCTGACCGACGCCGAGGGCGTCGACGCGCTGGAGCGGATGGTGCACCGGATGCTCGACATGGTGCAGCTGCTCAAGCGGCATCAGCGGGTCGACGGTGGCCCGGTCCTACCGCGCCGGGACCGCAACGAACGCGTCCCGCGGCCCCGCCGCGCCGAAACCGTCCAGACCAGAGGAGATATCGAGAATGTCCACTGAACAGGTCGCCGCCCCGGTCGGCATCGACTTCCCGGCCACCGAGTGGGAGAGGTGGGACAAGCCGGGCGCCGAGGGCCGGGTCAAGATGACGTACGTGGGCGGCCAGCGGCTGCGCCTGCTGGAGCTGCCACCCGGCTTCGACGAGCACCACTGGTGCCTGCGCGGGCACACCGGCTACGTGCTCCAGGGCGAGTTCACCATCCACTTCCGGGACCGGTCGGTGCCGTGCCGCCCCGGGATGGGGTTCGTCATCCCCGACGACGAGGAGCACCGGTCGCAGGGCAGCGACGCCGAGCCCACCGTCGTCTTCGTGGTCGACGAGGTTCCGCAGCCGTGAGCGACCAGCACAGCGTCGCAACGCCGGCCGGGTCGACGCCGGCCGGCGACGCCGACGGTCCGGCCCGCATCGCCGAGCTTCGGGTCGCCATCGACGGGCTCGACCGGCAGATCATCGCCCTGCTCGCCGAGCGCACCCGGGTGGTGCGGGAGCTGACCGTGCACAAGACGGACGAGACGACCGTCCGCTCACCCGAGCGGGTGCGGCAGGTCCTCGACCGCGTACACGCCCTGGCGGTCGGGCACGGCATGCCGCCCGAGGTGGCCGTCGGCACGTACCGCGCCCTCATTGAGGAGCTGACCCTGATGCAGCTCGACATGCTGGCGGCCCGCCGCGCCGCCGCGGCGACGGACACCAGATGAGCCACCGTCGGCCCGTCGACCTGCGGCACGCCCTGGCCAGCCTCGACCCGCTCCCCGGTGAGCTGGTGCGGGTCACCACCGAGCTGCCCGCCCGCTACGGCGTGTCCGCCCACTACGCCCGCTGGGCGGGCGCGCCCGCCGCCCCGCCCACCGGCGCCGGCCCGGCCGTGCTCTTCGACCGGGTACGCCCCGACGACGGACCTACCCGGGCGGTGCTGATGGGCCTCTACGGCACCCGTCGACGAGCTGCCGGCCTGCTCGGCTGTACGCCCGCCGAGCTGCCGCACCGGCTGCTCGACGCGGTGGGCGCCCCCCGCCCGGCGGAGTCCGCCGCCGACGCGTCCCGCTGGCCGCGCGAGTCGCTGCCGCTGGACCTGACCGCGCTGCCGGTGCCGGTCCTCACCGACGAGGACGCCGGGCCCTACCTGACCCTCGGCGCGGTGCTCGCCACCGATCCGGACACCGGGGTCCGCAACCTGTCCGTGCACCGCATGTGCGTGCAGGGGCCCGACACGCTGACCATCTGGATGGTGCCGGGACGCGACCTGGAACTGGCGTACCAGGCTGCCCTGCGCCGCGGTCGTTCCCTGCCGGTGGCGATCCACCTCGGCCTCAGCCCGGCGGTGCTGCTCTCCTCCTGCTGCCCGACCTCGCTGGTCCCGCCCGACCTCGACGAGCTGGCGGTGGCCGGCGCGCTCGCCGGCCAGCCGGTGGAACTGCTGCCCTGCGCCACGGTGGACGCCGAGTTCATCGCCCACGCCGAGTACGTCATCGAGGGTGAGCTGCTGGCCGACCACGCGCCGGAGAGCCCGCACGGCACGGTGGCCACGCCGGAGTTCCTCGGCTACCAGGGCCGCGCGCATCCCTCGCTGCCGTTGATCCGGGCCACGGCGATCACCGCTCGGGAGAGCCCGATCCTGCAGGCGGTCTCCGGGCCCGGGCACGAGCAGTCGATCCTGCTCGGCTTCGGGATGGAGGCCGCCGTGCTGGACGTGCTGCGGCGCCGGGGCACGCCGGCGCTCGCGGCGCACTGCCACACCGCCGGCGGCGGTCAGCTCATGGTGGTGCTTCAGTGGCCGGCCAAGCGCGGGCCGGAGGACGACGTCGCGGTGCGCGCCGCCGCCGAGGCGGTGCTGGAGCAGTTCCGGATGGCCAAGCTGGTGTTGTGCGTGGGCGAGGACGTGGACATCGAGTCCGACCAGGATCTGTGGTGGGCGATGGTCACCCGGTTCCAGGCCGATCAGGACCTGGTCGTGCTGCCCGACCGGGAAGGCTTCCCCCTCGACCCGAGCCAGCACACCGGCTACTCGCCGTCGCTCTCGGCCGACGGGCGCACGGCCAAGGTCGTGTTCGACTGCACCGTCCCGTACGCCCAGAGCGCGCGGTTCCACCGGCCCCGCTTCACCGAGCCGTCGCGTCCCGCACCGCGGCGGCCAGTAGCGCCACTCCCTCGGTGATCCGAGCGGTGGGCAACGCCGCGTACCCGATCAGGAAGGTCGGCTCGGTCGGCGGTCGGGTGACGAAGTAGCCCGAGGCGGGGTAGACCCGTACGCCCCGGGCGGCGGCGGCGCGCACGATCTCGGCCTCGTCGACGTCGTGCGCCCCGCCCAGGGTCACGAGCACGTGCAGCCCGGCCGCCGTGCCGGAGATCCGTACTCCCGCGCCGAAGTGCTCGTACAGCGCTTCGAGGAGCCGGGCGCGGCGCTGACGGTAGAGGCGGTCCATCCGGCCGATGTGCCGGGCGTACGCGCCGGAGGAGATGAACTCGGCCAACGCCTCCTGGGTCACCGTCGGGGTCAGCCGGTCGGTGATCCACTTGATGCCCAGGAACGGCCGGACGAGGTGCGGCGGCAACACCGCGTATCCGATGCGCAGCGACGGGAAGAGGGTCTTGCTGAAGCTGCCGACGTAGACCACGTCCGCGTCCTGCGGGTCGGCGGCCAGCGACGCGAGCCGCTCCTCGGCGAAGGTGAACTCGTTGTGGTAGTCGTCCTCCAGCACCGTCGCCGCGTGGTCGCGGGCCCAGCGCAGCAACGCCCGCCGTCGCCGGTCGGACATGATGAACCCGGTCGGGAACTGGTGCGACGGGGTGACGTAGACGAGGCGTACCCGGGCCGGGTCGAGGCCGTGCGCGCGGACCCGGCAGTCGATCTCGTCGACCCGCAGGCCCTCCTCGTCGACCGGGACCGGCACCACGGCGGCCCGCGAGTAGCCGAAGATCTGCCGCAGCACGGTGTGGCTCGGATCCTCGATGACCACCACGTCGTCCGGGCCGACGAGGAGCCGGACCAGGATGTCCATGGCCTGGGTCGCGCCGCTGGTCACGACCGTGTCCTCGCGCCGGGCGTCCAGCGCCCGGCTGCGTCGTAGCAGCGCGGTGATCTGCGTACGCAACGACGGGGAACCCTCGGCCGGGCCGTAGCCCAACGCCACCGCGTCGGCCCGGCTCACCGCGTCGGCGAGCGACTGCCGCCACCGGGTCACCGGAAAGCTGGCCAGCGCCGGGGTGCCGTGCCGGAAGTCGTACGTGCCGTCCGGTCGGTGCATCGGCGCCGGTTCCCAGGGCTTCCAGAGGGGACTGCCGGCGTCGGTGGGCAGTGGGGGCTCGGGTCGCAGGTGCGCGCGGGCGGCGCGGGGGACCCGCGGTGGCGCGTCGGCCGGGGCGGCGCTGACCCGCGTGCCGGAACCCCGCCGGGACGTGAGTACCCCGTTGGCCCGCAGCAACTCGTAGGCACGGGTCACCACCGTGCGGGACACCCCGAGCTGGTGTGCCAGTTCACGGCTGGGCGGCACCGCGTCGCCGGGGCGCAGCCGGCCGGCGCGTACGGATGAGCTGATCTGGTCGCAGAGTTGCTGCTGCAACGGCACCGCGCTGGCGCGGTCCAGCGTGACGAGGAGCTGGTCCGAACTCACCTGGGCATGCTCCCCGATCGAGGTCAGGCTGCCCGGGAGGATCGCCTGCGGGCGGGACGGTCGGTCTGCACGAATGTCGACAGTCGGCCCTGCACCAGCCGATCGAGCACATCCAGGAAGATCGCGCGCTCGCGCGACGGGACCGTGGCGAGGATGTCCGCCTGCAACTCCGCGACGATCTGCCGCGCCTCGGCGACCAGCCGCTCGCCGTCCGGTGTGACGGTGACGATGCGGGCGCGTCGGTCGGTCGTCGAGGTGCGACGCCCGACCAGGCCGGCACGTTCCAGCTCGTCGAGGGTGACGACCATCGTCGTCTTGTCGATGCCGCACATCTCGCCGAGCTGGCTCTGGGTGAACTCGCCGGTGAGACCGCGATCGAGCACGCAGTAGGCACGCGTCGAGATGCTCAGGCCGGAGAGGGCGGCGGCGTGTTCCTGGGCCAGCGCGTGGGTGGCCCAGGACATCAGAAACATCAGGTCGGGCGCGGTGCCATCGGGCCCGGAGGTTCCGGTGGTCATGGCGGCAGCCTAGCAACTGGTTCGTGGTTCGAACTATCTCGTAGCGGAGCATCGTCCAGCCGGCAGACAAGTTAAGAACGAGATAGTTAAGAACGGAACCTTCTGGTACGGTTCGATCTCGACACCGTATCCCTCCATTGAGGAGTCACCCCTGATGTCTGCCCAAGCCTCTGCCCCCCGTGCCGTCGACGGCGCTTCGCGCGTGCGGAGCCGGTCCATCACCCTCGTGGTCGCCGTACTCGCCGCCGTGGCCGTGTGGTCGATCGCCACCGTCGCCGGCACGCGGCTCACCGTCGACCAGGGCGCCGGCCCGCAGGACGTCACGGTGCTCGCCGTGATCGTGACGTCCGCGCTCGCCGCCCTGCTGGGCTGGGGCCTGCTGGCGGTGCTCGAGCGCCTCTCGGCTCGCGCCACCATGATCTGGACCGGGATCGCCGTCGTCGTGCTCGTGCTGTCCCTCGTGCCGGCGTCCCTGGTCGACGCCTCGGCCGGCACCCGGGTCGCCCTCGTGCTGATGCACCTGGTGGTGGGCGCGGTCGTCATTCTCGGCTTGCGCCAGGGCGCGCGCCGAGCCTGACGACCAGCGGCCCACGCAAATCGGGGTTCAGCGGCTCTGAGCTGCGGTTTTGTCGGATCTGAGCAGGTGATTTCTGGGCCCGCGAGTGGTACGACTGAGGCACGGGGGCGATGGCGGAGACCCGCCCGGGAGTCCGCCGAGTGGGTGCCGCGGCACCGTCGACAGTGGGATTGGCCGATCCGGTCGGCGCTGTCGTGGTCAGTAGGAGGTACCGATCGTGCATCGCAGAGGCACCACGACCCCGACCCGGTCAGCCCGGACGACTGTCGCTCGACACCGCACGGCCGGTGCCCCACCATCGTCAGCGGCGCGACGACCATGACGGACAGCAGCGAGAACGCGGCCGCCTACGAACGCGGCGTCGGGGCCGGACGCATCGAGCAGCGCCTACAGGGGCACGACGAGCATCTGCGCCAGATCAACGGTTCGATCGACTCGATGACCCGGGCGTTGCAGGTGCTCACCGAGGAACTCCGGGCCAACGCCGCCCTGTTGAACGCCAACGTGTCCTCGGGCCGACGGGACGTCGCGGAGCGGGAGAGGATCGCGGCCGTCCGGGTGGAGGAGGCGGGCATCGTCGATTCGCGGAGGACGGGCCGCTGGACCGCGTGGCAGCGCTGGTTCGCCGTCGTGGGCGCGATCATCCTGGTCGTGAACTTCGGCATCGGGCTCTACCTGGCGTTCAGCCGCTGACCCGCTCGCCGCTGGCGGGACCGCTGTGGGCCGAGCACCTCTCAGTTGCGGCTGCGGCTGAACGCCAGTCCGCCGAGACCCAAGGCGGCCAACCCCACCACCAGCGCCACGTACGCCCCGCCCCGCCCGTTGCCGGTGCCGATGCCGCCGTCGGAGGTCGCCACCACCAGCGCCCCGAGGGCCACGCCGAGCAGCCCCGCCGCCAGGGCCACGGTGACGCCGAGCAGCCCACTGCCGGTGCCGACGCGACTGGTGGGGCGGGCCAGGGCCCACACGCCGACGATCACCCCCGTCAGGCCCAGCAGACCGCCCACGCTCGCCCCGAGTCGCCCGGCGCTCATGGTGGTGACGCTGGCGGCCAGCGGCGCGGACGTGGTGTACGCGGCGGCCGGTGCCGCCAGCCCGAATACTCCGGCCACGGCGGACGCGGCAGCGGTGAACACCAGTCGGGCCCGCTTTGGACTTCCTGAGGGGAACATGTGCTTCTCCTTCGTCGTACGTCTCGTTCGTCGTCGTTAGATCCTGTCGCCGGTTCGACCGTGGGTCGTCCGGCAGGCGGAGGCATTCTGGGCTGCCGCCACCGGCGCAGCCGGCTGCCGCGCACGGGGCAGATGTCGCCCGAGTACCGCGGACGCGGTAGTCGCCGGTCGTTCGCGCGCAGGAGTCGCCCGGGGCGTACCTCGGGCTAGGGTGCGCCCATGAGCACAGGGCGTGCCGGTGTCCGGGACTGGGTCATCGCCGTCGGCGTGGCCGCGGTGCTGCTGGTCGCCGGGCGGTCCGCGGACCGGTCCACGATCGACGCCGACCTGCTGGGCTACGCGCTGCTGGCCGCCGGTGGTCTGGCGTTGGCGGCGCGTCGCCGCGCGCCGGTCGCCGTCCTGGCCGTCACCGGGCTGTGCGCGGTGGGCTATCAGGCGGTCGGTTTCGACGTGCCGGCCGTGGCCTTCCTGTTCGCGGTGTACACCGGTGTGCGGGCGGGTCACCGCGTCGTCACGGTCGTCGCCGCCGTGCTGATGCTCGTCGCGTTGCCGCTCACCGCGCTCGCCCCACCCCAGGACCTGCCGCTGGGCGACGCGCTCGCGCGGGCCCGGGGGGCGCTGGAGGTGGCGTGGTTGATCGCCGCCGGCGCGGCGGGGGAGGCGTTGCGGCAGGCCGAGCGGCGGGCCGACGAGGCCGAGCGTACCCGGGAGGAGACCGCGCGCCGACGGGCCGACGAGGAGCGGCTGCACATCGCGCGGGAGCTGCACGACTCGCTGACCCACCAGATCTCGATCATCAAGGTGCAGGCGGAGGTGGCCGTCCACCTGGCCCGTCGGCGTGGCGAGGCGGTGCCGGAGGCGGTGCTGGCGATCCGGGAGGCCGGCCGGGAGGCCAGCCGCGAGCTGCGCGCGACCCTGGAGGCGCTGCGGGACGACAGCCGGAACCCGCCGCGTGGCATCGACCACCTGCCGGAGCTGGTCCAGCGGGCTCGGCTGGCCGGGCTGGACGCGACGTTGACGGTGCAGGGGCGGCGACAGGCCGTGCCGGTGGCCGTGGACCGGACCGCCTACCGCATCGTCCAGGAGTCCCTCACCAACGTCGCCCGGCACGCCGCCGCGGCCAGCGCGTCGGTCCACGTCGACTACCGTCCGGACGCCCTCGCGATCCGGGTCGACGACGACGGCGCCGCGACGCCGGCCGCCGCCCCGGCGCCCGGCGTCGGGCTGCTCGGGATGCGCGAACGGGTCACCGCCCTGGGCGGTCGCCTGCACGCGGCCCCCCGCGACGAGGGCGGCTTCACCGTCCACGCCGAACTTCCCGTCGGGCCGTCCGCGTGATCCGCGTCCTGCTGGTCGACGACCAGGCGCTGCTGCGCAGCGGCTTCCGCGCGCTCCTGGACATCGAGGACGACATCGAGGTGGTGGCCGAGGCGGCCGACGGTCTCCAAGGGGTCGCCCTCGCCCGACGTCACCTGCCCGACATCGCGCTCATCGACATCCAGATGCCGGTGCTGGACGGTATCGAGGCGACCCGGCTCATCGCCGCGGACCCCGCGCTGGCCTGCGTGCACGTCGTCATCCTGACCAACTACGGCCTCGACGAGCACGTCTTCCACGCGCTCCGCGCCGGCGCCGCCGGTTTCCTCGTGAAGGACATCGAGCCGGAGGACTTCCTGCACGCCGTACGCGTCGCCGCCCGGGGGGACGCGCTGCTCGCGCCGTCGATCACCCGCCGCCTCATCGACCGGTACGTCGCCGAACCGCAGCACCTGCGGGTACCGACCGGGCTGCGGGAGCTGACCAGCCGGGAACGCGAGGCCGTCGTCCTGGTCGCCCAGGGCCTGTCGAACGACGAGGTCGCGGCACGAATGGTGATCAGCCCGCTGACCGCCAAGACCCACATCAACCGGGCCATGGCCAAGCTGCACGCCCGCGACCGCGCCCAACTGGTCGTCGTCGCGTACGAGTCCGGGCTGGTGGCCCCGCGTCAGCACTGAGGTCGGCGGGCCGCCGGACCAGGGACGGCGTCCAGGCTTGCCGCGCGGCGCCCCGGTCGACCCGTGCCATGATTGCGCCCATGGGCAAGCAGCAGCACGTCGGCGGGGCCGACCGGCACAGCGGGTCGGGAACCACGGCCGACCGTCCGACCGACGGCGGGGCGGACGCGCGACTCGCCCTCGCACAGGACCCCGCAACGCCACAGATGACCCTCATCGACCTGGCGTCGGACGCGTCGGTCACGGTGCGCAAGGCGGTCGCGGCGCGGCCGGACGCGCCCGCGCAGGCTCTGCGGACGTTGACCCGCGATCACGATCGTCAGGTCCGGGAGGCGGTGGCGCGCAATCCCGCCACGTCGATCGGCAACCTCCTGCGTCTCGTCAAGGACGCCGACCGGTGGGTCCGATGGGCCGTCGCCGGCAACCCGGCCTGCGACGAGTCGGTCCGCCGGGTGATGGTCGCCGCGCCCGACAAGGAGCTGCGGGGCCTGCTCGCCGAGACCCGCGAGTTGGAGCCCCACCTCGCCGCCGAGCTGGTCGAGGACGCCTCACCCGAGGTACGCGAACGGCTCGCCACCCACACCCACGACCCCGAGGTCATCGTCGCCCTGTTGGCCGACCGCACCGTCCGCGTGCGCAAGGGGCTCGCCCGTAACCCGCGGACCACCGCCGCGCAGCGCAGCGCCCTGGCCAGGGACCCGGCGGTGGACGTGCGGGCGGCCCTGGTCCGCGCGTTGGAGTTGGACGAGGCGGATCTGGCGGTTCTGGTCGACGACCGTGCCGTGCAGGTACGCCTGGCCATGGCCACGTCCGAGCTCATCCCGTCGCGTGTGCGGAAGGCGCTCGAGAACGACCCCGACGACATGGTGGCCGCCGCGGCGCGCGATCATCGGCCCGGCGCCGGCAGCTCGCCGGTGGTGCGGGCACCCCGGATCGGGTCCCGCCGCCCCGACGGCGGCTCCCGCCGGCAGGGACGCGCCGACACCTGACGTCGGCGGGGGCCCTACGGCGTCCGCGCGCTCGGCTCACCGGCGCGATGGTCCCACCCGCGACGGGGCCGGCGGGTGATCCCGGTGCCGGTCGATGACGCCGCCTCGACCGGAAGGTCCCGGCCGGCGAGGCGGCGGAGCAGATCGCGGATCTGGCGCTTGTCCGCGGCCGAGACGGTGTCGTCCAGCAACCGTCGGCGGATGGTGCCCATGTCCGTCTCGACCTCCGCCAGGGCCCGGGGCGTCACGGCCGCGTTCGGCATCGCGAGAGGCCGGATCGCGGCGGCGATGGAGAGGTCGAGGGTGGCGCAGAGGCTACGCACCTTTGCCAGCTCGGGGTAGCGCTGCCAGTCTCCGGCGAGCCAGCGGAACAGCGTCGAGCGGCTCACGCCGGTGTGGTGGGCGATGTCGCCGACGGTCCAACCGTGTTCCTCACGGGCGTCGTCGACGGCCTGGCGGACGAACTGCGCGAAGGCCATCTGAGGTGTCGTGGGGTAGGTGTCCATCCTCAGGTCCTGCCCTCCCATCCGGGTTGATCTGCCCTGCGGTGACGGCGGTACCACTGATCGTCTATCAGCTTCTGCGGCGGCGCAGCGGCGCTCGGGACCGTGGCCTACTCCTTCGGGGTGGTACGGATACTCAAATGCCGGTCGTGGCGGCGGATCGGCAGCAGCGTACGGCGGTCCGCCAGGGCGAACGGGTGGGCCTGGTCCCGTTCGCCGTCCCCTTCGTGGCCGACTGTCCCGTTCACGGACTGTGATGGTCGCCGCAGCACTGCGACTACAACGCGTGACCTGAGTTACCGTTCGTCGAATCAGGTACCGTCCCCTGTCACACCGTCTTCGCACCAACCTGGCTGCCCGCACAACGGGGAGCCGAACCGGAGGGACACACTCGTGAGGGTCCGTAGCGCAGTCCGTCAGGCTGGCCTCGTCGTGGCGATCGCCGCTCTGGCGGTGACCGCGGGATGTGCCAAGAAGGACGACAGCGAGGTCCAGGCCAGCGGGGTCAAGCTGGTCGAGGCCGGCAAGCTGACCGTCTGCACCCACCTGCCGTACCCGCCGTTCCAGTCCAAGGACGCCAGCGGCAAGGTCACCGGGTTCGACGTCGACGTGATGGACCTCGTGGCCAAGGAGTTGGGCGTCGAGCAGACGATCATCGACACGCCCTTCGAGGGCATCAAGTCCGGCCAGGACCTGAACACCGGCAAGTGCGACGCGGCCGCCGCCGGCATGACCATCACCGCCGAGCGGCAGAAGGTGATGAACTTCTCCGACCCGTACTTCGACGCGACGCAGGCGATGCTGGTCAAGACCGGGAAGCCGTACAAGTCGCTCGACGACCTGCGGGGCAAGAAGCTCGGCGTGCAGGCGGCCACCACCGGCCGCGACTACGCCCGCAAGTTCGAGAAGGAGAAGGGCCTCCAGCTCGTCGAGTTCGAGGATCTCGCCGCCCTCCAGCAGGCCGTCGCGAACGGTCAGGTCGAGGCCGCCGTCAACGACCTGCCGGTGTGGACCGAGTACCTGCGCAAGAACCCGGGTGGGTTCGAGGTGACCGCCGAGTTCGACACGGGCGAGCAGTACGGGTTCTCGGTGAAGAAGGACGGCAACCCGGAACTGCTCAAGAAGATCAACGAGACGCTGGCCAAGGCCAAGCAGGACGGCTCGTACGACACGATCTACTCCAAGTGGATCGGCAAGCGCCCGAACGCCTGATCGACGCTCCAAAGGGGTAGGGTGCGCGGACCGCGTGCCCTACCCCGTCGGCACAATCCGGGAAGGCAACGAGCCAACGTGAAGCTGCGCCGCCGCCAGCGGGAACGACTGTCCCTCGGTATCCAGTACCTGGTCTTCGTCGCGATCATCGCCGCGGTGCTCCTCGCCGCGGACTGGGGCAGGCTCAAGGACGCGTTCTTCCGCGTCGACATCATCGAGTCGATGTTCCCGACGATCATCACCGTGGCGCTGCGCAACACGATCCTCTACACGTTGGGCGCGTTCGCCTTCGGCCTCGTGTTCGGCACCGTCCTCGCGCTCATGCGGTTGTCCCGGGTGGCGCCGTACCGCTGGCTGGCGACCGCGTACATCGAGCTGTTCCGGGGGCTGCCGGCGCTGCTGGTGCTCTTCCTCGTCGGGTACGGCATCCCCATCGCCTTTCCGGAGCGGCAGATCCCCGGCGGCGTGTTCGGCTCGATCGCGATCGGTCTGGGGTTGACCGCCGCCGCGTACATGGCCGAGACCATCCGCGCCGGCATTCAGGCGGTGCCGAAGGGGCAGATGGAGGCGGCCCGCACCCTCGGCATGTCGCACTTCACCGCCATGCGCACGATCGTCATCCCGCAGGCGTTCCGGATCGTCATCCCGCCGCTGACGAACGAGCTCATCCTGCTCACCAAGGACTCGTCGCTGGCGTACGTGCTGGGCGTGACGGCTCAGACCATCGAGGTCACCAAGTTCGGCCGGGACATGCTCAACGACCGGGTGAACGCCACCCCGCTGCTGGTGGCCGGCCTCGCCTATCTGGTCATCACCCTGCCGCTGTCCCAGGTGGTACGCCGCCTCGAACTCCGCTACGCCAAGGCCCGGTGACCCGCATGACGACCAACCCCTCCCGTCCCGCCGTCGAGATCCGTGACCTGCACAAGTCGTTCGGGCCGATCGAGGTGCTCAGGGGCATCGACTTCGAGGTCGGCCAGGGCGAGGTCGTCTGCGTGATCGGGCCGTCCGGCTCCGGAAAGTCGACCCTGCTGCGCTGTGTCGACCTGTTGGAAGAACCCACCGCCGGCACGATCTGGGTGAACGGCGTGGAGATGACCGACCCGGACGTCGAGATCGACGCGGTCCGCCGGGGCATCGGCATGGTGTTCCAGTCGTTCAACCTGTTCCCGCACCTGACCGTGCTCCGCAACCTCACCGTCGCGCAGCGCAAGGTGCTGCGCCGCTCCCGCGCCGAGGCCGAACGGATCGCGCGGGCCAACCTGGAGCGGGTCGGCCTCACCGACAAGGCCGACGCGTTCCCCGCGCAGCTCTCCGGCGGGCAGCAGCAGCGGGTCGCGATCGCCCGGTCGCTCTCGATGGACCCGAAGCTGATGCTCTTCGACGAGCCGACCTCGGCGCTCGACCCGGAGTTGGTCGGTGACGTGCTCACGGTCATGCGCGGGCTCGCCGAGGACGGCATGACGATGATGGTGGTCACCCACGAGATGGCGTTCGCCCGGGACGTCGCCGACCGGGTCGTGTTCATGGACGGTGGCGTCGTCGTCGAGCAGGGGCCGCCGCAGGAGGTGCTGGGCGCGCCGAAGCACGAACGGACCCGCGCGTTCCTCTCCCGCGTCCTCGACCCGACGCACGCCCGGCTCGGCCAGCCCGAGCAGTCGCCCGCGCCGCTGGAGACCCCCAGCCTGCCGGTCGACGATCGCCACGGTCTCTGACACCACCAGCGCCGGCCGATCGATGGCCGTTGTGATGTCGCGGTAATCTTCCTGCAATCAGACCCTGTACTTTCGTCGATGGATTACATAAGTTGGGTTCATCCATCGAAAGTTCTGAGTCTTCCGAGCGAAGTCCGCGACGATCCTCACCCCAGTCGTGCTGCCGCCTCGTGCTCGGCGGTCGATGCACCCTGCGCTCGTCGCGTCTTCGCCCGGTCGGGAACGGAGACCCATGGACGATCACGCCGTTGGCTCCCACCGCCACCTGTCCCGTCGATCACTGATCGCCACCGGGGCGCTCGCCGCCGGAGCGTTGGGCGCGTCCGCCCCCACGCTCGGGAGCGCCTTCGGAGGCAGCCCCGCGCAGGCCGCCGCCGGAGTGACCAGAAAGGTCACCATCTACGCCGAGCAGTTGCCCGGCGGACTGTACGGCTACGGCCTCGCACCCGGCCAGGCCACCGTGCCCGGGCCGGTGCTGGAGATCTACGAGGGTGACACCCTGGAGATCACCCTGGTCAACACCACCGACCAGCGGCTGTCCATCCACCCGCACGGCGTGGACTACAGCACCGACTCGGACGGTAGTCCGTTCAACGACTCCTTCAACAACCCCGGCGAGACACGGACGTACGTGTGGCGCTCGCACGAGATGGTGGCCGCGTCGGGTCGCCGGTACATGCCCGGCAGCGCCGGCTACTGGCACTACCACGACCACGCCATGGGCACCGACCACGGCACCGCCGGCGTCGCGAAGGGACTGTACGGCGCGCTGATCGTCCGGCGTCGGGGCGACATCCTGCCGGAGAAGCAGTTCACGGTCGTGTTCCACGACATGACGATCAACAACCGGATGGCACCGAACACGCCCATGTTCGAAGCGAACCTGGGCCAGCGGGTGGAGTGGCTCGCCATCGGGCACGGCAACCTGTTCCACACCTTCCACCTGCACGCCCACCGCTGGGCGGACAACCGCACCGGGATGCTCGAAGGGCCGGCCGATCCGAGCCTGGTCGTCGACAACAAGGACCTCAACCCGGGCAGCTCGTTCGGGTTCCAGGTGCTGGCCGGGGAGGGCGTCGGGCCCGGCGCGTGGATGTACCACTGCCACGTGCAGAACCACTCCGACGGCGGCATGGCCGGGATCTTCCTGGTGCGCAACGCCGACGGCAGCATGCCCCCCGGCGCCGAGGAGGCGATCCACCGGTTCCAGGGCCACACCCACACGCACGGAAGCTGACCGAAAGGTGGGGACGGGGATGACAAGAGACCTACGACGAACCCTCGCCGCGATAGCGGCCTTCGCCACGCTGATCCCGGCCACGACCACGGCATCGGCGGCGGCAGCCGCGCCGCGAGCGGAGACCGCGGCACCAGCGCCGGCGCAGCAGAGCGGCACGGCCGTGCTCGTGTTCCACGGGCCGGTGGCCGAGCAGCAGGACCCGGTGGCGCGCGCGGTGGACACCATCCGACAACTTGCGGCCAGTCATGACATCGATGTCATGGCCACCACGGACCCGGGTGTGTTCACTCCGACCAAGCTGTCCGCGTACCGGAGCGTGGTGTTCCTCTCCGCGACGGGCGCCGCGCTCAACCGCGACCAGGAGTTGGCGCTCCAGGCCTACATGAAGGCCGGCGGCGGCTTCGTCGGAATCGCCGACGCCGCCCGCGCGCAGGTCGACTCGACCTGGTTCACCGGCCTGATCGGCGCCCGCCCGGCCGGCGCGATCCCGGTGGCCGAGCCGGTGGCCCGGGTGACCGCCAGCGGCGAGAACCCGCCCACCGAGACCAAGGAGAAGCTGACCGACGGCGACGCCAACACGAAATGGCTGGTCCGCACGCCCACAGCCTGGGTGACCTACGAGCTGGCCGCGCCGAAGAGGATCACCGGGTACGCGCTGACGTCGGCAAACGACTTCGTCGGACGGGACCCGAAGGACTGGACCCTCCAGGGCTCCACGGACGGCCAGAGCTGGACCGATCTGGACCGGCGCACCAACCAGACGTTCGCCGAACGGTTCCAGACCCGGCGGTTCGACATCGCCTCGCCGCAGGAGTTCAGCCGATACCGGCTGAACATCACCGCCAACAGCGGTGAGCCGCTGATCCAGCTCGCCGACCTGCGTCTGTTCACCGGCACGGCCACCGCGCCGCCGCCGACCCCGGTGAACCGGGCGGTGGTCGACATTCTGGACCGCAAGCACCCGGCCACCGCGTCGCTGCCGCTGACCCTCACCCGGTCGGACCGCTGGGACAACTGGGAGACGAACCCGATCGGCGCGGTGCACACCCTCGCCCAGGTCGAGGAACGGCACTACGACCCGGGTCCGGGCGCGAACGGCCCGTTCCACCCGGTGTCCTGGTGCCGGGACTACGACGGCGGGCGGTCGTTCTACACCGGCATGGGCCACACCGAGGGCAGCTACGGCGAGGAGGCGTTCCGGGCGCACCTGACCGGGGCGCTGAACTGGACCACCGGTCGCGTACGCGGTGACTGCCAGGCGACGATCGCCGCGAACTACAAGGTCGAGCGGCTGACCGCCGCGAACCAGACCGGGCAGCTCGACCAGATCGGCGAGCCGCACGGGCTCACCATCGCCCCGGACGGCACCGTCTTCTACGTCGGCAAGGCGGCCTGCCCGAGCGGCCCGATCGCGGACTGGAACGACCCGAACGTCGGCAAGGGCTGCGGCACCATCCACTCCTACGACCCGCGCAGCAAGCAGGTCAAACTGCTCACCACCCTGGAGGTGATGGGCAACCGGGGCAGTGGCTCGGAGTTGGTGAAGAACGAGGAGGGTCTGCTCGGCATCGTGCCCGATCCGACGTTCGCCGAGAACGGCTGGCTCTACGTCTACTGGATGCCACACGAGTCGATCGACCGGGTCAAGCGGGTCGGGCAGCGCACCATCTCCCGCTTCACCTACGACCGGACGACCCAGACGATCGACCAGGGCACCCGCAAGGACCTGTTGCGGTTCCCGGTGCAGATCCACAGCTGCTGCCACGCGGGTGGCGGCATGGCGTTCGACGCCAAGGGCAACCTCTACGTCGGCTCCGGCGACAACAACTCCTCCGAGGGGTCGCAGGGCTACTCCGGCAACAACTGGACCGAGGAGTACCAGGGGACCTCGTTCCAGGACGCCCGCCGTACGTCGGGCAACACCAACGACCTCGCCGGAAAGATCATCCGGATCCACCCGGAGGCGGACGGCACGTACACCATCCCGCCGGGCAACCTCTTCCCGCCGGGCACGGAGAAGACCCAGCCGGAGATCTACGTCATGGGCGTGCGCAACATCGCCCGCCTCCAGATCGACCCGGTGCACCAGTGGCTGACCGCCGGCTGGGTCGGCCCGGACGCCTCATCGCCCAGCCCGACCCTCGGTCCGGCGAAGTACGAGACGGCCACCATCATCACCTCGGCCGGCAACCAGGGCTGGCCGTACTGCATGGGTAACCGGCAGCCGTACCGGGACCGCAGCAACACCGACGCCAGCGTGCTGACCGGCTGGTACGACTGCGACAACCTGAAGAACACCTCGCCGCGCAACACCGGGCTTGAGGACATCCCGGCGGCCCGGGACAACATGATCTGGTACTCGCCGGACGGCGGCGGCCCGGTCTTCCCGAAGCGGACCGACGGCAGTGGCCTCCCGACCTACGTCGCGGCCGACGCCACCTACACGCAGCCGTACCTGCGCGGCGGCGGGCAGGCCATCATGTCCGGCCCCACCTACCACCGCAGCCTCGTCGACACCGACAGCGGCGTCGCGTGGCCGGAGCACTGGGACGGCAAGTGGCTCATCGGCGACCAGTCGAACCCGGTCAACCGGGTCGCGGTCACCGTCGACGAGGCCGGCGTGCCGCAGGCCGCCCCGCCGGTGTACGCCGAGTCGCTGCGGGCCATCATTCCCAGCGGCAACGGCGACAACCGGTTGCAGAGCTGGATGGACGCCAAGTTCGGCCCGGACGGCGCGCTCTACCTGCTCGACTACGGAGGCGGGTTCTTCAGCCTGCACCCCAACCAGAAGCTGATCCGGGTCACCTACACCGGTGGCGCACCCACCCCGGCGCCCGCGGCGACCTCGGTGGCCGTGCAGAACAAGCCGCTGACGATCGCCTTCACCGGCTCGAAGTCCGGCGGCGTGAGCCACCGGTGGGAGTTCGGCGACGGCGCCACGTCGACCGAGGCGGACCCCCGACACACGTACGCCAAGGTCGGCACCTACACCGCGAAGCTCACCGTCAGGTACGCCGACGGCGAGACGGCGATCGTGCGGACCACCGTCACGGTCGGCTGCGCGGTGCCCGACGCCCGGGCCACGGTCTGGCTCGGCGACACCGACACCGGCGTGCCCAGCCGGACGGTCGGGCAGGGCTGCACGATCAACGACCTCGTCGACGACGAGAGCACCTGGCCCGACCACAACGCCTTCGTCCGGCACGTCACCGCGGTGACCCGCGGATTGCAGGACGACGGCCTGCTCAACGCCCGCGAGGCGGGCACGCTCACCCGCCTGGCCGCCGCCTCCGACATCGGCCGGGACGGTCGCACCGGGTACGAGCCGCTCTACGACGGCACCGCCGAGTCGCTGCGCGGTTGGGAGCAGGCCCCGACGGGCTCGTTCAGCATCCAGCCGGACGGGGCGCTGCGCTCCAGCGGCGGCCTCGGCATGCTCTGGCACACCAGGGAGCTGGGCGACTTCTCGCTGAAGGTGCAGTTCAAGGACATCGCGCCGGGCACCAACCGGGCCAACACCGGTGTCTTCATCCGCTTCCCGGACCTGCGGGTGCCGCTGGAGCAGCGGCCAGAAGGCAGCTGCGGCACCATCGGGTCGGCCCGGACCTCGACCGCCTGGATGGCGATCTACTGCGGACACGAGATCCAGATCTACGACGGCGAGAGCGGCGAGCCGCAGAAGACCGGCTCGGTCTACAACTTCGACCCGGTGCCGCTCGCCCAGGCCGGCGTCACCCCGAAGAACGTGTGGAACGACTACGAGATCCGGGTGGTCGGGCAGCACTACACGATGATCCGTAACGGCGTAGTGATCAACGAGTTCGACAACACGCCGGGCAAGCAGTCCTCCCGGGCCGGCGACCCGCCGACCGACCTGCGGCAGTTCCTGCGCGGCTTCATCGGCCTGCAGAACCACGGTGACAACGACCTGACCGAGTTCCGCAACATCCGCGTGCGCGAGCTCTAGGAGAGACGATGATCCGACGACTCACGGCCGCGCTGGCGGCGGTCCTGCTCACGGTCGCGCCGTTGGCCGCGCCACCCGCCTCCGCCGCCCCGCGTGCCGCCGCGGACCAGGTGCTCACCTGGACCGCCGACGACAACATCACCCGCTACAAGTCCGTCCCCACCACCGCGGTGGCCGGTGCGACGACGATCATCTGGGAGAACAGCGCGGCCACCGGCAACACCACCGGGATGCCGCACACGTTGACCTTCGACACGTCCACCGAGGGTTACAACCACGACGTCACCCTCAACATCCTGGCCAGTCCGTTCGACGCCAACAACGGCCGCCACGAGGCGACCGTCACGCTGACGCCGGGCCGCTACCGCTACTTCTGCTCGATTCCCGGCCACAGCCAGATGGTCGGCGAACTGGTGGTCACCGACGGCGGGGGAGGGGGCGACACCACGCCACCGACCGTCACGGCCGCCGTGTCCGGTGACCGCGACGGCGACGGCAACTACGTGGGCGCGGCGACGGTGACCGTCACGGCCACCGACGCGGGCTCCGGCGTGGACACCGTCGAATATCAGGTCGACGACACCAGCTTCCAGCCGTACACCGAGCCGGTGCAGGTGAACGCGGTCGGCGACCACTCGGTCCAGTTCCGCGCCACCGACCGGGACGGCAACACCAGCGCCGTCGGCTCGGTGTCGTTCCGGGTCGTCGAGCCGACCGAGGAGGACACCACCGCGCCGACGGTCACGGCCGCGCTGACCGGCGACCGCGACGGCGACGGCAACTACATCGGTACGGCCACCGCCACGCTGACCGCCACCGACGCCGGGTCGGGGGTCGCCACCATCGAGTACGCCCTCGACGGGGCCGCCTTCACGGCGTACACGAGTCCCGTCGTAGTGACCGCCACCGGGATGCACATGCTGCACTACCGGGCCACCGACGTCGCCGGCAACACCTCGGCCGAGCAGATGGCCCACTTCACCGTCGTCGCGCCGCCGGCCGAGGACACCACCCCACCCACCGTGACCGCCACGGTGGCCGGCGACCGGAACGGCGACGGCGCGTACGTCGGCGGCGCGACCGTGACCGTCACGGCCACCGACGCCGACTCGGGCGTGGCACGGACCGAGTACGCCCTCGACAGCGGCGCGTGGACCGCGTACACCGCGCCGGTCGTCGTCCGCGCCGTCGGGGCGCACACCCTGCGCTACCGGGCGACGGACACCGCCGGAAACACCGCCGCCGAGCAGTCGGCGACGTTCACCGTCGTGGCCGACGGCACCGACGCCTGCCCCGCCTCCGACACGCGGGACACGGTGGTCATCGACGGCATCGACACCGGAGTGGCGAACGTCGACACCGGGAACGGCTGCACCATCAACGATCTGATCGACGAACACGCCGACTATCCCGGCCACGCCGACTTCGTCCGGCACGTCGAGGCGGTCACCACCGCGCTGGTGACCGCCGGAACGCTCAGCAAGCGCCAGCAGGGCGCCATCGTCCGGGCCGCGGCCCGATCGGACGTCGGCGCATGAGCCCCCGCATCTCATTCAGAGGGAGAACCACGATGCCCGGACGTACCGTCGCCAAGCTGGCCACCGTGAGCGCCGTCATCGCCGCCTCGGTGTTCGCCGTGGCGCCCACCGCCCACGCCGACCTGGTCACCCACTGCATCGGCACCGGCGGCGCGGTGACCGTGCCCAACGACCTGCTCGTCCCGGCCGGCGAGTCCTGCGCGCTGACCGGCACCACGATCACCGGCAACGTCACCGTCGCCGCCGGGGCCAACCTGGTGGTCACCGGCGGGCGGGTCAGCGGAGAGGTACGGATCGCCGCCGACGGCTACCTCGACGCCACCGAGACGACCGTCGACGGCCAGGTCGTGCTGGCCGCCGGGGGCTACGGCGTCTTCCTGTCCGACGCCCGGACCGGCGCGTTGACCGTCCGGCCGAAGGGCTCGGCGACCATCGACAGCTTCCTGTTCGCCGAGGCGTCGACGATCAGCGGAAACGTCACCGTCGGCGCCGGTGAGGTACGCCTCGACGGGGGTACCCAGGTGACGCGCAACGTCAGCAGCACCGGCACGTACTACACCGATGTGCACGACTCGTTCGTCGACGGCACGCTCTCGGTGCTCAACAGCGCCACCGGCAGTGTCGTGTGTGGCAGCGCCGTCCGGGGCAAGGCCACCTTCGCCGGCAACCTCGGCGGCGTCCAGCTCGGCCCGAACGGAACCCTGGACAGTTGCGCCTCGGGCGGCTACTGGGGCGCGGACGTCAGCGTCACCAACACCACCGGTGGCGTCACCGTCGACGACAACATCATCAACGGCCAGTTGACGGTGACGGGCAACGACCCGGCCGCGCAGGTGGCGACGAACAACCGCATCCGGGGCGGCGTGACGGGCGACCAGGCCGCGCCGAGCGCCAACCGGGCGGCCCGGATGTCCGCCGCCGACCGGGAGGACGCGGGCGACGAGCGGGCCGAGGTCCGTCGTACCTCAGCGGTGCAGGAGGCCACCGAGGCGGGCGCGGCGAAGCTCTAGACGAGTAAGTCCCAACGCAAGACGGGCTAGGGCCGGGGCTGGGGCGAAGCGCGCCGGTCAACCCGCTCTGGCTGCCCGCCGTGTCGATGTGCTGGTGAGCGGTATACCTCAGAGGTATAAATATGACTCTGAGGTATACCGCTTACTACCGCAGCCGCCCCAACGAAGGCCACCTAGCGTCACCGTCAGCGGCCGGTCACCCTAGATGACCGGCCGCGGCCGTCGTACCAGGTCGGCCCCGTCACGCGGCGTCTGCCTGGTCGGTGCCGGCGTCTATGGGGTTCAAATTCCGTCGTCGTCTGGCGCAATGGCAGTCCAGGTAGGGAGTGGGTCGACCTCGGACGGAAGTCCGGTAGTACAGCAGCGAAGTACAGCAACCGACGAGACCGCATGAGGTCACTGCGACATCGATCCAGATGCCGTGCAGCGAGGCGAACCTCACCCGACCACCTCGCCGAGTTCTGGGGGACATGCGGTAGCCCTGGCACGGGGTCCAAGGGAGACCCAAGATCAGGCCGTCCCCAGGCCGGCAAAGGCGGACCGAAGGCAGCCGACGTTGACCATTGATGGCAGGTGTAGCAGCAGTTCAGGCGGCATCTCGTCCGCTTTGGCAGCCGATGATTGCGCGCCGAATTAATGCAATGCCAAGTACTGAACGCTTACAGCTGCGGCGGGGGAGTGAGCCAGGCGAGTGGTTGTCCGGTGAGTGCGGCGTCGGCAAGGCGGTGGGCGCTGGCGGTCTTGAGTGCCGCTCGTGAGCTGTCGATCCAGCGCTGCACGTTGTCGATGCCCTGGTGCCGGTACTCGACGGCTTGGACGAGGCATTCCAACTTGTCGGCGTCGCGGGCGACGACAGCCTCGAGTGTCTCGCCGGCTTCGTATTCGGCGACCGCGGCAGTGATGACGTCGGCGACGGCCGGTGGGCAGGCGGCGACCTGGTCGGCGGTGACGGCGGTGTTGGGTACGGCGGTGAGATAGCGCTTGGCGATGTGGGGGATGTCGGTGATTCGGGTTTCCTGGGTGTCGTGCAGGGTGCAGAGCATTGACACGCGGGCTGGGTCAGCGCCCTCCATGGCGGCGAGCATCATTCCGATGAGCGCGGTTCGGAACGAGTGTTCGGCTATGGACTCGGGTTGCTTGACGCCGGCGAACCACCAGCCGGTGCGGGCTGCGCGTTTGAGGACGCCGGCTTCGAAGATGAAGTTCATCGCTGCGGCGGCGTCGTGGTCGTCGGTCATCTGCCCGTCCCTGTGCCGGTGAGTCCGTCCGCCCGCAGGCGATAGACGATTGAGGTTAGTTCCTGCCGTGACTGCGCGGAGATCCGGTCACCGTCCAGGAGCGGGACGCTGCGGTCGAGGAGCGCCCGAGTCGCGGCGGGGTTGTGGAGAGCGATTCCGCGCCGTGCCATCAGCAGAGCCCAGATGTTGTGGATGTTGAGATCCACGAAGGGATGCGCTGGTTCGAGGCGATGAACCAGGTGCCGAAGAAGGGTGGAGCCGTGCCAGTCCGCGAGCGGTTGGGGCATGAAGGAGTCGTCGCGGTGGCGGTACGGGACCTCGCCTACCCAGTAGGCCGAGTAGTTGAGGGCCGCTCGCTCGCAGGCGTCGTCGGGATGCGCCCGAGCGATGAAGTCGCGCAACGGCTCCGGGTCACCCTGGTTGGCGAGGGACGTGACGACGGAGCGGGCCTCTGGCCACAGCGGTGACCAGGTGCGAAAGGTCGTCTTGCGGTGTGCGCGCGTGGTGGTCTGGGTGAGCCAGCCTGCTGCTGCCTTGGTGGGGTCCATGCCGGCGAGGAAGCAGGCTTGCCGGTGTAGCAGCACGTTCGGGTGCCGTCCGGCGGCGGCGCGTTCGGCGAGTAGGTGAAGGTGAGCGAAGAACGCGCGTTGCTGGTCGACGGGCAGGGTGGGCCCGGACGCGACTGGACCTCGGCGGGGATGGGCGAGAGGTAGTCCTCTGGTGATTGTCGGTGGCTGCCGGAGGACGGCCCAGAGGATCAGGTCGGTCAAACGGTGGGTGAGTACGGACCAGCCCAGCGGCGTTTCGGCGATGTCGCAGCGGTCCACGTGTTCGTTGAGGACTGCGGCGAGGATGAGATCCGCCTCGGCGGCATCGTCGAGCGCGGCGAGGAGGAGTGTGTTCGCGCCGAGCCGTCCGAGCCTGCCTCGGACGGTGATCGCCTGTCCGAGCGGTACCGCGGTTAATGGTCTTCGCCCGGATTCCCAGCTCTGCACGGTCACGCGATCGACCTCCAACTCGACGGCGAGCTGCTCCTGCGTGAGCGGGATGGATTCCCGGATCAGCTTCAACAGGTAGCCGGTTATCTCGCCGCGATGTGGCGCTGATCGTCCGCGACCCTGCATGCGTCATCCCTACATTGACCCGTGGTCGACGTTCCGCCGAGAAACGAATGCTGCGGAAGCCCATCTCGCCTGTTCAGTCGTACTGCGGGTGAGTCCCATCGCCGTCGTCGTGATCGTAGCGTCGCAGTTACCGAACGTTCCAGATCCGGTCCCGTGGTTCGGGGTCGGCCACGGCGTGCTGCGCGGTGGAGGGAGCCAGCGATGCGGAACAGGACACCACCAGGGCGACGAGTCACCTACGAGCAGTACCTGATTGCCGTCGCGATGACCCTGGCGCGGCGACACCGCCCGGCCTGGTCGTGGCCGCAGTGGAGGTGGATTTGTCGCTGTGGGGGTGACCTGCCCTGCCGTAGCCGACACCGAATCCCGATCGGTCGGGGCCACTGGCCCGCCGAGGAGGAGCAGTGAGCAACCAAGCGCTGCCGAGCATGACCATGCACGATCCGGTGCTGCCGATCTGGAGCTGTGGCGGCTGCGATGCGCCCTGGCCCTGCCGCACGCGGCAGCGCGAGCTACGTGCGGAGTTCGACGACGCTCCGCTCGCCCTGGCTTTCTACCTGGGTGCCCAACTGGTGCGGGCCTCCGAAGACCTGACCTGGGTGCCGCCGGAGACGCTGCACAGACGCTTCCTTGGTTGGCTTCGGTGAGCATCCTGCGGTCCGGCGACGAGAAGTTCCACTACAGCGACGGCTTCCGCCGACTACGCGAGGTGTCCGGTCTCCGATTCGCTGCGGTGGCTGAGCCGTCCACCGGCGACCTCGTTACGTGTCGATCGCTGGCCCGCGACGAACCGCGGGCCAGCTTAGATCGACGACCGCTCTAGAAGTTGCCGGCGGAGTTGCACTTCACTTTCTGGTCCAGGCAGTTGCGGACCCGTGCGGCCAGCGCCTCGTCCTTCCAGGCGTTGAAGAAGTCCGCGTGCATCGAGAACGAGGTGCCGGACGCGAGGGTGATGCCGTCCGTGTTCGCGCTCAACGGGTACGAGATCACGAATGACACCGACGGGACGGGCACCGGGTGGCTCTTCGGGCAGGCTCCGGTGTGGTCGCCGTTGGCCATGTGCGCCTTGTGGTCGGGGCTGTCCAGGTGCTTGCCATCCCAGCAGTCCGGGAAGGTGATCTGCCGGACGACGTGCGCGGTCTTGGCGCAGACCGGGAAGGTCTTGTCGGCGCTGCGGCCGATCTCGCCGCCGATGCCGGCGCACCAGAAGTGGTTGCCCTGCTTGTCCGGGGTGTCCACCTGGTTCTTGGCATTGCCGGTGATCATCCGCAGACCGAACGGGAAGGGCTGGGTCTTGCTCGGGTCCTTGAGCCGGGAACCGTAGTAGACGGTCACCTCGGTCGGGTCGACGACCTTGCCGTTCTGGTACATGGTCGGCACCCAGTAGGCCGACTGGTCGTCGGGCGAGTTGCAGGTGGTCGCCTTCGACGCGCGCAGCGACTCCGCCGTCGAGTTGGCGTCGGTCGACCTGTTGCCCCAGAAGGTGTGGTTGTGCGAGCCGCCGGCCAGCTTGGGCAGGACGATCGGGTCGTCACCGTTGTGGTGGCTGACCGTGCAGCCGACGTTGAACTCGGCAACCTTCACCGGGTTGCCGGTCACCGGCTTCGGCTTGCGCGCGAAGAACGCCCTCGTCGCGGCGGCCTGCGCGGCGGCGTCGACGGTGATCCAGCCACCCGACGCGGTGGGTGGGGCGGCGGTCGTGGACGAGCTGCCCGGCTTGGCCGGAGTGGACGGGCTGGTCGAGGTGCCCGGGGCGCTCGGTGTGGTCGCCGCGCCCGCCGGGGCGGTCGGCGTCGCGGGCCCGGACGAGCCGATGCCGGTGTCGCTGGACGGGCCGGAAGCGCCGGGCGTGCCCGGAGACTCCTTGCACCCGCCGGTGAAAGCCAGGCCCACCACCAGCAGGGCGGTCAGGGCGCGACGGTGTCGAGGGGTGGATCGCAGATGTGTCAACGAGGGTGCACCTTCCTTCCGAGAAGAAAGAGTACGAGTCGACCTCCTGCGCCTATCCGGCCGCGCCGATTAAATATGCCTTAAATATCGCTCCGGGATTGCCATGTCAGCTCTGCGCGACGGTCTGTCCTGTCGATTTGATATCGATTCTCGAAAAGACGTAATCGGCGGGTTCGTCGGCAGTCCATCCCCGCCGCCGCGCGGGTTCCGGTGATGTCGCCAGCATCCCACGGGGTCGTCCGCCCCGGTGCCCCTCGGCCGCACGAGGCGTCGCGACAGATGCCGTGCCGGCCCGGGCAGCCGCGGTCGCCTTCGTCGACGACGGGCGGACCGGCGGCTACCCGGGCGCGTACGGACGGCTGGGTGACCGCGTGCGCGCGACCATGACATCGGAGGCGTGCGCCCAACGGGATTCACACAACCTGTTCAAAAATGTGCGGGGAATCACCCTAGCGGTAGTGCTGGCCCTATTCACTCACGTGTCCCGGCGCCCCCCGATGGAGCGGTTGGGGGCGGCAGTCGCAGGTAAGAGGAAATCAAGCGGTCGTACACCGGCCCCTCCTAGTCTTCGAAAGGTCGGTGGTTCGACCGTCACCGGAGCGCGACTGCCGGGCGATGGCGTCGCCACCGCGTTGTCACCATTAATTACGGAGTAGTTGAAACCCGCTATGCCCGCGACCAGGAAAACCAGAGCCGTGCCACGTCGCCCCGATCAGGCGTGGTCCCGCGGTCCCGAGCCGTCCGGCTTCGACGATTTCGCGGCCACGGAGTACGGGAAGTTGTTCGGGTCCTTCACTGTCGACGCCGACGGGACGGTCGCGGTGGCGGAACTCGTCGGCCGGCTGCGCGCCGCAGGCATCTCGGAGACGGACCCGCGCCTGGTCGAGGTGCGGTCCGCCACCAGCGGCGACGGTCCGGCCCGCTTCGACATATCCCGTTTCGTCGCGTGGTGCAGGACGGGTGGCGGTGTCATCGAGAGGTCCCTTCGCGGAGACCTCGTCATTCCGGACTTCGCCGCCTTGCAGACGGAGATCTTCTCGATCTACGAGGGCCTCCGGGGTGAGGACGGGGGGCAGGTCGCCGATTACATCCCGCAGCTCGGCCGCGTCGATCCGGAGAATTTCGGGATCGCGTTGTGCACGACCGACGGCCAGCGTTTCGCAGTGGGGGACGCGGAGACCCCGTTCTGCGTCCAGTCGGTCTGCAAGCCGATCAACTATTGTCTGGCGCTGGAGCAGCACGGTGCCGAACAGGTCCACCGGCACGTGGGGCGGGAACCCAGCGGTCGCGGGTTCAACGAGCTGACATTGAACAACGAGGGCCTTCCGCACAACCCGATGATCAATTCGGGGGCGATCATGTGCTGCTCGCTGCTGCGCCCGAGATGGGAGATGGCCGACCGTTTCGACCACGTCGCCGAAACGTGGCGCAGCTTGGCCGGCGGCGGGACGGTCGGCTTCAACAATGCCGTCTACCTCTCGGAACGGCGTACGGCGGATCGGAACTTCGCTCTCGGGTACTTCATGCGCGAGCACCAGGCCTTTCCGGACGGCACCGACCTCACCGAGACGTTGGAGTTCTACTTCCAGTGTTGTTCGATCGAGGTCGACGCGCGGTCGCTGTCGGTCGTTGCCGCCTCGCTCGCCAACGGCGGTGTCAACCCCCTCACCCGGGAGCGGATCTTCTCCGCTGACACCGCCCGCAAGTGCCTGTCGCTGATGTCGTCGTGCGGGATGTACGACTATTCGGGGGAGTTCGCCTTCACCATCGGTCTGCCGGCGAAGAGCGGTGTCTCCGGCGGACTGATGATCGTGGTTCCCGGCGTGATGGGCGTCTGCGTCTGGTCGCCCCGCCTCGACGCGCTCGGCAACTCCGTTCGGGGAGTCGCGTTCTGCAAGGAACTCATCAACCGGTTCAACTTCCACGTCTACGACTCGTTGGCCGCCGGGGAGGACTCTGGCAAACGCGACCCGCGTCGCGGCAGGAACGAGGACGAGGTGGCGTCGACCACGCGGTTGCTGTGGGCCGCCAGTCACGGCGATCTGGAGTACGTCCGGCTCGCGCTGGCCGCGGGGAAGGATCCGAACTCCGCCGACTACGACCGGCGGACGGCGCTGCACCTGGCCGCCTCCGACGGAAACCTCGACGTGGTCCAGTACCTCCTGGACCGGGGGGCCGATCCAACTCTGCGGGACCGCTGGGGAGGGACGGCGCTCTCCGATGCCGAACGCGGAGCACATGACAACGTTGTCGCGCTGCTCACGTCGACGCTGGGCGAGGGCCCTGCGTCCGCCACCCTCGTGCGAACCGACGCGCCGCTCGCGGCGGTCTGAACCGTCCGTTCCACGGATCACGATTTCGTGGGCCATCCGGCCCGATCACAGGAGAAGAGACCCATGGCGTACAAGGCTGAATACATCTGGATCGACGGCACCGCGCCGACCGCGAAGCTGCGGTCGAAGACGAAGATCATCGAGGACGGCGTCACGCCGGGCACGTGGGGCTTCGACGGCTCCAGCACCAACCAGGCCGAGGGCAGCAGCTCCGACCGCGTCCTCGATCCGGTCGCCACCTACGCCGACCCCATCCGCGGCGGGGCGCACCTGCTGGTGCTCTGCGAGGTGTTCAACACCGACGGCACCCCGCACGAGTCCAACACGCGGGCGCTGCTGCGCCCGGTGGCCGAGCAGTTCGCCGGCCAGGAGTCGCTGTTCGGCATCGAGCAGGAGTACACGTTCTTCAAGGGCTCCCGCCCGCTGGGCTTCCCGGACGGCGGCTACCCGGCTCCGCAGGGCGGCTACTACTGCGGTGTGGGCGCGGACGAGATCTACGGCCGCGCCGTGGTCGAGAAGCACCTGGACAACTGCCTCGCCGCGGGCCTGTCCCTCTCCGGCATCAACGCCGAGGTCATGCCCGGCCAGTGGGAGTTCCAGGTCGGTCCGCTGTCCCCGCTGGAGGTCGCCGACCAGCTGTGGATCGCCCGCTGGCTCCTGCACCGCACGGCCGAGGACTTCGGCATCTCCGCGACCCTGGAGCCGAAGCCCGCGCGGGGCGACTGGAACGGCGCCGGCGCCCACACCAACTTCTCGACGCGCGCCATGCGGGAGAACTATTCGGCGATCATCGAGGCCTGCGAGGCCCTCGGCCGGGGCGACAAGCCCGCCGAGCACATCCGCAACTACGGCGCCGGCGTCGAGGCCCGCCTGACCGGCGCGCACGAGACGGCGCCCTGGAACGAGTACAGCTACGGCGTCTCGGATCGCGGTGCTTCCGTCCGCATCCCGTGGCAGGTGGAGATCGACAAGAAGGGCTACATCGAGGACCGCCGGCCCAACGCCAATGTCGACCCGTACACCGTGACCCGCCTCATCGTCGACACCTGCTGCAGCGCCCTGGCGGCCGCCGACCTCGTGTGAGGCGGGCGGACCACGGTCCGCGGACGACATTCACCACGCCGCGGTGCTGCGGCAGCTACCACGACATGGAGTGCATCTCGATGCCAGACGGCTTCGACGCGGGGGATACCGCATTCGTTCTGATCAGTGCCGCGTTGGTCATGCTGATGACCCCCGGCCTGGCGTTCTTCTACGGCGGAATGGTTCGCGTGAAGAGCGTTCTCAACATGCTGCTGATGAGTTTCATCAGCCTGGGCATCGTCAGCGTGCTCTGGGTGACCTACGGATACTCGCTCGCCTTCGGCGACGACGTCGGTGGGCGCGGACTCGTCGGCGACCTGAGCAACGTGGGCCTGAGCGGCATCTCGGACACCACGTTGACGGGCAGCATTCCGGTGCTCGCGTTCGCGGTGTTCCAGATGATGTTCGCCGTCATCACGCCGGCCCTGATCAGCGGCGCGATCGCCGACCGTGCCAGGTTCGGCGCGTGGATGCTGTTCGTCGCGCTCTGGGTGACCGTGGTGTATTTCCCGGTCGCCCACTGGGTGTGGCAGGCCGACGGTTGGATCTTCAAGCTCGGCGTGAAGGACTTCGCCGGAGGCACGGCGGTCCACATCAACGCCGGCATGGCCGCCCTCGGCGCGCTCCTCGTCCTCGGCAACCGGGTCGGCTTCCGGCGTGAGTCGATGCGGGCGCACAGCCTGCCGCTCGTGATGCTCGGCTCCGGCCTGCTGTGGTTCGGGTGGTTCGGGTTCAACGCCGGATCGGCCCTCGCCGCCAATGGCACCGCCAGCGTCGCCTTCATGAACACCCAGGTGGCGGCCGGTGCCGGCATGATCGGATGGCTCGTCTGGGAGCGCGTACGCAAGGGTGGCTTCACCTCCCTGGGCGCCGCGTCGGGCGCGGTCGCCGGCCTGGTGGCGATCACCCCCGCCTGCGCGGTCGTGAACACCTGGGGTGCGACCGCCATCGGTGTCATCGCCGGTGTCGTCTGCGCCTGGGCCGTCGGCCTCAAGGACCGCTTCGGCTATGACGACTCACTGGACGTCGTGGCGGTTCACGCGGTCGGTGGCTTCGTCGGAACGCTGCTCATCGGAGTGTTCGACACCACCGACGGCCTCGTCGCCGGCGCCGGTGCCGGGCAACTGGGGAAGCAGGCGGTCGGCGCCTTCGCCGTCGCCGCGTATTCGGTGGCGCTGACCTGGCTGCTCGTCAAGATCATTGATGTGACGGTCGGCTTCCGGGTGCCGCGATCTGACGAGGTCGCCGGCATCGACCAGGTCCTGCACGCGGAGAGCGCCTACGACTTCGACGTGAGCGAGGGGCGGGTCGACCCGGTCGGCTCGACCGGCGGCCGGGCGCAGGACAGGACCGCCCAGCATCCGATCATGGACGTCGTCAACGGCCCGTACACCCGCTGACCGACTGCGACGGACATCGCCGTGGTCCGGACCGGGAGGGGTGCGCCAACCCCTCTCGGTCCGCCGGCGTACGTCGACGGGAGCCGTCGCGCTGGCAGCCGTCGCGTGGACGACGCTAGAATCTGACGCTGACGTCAGAGGTAAGTGTGGTCGGCGTCACCATGTGAGGGGAGGGGCCGTGCGGATCGGAGAACTCGCCACCAGCACGGGAGTGTCGGTGCGCGCCCTGCGCTACTACGAGGAGCAGTCGCTGCTGATCCCCGAGCGCAGCGGCGGTGGCCAGCGCCAGTACGGCGATAAAGCGGTCGACCGGGTCCAGCTCATCCAGACGCTGTACGCGGCTGGACTGTCCAGCCGGACGATCCTGGATCTGCTGCCCTGCGTCGACGCCCAGGTCAACACGCCGCAGTCCCGTGCCCTGCTGAACGCCGAACGGGACCGCATCACGCACCAGATCGACCAGCTCGTCCAGGTCCGGGATCGCCTCGACGCGGTGATCAGCGCCAGCGAGGATCCGGCCGGCGGCTGCGGCTACGCCGACGAGATCCCGCGATAGTCGCCCGTGGGCCGGTGCTGTCGCACGGTCGTGGGCGGGGTGCCGGGGGTGAGGTCGGGGATGCCGTAGAGCTGGTCGAGGACCTGGATCGCGGCCCCGGCGGCGATCACGTCCGCGCCGAGGCTGGACAGGGTGACGGTCGGGGCCAGCCAGTCCGCCCGCCGCACGTCGGTACGGACGGCCTGCTCCACGGCGGCCCGGTAGACCTCGGCGTGGCGCAGCAGATCCGCGCCGGCGAGGACCACGTGGGCGAGGTCGAGGGTCTGGAGCAGGTTGACGACGCCGATCGCCAGGACCCGGGCGGCACGCGGGACGTCCTCCGCCTCGGTGGCACGGAGGTGGACGACCTCCAGGCAGCCGTGGCGTCCGCAGACGCAGACGGGCCCGTCCAGGTCGACGACCGTGTGGCCGAACTCGCCGGCGTTGGTGTGTGCCCCCCGATGGGCCGCGCCGCCCAGCCAGAAGCCGCCCCCGATGCCGGATTCGACCATGATGAGCGCCGCGTCGCCGAATGTCGCGCCGTGCCGCCACGCCTCGGCGGTGACACCGGCGGTCACGTCCTTGTCCAGGTGCACCGGCAGGCGAAGGCGCGCCTCGGCCAGTTCGCGCAGCGGTACGTCGTGCCAGTGTCGTAGGCCGTGCGCGTCCCGCACGAGGCCGTTGGCGTGGTCCAGAGGGCCGATCATGCCGAGGCCCACGCCGGTCAGCCGGTCCCGTAGCGCGGGGTCCTCGGTGATCGTCCCGATGCCGGCGCAGAGGGCGTCGAGGAGCTGTTCCGGGGTGAAGTCCGCGGGCAGCGGTCGGACCGTCGAGTGGCGCACGGCGCCGGCCAGGTCGACCAGGACGAGTCGCAGCGTGCGCCGGGCGACATGCGCGCCGATCGCGTACCGGCTGTCGGGGACCAGTTCGTAGACGACCGCGGGTTTGCCGATACCCGGGCGGCGGACACCGGCGGGGCGGATCAGGCCGTCGGCGCTCAGGCGCGCAATGACCTTGGAGACGGCCTGCGGGGTCAGGCCGGTGGCGGCGACGACCGTCGACCGTTCGAACGTCCGTGCCGTACGCCCCACGGCCAGCACCTGCGCCTGGTTGTAGTCGCGCAGGAACGTCACGTCCGCTGTGGTACGCGTCATCTCGCCACTCTATTACGCAACGCTGTTGCTAAATTCGCTCGGTGAACGCACTGAGCAGAGGTCAACGGCTCGCGGCGCTCGCCGCCCTGGCACTGGGCGGCGTGGCGGTCGGCCTGACGGAGTTCGTGGCCATGGGCCTGCTCCCCGAGATGGCACGCGACCTGCTCGCGCAGGACTACGCCCGATCCTCGTCGGACGCCGTCGCCCGGGCCGGTTGGATGATCACGGCGTACGCGCTGGGCGTCGTCGTGGGCGCTCCCCTGATCGCCGCGCTCAGCGCGCGCCTGCCCCGCCGCAGGCTCGTACTCGGGCTGCTCGTCCTCTTCGCCGCCGGCACGATCGCCTCGGCGACCGCCCCGAACTTCGAGCTGGTGCTGGTCGCGCGGTTCGTCGCCGCGCTGCCGCACGGCGCGTACTTCGGCGCGGCCGGCCTGCTCGCCGCCACCCTCATGGGTCCCGGCAACGAGGCCCGGGGTTTCGCCACCGTGCTCGGTGGCCTCACCGTGAGCAACGTGGTGGGCGTACCGCTGATCACCCGGCTCGGGCAGACGGTCGGCTGGCGTACGGCGTACCTGGTCATCGCCGGTGTCTTCCTGCTCACGCTGCTGGCCGTGCTCGCGGTCGTGCCGGAGGTGGCCGCGGCGGCGGACGGCTCGCCGGCCGCCGAACTGCGGGCGCTGCGGACCTCGCAGGTCTGGCTGGTCGCGGCCACCGGGGCGGTCGGCTTCGCCGGGTTCTTCGCGGTCGACTCGTACATCGCGCCGGTCACCACCGACGTCGCCGGCCTCTCCGCCGCGACGGTGCCGTGGGTGCTGGTCGCGGTGGGCCTCGGCATGACCGTCGGCAACGCCCTGGGCGGCTGGCTCGCCGACCGGGACCTGCGTCGCAGCATGATGATCGGCTTCGTGGCGATGATCGCCAGCATCGGCGTGTTCAGTCTCGTCGCGTCGCACCCGGTGGGTCTCTTCGTGGGCGCGTTCGGCGTCGGCGCGACGAGTCTCTACCTCGGTCCGGTCCTGCAGGCACGCCTCATCACGGTCGCCCCCGGCGCCCAGTTGATGGGCGCGGCGCTCAACCAGTCCGCCATGAACATCGCGAACAGCCTGGGCGCGGCGCTGGGCAGCGTCGGCATCGCCGCCGGGCTCGGCTACCTCGCGCCGGCCCGGGTGGGCCTGGTCCTGGCGGTCGTCGGGCTGGTCCTGGGAATCGTCAGCTACGCGGGGCGTCGTCGGGACCGGGAGCCGGCCGCCGTGGCGGGCTGACCGCCGCCGGCGTCGGTCAGGTGACCGACGAGGCCAGGAGGTCGCCGACGGCCGCTCGGACCGGATCGGGATTCGCCCAGGACCAGTTCGGGTGGGCCCGGTTCGTGAGCAGGGCGAGCACCAGCTTGCGGCCCGGGTCGACCAGCAGCGAGGGACCGGCGAACCCGGTGTGGCCGAAGGTGCGACCCGACGCGAGCCGGCCCATGAACCACTGCTGGTTGAGCACGACGCCGAGACCGTGGGCGGCCGTGCGGTGCGGACGCTCCGGGTCGACGGCCGGCTTGCCCGCGTTGTGGTTGGTGAGCATCCGGCGCACGGTGTCGGCGCCGAGGACCCGTCGGCCCTGGTAGGTGCCACCGTCGAGGAGCATCTGGCCGATCGCCGCGAGATCGCTGGCGCTGGCGAACACCCCCGCGTGACCGGCGACGCCTCCGAGGTGGTTGGCGACGTCGTCGTGCACGGTGCCACGGAGCAGACCGCGCGACGAGCGGGCGTCGGTGGCGACCATTCGGGCCGCCCTCTCGCTTGCCGACAGCCAGGTCGTGGGGGCGAAGCCGGTGTCGCGCAGGCCGAGTGGACCGGTGAGGTTCGCCTTGAGCGCCTGGTCGAGGCGTTTGCCGGTGACCTTCTCGACGATCTTGCCGGCGACCATGAGGCCGACGCTGGAGTAGCGGAACGTGTCCCCGGGCACGGCGCCCGAGACCAACGGTGTGGCGAGGACCGCGTTCCACCGGGCGGCGTTGTCCGGCAGGCCGGTGACCTTGGCGCCGACCGGGAGACCGCTGGTGTGGGTGAGCAGCATCTCGACGGTGACGCGGTCCTTGCCCGTGCCGGTGAACCCCGGCAGATAGTCGCGCACCGGGGCGGCCAGGTCGACACGGCCCCTGTCGACCTGCTGGAGCAGCAGGATGGCGGTGTAGACCTTGGTGACCGAGGCGAGGTCGAAGATGGAGTCCGGGCGCATGGCGACCCGGCTCTTCGCCGCGAGCAGTTTCGGGCCGGCCGCGTAGCGCAGGGCCTCACCGACCGCGGTGTGCACGGTCATCTTGCCGTCGACCAGCACGAGGGCGACCGCACCGGGAAAGCCGTGGTGCGTGACGGTCTGCGCCGAGGCGGGCAGGTGTCGCCGCAGCAACGCGGTCACGTCCGCGGCGTACCGGGCCTGGTTGCCGGACGCGCCCGCGCCGGCCGTGGGGGAGGCGCTCGGCGTACCCGACGAAGGGGCCGTGGGCTTTCCGGCCGCGCCGAATCCCACCCTGTTCCCCGCCGCGTCGGTGGCCGTCACCGTGCCGCCCGGGTCGGCCCCACCCGCCGACTCGCCGGCGCTGTCGCCGCAGCCGGTGAGAGCGGAGGTCGCGGCGGCCAGGCCAACCCCGAGCAGGGTACGACGGGCGACGGGCATGCCGGTGATGTTGACAGATCCGAATCGTGCGCGCCAAGCCCAATCAGCCGTACGCTCACCTCGTCCAGCGTTCTGGCCGGTTTCCGACACCTGTGCGGGCCGTACGGGCGACCGTCACCGCCTGTGCAACGATCGTCAGGCATCCTGTCGAACGGCCGGCGCCGCCGGTCTGTCCGTGCGGCAGACCCGGGGGAGGGTGCCCTGCCTCGTACTCCTTTGGAGAGCACCATGTCCCTCTCCCCGGTTCGGGTCTTCGCCGCGTTGAACGCCGTGCGACCTCCCGAGCAGCCAACTCCGGTCCTGGGTAAGGCGGTGGTGGTCGGCGGCAGCGTCGCCGGCCTGCTGGCCGCCCGGGTCCTGTCCGACCACGCCGAGAGCGTGATCCTCATCGACCGGGACGACCCGCAGGTCAGCGGCGCCCGGCCCGGCGTGCCCCAGGGCACCCAACTGCACGCGCTGCTGCCCGGCGGTCTTCTGCAACTGGAGCAGTTGTTTCCCGGGTTCCGCCAGCAGGCGCTGGCCCACGGCGCGGTCGAGGCGCCACCCGCCACCCGACGCAGCTACCTCGACGGTCGACGCAAGGTGGTCGTACCCGACGACGACGACAGCCTCGCCGGCAGCCGGCCGCTGCTGGAAGGGCTGATCCGCCAGCAGGTGCTCCGACTCCCCAACGTCAAGACCGTCACCGCCCGCGCCACCGGGCTCGTGATCGAGGGCGACGCGGTCACCGGTGTGTGCTGCGAGGTCAACGGGGTGGCCGGCGTCGAGGGCGGCGACCTGGTTGTCGACGCCATGGGCCGGTCCAGCCGACTCTCCGACTGGCTGGAACAGGCCGGTTGGGAGCGGCCCGCCACCCGCCGGATGCCGGTGCACCTCAACTACGCCACCGCGCTGTTCCGACGCCCGGAGCAGACTCCTGGGACGCGCGTCGTCATGGCCCTGCACACCCCACGGACCATGACGGACGTCGCCGGCGCCGCCTTTTTCGCCATCGAGGACGGTCGGTGGATGGCCATGATGGCCGGCTACGGCGACGACCGGCCGGGACGCACCGCGCAGGACTTCGTCCGACGGCTGCGCGAGCAGTTCCCGCCCGAGTTCGGCGAGGTCGCCGACCAGGAGATGCTCGGTGACGTGCAGACCTACCACCACGCCGACAGCCGGCGTCGGGACTTCCACGCGCTGCGGCGCTTCCCGGCCCGGCTCGTCAGCGTGGGCGACGCCGTCGCGTCGTTCAACCCGGTGTACGGGCAGGGGATGACGGCCGCTGCCCTGCACGCGGCCTGCCTGTCGGCGTACCTACGCCCCGGCCCGGACCTGAGCGTGCCGGCCCGCCACTTCCTCGACCTGCAGAAGGTCGTGGTCGACGCCGCGTGGTCGACGTCGACCTCCGCCGACCTGGCGCTGCCGCACGTCGACGGCCCCTACCCGCGCGGCTACCGGGTCACGAGCTGGGCGAGCCGGCAGATCCTCACGGCGACCGTGACGGACGTGGCGATCGCACGCCGGTTCAACGAGGTCGTCTCCATGCGCGAGCACCCGCTGTCGCTGGCCAAACTCGGCGTGATCCTGGGCGCCGTGCGCGCCAACCGTCGGGCGGGCTGACGGAGAGACCCCGCCGCCCGTCCAGCGTCTGACGGGCGGCGGGTTCGCCAACTACTGCGCGGCCGACCGCAGGATGTCGACGACGAAGCGGTGGTCGTCCAACTGCGGAAGCCCCGAGACGCCCATCCAGCCCACCACGCCGGTGCCGCGCACCCGCAGCGGCAGCGCGCCCCCGGCGGCGGCGTACCGGGAGGCCGGCAGCCCGTAACGCTCGGTCAGCGTCACGTTCTTGTCCTGGCAGAGCCGGGCCACGTAGAGCGACGAGTGCTCGAACCGCACCACCACCCGGCCCTTGCGGCGCAGCCAGGCGTCGTTGTCCTGGGTGGAGCCGGGCAGGCCACAGTGGAACAGCTGACGCCCGGCCCGCCACACGCCCACCGCGACCGGCAGCGCCCGCTCGCTCGCGGCGGCCACCGCGCGCATGCCCAGCTCGTACGCGTCCGTCTCGGACAGGCCGGTACGTTCCAGCTCCGCCTCCTCGCGGAGCAGCTCGTCCAGGGTCGGCCAGGAATCGTGGTCGGATGTCATGGGTTTCTCCTCGTCGTTCACCAGGCGCACGGCGCGTAGTCCTTCAGGAAGCAGCCGTACAGGTCCTCGCCCTGCTCGCCGCGGACGATCGGGTCGTAGACCCGGGCCGCGCCGTCCACCAGGTCCAGCGGGGCGTGGAAACCCTCGTCGGCCAGGCGCATCTTCGTCGGGTGCGGCCGCTCGTCGGTGATCCAACCCGTGTCGACGCTGGTCATCAGGATGCCGTCGGTCAGCATCTCCTGGGCGCTGGTGCGGGTCAGCATGTTCAACGCGGCCTTGGCCATGTTGGTGTGCGGGTGCCCCGGACCCTTGTAGCCGCGACCGAACTGACCCTCCATCGCCGAGACGTTCACCACGTACTTGCGGCGGGCCGGCGCGGCGGCCATCGCCGGACGTAGCCGGCTGACCAGCACGAATGGCGCGGTCACGTTGCACAATTGCACTTCCAGCAGCTCGACCGGGTCGACCTCCTGCACCCGCTGCACCCAGCTGTTGACCGGGTCGAGGTCCGGCACGAGACCGCCGGCGTCGATGGCGGTGGACGCCGCGATCCGCTCCGGCGAGGCCGACCCGCTGGTCAACGCCAGCGCGGTGAGCGCGTGCGGGGTGAGGGCCGGCGACTCCGAGCCGGCGGTGAGCGCACCACCCGCGCCGGCCGCCTTGGTGAACGTGATCAGCTCCGGCAGGGGCCCGTCCGGCAGGGCCGCGGCCTCCGCGGCGACGAGCTGGGCGTACGCCCCGGGCGAGCGGCGGACCGTCTGCGCCGCGTTGTTGATCAGGATGTCGAGGGGGCCCTGGCTGCTGACCGAGTCGGCGAGGGCGATCACCTGCGCCGGGTCGCGCAGGTCGATGCCGACGATCCGTAGGCGGTGCAGCCAGTCCGCGCTGTCGGGCATCGCGGCGAACCGGCGGACCGCGTCGTGCGGGAACCGGGTCGTCACCGTCGTGTGCGCGCCGTCGCGCAGCAGCCGCAGCGCGATGTACATGCCGATCTTCGCGCGCCCGCCGGTGAGCAGCGCGCGCCGGCCGGTCAGGTCGGTACGGGCGTCCCGGCGCTCCCGGTTCAGCGCGGCGCAGGACGGGCAGAGCTGGTGGTAGAAGGCGTCCACCTCGCGGTAGCGCTGCTTGCAGATGTAGCAGCCGCGCGGGTTGTGCAGGAGCCCCGCCGTCGTGCCGCTGGTGGGGGAGGCGAGGGGGATGCCCTGGGTCTCGTCGTCGATTCGACCCGGGGCGCCGGTGGCCGTGGCCTCCGTCACCGCACGGTCGGCCGCCAGGATGGCGTCGCGTCGCTCCTCACGTCGCCGCTGCTTGATCACCTTGTAGAGCCTCGCGGTGGCCCGCTGCACCCGCACCACGTCGGGGTGGTCGGGAGGAAGGGCCTCCAACGCCTCGAAGACGCTCAGGCAGGTCTCCAGCCGGTTCCGGTCGATGCCGCCCTGAGCGTTGTCGGGAATGTTGTCCACCGTCATGCGTCGTTGTCTCGTCCCGTTTCCTGTGCCGGATTTCGCCGGCCCACCCCAAGTCCGACCCGAAACTGTACGCACCGCGGCGTCCCGGCCGCACCCCACGCCGTCGGGCACCCTGCACGGCGCTGTGGTGCGCGTGAGGGATGCTGGTCCCGTGCAGATCACCATCCTCGGTCCCCTCGCCGTCGACGGCCGGCCGGTCCGGGGCGAGCGGTTGGCCGCGGTGCTCCGCGCGCTCGTCGACGCGCGCGGTCGGGCGGTCTCCACCAGCCTGCTCGTGGACGTGGTCTGGGACGGCGGCCCGCCGGACGACGCGACCGGCGCCGTGCAGGCGCTCGTGTCCCGCGTACGTCGTCTCGGGCTGCCCGTGGTGGCCGTGCCGGGGGGTTACCGCCTGCCGACCGAGGAGGTGACCGTCGACGCGGTCGAGGCACGGGCGCTCGTCGAGGGCGGTCGGGTCGCGCTGCGGGCCGGTGACGCGCGCGCGGCCCGCGACGCGGCCGACCGGGCTCGCGCCCTGTTCCCCGAGGTGCCGGAGATCGCCGGCGCGGACGACACGCGCCTGTTCGCCGACGTCGCCGCGCTGCGCGCCGAGGCCGCGCTCGCCGGCGCGGGCCCGTACGACGAGGCCGACCTGCGCCGGCTGGCCGCGCGGACGCCCCCGGACGAGCCGTCGGCCGCCCTGCTCGTGCGGGTGCTCGCCGTCCAGGGGCGGGAGGCGGAGGCGCTGGAGGTGGTCGAGCGTCTCCGCGACGAGCTTGCCGACCGCTACGGTACCGACCCGTCCCCGGTGATCACACAGGTCCACCTGGCCCTCCTGCGCGGCGAACTCACCACGCCGGCCGTCGTGGCGCCACCCCGTCCGCCGGCACGCGTCGTCCTGCCCGCCGCGTGGCGCCGGCCGATGACCGCCCTCGTGGGCCGCGAGCGGGACGTCGAGGCCCTGGACGCGGCGCTCGACGATTCGGCGCTCGTGACGATCGTGGCGACCGGCGGCGCGGGCAAGACCCGCCTCGCCGCCGAGGTCACCCGACGCGCGGCGGCGGCCGGGCAGGGGGTACGGGTGGTCGAGCTGGCCGGTCTGCGCTCGCCCGACGAGGTGCTGCCCACCGTGCTCGCGGCGCTCGGCGGCGCGGACACCTCGTCCACCGGCGGCAACCTGGGCCTCGAACGCCGGGTGCTCAGCCCCGAGGAGCGGATGCGTGCCGTGGCGCCGGACCTCGACGGCCTGATCGTGGTGGACAACTGCGAGCACGTCCTCGACGCGGTGGCCACCGTCGTCGCGGACCTGCTCGCGGTGACGTCACCGGAGGTCGCGGTGCTCGCCACCAGTCGGGCCCCGCTGGGCCTGGCCGGCGAGCGGGTCCACCGACTGACCGCCCTGCCGGACTCCGACGCGCTCGGGCTGGTCGAATCCCGGGCGCGGGCCGGTGGCGCGGTCCCGACCTGGGACACCGCCCGGGCTCTCGAGCTGTGCAACCGGCTGGACAACCTGCCGTTGGCCCTCGAACTGGCCGCCGCGCGGCTGCGGCACATGCCGATCGACGACGTGCTCGCCGGGTTGGCCGACCGGTTCGCCCTGCTCGACGACGCGCTGCGCGGGCTGCCGGAACGCCACGCCAGCCTGTGGGCGATGGTCGACTGGAGCCGCGAACTGCTCGCCCCCGACGACCGGACGCTGCTGGAACGGGTCGCGGTCATCCCCGCGCCGTTCACCGCCGACCTCGCCGCCGCGGTCGCCGGGACGCCGGACGTCCGCCGTGGCCTCGCCACGCTCGTCGAACAGTCCCTGCTGACCCTGGTCGAGGCCGACGGGCCACCGCGCTACCGGATGTTGGAGACCGTCCGTGAGTACGGCGAGGCCCGGCTGGGCGCGTCCGGCGACCGGGACGTGGCGATGGCCGGCCTCACCGGGTGGGCCCGGCACGAGGCTGTGGCGCTGGCCGCCCGCCTTGTCGGTCGCGAGCAGGTCGTGGCGCTCGACCGCTGCGCGACCGAGCAGGACAACCTGCTTGCCGGCCTGCGCTGGGCGCTGAGCCACGACGACGAGCCCGCCGCCGTCGACGTCGCCACCGCGCTGCTGCATCTCTGGACGGTGCGCGGCCTGCACCTGGAGGTCCTCGCCTGGGCGCGTTCGCTGCTGCACGTCGACGAGCCGCGTCGGCGGCGGCGATCGGCGATCCTGGGCGGCCGGGCCAGCGGCCGACCGCTGCCCGACGGTGACCGGCTCGCCTGGACGTGCCTGCTGATCGGCGTGAACGCCGGCATCAGCGCCGACTTCCGCCCGGCCGTGCTCGCCCGGCGGGCCCTGCGCACCCTCCTGGGCGAACGGCCCGCCGAGGTGTCGCCGAGGCTGACCGCGCTCGCGTCGGCGTTGCCCGGTTTCGACACGTCCGACGTCCAGGAGAGCCTGAAGAGCGCAGGTGAGCTGATCGCCCACCCGGACCCGTACGTGCAGGGGCTCGGGCTGTTCGCGCGCGCGGCGGTACGGGAGAACGGCGGCCTGCCGGAGTCGTCGATCGAGGACGCCGAGCAGGCGTACCACCGCTTCGAGGCCGCCGGTGACCACTGGGGCATGGCGATGGCGGCGGGCGCCGTGGGGCAGTTCCTGCTGCCCGGACGGGAGGAACGCTCGGCCGAGTGGCTGACGCTCAGTCTCCGGCACATGGAGATGATCGGCGCCCAGCAGGACGCGCGGTCGGTGCGGGTACGCCTCGACGTGCATCTCGCCCTCAACGGCGAGGAGGAGGCGGAGCGGCGGCTGGCGGAGTTGGTCGGCTCGGGTCAGGCCGAGCAGGTGGACGTGGCGCAGGCGCTGCTCGGCCTGGCCCAACTCGCCTGGCGGCGCGAGCGGTACGACGAGGCGCTCGCCCGCGCCGACGAGGTGAGCCGCATCCTCGTGGACTGGACCGGACCGCCGCCGCAGCCGCGGGTGATGCTGCGGACCGCGGCGGCGGTGCTCTACCTGCGGGTGGCCCACGCGCGGCGGGACACCGGCGGTGCGGCCGACGCCCGCGCCGCCTCGCTGCTGTCCGCCGCCCGCGACGACGCGCTGACGTCGCGGGACCTGCCGGTGATCGGCGCGTGGGCGTCGGGCGGGGCGGAACTCGCCGCCAGTCGTGGTGACGTCGAGACCGCCCGTGAACTGTTCGCGATCGCCCGGCGGATCGGCACGCACATGGAGATGTTCCTCCCCGCCGGGCAGGGCGAACAGCTCATCGCCGCTCTCGGGGACGAGAGTCGGCGTGAGCAGTTGCTGGCCGCGTGGCGCGAGCGTCCGGTCGCCGTCGCGGTCGCCCGCATCCGCGCCCTGATGGACGACCTGCTGTAGCTAGACCTTCTTGCGGTAGGCGCGTAGCGCCATGGGCATGAACACCGCCACGAAGCCGGCGCACCAGGCGAGGGTCCACCACACGTGCGCGTCGAGCGGGGTGCCGAGGAACAGTCCGCGGACCGAGGCCACCAGGTGGGTCATCGGGTTGACCTTGACGAAGGCCTGCATCCAGCCGGGCAGGGTGTCGGTGCCGACGAACACGTTCGAACCGAAGCTCAGCGGCATGATCAGGGCGAACATCAGGCCCTGCACGGCACCCGGGGTACGCACCTTCATCGACACCCAGACCGGCAGCCAGCTCAGGCAGAGCGCGAACAGCACCGCGAGCACGCAGCCGGCGATCGCCCGGAACGGGTCGGTGTCGATCCGGAAGCCCATCAGGTAGCCGATCGCGAGGGTCGAGACCGTGACGATCACGTACCGGACGACGTCGCCGAGGACCGCGCCGACAAGCGGTGCGGAGCGGGGGACCGGCAGCGACCGGAACCGGTCGAAGATGCCCTTGGCGATATCGGTGTTGAGGTTCACGCCGATCGCGATCGCCCCGGTCGCGATGGTCTGCGCCAGGATGCCCGGCAGCAGGAATTGCAGGTAGTCATGGGTGGAGCCGGCGACCGCCCCGCCGAAGATGTAGACGAAGATGACCAGGAACAGCACCGGTTGCAGCGTGACGTCGATCAGCGCCTCGGGCGTACGCCAGGTCTTGATGAGGCTGCGCTTGGCGAGCGCCAGCGAGTGCCGCACCAGTCGGAACGGTCGCGGGTTCACCGCTGCCGTCGACAGCGCCGGACCCGTCGTGGGTGGTGCGTCCAACTGGGTGCTCATGCCGCTACCTCCGTACGCGAAGTGGTGTCGTCCTCGGATGCCGTACGCCCGGTGAGGGTGAAGAACACCTCGTCGAGGCTGGGCAGGTGCAGGGAGAGTTCGGTGACGGCGATGCCGGCGGAGGCCAGGCGGGCGACGCTCTCGGTCAGCGCCGTGTCGTCGGCGACCGGCACGGCGAGGACGCCCCTGCGGATCTCGTCGGCCGACCCGCCCGAGCCCACGTCGGTCAGGATCGCCGCGGTCCGGCGAAGCTGCCCCGGGTCGGTCGGCCGGACCTCGAGGGTCTGCCCGCCGACGATCCGCTTGAGCCCGTCGGGCGTGTCGTGCGCGATGACCCGTCCGTGGTCGATCACCGTGATCGCGTCGGCCAGCGCGTCGGCCTCCTCCAGGTACTGCGTGGTGAGCAGCACCGTCGAGCCGTTGGTCACCAACGACCGGACCACGTCCCACATGTCCTCGCGCTTGGCCGGGTCCAGCCCGGTCGTCGGCTCGTCCAGGAAGATCACGTCCGGCGAGCCCACGAGGCTCGCGGCCAGGTCGAGCCGCCGCCGCATACCCCCGGAGTACGTCTTGGCGGGCCGGTTCGCGGCGTCGGTCAGGTCGAACCACTCGAGCAGTTCGGTGGCCCGCCGCCGGGCACCGGCGCGACCGAGGTCCAGCAGCGTGCCGAACAGTTCCAGGTTCTGCCGCCCGGTCAGGTCCTCGTCGACCGAGGCGTACTGGCCGGTGAGGCCGATACGCTGCCGGACCCGCCCGGCGTCGCGGACGACGTCGAAGCCGCCGATCCGGGCGCTCCCGGCGTCCGGGGTCAGCAGGGTGGAGAGGATGCGGACGGCCGTGGTCTTGCCCGCGCCGTTGGGCCCGAGCACCCCGAGCACCGTCCCCCGGGGTACGGCGAGGTCCACGCCCTGTAGCGCCCTCGTCTTCCCGAAGGTCTTGACGAGGCCCTCGGCCTCGATCACCAGATCGGTTGTCATGCCGACCAGCGTGCGCGGCGCGCCTGACACCGCTCCGACACGCCGCTGACAGCCCCGCCGACGCGGGCTGACACCACGCCGGGCGGTCGCGGCAGGGTGCGCGTACGTCCGGGGGTTGGTGCGCTCGCCGGCCGCTGCCATAATGACGGTGGCGCCCGTCGATGTCCGTGGGCCCGGGGGAAGCCCTCCGCAAGGCGCGGATGGTGGGGGTCGAAACCCGGAGGCCGCGATGGACCTTGTCCCCGACGCTACCGCCCTCTCCAGCCTGGTCGACCTGCTCGGCGCGGTGCTGCAACTGGCCGCCGCGGTGGTCAGCCTCATGGCGGTCGGCGCCGCCCGTGGGCGTCGCCGTCGGCGGGACCGCGACGTCTAACGATCCATAACCCCGGGGTACGACCCAGAGGGGATGACCCGCAACATCCATTCCCATCAATACGATTACCGCTATCGATCAGGTGCGCCCACAAGGTGTGCCGTCCCGAAGCGGAGGAATGCATGGTTCGCTGGCGTACCCTCACCGGCCTGGTGGCCGCCGCGCTGGCCGCGGCCAGCCTCACCCTCGCGGCGCCCGCCGCCGCGGCCGACAACCCCGTCACGCCGAACGTGGTCGGCGGCACCCGCGCCTCCCAGGGCGAGTTCCCGTTCATGGTGCGGCTCTCGATGGGCTGCGGCGGGGCCCTCTACAGCTCCCGGCTGGTGCTCACCGCCGCGCACTGCGTGGGCGCGACCGGCACCAACACCAGCATCACCGCGACCCTCGGGGTGGTCGACCTCCAGTCGTCCAGCCGGATCACCGTCCGGTCCAACTACGTCTACCGCGCGCCCGGCTACAACGGCAACGGCAAGGACTGGGCGCTGATCCGCCTGGCCACCCCCGTCACCGGGCTGAGCACGTTGAAGATCGCCACCACGACCGCGTACGACAGCGGCACCTTCACCGTCGCCGGCTGGGGCGCGGCGCGCGAGGGGGGCGCGCAGCAGCGGTACCTGCTCAAGGCCACCGTCCCGTTCGTCAGCGACTCCACCTGCAACTCCAACTACGGAGGCGACCTCATCCCCGCCGAGGAGATCTGCGCCGGCTATGCCAGCGGCGGCACCGACACCTGCCAGGGCGACTCGGGCGGCCCGATGTTCCGCCGCGACGCCGCCAACGCCTGGATCCAGGTCGGCATCGTCAGCTGGGGCAACGGCTGCGCCCGACCCAACTATCCGGGCGTCTACACCCAGGTGAGCTACTTCGCCTCGTCGATCGCCTCGGCCGCGGCGAGCCTCGGCGGCTGACCGCGCGGCACGAGGGGGCGGCCCGGATTTCGGCGGTCCGGGCCGCCCCAAGTGCCGTCTGGCGTCCGGGCGAACCGCAGTGGGCCAGCCGACAGAATCGGTGGCCCGCGCGTCCCGGGGCGGACGGTGCGGCCATGATGGGTCCGTGCAGATCCTGTCCATCCAGTCGTCGGTCGCCTACGGCCACGTCGGCAACTCGGCCGCCGTCTTCCCCCTCCAGCGTCTCGGACACGAGGTGTGGCCGGTGTTGACCGTCCACTTCTCCAACCACACCGGGTACGGCGCGTGGCGCGGCCCGTTGCTGGCGGCCGCCGACGTGGCCGAGGTGATCGCGGGCATCGCCGACCGGGGCGTACTCGGCAGCGCCGACGCGGTGCTGTCCGGCTACCAGGGCGACCCGGCGATGGGCGCCGTGATCCTGGACGCCGTCGCCCAGGTCAAGGCCGTCAACCCGGCCGCCGTGTACTGCTGCGACCCGGTGATGGGCGACGTCGGCCGGGGGATGTTCGTCCGGCCCGGCATCCCGGAGTATCTGCGCGACACCGTCGTGCCGCGCGCCGACATCATCACGCCGAACCACTTCGAGCTGGACTTCCTCGCCGGCCGTACGACCACCACCCTCGCCCAGGTGCTGGAGGCGGTCGACGTCGTCCGCGCCACCGGGCCGAGGCACGCCCTGGTGACGAGCGTGCTGCACGACGACGTGCCGGCGGGTTCGCTGGAGGTCGTGGCGGTCTCCGACGAGGGCGCCTGGGCGGTCACCACCCCGCTGCTGCCGATCAATCCGAACGGCGGCGGCGACGTCACCGCGGCGCTGTACCTGGCGCACCTGTCGACCACCGGCTCACCGGCCACCGCGCTGGAGCGCACCGTCTCCTCGGTCTTCACCGTCCTCGAAGCGACCCTCGCGGCGGGCACCCGGGAGATCCAACTGATCGCCGCGCAGGACGCGATCGCCGAGCCGCCGGCCCGGTTCACGGCCCGCCGGCTGCGCTGACGCCGGTTTCGGGCCGGCGTCGGCTCAGCGCAGCGCGTCGTCGCGCAGCACCGCGTGCGCGCCGACGGTCTGGTTGACGATCTGGGTCACCCGTACGTCGACGACGACGCTGGCCAGCGCCACCGCGTCCGGCCGGCTGAGACCGTGCAGCCGTTGCAGCAGGGTCATCATCGCCTCCAGGGCGCGGAACGTCGCCTCGTCGAGGGACGCTCCCACGCCCAGCGTCAGCCAGGCGTCGGCGGTGCGGGCCACCGGTCCGGTGACCGGGAAGTCGTCGCGGACGTCGAAGGTCAGCGTCACCTCGTCCATCGGGCACTCGATCGCCGTGCCGCCCACCTCGCCGTCGCCCTGAGCGGCGTGCCCGTCCCCGACCGAGAACAGCGCTCCGTCGACCGTGATCGGCAGCAGCAGCGTGGTCCCGGCGGTCAGGTCCTTGCAGTCCAGGTTGCCGCCGCACTCGCGCGGCGGGGTGGTGGAGTGCCGTCCCGGTTCCGCCGGCGGCATGCCGAGCACCCCCATGAAGGGGCGCAACGCCACCGTGTGACCGTGCTGGTTGCGGCCGGTCATCGTCGCCGGGTCCAGCTCCCAGGCGTGTACCACCTGTGTCGACTCGACGTCGTAGCGCTCGTTGAAGGCGCTCGGCCACCCGCCCGCCACCGTCGTACCCCACGTGCCCGGGACGATCGCGTCGATGCGTACCGCGAGGGTCTGGCCGGCGCGAGCGCCGCGGACCGCGACCGGCCCGACGAGCGCGTGCCCGTCCTCGGGCCGCCGCTGCGGGACCCGGGGGCGGTCCCGGTTCGCGCCGCCGGGGTACGGGCCGGCGGACCACCAGCAGTCCAGGGTGCGGTAGGTGACGGTGTCGCCGGAGTCGATGGTGAGCACCGGCGTGAGGTCGGGGGAGAAGTGCCCGTGCAGGGTCTTGTCGTCCGGTGCGAGGGTGTGTCGCATCTGCGCAGGCTACGTGTCGATCCGGGGTGGCGCGACCGCCGGTGGGCGCAGGTGCGCGGCCGAACGGGTCGGCCGCGCACCTGCGCGGATCGGGTCAGTCGACGGTCGGCGGTGCCGTGCGGGCCGCCTCGGTCAGTGCCTTGGCGGCGGTGGCGTACGGGTTGTAGCTGTAGCCGCGCGCCAACCCGGCCGGGACGGTGAAGTACTCGACCGACAGCTTCGCCGGGTCGCTGGCCAGCTCGCCACGGGCGGGTACGTCGTTACCGTCGTCCCAGCCCCAGGGGGCGTTCGCGGAGTTCGCCGAGCAGCTCCAGGTGCCGACGCCGCAGTCGCCGGAGGTGTCCCCGGCGAAGGTGCCCAGGCTGGCGAAGAGGTTCGTGTTGGTCCGCTGCGCCCACAGGCCGCCGGCGGCGAAGATGTCGACGAGCTGGTAACGAACGTCGCGGTCGTCGCCGCTCTCCGGCGTCTCGGCCACCGTGGACGGGTAGTAGACCAGGCCGTCGCCGTTGATGGCGTACTGCGGGTACGCCTTCAGTCCGTGGCCCTGCGCCTCCTGCGCGGTGACCGGGTGCGCAAAGGAGTCGTGCGGCGAGGACTGGAACTGCAGGGTGCCGTCGACGCTCTCCCGGCCGCTGGTCCAGGTGCTGCCGGCCGGGGTGTACGAGTAGAAGTCGCTGTGGGCCACGGTGACCGCCCCGCGCAGGACGCCGTACGCGGAGCCGTCCCGCTCGATCGCGAAGAGGACGCCCTCGCCGTCGTTCTCGTGCTCGGTCTCGAAGAACGGGTGGTCGGTCCAGTCCCGGGGGTGGAAGAACAGGTACGTGATGTACCAGTGCGTGCTCGTCTCCACGACGGAGTAGTACACGTGCGCGGCGAGCGACGTGCCGGACGTGCCGACGCGGTCCCAGTTGTCGCGTCCGTTGAGGTCGCCGTCGAAGTCCACGGCGGTGACGTAGTCACTCCGGCCGCCCAGGGCGTGGGTGCCGGTGGCGTCGACGTCCTGGTAGTGGATGGGCGCCCAGCGCAGGGCCAGCTCGGCCCGGCTGACCGCGGCGGTTGCGGGTGACGGCGTCGTGAGCGGGGTGAGCGTCAGCGCCAGCGCGGCGGCTGCCGCCGTCAGTGCCCTCGTCACCCGTCGGTTGGTGTTTCTCCTGTCGCGCATGGTGTGCTCCCGCGTCGAAGTGACAGACCATCATGGATGATCGTCGATCCGAGGGCCCGGCGCGTGTCCTCACGGCGACGGGAAGGCGGCGGGCGTCCGACGGGCTCGCGACAGCTCGCTTGTATCGACAATCGTCGAATGCGATGCTGTGGTTTGGCCGCGCTCGGGAGCCGGCGTGGTCGTTTCTGCTCCGGAGTCGGGGACGCGCGAGGTGGCCCTACCACCCGCGCCCGGGCAGTCCCCGTCAGCGGCCGCATGCCGATCGCCGTCGGGCGGCCGTCGCGCAGGTCCGGACCCGTACGGTCGGCCGCCCACCCGTGGCCGCGACGGCGACGGCTTCTCGGAGGTACGGATGCGTCGCATCTTCCTGGCTCTCACGACCATCGCCCTGACTACCGCCACGACCGGCTGGGTCGCGACGACCGGCGTCGCCCAGGCGGCGCCGACGCCCACGGCGTCGGTCACCGCAGCGCCGACACCCACGCCGGTCTGCCCGCCGGTGACGCCCATCGGCGGTCGGGTGTCCGCGGCCAGCACCACCAGCCTGACCATCGCCTACTACATCGCGGTCAGCCCGCCGTGCGGCTACCGGCCGCCGATCACGGTCGGTCTCTTCGCCAGCCGCGACGACGCCTACGCGTGGCGGAACCCGGTGGCCGAGTTGGTCTCCGCCGAGCGCGACGGCACCGTCACCTTCGACCGGCTGACCCCCGACACCGAGTACTGGTTCGGGTTCCGCGACTCCGAGGGCAGGTGGGAGCCCTACTACGGGGGGAGCGGCCGGACGGCCGCGCTGACGTCCTGCCGGGCGACCGCCACCATCGACTCCCGCTGGGGCACCGGATTCGTCGCCACGGTTACGGTCCGCAACGTCGGCACGCAGCCGTTGGACCAGTGGCGCGTCTCCTGGCGCTGGGCCGGCGACGAGCGGATCCAGGCGGTGTGGGGCGGTGTCGTCGACCCGGCCGCCGCCGATGTGGTGGTGCGCAACGCGCCGTACAACGGAACGCTGGCGCCGGACGGGTCGACGACGTTCGGTCTGCTCGCGACGGCCAGCGCGCCGCCGGCCGGGCTGACGCTGACCTGCGCGCGCTGATCCGGGGCGACGTACCCGGGGGTCGACGTCGCGTCAGGGTTTGCGGGCCACCGCGCCGTAGGCGTCGATACCCCGGGCGTCGGCCTCGTCCGGACGCCACAGTGGGATCGGCACGAGACCGGGCTCCACCATCGTCAGCCCGGAGAAGCAGCCGGCGAGGTCCTCCGGGCTGCGCAGGATGTACGGGACACCGCCGTTCTCGGCCAGCCGCTGCGCGCCGGAGACCACCTGCGGGCTGGTGTTGGTGCCGTCCCAGAGCACCAGATGGCTACCGGAGGCGGTCGCGCCCATCGTCCGATCGACGATCGAGCGCACCACCTCCAGATCCGGCTCGTACCCCAGCACGCCCATGAACATGACGGCGATCGGCTGGTCGAAGTCGAGCGTCCGCGCCGCCTCGGTGAGGATGGCCTCCGGGTCGTGGTAGTCGGCCGGCACGTACGTCGTGACACCCTGGACGGTCGTGCTGGCCAGCAGCGCGCGGGCGTGCACGAGAACCATCGGATCGTTGTCGACGTAGACGATCCGCGCGTCGGGCGTGATGCCCTGGGCGACCGCGTGGGTGTTCTGCATGGTCGGCAGGCCGGTGCCGATGTCCAGGAACTGCCGGATGCCGGCCTCGGCGGCCAGGTACCGGACCGCCCGGACCAGGAAGCGGCGGGAGTGCTGCGCCATCAGGACGATCTCCGGGTAGACCTCGGCGACCGCGTCACCGGCCGCCCGGTCGGACTGGAAGTTGTCCTTGCCGCCCATCCAGTAGTTCCAGATCCGCGCCGCGTGCGGCACGTCGGGCTGGAGTGTCGCGGTGAGTTCGGCATCCGGGCCGGCCATGCCAGGCTCCTATCGAGGGATCCGTCGGGGTGAAACGGATTGTCCACTATCGACGCCGCCGGCCCCGACCGGGTCGCCCGCGACCGGGACGGGCGACCCGTCGACGTGTCACGGCGCTTCGACGACCTCCCGGCCCAACGGCCAGAACGCGGCCGGGACGAGCTTGAAGTTGGCGATGCCGAAGGGGATCCCGATGATCGTCACGCAGAGCGCGATGCCGGCGAGGATGTGGGACAGGGCCAGCCACCAACCGGCCAGCACCACCCAGAGCACGTTCGCCAGCCCGGAGCCGACGCCCGCGCCCGGTTTGGGCACCAGCGTGCGGCCGAAGGGCCACAGCGAGTAGACGGCGAGGCGCAGCGCGGCGACGCCGAACGGGATGGTGACGACCAGCAGGAAGCAGATCAGCGCGGCGAAGCCGTAGCCGATCGCCAGCACGAGGCCGCCGCCGAAGATGAGCCACAAGACGTTCAGGACGAAGCGAATCACCCCTTGAGCATGAGCGATGCTCGCCACCGGGTCCGGGCCGCCTGCCGGGCTTCAGTTCGACAGGCCGCCGCAGGCGATCCCGTCGATCGTGCACGCCGTCGGTGTCGCGCCGACCGCCGCGCCGTTGACCCGGAAGGTCACCCGCGTCGAGCCGCTGCCCGGGACCTGCCCCACGCTGCCGTCCGGCACGAACGTCCACACCGCGCCGTCCTGGGTGGCCCGCGCGCCCTCGACCGCGCTGACCCGCAGCGACTCCCGGGGCAGCGTGATGGTCAGCGTCCACCCGGTCGCCGGCACTGGCCCCGGATTGCTGATCGTCACGGCCGCGCCGTAGCTGAGCAGCGCGTTGTCCTCGATGACAAAGTCGGCGGCGAGAGCGGCCGGGGTCGGGGAGGCCGACGAGGGGGTCACGGCCGGCGCGCTGGACGGCGGCTCGACGGGTGGCCGCGCGGCGCTGGCCGAGGGCGACCCCACGGTGGTCGGGCTGGTGGCGGCCGGCTGTGCCTGCCCCCGGGGCGTACCGGGGCCCGGCGTGCCCAGCTGGTCCACCGACGGGGGCGCGTCCAGGGTCACCGGCGCTAGCTGCTCCGGGGTACGCACCACGCTGACGATCGAGACCACCGTCGCCACCACCACCCCGAGCGCCGCGAACACGGCGACCCAGGTGGCCCGCGACACGTCGGCCTGGCCGGTGACCACCCGCCGCACGGCTGCGGCAGCGGCCACGATCCGGTCCAGCAGGATGATCGCCACAGTACGCCGTGGCTGCGGCGGTGTTGCCGGCACTGCCTCTCTCCCCTTCACTTCGTCGCCGGACGCCCGCCCGCGACCGCCGGGTCGCGGTGGCACCCGAGCGGTCACAGGGCGCGCAGCCCGACGAGTATCGACTCGAGCAGCTCCTGCGACGGCAGCTCCGACAGCGACGGCGGTTCGTGCGTCTCGACCAACCCCGCCCCCAGCAGGTCACCGAGGAGGACCCGAACGGTGCCGAGGGGCAGATCCAGCTCGGCGCTGACCTCGGCCACCGACACTGGATGGTGACACAGCTCGACGATCCGCGCCTGTTCGGGGAAGAGCGACGTGGGCGACGTCGCCGACCGCCGCGCGACGACCAGTGAGATCAGGTCGAACCGGCCGCGCTCGGGCGTCGTACGCCCACCGGTCATGGTGTACGGACGGGCGACCGGGCCGGCGTCGTCGTCGTACCACGCCTCGTCAGCGGAGCCGGCGCTGGGCACCAGAATCTCCGCTCCTCGCCGCGGCGGCGGTCTCCAGGCGGATCGGCAGGTGCCGTTCGGCCTGCCCGACGAAGAGCGCGACCTCGTACGCCATGTCGCCCACCTCGACCTCGTCGCCGGAGATCCGCACGGTGAGGATGGTCCCGTTCGAGATGGTGGCGACGAAGAGGAACGCCCGCGACATCTGCACCACGATCTGGCGCAGCGCGCCCGCGTCGCAGGTCCGGGTGGCGGCCAGTCCCAGCGCCAACAGGCCGGCAACGATCCCGGAGATCTCTTCGGCCAGCTTCGCCTGCACCTGCCGGGAACGGCCGAGCGGGAGCCCGTCCGGGGAGAGCACCACGGCGAACTCCGCACCGCGTACCCGGTCGACCAGGCGGTCCAGCGCGCCGGTCAGGCTGTCCTCGGTGACCACTGCGTGCGTCATCGATGTCTCCTCGTTGTTCTCGTGATCGGCAGCTCGACGGTCTCGGGGCCGGCGTTGCCGGGGCCGGGCACGGTCGGCCCGGATTGGCGGATCCGCATCGGCAGACCGTCGGCGCTGCCCGTCGGCCTCGCGTCGGGCGCCTCGACCGCCCCGGGCATCGGCCGGTACGCGGGCCCCGGGGCTGTCGCGTCCGGGCCGCCGGTCACGGTGACCAGCTCGGCCGGCAGGTGCACGATGGCAGCCGTCCCGCCGCGTCGGCTCGGCCGCAGGACGACCCGGGCACCGCACCGGGCGGCCAGCAGGGCGACCGCGTACAACCCTCCGGCGTCGCTCGGCGGGTCGTTCGGCGGGCTGGCGAGCAGGTGGTTCGCCTCGTCGAGCGCGGTGGCGTCGAGGCCGGGACCGTCGTCGACCACCACGATCGCGCAGCCGTGCGGCCGGTGCTCGCCGGTGACCCGGACCGTGGTGTCGGTGGTCGAGAAGGTCAGGGCGTTCTCGATCAGCTCGGCCAACAGGTGCACGACGTCCGTGACGGCGGGGCCGGCGAGCGACCACGGCCAGTGCGGCGCCACCAGGACCCGGTGGTACTCCGGCACCTCGGCGACCGCGCCGCGCGTCACGTCGAGCAGGGGGACCGGGCGTCGCCAGCGGCGCGCGGGCCGCGCCCCGGCGAGGGTGATCACCTTTTCCACGTTGCGGCGGATGCGGGTGGTGAGATGGTCGAGCTGGAACAGCTCGTCGGCCTCCGCGGCGTCGTGTTCCCGCCGCTGCATCGCGTCGAGCAGGTCGAGCTGGTCGCGCAGCAGGACCTGGTTGCGCCGGGTGATCCCCAGGAACAGGTCGGTCGCGTGACGTTCCCGCGCCGGCCCGCCGCCCTGCTGATCGCCGCCGTTCTCGGCGACGGGCGGCAGACGGTCGACGGGTACGTCCGGCGGTTCGTGCCGGCGCTGGTCGGCGCCCGGCGGGGCGTCGTGCGCGTGCTCGCGGCGTACGGCTTTGGCCCAGCCCAGCAGCACCGCGAGTACGGCGATCAGCCCGAGACCCACCACCAGGCCGGTCCGCCCCACGATCACCGCGGCGCCGGGGGTGGCCCGTTCGACGCTCGCGCGGGCGGTCGTCGTCACCAGCTCGTGCAGCGCGCCGAGGGCGGGGTCCGCCGCCGCGCGCCACTCCGGCGCGCTGACCCCACGCAGCGCGTCGGCCCGGTCCGTGCGCAGCAGCGCGTCCTCCACGGCGAGCAGGCCCGCGAACTCGGGGCCTGCCACGAGCCGCTGGTACGCGCGGTGGCCGTCGCCCGGCAGGCCGGCCGTCGCCTCGGCCCGGGCGTACCGCTGGACGGCCACCAGCTCGACCAGCCGGCGGCGCTCCTCGACGCTCAGTCGCCCGCTCAGCACGGCGGCCGTGACCAGGGTGTCCTCCCGGGCCAGCAGCTCACGGGCACGGGCCAGCGCGATCACCGCGCGGGTGTCGACCGCCAGCCTGCTCTCGTGCGCGCCCCACTCCGGTCCGTACACGTCGAAGGCGGCGTCGACGAGCTGGTCGTACCCGTCGACCGCGCCCGCCTGGTCGAGCTGCCCGTCGTCCACCCGGGACCGGATCGCCCCCAGTCCGTTCAGCCTCCGGATCAGGGTCTCGGCCCGGTCGCGGACCGCGCCCGCGCTGAGCAGGCGCAGGTCGTGTCCGTTCCCGAACGCCCGGACCTGCGCCGCCGCCCCGTCGGTCGCCGTCCGTGCCCCGGCCAGCGTGGCCCGCGCGGGCGCGGCGCCGGCCAACGTCTCGGCGGTCGCCCGACGCTCGGTCTGCAGGCTCAGGACCAGCCGGTCGATGGGCTGCCCCAGGGTGTCGGCCAGGGCCCGCACCCGCAGCAGGTCGACGGCGTCCCGGCCGGTCAGGCAGGCCGCGTACGACCACAACGTGAGCAGCACCGCCGCCGTCGCGACGAGCCGGACCCTCGATCGTCGTGCGCGCGTCACGTGGCGCTCCGCCCGGTGCGCCGGCTCATCGGGCCGACCGCTGCGGCCATGGCTGCCCGGCGGCGTCGCTGGCCCGGTCGGCGACCATGGTCCGCAGCAACGCCAGCAGTTCCGCCCGGTTGGCGCAGTGCAGCCGGTTGCGCATGCGCGCCACGTGGTGCTCCACGGTCTTGGCCGAGATGAAGAGCCGGTCACCGATCTCCCGGTAGGTCAGCCCGGCCAGCACCAGTTCGGCCACCTCGTACTCGCGGTCGCTCAGCCCCTGCTGGGTGGGGCCGGCGGCGGCGACGGGCGTGGCGGTCGCGCCGTCGCTCGGGCGCTGCCCACCGGTCGCGCCACCCGGCCGACCCTGGAGCACCCGGGCGCACTCGAGCAGAGTGGTCATCGCCCGCCGGTCCGCGGTGCGGATCGCGGCCTGCCCGGCGAGGCGGGCGCCGTCCCAGCACAGCCCGGTGTCGTGCAGGCCCCGGGCGGCGGCCTCGACCCGCACCGGGTCGACCACACCCCGTAGCACCTCGACCCAGCTCTCGGCGGCCGCGGCGACCACACCGGCGTAGCGGCTGTGCTCGGCGGCGGCGAGCAGGGCGGCGACGTGGTCGTCGGCGGCCGTCGGCTCGCCGGTCAGGATGGCGGCGTGCAGGCCGCTCCAGTGCAGCGGGACGCTCCACAGGGTCGGTGAGCCGAGTCGGTCGAGCAGCGCGGCGCCCTCCCGCAGGTAGGGCGCCAACCGGGCCACGTCACCGAGCCGCGCGCCCGCGATGGCCAACTCGCCCAGCGGCAGCAGCGTGAACAGGTCGACCCCGTGGCGGACCACCGCCTCCAGCGCCTGGCCCCACCCCCGCTTGAGCGCGCCGAGGTCGCTGGTGCGCCGGGCGATGCCCATCCGCAGCGCGGCGGCGAAGAGCAGGTCGCGGGATTCCAACGGGCGTTCGTCGGCGGTGACCGTGGCGAGCCGCTCGGCGGCCGCGAGCGTCTGACCTCGGACCATGAGGATCCAGGCCTGCAACAGCCGGTGCCGGCGGGCCATCAGCGGGCCGCCGACACCGCCGGCCTGCGCGCGGTGCAGGACCCGCTCGGCGATGTCCAGCTCGCCACAGTGCACGGCGGTCAGCGCGGCGAGCGCGGCCGGACTGTCCGGTAGGAGGGCCGCCCGGCCGTCCGGCTCCAACAGGGCGGCGGACTGCACGAGCGCGGAGAGCGCCGCGCTCGGCGTGCCGGTGACGCCCTCGCGTACTCCGTCGGCCATCAGCCGGGCGGCGCTGGCGTGCAGGGTGGGCGGTGCGCCGGCGGGCTCGTCCACGCGCGGCCCGGCGGCGGTCAGGTCGCCGATGGCGAACCCGCCCACGCCGGCGAACGCCACCGACGAGGCGGTGCCCGACCACCGGTACAGCTCGACGCTGCGGCTGGCATGGCCCCGGTGCGCCAGCGCGGTCGCGGCCACCGCGGCCGCCTCGGCGCGGACCGCCGGGTCGGCGGTGGTCAGCAGCCGATCCGCCAGGCGCAGCGCGTCGTCGAGGTCACCGGCGAGCGCGGCCGCGAGAGCCTGCCGGGCGCCGGTCGGGTGCCCGGCCGCGGTGGCGGCGGCGAACAGCTCGGCGGCGAAGGCCGGCTCGTCGGCAAGCGCCTCCTGCGCCGCCGCGGCGAGTGTCGGGGCCGGACAGTCGCCGAGGACGCCCACCGCGAGCAGCGAGCGGACCAGCGGTAGCACCGGGCCGCCCCGGGCGAGCTGCAACTCGGTGAGGCGTCGCCAGAGGGCGCTGCGCTCGGTGGCCGGACTGAGCGTGGTGACGGCCCGGCGGACCAGCGGGGTGAGCCGGCCGTCCGCGCCGATCAGGCCGGCCGCCCGGGTCGTGGCGATCAGCTCGTCGACCGCCTCCGGCTCCTGATCGAGGAGCGGGCCGAGCATGGCCACCGGCAGCGGTACGCCGGCCGCGACCGCGAGCAACAGTCGTCGTACGGGGGCGGGCTGGATCTCCAGCTCCGGCGCGAACTCGAGGACGACGGTCCGGGGCGGCTCGGTCGGGACGGTGGCCAGGCTCGGTGCCGCGCGCAGGCCGCGGGTGAGCCGCTCGACGTCGCGGGGGACGCCACCGGTCTGCGTGTGCACGAAGTCGACGAGTTCGGCGCGCTGGGTCAACTCGGGAACGGCGGCGACGCAGGCCCCGGTCTGCTCCCGGGTGAACGGCCCGAGCAGCACGGCCTGCCCGTCGCGGCGCAGCGTGTCGACCAGCTCGGTCAGGGCTGCCGACCGGGGCCAGGGGCGGTGGGCGACGACCAACCGGTGCCGGCGGGTGGCGACCAGGCGCAGCAGCACGCCGATCCGCTCGTCGTCGAGCAGGTGCGCGTCGTCGACCAGGATCAGGTCGTCCTGGTCGACGGGCTCGCCGGGCCCGGGAACGCCCGTGTGGACGGTGACGCCGGCCCGTTGCTGGAGGCGCGTCAGCTCGGCGAGCAGGGCGGTCTTGCCGTGCCCGGCGGGTCCGGCCAGGCCGACGGTGAGCGGCGCGACCGGATCGTCGGCGACCCGGTCCAGCAGTGACCTGGGCGCCCGGCCCAGCACCAGTCGGGATTCGACGAGGTCTTTCATGATCATGGTGGTCATCCTTCGCGTCCCCGGCTGAGCGTCAGTGCCAGGCGGGACGCCTTCGGCAGGTCGAGGGGCAGGATCCGGACCGGCGGTCGGGGTGGCGGTTCGCCCGGATCGGTGGCGTGGTTCCGGGGTCGCCGCAGAGCCGGGATGCTCGCCCGGCCGCCACCCGGGACGGGCGCCGGATCGCGGACCGGGGCCGGGGGTCCGGGGCGCGGTCGGGGTGACACCACCTGGCAGGCGGCGCTCGCCGCTCCGGTGGCGGCGGTGAGCTGCGCGTCCGGTTCGACCTCGACCGGCACACCGAGCGCCGTGCTGATCAGCTCGGTGACCAGCGGGATGCGGGTCGAGCCGCCGGCCAACAGGACCCCGTCGAGCTGCGTCGGCGTCAGGCCGGCGCCGTGCACGGTGCGCAGTAGGAGGTCCACGGTGGCCTGCACGGTGGGGCGGATCATCGCCTCGAACTGCGCGCGGGTCACCGGTATCCGCGTCGGACCGGTCGGCAGGCTCAACACCACGTCGGCGGCCGGCTCGACGGTCAGCGCCCGCTTGACCCGGTCACACTCGGCCGGCAGGCCGCGCAGGGCCGCCTGGTGGTCCCGCCGCCCGATGGCGGCCAGCTCCCGGGACAGCACGGTACGGACGTGGCTGGCCAGCAGCTCGTCGAAGTCGGCCCCGCCGATCGGGTCGAGACCCTGTGGCGTGCCGAAGCTCTCGTAGGTGCCGCGCGGGGTGCGCCGGACCAGGGCCGCCTCGAAACTGGCGCCGCCCAACGCGTAGACGGCCGCCGTGGTGCCCGCGAAGCCACGCGCCGCGTGACTCTCCGCGACCGTGACCGTGCGGGGGAGCAGTGTCACCGTGCGCAACCCGAGGTCGACGAGCGCCCGGCGCAGCAGCTCCCGCCGGTACGGCCGCCAGCTGGCCGGGTGGCTGAGCACGACCGCCTCGGCCGGGCCGCCTTCCGCGGCGTGCACCTGCTCCACGACCCAGGCCGCCAACTCCGCCGTGAGGGTCTGCGGCGCGCACGCCTCGCCGCCGAGCAGCAGGGGCACGTCGTCGCCGATGCGACGGACGAAATCCCTGCTGGTACGACTGCCGTCGTCGGTGGCGGGCCCGCCGATGTGCAGCGCGCCGTCCTCGGCCAGGTGCAGCACCGACGGTACGAGCGGCGAGCCGGCGTTCAGCGGGACAGCCTCCGGACGCGTCCAGGTACGGCCGTCGCGCCGAGCGACGGCGGCGGCGGTGTTGGTGCTTCCGATGTCTATCCCCAGGACGTACGGCATCCGTCTCTTCTCTTTCCGCGAGTGGCCGGCTGATGGCGATGGCGTCGGCGCTGTCCGGCGACCCACCCCCGGCGAAACCCGCGGGCCCCTACGTTCGTACCAGAGATCACTGCGTGGTCGGCACCCTAATCTGACCGGGACGGTTTCCCCCAGTCCCCCTAACGGGGGAGCCGGCGAATGCCCTAACGCGGCGTGATCGGTTGCGGGCGCAGCCCCGATGTCCGGGACCGCCCCCCGCCATAGCGTTCCTCTCGACGAACGACGGTCGCCGATGCCAATCCGAGGAGAACCGGCACATGGACTCGCAACAGACCCTCCACGACTTCGTGCTCGACCTGCTGACCAACCCCGACGCGCGGTCGGCGTTCGACCTCGACCCGGAGGGCGCGCTGCACGCTGCGGGGCTCAGCGACATCACCGCCGCCGACGTGCAGGACGTGGTGCCGCTGGTGGTCGACTACGCGCCGGGCGCGGGCCTCGCGCCGCTGACCCCGGTGGTCGGGCAGCTCGGCTTCGACCCGCTGGTGACCGACGCCACCGACGTGGTCGGTCAGTTGCAGAGCGTGGCGCAGCAGATCAGCGTCACCAGCTCGCCCTCCGGTGTGGACGTCAAGGCCGGTGTGCTCGGCGCCATCGCGGTCGACCCGTCGACCGTCGCCGCCGGGGTGAGCGTGCTGCCGGGTGTCGGCCTGGGTGTCGGGCCGAGCGGCCTCGACACCGACCTGACCGGGGTGGCCGACGTCGCGCACACGCTCGACGCGGACGTGGTGCAGCCGGTCGACGGGATCGTCGACCCGGTGCTCGGCGGGGCGACCGGTACGGTCGGGGACCCGACCGGCGTACTCGGCGTCACCGACCCGGTGCTCGGCGGTGACGTGACCGGTGGCGTCCTCTCCGGCGTGCACGGTCAGGTCGACGGCCTCGTCGGCTCCCTCGGCGTCCACGACACCCTGGGTGGCCTGGGCCTCGGCGAGGGCGCCGTCGGCGGCGTGGTGCCGCCGGTGGACGTTCCGTCGGTGGTGGGCGGTGTCACGCACCACGTGGACAGTCTCCTTCCCGGGGTCACCGGCACGGTCGGTGACGTGACGGGTGGGCTCACCGACGGTGTGACCGGCGACTCGCACGACGGGGGGCCCGCCTCGTCGGACCACGGGTTGCTGGGCATCACCGGCGGTCTGCTCTGACGGGATTTTCCGTCGGAAGCGGGGGGCCGGGTCGCGTCGAGCAACCCGGCCCTTCCCGGTTTCCTTCCCGGCACCTCTTGCTAATTGAGCCGAAATCCGCACACTTGGTGCGGTGATGGCGGGGATCTGGCTGGACGTACTGGACGAGATCGCCCGGACGTGCACGACACACGGTCGCGGCGATCTGCTGCAGACGGTCCGGCAAAAGCGTGCCCAACTGCTCGACCCGACGTTGCGGGTCCTGGTCGTCGGTGAGCCGAACCAGGGCAAGAGTCAGCTCATCAACGCGATCATCAACGCGCCGGCCTGCCCGGTCGGTGACGGTCGCACCACCGTCCTGCCGACCGTGGTGCAGCACGCCGAAGCCGCCTGCGCCACGATGGTCCAGGCGCCGGCGCCGCCGGCCGGACGGCCAACGGGAGCGCCGGTGGCGACGCTCGCCGAGCGGACCCCCCTGGCGCTCGACCAGGTCGCGGCCGGCGTGTCCGGCGCGGTCGGGCGTCGGCCGGGGGGCGGTCCGGCGTACGTCGAGGTCGGCCTGCCCCGCGCGCTGCTCGCCGCCGGACTCGTGCTGGTGGACACTCCGGGTACCGACGAGGTCGCCGCGCTCGGCGCGGCCGTGGAGGTGGCCGCCTCGACCCGCGCGGACGCCGTGCTGCTGGTCTCCGACTCCACGAGGGAGCTCTCGGTGGCCGAGCTGAACATGCTGCTGCATGTCATGCGCTCGCAACCGAACGTGGTCGTGGTGCAGAGCAAGACCGACCTGGTGGCGGACTGGCGGACGGTCGCCGAGCGCAACCGGCAACACCTCGCCGATGCCGGCGTCGCGGCGCCGCTGATCCCGGTGTCGGCGACACTGCGGCTGCGCGCGGCGGCAGCCGACGACCGTGGTCTCAACGCCGAGTCCGGCTTTCCGGCGCTGATCGCCCGTCTGCAACGGGACCTGGCCGGCAAGGCCGACCACCTGGCGCGGGCGTCGGTGCAGGCGGTGGCCCGTACGGTGGTGGAGCAACTGGCCGCGCCGCTGCGCGCCGAGTTGGCGACGCAGGAGGCCGAGGAGCACTCCGGGCCGATCTCGCGGCTGCACGCGGCCCAGCGGGAGGTCGACGAGCTGCGGCGCTGCTCGACCCGCTGGCAGAACACCCTCAACGACGAGATGGCCGACCTGCTCTCCGACATCGAGTACGACCTGCGGGACCGGACGCGTCAGATCCTGCGGGCGGTTGACGAGGCGTTCGATGAGGCCGACCCGCTCGTCGCCTGGGACACCTTCGACGAGTGGCTGTCGCGCAGCCTGGTCGAGGCCGCGGAGGCCAACCACGAGTGGCTGGTCCAGCGCTGTGACTGGATCGCCCGCCGGGTGGCCGCCCACTTCAACCGGTACGGCTACGACGTGCTGCCGCCCTGGTCGATGACGATGCCGGAGGATCTCGGCGACCGGCTGCCGGACCTGGAACGACCGAGGATCGACCGGTTCACGACGGGTCAGAAGCTGTTCACCGGCATGAAGGGCTCGTACGGCGGCATGCTGATGTTCGGCCTCGCGACCACCCTGGCCGGGATGCCGATGATCAACCCGGTCTCGGTCGGCATCGGCGCCCTCTTCGGCGGCAAGAGCATCCGCGACGAGAGCAAGCAGATGTTGCGCCGCCGGCAGGCGACCGTGAAGACGGCCATCCAGCGGCATGTCGACGAGTTCTTCGTCCGGATGGTCCGGGACTGCCGGGACGCCGCCCGGCAGGTGCAACGGATGCTGCGCGACCACTTCACGGGTCTGACCGAGGAGTTGCAGGAGGCCATCGTGCAGTCGTTCCGCAGCGCGAAGCAGGAGGCCGACACCGACGTCGCCCTGCGCGAGCAGCGGCAGCGGGAGATCCGGTCGAAGATGACCCGCCTCGCCGCGCTCTACGAGCAGTCCCAGCACCTGACCGGCACCCGGTCGACCCCGGTGCTGTTGGAGCCCGGGGCATGACTGTCGGGGTGCGGTTGGACGAGGCGGCCTGGGGGCTGCTGCACCAGGCGCTGGAGGTCTACCAGCACGACGCGCGGGCGGTCGGGCGGTTGCGGCACCAGATCGCGCGGTTGGAGCAGCCGCTGCGGATCGCGGTCGCCGGGCCGTGGCGGGCGGGCAAGTCGACGGTGCTCAACGCGCTGATGGGGGAGGAGGTCGCGCCGGTCGAGGGCGCCGCCGGCGCGTTCACCTGGTACGAGGACGGCGCGTCACCGGGCGCTACCGCCTACCCGGTGGGGCAACCTCCACAGGAGCTGACGGTGGTCAAGTCGGCGACCGGCATGCGGGTGGATCTCGGCTGGCGTGCCGGGGAGGTACGCGACATCGTGGTGCGGTGGCCGACGCGGGCGCTGCGGCAGGTGACGCTCGTCGACACCCCGGCGCTCGGTACGGTCGACGAGCAGGGGCACGCGCCGGTGCTGGACCGGGTGCTGGCCGAGGCGGACGCGGTGTTGTTCCTGACCCGGGATGGCCGCGACAGCGATCTGCGGGTGCTGGAGTCCGGTCGGGACAGTGCCGTCGGGCAGGCCGCCCCGGTCAACGTGATCATGGTGTTGTCCCGGGCGGACGAGGTCGGCGGTGGCCGGATCGACGGGCTGCTCACCGCCCGACAGTTGGCCCGGCGGCACCACCGCGATCCCCGGGTGGGCGCGTTGGCCGTCAACGTGGTGGCGTGTAGTGGAACTGTCGGCCTCGCGGGTCGGCTGCTCAGCGAGTCCGACTTCGCCGCGTTGGCGACGCTGGCCGGGGTGCCCCGCGCCGGGTTGGAGCCCCACCTGCTCTCCGCCGACCGCTTCGTCCGTGGCGACCTGCCGGTACGCCTCGAACCCGAGGTGCGCGCGGGCCTGCTGGACCGGCTCGGCCTCTTCGGTATCCGGCTGGCGACGACCCTGGTACGCGGTGGGTTCGACACCCGGGTGGCGATGTCGGCCGAGCTGATCCGGCGCAGTGGGCTCACCGAGCTGCGTGAGTCGATGACCCGCTGTTTCGTCGATCGGCGCGACGCGCTCAAGGCGCGCTCGGCGCTGGCCGCCGTGGAGTCCCTGGTGCGGGCCGAGCCGGTCCGGGGCAGCGACGAGTTGATCGGCGCGATCGAGCAGATCCTGGCGGGCGCGCACGAGTTCCGTGAGTTGCGCCTGCTGGTGGCGTTGCGCAACGCCCGTCTCGGTTTCGACGCCGAGTTGGCCGCCGAGGCGCAGCGGCTGGTCGGCGGCGAGGGCGTTTCCCTGGCCGCCCGGCTCGGTGTCGAGCACGAGGCGACCGCCCAACGGCTCTGGGAGACCGCCGCAGACGCCCAGTGGCGGTGGCGGGACCGGGCGGAGGATCCGCTGCTCCCACTGACCCAGCGGCGCGGTGCCGAGGTGGTCGTGCGTAGCTGCGAGGGGATGCTGGCCGAGCTGGCGGCGGGCGGGCGCTGAGCGGCCGCGAGTCCACCCGGGACGCTACGGGCGCGTTTCGCGGCGATCAACCCATTGACAGGGCCGTGGTTGCCCGGAAGCATCTGCCCAACATCCACCGGATCTGCCCTCGCTTGTCAGGCACGCCCGATGACAACGATGTCAGAGCTGGTCCACCCTCCACTGCCACCCAGACGCTCGACGTACTCGACCGGATCGAGTCGAAAGGTCCCGCCCCCATGCCGTATCTCCCCCGTACGCGCGCCGTCTCCCTGCGGATAGCCGTGGCGACAACCGCCGCCCTGCTTCCCCTGGGGATGGTCGTCGCCGCGCCGCTGGCCAGCGCCGCGCCGAGCGCCCCGCCACCGGGCGCCTTCCGTTCCTCGTTCGAAACGGCCGACCCGCAGCCCGCCACGAGCACCGTCGAGGTCGACCGCTCGGGTCGGCCCGTGCAGGGCAACCTCAGCGGGTCGAGCGACGCGAACCTGCCCGGCAGCTTGCTCGGCCAGGTCGAGGCCACCACCGCGAGCGCCCAGAACCCGCCGAACGAGATCGCGGCGAACCTCGCCGACGGGAATCCGTCGACCAAGTGGCTGGCGTTCGAATCGACCGCGTGGGTGACGTACCAGCTGGCCAAGCCAGCGGTCGTCAAGCGGTACGCGCTGACCTCGGCGGACGATGAGCCGGGCCGCGACCCCCGCGACTTCACCCTCCAGGGGTCCACCGACGGCAGCGCCTGGGTCGACCTGGACCGCCAGACGAAGCAGAGTTTCGCCAAGCGGTTCGCCACCAACAGGTACGGCGTCACCAACACGACGGCCTACGGCTGGTACCGGCTGGTGGTCTCCGCGAACTCCGGCGACACTCTCACCCAGCTCGCCAGCTGGGACATCAGCGACGGCTCGGACGTCCGACCGCCGGCCACGCCCATGGTCACCGAGATCGGCCCCGGCCCGGCCGGCGGTTACACGACGAAGCCGGGCGTCGGCTTCACCGGCCTGGCCGCGCTGCGCTACTACGGTGGCGCCCAGACCGGCGGCCGCTCGTACGCGACGAACAAGCTGTTCGACGTCGACATCCCGGTCGGGCCGAACACCCGCCTGTCGTACCGGATCTTCCCCGAGTTCACCGGCCAGGACGCCCGCTACCCGTCCACCTACGCCTCGGTCGACCTGCACTTCACCGACGGCAGCTACCTCAGTGGACGCTCGGCCGTCGACCAGCACGGCAACCCGCTGACCCCGGCCGGTCAGGGCACCTCGAAGGTGCTCTTCGCCGACCAGTGGAACGCGGTCAGCGCCGACATCGGCGCCGTCGCGCGCGGCAAGACGATCGACCGCGTCCTGCTGGCGTACGACGACCCGCAGGCCACCGAGGAGACCCTCTTCCAGGGGTGGCTCGACGACGTCGAAGTGACCCCGAACCCGGCGACGATCGACGGCTCCCGGCTCACGAACTACGTCGACACCCGACGAGGCACCAACTCCACGGGCGGGTTCTCGCGGGGCAACAACCTGCCGATCACCGCCGTACCGAACGGGTTCAACTTCTTCACCCCGGTGACCGACGCGACCTCGGACTCCTGGGAGTACGACTACCACCGCGCCAACAACGCCGCCAACCTGCCCACGTTGCAGGGCCTCGCGATCTCCCACGAGCCCAGCCCCTGGATGGGCGACCGCAACCAGATGTCGGTGATGCCGGTGGCCGGCGACGGCCCCCTCACCGGGCCACCCGCCAGCCGGGCGCTGGCCTTCCGCCACGACGACGAGACGGCTCGGCCGGACCTCTACCGGGTCGCGCTGCAGAACGGCCTGGTCGCCGAGATGTCGCCGACCGACCACGCCGGCATCATGCGGTTCACCTTCGGGCCGGGACCGTCGACCGGAAGTCTCGTCTTCGCCAAGGGCACCTTCACCCTCGGTACCGACAGCACGTTCACCGGCTGGGTCGACAACGGAAGCGGCCTCTCGGCCGGACGTAGCCGGATGTTCGTGTCCGGCGAGTTCGACCGCGCGCCGACGGCGGTCACCGCGACGTCCGCGACCTTCGACGTCTCGGCGAACCGTCAGGTGACGATGCGGATCGCGACCTCGTTCCTCTCCGTCGAACAGGCCCGCCGCAACCTCGACCTGGAGGTGACCGGACGGAGCTTCGACGCGATCCGCGACGCCGCCACCGCCGCCTGGAAGGACCGCCTCGGCCGGGTCGAGCTGCGGGGCGCGACCGAGACGCAGCTCGTCACCATGTACTCGAACCTGTACCGGCTGAACCTCTACCCGAACTCACAGTCGGAGAACACCGGCACCGCCGCCGCCCCCCACTGGCAGTACGCCAGCCCGGTGTCCGCGCCGACCGGCACGTCGACCGCCACCCGGACCGGCGCGAAGATCGTCGACGGGCAGATCTACGTCAACAACGGGTTCTGGGACACCTACCGCACGGTGTGGCCCGCGTATTCGCTGCTCTACCCGGACGTCGCCGCGAAGATCTCGGACGGGTTCGTCCAGCACTACCGCGACGGCGGCTGGATCGCCCGCTGGTCGTCGCCCGGCTACGCCGACCTGATGACCGGCACCAGCGCGAACGTGGCCCTGGCGCAGGCGTACCTCACCGGGGTCAAGCTGCCCGACCCGCTCGCGGCGTACGACGCGGCCGTCAAGGACGCGACCGTCGCGTCCGGACGTGGCGCGGTCGGCCGCAAGGGCATCGAGACGTCGCTGTTCCTGGGCTACACGCCGACCAGCACCGGCGAGTCGGTGTCGTGGGCGCTGGAGGGCTACATCAACGACTACGGCATCGGCAACATGGCCGCCGCGTTGGCGAAGGACCCGGCCACGCCGAAGTCGCGGCGCGACCAGCTCACGGAGGAGTCCCGGTACTTCCTGGAGCGGGCCCGCAACTACGTCCACCTCTTCGACGCCAAGACGAAGCTCTTCCAGGGCCGCGACGCGGCCGGCACGTTCCTCGCCGGTGACCCGCTGGACTGGGGTGGTGTCTACACCGAGACCAACGGCTGGAACTTCGCGTTCACCGCACAGCAGGACCCCCAGGGCCTGATCAACCTGTACGGCGGGCAGAAGGCCCTGCGCGACAAGCTCGACACCTTCTTCGCCACCGCAGAGAACGCCGACCGCCCCGGTGGATACGGCGGCATCATCCACGAGATGATCGAGGCCCGCGCGGTGCGGATGGGGCAGCTCGGCATGAGCAACCAGCCGTCGCACCACATCCCGTACCTGTACGACGTCGCCGGCGCTCCGGCGAAGACCCAGGCGGCCGTGCGCGAGATCCTGCGGCGTCTCTACGTGGGCAGCGAGATCGGTCAGGGCTACCTGGGCGACGAGGACAACGGCGAGATGTCGGCCTGGTACGTCCTCAGCTCGCTGGGCATCTACCCGTTGCAGGCCGGGTCGACCCACTGGGCGATCGGCTCGCCGCAGTTCACCCGGATGACCGTCCGCCGCCCGACCGGCGACATCGTGGTCAACGCCGCGAACAACAGCAACCGCAACGTGTACGTGCAGAGCGTGAAGGTCAACGGCAAGAAGCAGCGCGACGTCTCGGTCGAGGTGTCCGCGCTCGCCAGGGGCGGAACGATCGACTTCCAGATGGGACCGAACCCGTCGTCGTGGGGCACCGGTCGGGACGCCACGCCCCCGTCGCTGACCAAGGGCGACGCCGTACCGCAGCCGTTGCAGGACGTCACCGGGCCGGGCCTCGGCACCGCCACCGTCAGCGGCGGTCCGGACGCGTCGACGCTGTTCGACGACTCGTCCACCACCCAGCTGACGACGTCGTCGGGCACGCCGCAGATCGGCTGGGCGACCCGGGGCGGCCGGCAGAAGCCCACCTACTACACCATCACCTCCGGCGCGACCGCGGGCGACCCGGCGGACTGGCGGTTGCAGGGCTCCACCGACGGCCTGACCTGGAGCACGCTGGACGCGCGGGCGGGCGAGGTGTTCCGCTGGCGCAACCAGACCCGGCCGTTCCGGATCGACAAGCCCGGGCGGTACTCCCAGTTCCGCCTCGTCGTGACGAAGACCGTCGGCGCGGCTCAGCCGACCCTTGCCGAGATCGAGCTGCTCGCCGGGGGGGACCTCGACCTGAGCGGCGGTGACATCACGGTGACCGCCACCGATGGCGTGCACGCCCGCTCCGGCGCGCCCGCCACGATGGCCCTGGCCACGGTCACCGGCGGCGTCGCCGACGACTACCGGGCCACGATCGACTGGGGTGACGGCTCACCGGCCACCGAGGGCACCCTGACGCTGAGTTCCCGGGAGGTCTACCGCGTCAGCGGCGAGCACACCTACGCCACGCCGGGCTACCACCAGGCGAGCGTCACGGTGACCGACGGCGTCGGTCAGGGCTCGGTGACGGTCGGCGTCGACGTCGCGTACGCGGCGAACTCCGGCCTCACCGCGGCGTTCGACACCGTGTGTGTCGGCGACGAGGGCACCCTCGCGGCGGACTGCGACGCGAAGTCGTGGGCATACTCGCGGGCGGCACTCGCGGCGGCCGGCGTGACCCAGGGGCAGCGGCACCAGGTGCCGGGCACCGCGCTGGGCTTCACCCTGCCGCAGGTCCCGGCCGGGCAGCCGGACAACGCCACCGGCAACGGCGCGACGATCGCCCTGCGCCTGCCGGCCGACGCCCGGAGCATCTCGTTCATCGGCGCCGGTACGCAGGGCAACCAGGCAACGACCGGCACGGCGACGTTCAGCGACGGCAGCACCGCCAGCATTCCGATCCAGTTCAGTGACTGGACGCTGGGCGGCAACGCCAACGGGACGCCGTCGTACGGCAACATCGTCGTCGCGAAGTCCGCGTACCGGCTCAGTGGCACGAGCCGCGACGGCGCCCAGCCGTTCCTGTTCGCCACCACGCCGTACCAGATCCCGGCGGGTAGGACGCTGGTCTCGGTAACCCTGCCGACGCAGACCGGCGACCCGCGCTCGGCGGGCCGGATCCACGTGTTCGCCGTCGCCGACGACGGCACGCCGGCCGCCCCGCTGGTGACCGCCGCCCCGGGCGACCAGAGCGTCGACGCCGGGCAGGTCCTCACGGCGAATCTCGGATCGGTGACCGGCGGTCTCCCCGACACGAGCGGCTACCACGCCCGCGTCCAGTGGGGCGACGGCACGGTTCCGGACGACGCCACGGTCGGTGCGGACGGCGCGCTGAGCGGCCGGCACACCTACGCCCGTGAGGGCACCTACACGGTGCGCGTCACCGCGTGGGACACGGTGTCCAGCAGCACCGCGACCTTCACCGTGACGGTCCGGCGGACCGGGGCGGCCACCACCCTCGCGGTGTCCGGCACGCAGTCGGTCGCCGCTGGCGACGCGGTCACGGTCGTCGGCAGCGGGTTCGCCGCCGGCGAGCGGGTGACGGTGGGCCTCGCGGCCGGCACGACCCGCGAGGTGACGGTCTCGGCGTCCGCGACGGGCACGGTCCGCGCGACCGTCGCGACCTCCGGGGACACGCCACCGGGGCGGTACGCCGTCCGCGCCACCGGCGCGTCCTCCGGTACGCCGGCGACGGCAACCGTGCAGGTGACCGTGGGTTCGACGGACCCGGCCTACCAGCCGCGCCTTTCGTTGCCCACGCCGTCCGCGCCGCGCGGCACGTCGATCACGGTCGACGGCTCCGGCTTCGCGCCGAACGAGGAGATCACGGTCAGCCTCGGCGGCGGCCGTCGGGTCGGCACGGTACACGCGAACGGTGACGGCATCGTCGCCGGCGGGACCGTCGGCGTCCCGGATTCGACGGAGCCCGGAGTCACCAGTGTGACGCTGTCCGGGTCCCGCTCGAAGGCGACGGTGTCCCGACCGTTCACGGTCACGGCGAAGTAAGCCGGAAGCACATCAGTCGGGCGGGCCGTGCTCCACGGCCCGCCCGACGCCCGTTCCAGGCCGCCCGATCTCGACGCCGAGACGCGGGTCGCGCGACCGCCCGTCCCGCATGGCCGTGCCGCTCCCGGCGAGCGGCGGGGCCAGGTTGCGGATGAGGGACATACCGCAGAGTCATATTTATACCTCTGCGGTATATCGCCTCTGCGGTATGTCACTCGGCGGTGCCGGTGCCGACGCCGCGTCCAGGCGCAACTGCCAGCGTGGGCCGTGGGCGGTGAGTCGGACGATCGCCAGCGGCGCGACGTCGAGCTGTCGGTACGTCGCCAGCGGCAGATCCAGGGCATGCACGAGCGCGACCCGGATCACGAGTGGGTGGGTGACGGCCGTGAGCCGTCGGCCGAGGCCACGCTGCGCGTCCAGCCACCGGCCGACGCGCTGGCGTACCGCGACGATCGACTCACCGCCGTGCGGCGTGGCGTCCGGCGTGGACAGCCACTCGCGTAGCGCGTCCGGCCGCTCCGCCGCGATCTCCGCGAGGGGCCGGCCCGACCAGTCGCCGTAGTCACAGTCGGCAAGGGCCGCCTCGACGGTGGGCGCGAGTCCGAAGATCTCGGCGGTCTCGACGGCCGCCGCCGCGGGGCTGGACAGGCAGGCCACCGCGTCACCTTCACGCCGGCCCGTACCAGCGGGGGACAGGGCGAGGGCGGCACGCCGGCCGCCCTCGTCCAGGCTGTCGTTCCCGCCGAACCGGGCCTGCCGCAGGGCGGCGGTATGACCGTGGGCGACCAGCCGCAGGCTGGTGGCGCTCACCCGGCCAGTCGTGCGCCGGCGACCGCGCGCTGGCGGTGCATCAGGGCGGCGAAGAGCAGGCCGATGCCGGTCCACAGCACCATCTGGGTGCCGAGCGAGGCGAGCCGGAAGCTCCACAGCAGCGTCGCGGGGAAGTCGCCGGGGACCTCCTGGAACGACGGCAGCACCACATAGGACACGACGGTGACCAGCAGGAAACCGCCGACCGCCGCGCTGGCCCGCAGCCACACCGGCGCGTGCTCACCCACCGATCGGTAGCCGAGCGAACCGGACCAGACCGCGACCAGGCCGAGTACCACCATCAGCAGGTAGGTGACCGTGCGCTGGTTGATGGTGGACGGGTCGCCGACGGCCGGTGGATTCGGCGGGTACTTGAGGAACGGCACGATCACCGCGCCGAGCAGCGCACCGCCGGCCAGCGACAACCCGGACCGCCCGTCGTCGGCGGTCCGCCGCCGACGGGCCAGCAGGACGTACGCGCTGGCCAGCAGGCCGCCCATGGCGGCGCCGAACAGGCCGGTGGCCAGGAACAGGCCGCCGCGTTGGCCGTTGCGGCCGACCAGGGCCTCCTCGCCGTGCTGGTGCCCGTCGGCGACGGCCTCGGCGTGCTGGTGCCCGTCGGCGGCGGGCTCGGCCTGGGTGGCCGCTTCCTCGATGGCGATGGCCGCCTCGACGTGTGGTTCGCCGACGACGAAGGCGAACGTCCCGGCGAGCAGGCCGGCCACCAGGCCGGCGAGGAGCCCGCGCAGCAGGACCGTGACGAACGTGGGTGCGGTGCCGGTGCCGGTCAGTGGCACGGGACACCGAGCAGGTGCCGGCCGTCGTGCATCAGCTCGTGCAGGTACATCCCGCTGCGCGAGACCGCGCCCTGGTCGAAGGCGACGAGGTAGGTCAGCAGGGCGAGCACGGCGACGGTGGCCAGGACCGTCCACAGGAGACGGGTCGGGACAGCGGGGTGTGCCAGCGGCTGGCTGGACGTGGAGCTGGACATGCGTGAACGAACCTCCTCGGGGATGACGCGTCCCCATCGCAAGGCTGCGGACGACCGAGCGTCCTGGCTCGCGCCCCCCGGGCTGGGGGCCGCTCACAGTGGCGCGACCGCGCCGGATTCTCACCGGCTTCCCTCGCGTCGCCGCAGATAGTGGGTCGACCGTATCGGTGCCGGTTCGCCTCGGTCAAGCCGATGGCGACGGTCGGGGCGTCACCGCCCGTCGGCCGGCTACCGAGCTGATCGACGAGGGTCGTCATCGTCGACCGCGACACGCGGGACCCGACATGTGGGGTGTGACAAACGTGCTCGCCCCTATATATGGTGTCGACCGCAGCTGGTTCGGCCACTCCTGGTGAGTGGTCGAGGCAAGAGGGAACCCGGTGGAAGTCCGGGACTGTCCCGCAGCGGTGAGTGGGAACGACCGCCGTCATCAGCACTGGGCCAACGGCCTGGGAAGCGACGGCCAGTAGGTGACCGGCCGGCCCGGTCGCGCCCGCGAGTCCGAAGACCTGCCAGCGCGCCGCGTACCCGAACCTCGGGTGCGGGGCGGTCCGAGGCCGCGCGGAACGGCTGACGCCACCTGACCCACGCCCACGCTGGCGTGGCGTCGACGGCGTCCGTCTCCCCGCGTCCGAGGGCCCTTGAGGTCTCGAACTCCCGAGGAGTGAGTGGTGACAGTCACCGAGGTGGTCCCGGTCAGCGGCGAGGCCGCGCGGCGGACCCCGATGCAGGTGCGCAAGCGCGACGGCGGCACCGAGGCCGTGGACGTGAACAAGATCGTCCGAGCGGTCGAGCGGTGGGCCGACGACCTGACCGAGGTCGACCCGATGCGGGTGGCCACCCGTACGATCAGCGGCCTCTACGACGGCGCGACGACCGCCGAGCTGGACCGGCTGTCGATCCAGACGGCGGCCGAGATGATCGGTGCGGAGCCGCAGTACTCGCGCCTGGCCGCGCGGCTGTTGGCCGGCTACGTCGACAAGGAGGTGCGGCGGCAGGGCATCACCTCGTTCAGCGCGGCGATCCGGGCCGGCCACGCCGAGGGTCTGATCGGTGACGAGACCGCCGCGTTCGTCGCCGCGCACGCGGAGACGTTCGACGACGCCGTCGACCCCGACGGCGACCGTCGCTTCGAGTACTTCGGCCTGCGCACCGTCTACGACCGGTACCTGCTGCGTCACCCCACCACCCGGCTGGTGCTGGAGACCCCGCAGTACTGGCTGCTACGGGTGGCCTGCGGCCTGTCCCGTACGCCGGACGAGGCGGTCGACTTCTACCGGCTGATGTCCAGCCTCGCTTATCTGCCCAGCTCGCCGACCCTGTTCAACTCCGGCACCCGACACACCCAGATGTCCTCGTGCTATCTCGTGGACTCGCCGCGCGACGAACTGGACTCGATCTACGCGCGCTACGCCCAGGTCGCAAACCTGTCCAAGTTCGCCGGTGGCATCGGTATCGCGTACTCCCGGGTCCGGTCCCGTGGCGCGCTGATCCGGGGCACGAACGGGCAGTCCAACGGCATCGTGCCGTGGCTGCGCACACTGGACGCGAGCGTCGCGGCGGTCAACCAGGGCGGGCGGCGAAAGGGCGCGGCCTGCGTCTACCTGGAGCCGTGGCACCCGGACATCGAGGAGTTCCTCCAGCTCCGGGACAACACGGGCGAGGACGCCCGGCGTACGCACAATCTCAACCTGGCCAACTGGGTCCCGGACGAGTTCATGCGCCGGGTCGAGGCCGACGAGATGTGGTCGCTGTTCGACCCCGACGAGGTGCCCGAACTGCCGGACCTGTGGGGCGAGCGGTTCGACGCCGCGTACCGGGCCGCCGAGGCACAGGGCCGCTACGTGCGGCAGGTGCCGGCCCGCGAGCTGTACGGGAAGATGATGCGCACCCTGGCCCAGACCGGCAACGGCTGGATGACCTTCAAGGACGCGGCCAACCGGCTGTGCAACCAGACGGCCGAGCCGGGCAACGTGGTGCACCTCTCGAACCTCTGCACCGAGATCATCGAGGTGTCCAGCGACGACGAGACCGCCGTGTGCAACCTCGGCTCGGTGAACGTCGCCGCCCACCTGACCGATGACGGCATCGACTGGGAGCGGCTGCGCGCCACGGTCCGGACGGCGGTGACGTTCCTCGACCGGGTCATCGACATCAACTACTACCCGACCCCGCAGGCGGCGGCGAGCAACCCCCGTTGGCGGCCGGTCGGGCTCGGGCTGATGGGGTTGCAGGACGTGTTCTTCGCGCTGCGGCTGCCGTTCGACGCCCCGGCCGCGCGGGAGCTGTCCACCCGGATCAGCGAGGAGTTGTACCTGACCGCGCTGGAGACCTCCGCCGACCTGGCCCGCCAGTTCGGCGCACACCCGGCGTTCGCGCAGACCCGGGCCGCGCGGGGCCGCCTGCAACCGGACCTGTGGGGTGTCGAGGGTACGCAGACCGCGCGCTGGGCCGCGCTACGCCAGGAGGTCGAGGAGTACGGGCTGCGCAACTCGCTGCTGGTGGCTGTCGCTCCGACCGCGACGATCGCCTCGATCGCCGGCTGCTACGAGTGCGTCGAACCGCAGGTGTCCAACCTGTTCAAGCGCGAGACTCTTTCGGGGGAGTTCCTCCAGGTCAACACCGCTCTGGTACGCGAGTTGAAGGCCCGTGGCCTGTGGACCGAGCAGATCCGGTCGGCGATCAAGCGGGCCGAGGGCTCCGTGCAGTCCGTCGTGGAGCTGCCGGCCGACGTGCGGGAGCTGTTCCGCACCGCGTGGGAGCTGCCGCAGCGTGCGCTGATCGACCTGGCCGCCGCCCGGGCGCCGTTCATCGACCAGTCTCAGTCGCTGAACCTGTTCCTGGCGTCGCCCACCATCGGCAAGCTCTCCTCGATGTACCTGTACGCCTGGAAGACCGGGCTGAAGACCACCTACTACCTGCGGTCCCGGCCGGCCACCCGGATCCAGCAGGCCACCGTCAGCGCGGTGCCGCCCCTCGCCCCCCTCGTCCCTGTCGCGGTCGACGCCGAGGCGCTGGCCTGCTCGCTGGAGAACCCCGAGTCGTGCGAGGCGTGCCAGTGACCGTCGCCGACACCACCACGGACCGCACCACCGACGCGAGGACCACGCACATGCTGCTCGACCCCGGGATGGACCTGACTCTCCGTCCGATGCGCTACCCGCACTTCTTCGACCGGTTCCGGGACGCCATCCGCAACACCTGGACGGTCGAGGAGGTCGACCTGCACGCCGACCTCGCCGACCTGGACCGGCTGTCGCCGGCCGAGCGGCACCTGGTCAGCCGCCTCGTCGCGTTCTTCGCCACCGGCGACACGATCGTCGCCAACAACCTCGTGCTCAACCTGTACCAGCACGTCAACAGCCCGGAAGGTCGGCTCTACCTGTCGCGGCAGCTGTTCGAGGAGGCCGTGCACGTCCAGTTCTACCTGAACCTGCTCGACACGTACGTGCCCGACGAGACCGAGCGGTTCGAAGCCTTCGCCGCGATCGAGAACATCCCGTCGATCCGTCGCAAGGCCGAGTTCTGCTTCCGCTGGATCGACTCCCTGCACGACCTGCGGGAGCTGCGTACCCGCGAGGACCGGCGGACCTTCCTGCTCAACCTGATCTGTTTCGCCGCCTGCATCGAGGGGTTGTTCTTCTACGGCGCGTTCGCGTACGTCTACTTCCTGCGATCGCGTGGCCTGCTGCACGGGCTGGCATCGGGGACCAACTGGGTGTTCCGCGACGAGTCCATGCACATGGCGTTCGCCTTCGACGTCGTCGACACCGTACGCGCCGAGGAGCCCGATCTGTTCGACGACGACCTGGCCGACCAGGTCCGCCGGATGCTCACCGAGGCGGTCGAGTGCGAGGTCCAGTTCGCCGAGGACCTGGTGGGCCAGGGGGTGCCCGGCCTCACCCTGGCGGACATGCGGCAGTACCTGCAGCACGTCGCCGACCGCCGGCTCGCCCAGCTCGGGATCGCGCCGCACTACGGGTCGGCGAACCCGTTCGCCTTCATGGAGTTGCAGGACGTGCAGGAGCTGTCCAACTTCTTCGAGCGGCGGGTGTCGGCGTACCAGGTCGGGGTGACCGGCACGGTCGCCTTCGACGACGACTTCTAGAACCCCCACCCCACCCCCGGCCCCGCCCCGTCGATCATGAAGTTGTTGCTCCCCTATCGGCGTGTCGGGGGCATTAACTTCATGATCGACGTCGGCGGCGGACGGGGTGTGGGGATGGGGTGGGGGTGTCTTTGGGGGGTGGGAACCCGGGGGAGTTGGTTAGGCGGGGGTGCAGGTGGGGGTGGTGGTCGGGGGACTGCTTGAGGTGGTGGAGCTGAGGTAGCCGGCGGTGGTCGAGGTTCCCGGCGCGAGCTGGCCGTTGTAGGCGGCGTTCGCGACGGTCACCTGGCTACCCGACTGGGTGAGGGTGCCGTTCCAGACCTGGGACACCGTCTGCCCGCTGGCGAGCGTCCAGGTGACCCGCCAGCCGTTCAGCGCCGACGATCCGGCGTTGGTGACCGTGAGCCGCCCCTCGAAACCGCCCTGCCAGGTGTTCACCACGGTGTTGGTGACCGCGCAGGACGTCCCGGCCGGGCTGGTCGGCGTGGGTGTGGTCGTGGGCGTCGGGGTGGGCGTCGGCGTCGGCGTCGGGTCCGCGGTCGGGCTCGGCGTCGGGGTCGGCGTCGGGGTGGGCGTGGTGCCGTTGGCCTGGAACTGCCACCAGTTGAGGTTGAACAGGGTGCCGCTGCCGCCGGTGAACCGCAGGTACAGGTCCTGGGTGCCGGTGACGCCGGAGACCGGGCAGGAGACGGTCTGCCACGTCTGCCACGCACCGGTGCCGGGTACCGCGCAGCTGCCCACCCGGGTGCCGGTGGGGCTACCGAGGCGCAGTTCGATGGTGCCGCCGGACGTCGCCGAGGCGACCCGGGCCGAGAAGGACGTCGCGCCCGTACCGAAGCCGACGCCCTTGACCTTGATGTAGTCCCCGTTCTCGATCCACCCGACGTTCATCCCGCCCTCGCTGGCCGGCTCGGTCTCGATGCCGGAGCCCCAGGCGATGGTCTCGGCCTCCTGCCGCACGTACGGGTTCAGCGTTCCGATCTGCGGCGCGCCCGTCGTGGTCATGTTGATCGTCGGGATGGTGCCGTTGGTGTTGTACGTGAACTTCTCCACGGCCACCGAACGGGTGTAACCGCCACCGCCGGGCAGCGCCCCGTTGTGGTAGAAGAAGTACGAGCCGCCGTTGAAGTCGATGACTCCCGGGTGGTTGGTGAAGCTCGCACCCTGGCGGGGCATGACCGTGCCGCGATAGGTCCACGGGCCGGTCGGGCCGGTGGCGGTCGAGTATCCGATGAACTCGGAGCAGCACTCCGCCGCGAACACGTTGTAGTAGATGCCGTTGCGCTTGTAGACCCAGGGGCCCTCCTCGTAGAGGGTGGGCCGGCTGGCGTTGCCGCTGCGGGCGCCGAACCCGGCGGTGGTGAGCGGGATCTTGGTGGCGCTGCCGCTGTAGGAGATCATGTCGGCGTTCAGCCGGACGTACCACAGGTTAGGGTTGCCCCAGTACAGGTACGCCTGACCGTCGTCGTCGACGAAGACCGTGGGGTCGATCTCGCCGTTGCCCACCAGGGGGCGGCCGATGGCGTCCCGGAACGGCCCGGTGGGGCTGTCGGCGACCGCGACGCCGATGGCCATGGAGTTGGTGGCCCGGGCGGTGACCGGCACGTACCAGTAGAACTTGCCGTTGCGGGCGACGACCTGGCCGGCCCACGCGTTGGCGCTCGCCCAGCTGAAGGTGGCGAGGCTCAGTGGCGAGCCGTGGTCGGTCCAGTTGACCATGTCGGCGGACGACCACACCCGCCAGTCCTTCATGGTGAAGTACGTCGAGCCGTCCTCGTCGTGGCCGGTGTAGAGGTAGACGCGTCCGTTGTGGACCAGGGGCGCCGGGTCGGCCGTGTAGATGTGTTGGACGATGGGGTTGTCCGCGCGGGCGGCCGTGGCCGGCATCAGCGTCGAGACGAGCAGCAGGCTCGCGAGCCAGGCGAGGCCCCGCCGGAGCCGGGTCGTGGTCCGCGGTGGCGGTGTGGGGCGCATCGGTACCTCCAGGGTGGGTCACGACGGGCGGGCGGCCCGCCGCATGCGCTGGCGGCGTGTCGCGGGTGTCGTCGCGGGTCGCTCGGGTGGGCTGCGGCGGTGCCGCGAGCACGGCAGGAGGGCTCGGGTGTCCACCCTGGCTCCCGCGTGCGGCGGCCCGCCGTCGTCGACGGCGGTGGTCAACGTCCCTGAGGGGAGGCCCGGTCACCCACCAGCGGGCGTTTGGTCATGCACTGCTCCATCGACCTCGGCGGATCGAGTGGAGCGGTGAAGCGTGCCCTTCGCCTCTGCGGCCCGAGGGTAGTCTGTTATCGCTAACATTCTCAAGCGATGGATGGACCTGGATTTCTCGCCGGCCTCACGGACGGGTCGGCGTGGGGTCGCACCAGGGGTCGGCGGAGCGGTCAGCGCTGCAGCCGGGTCGGGCTTCCCGGTCCGCTGCGGCGCACGAGCCACGCCTCCGTGATGTGCGTGAACATCGCCTGCGCGGCACCGTCCGGGTCGTGGGCGGCGATGCGCTCGTAGATGCGCCGGTGCCCCTGGTTCGACGCCACGCACATGGCCCGCTCGGGCTGGCCCATGTACCGGGCGGTGTTGACGACCTGACTCTCCAGGGACCGGACGACGCCCCGGGCGATGCGGTTTCCGGACGTCTGCATGACCGTGTCGTGGAAGGCGCGGTCGTGCTCCTGGTAGGTGACGTGGTCGTCGACCAGCTCGTCCATGCGGTCCACCAGGGCGCGCAGCCGGTCGATCGCCGCCTCGTCGGCGAGGCGGGCGGCCACGTTGGCCATGTCGGACTCCAGCACCCGGCGGGTGACCACCAGGTCGTCCAGGATCGCCAGGGTGTCGTCCTCGGCGATGGTCGCCGCGAGGACGAGTTCGTCGAGCATGTCCCACGACGAGGGCGGGGTGACGAGCGTTCCGCTGCCCTGGCGGACCTGCACGAGCCCCTTCTCCTGCAAGATCTTCACCGCTTCCCGGATGACGGTGCGGCTCACCGAGAAGGTCTCGCAGAGCACCGGCTCGGGGGGCAGTGGCGTGCCCGAGGGGTGTGCTCCCTGGACGATGCGGGTCACCAACTCGGCCGTGATCGCCTGGGCCAGATTCGTCGGGCGACGCGTCCAGGTCGGTGTCGCCGTGCCGTTGACGGCCGACTGGTTCGATGTCGTCACGTTCACCTCCGCGTGGCCGCGGGAGCGGGCCCACGAGTCCGCCCCAGTGTACGGGCAACCGTTGACGTCAGACGTCATACGAGTTACGTTCTCGTCAATCTTGCATCGACGGCCGTTCCCAGGCCACTCCCCATATGAAGGTGAGCAACGATGAAGCAACGAGCAGTGTGGTCCGCGGTCCTCGTTGCAGGGCTGGCCCTGACAGGCTGTGGAAGCGCGACAGGTTCGGGTTCATCGTCCGAAGGCTCGGACAAGAAGCTGGTCGTCTGGGACTGGAAGTCCGGCGAGGCCAGCTCCGCCCAGTACGTGGAGAAGGCCAAGGCCGACTTCGCCAAGAAGCACAAGGACGTCAAGGTCGAGTTCGTCGCCCAGCCGTTCGAGGAGTACTACACGCTGTTGGGCGCGGCCCTCCAGTCGGGCAAGGGGCCGGACGTCATCCTGTTCAACGGTGGCGGCCAGATCCGCGACCGGGTGGCCTCGCTCCAGCCGCTCGACGAGTACGTCGGCGAGGACCGGCAGCGGCTGGCCGGTTGGGAGGCGTTCGCGAAGGACGGCAAGACGTACGCCTCCCCGGTGACGCTGCAGGGCCACCCGATCTACTACAACAAGACGCTCTACGAGAAGGCCGGTCTCGACCCGGCGAAGCCCGCCACGACCTGGCAGGAGTTCGTCGCCAACTGCGGTGTCATCACCAAGCAGACCGGCGCCAAGTGCTTCTCCGTCGGCAACAAGGAGGGCTACGGCATCCAGTTCTTCCTGTCGGCCATGGCATCGGGCGTGCTGACCCCGCAGGAGTACGAGAACTGGATCGCCGGCAAGCGCGACTGGAAGTCGCCGAACGTCAAGCGGCTCTTCGAGCTGTGGAAGGAGACCGGCACCGCCAAGCTGAACAACGACGGCGCGAACTCCACCGCCCTGTTCAACGACGCGTTCGCCGTGTTCCAGTCCGGCAAGGCCGCACACATGATCGGCCTCATGTCCGACATCGGGCACTGGAAGGACTTCAACGAGTTCATCACGCCGGAGAAGCTGGGCGTGATGATGGCCCCGACGGTGACCAGCGGCGTGACCCCCAGCCTGCCGTACGACGGCGGCATCGGGTACGCGGTCGCCAAGTGGACCAAGGACCCGAAGGTGGCCGCCGACCTGGTGCGCTCGCTGAGCTCCACCGAGGCGCTGAAGGCGTTCTACACCAACGCCGGCGCGATCACCGCGGACACGACGATCGACGTGTCGGCGAGTGGGCCGGCCGTCACCACGATCGTCTCCGCGCTCAAGACCGGCAAGCCGGCGGTGCACGTGGCGCTCTCCTCGAAGTCGCTCGACCTGATGGGCCGCCTCTCGCAGCAGTTGCTCAGCGGCTCGATCAGCGTGGACGAGGTCGTGAAGCAGATGGCCGCCTCGGACACGGCGGGCTGATCTCGTGACGATCGGCAAGTCACTCCCGTCGGTCCGTTCGGCTTCGGCCGGGCGGGCCGGCGGGGTCCCGCCCTCCGCACCGCCGCCTCGCGACCGCGCCGTCTCGCGGCGCGCCGCCGGCGGCCGACGCGCCGAGCAACTGGCACCCTTCGTGCTGGTCGCCCCGGCCGTCCTGATCCTCGTGCTGCTGCGGCTGTACCCGCTCGTGCTCGGTGTCAACTTCTCCTTCACCGGCGACGGCGACCGCGACGGGGCGATGGTCGGTTTTGACAACTACGTCCACCTGCTCCAGGATCCGCTGTTCCAGCAGGCGCTGCGCAACGTGGGACTGCTGGTCCTGCTCCTGCCGGTGGCGGTGGCCATCCCGGGTCTACTCGCCACGTTCATCTACCTGCGCGTGCCGGGGCACCGGTTCTACCGCAGCGTCTACTTCTTCCCGGCCGTGCTGTCCCCGGTCATCGTCGGCGCGATCTTCAATCTGCTGCTCTCGTTTGACGGTCCTGTCAACGTTGTCCTGTCCACGGTGGGCATCGGGCCGGTGGACTGGCTCGGTGATCCGGACGTCGCCATGTTCGCGGTCGTCGGTGTGCACGTGTGGGCGACCTTCGGAATGGCCCTGGTTGTCTTCCTCGCGGGCTTCGCGACCCTGGACGCGGCCCTGCTGGACGCCGCGCGGGTGGACGGCGCGTCCCTGGCCCAGGTGATCTGGCACGTGATCATCCCCAGCCTGACCCGCACCATCCAGTTCGTCTTCGTGACCACGATGATCGGGATGCTGACGTCCATGTTCGGCCTGCTCTACGTCATGACCAGTGGCGGTCCGGAGGGCTCGACCTACCTGCCGGAGTACTACATCTGGATCCAACAGGGGCGGATGAACCGACCGGCCCTCGCGTCGGCCGCGTCCACCGTTCTGTTCGTCATCATGCTCGTCGTCGGGCTGCTACAGCTCAAGCTGCTCCGACGCGCGGGGAGGGAGGACTGATGTCCCGCGTCCGACTGGGCAGATGGTTGCTCGTGATCCCGATGGGGCTCCTCGCGGTCGCGACGATCTACCCCCTCCTGTTCACGGCGAACGTCGCCATGAAGACCCGCCGGGAGTACATCCTCGACCGCTTCGGGCTTGCGGACTCCCTGCACTTCGAGAACATCACCAAGGCGTGGACCAGCGTCGGCATGGGCCGGTACACCGCCAACTCGATCCTCGTCGTGGGTTGCGCGGTGTTCCTGCTGCTGCTGTTCGGGTCGATGGCCGGATTCGCGCTGAGCCAACTGCGCTTCCGGGGCTCGACGGCGCTGTTCATCGGCTGCCTCGCGGCGCTCTTCATCCCCTTCCAGGTGATCATGGTGCCGCTGGCCCGGGTGATGGCCGACAGCGGTCTGGTCGACACGTACCCGGGACTGATCCTCGCGTACGTCGCGCAGTTCCTGCCCTTCACGGTCTTCCTGATGACCAGCTACTACCGCACCATCCCGGCGGAGATCGTCGACGCGGCCCGGATCGACGGCAACACCGTGTACGGCGTCTACCGGCGGATCATGCTGCCGCTGGGCGCTCCGGCGCTGCTGTCCGTGGGCATCCTCAACACGCTGTTCTGCTGGAACGACGTGCTCATCTCGCTGCTGCTGATGCCGTCGGCCGACCACCGGACCCTCATGGTCGGGGTGACCTCGCTGCGGGGGCAGTACTCCGAGGACATTCCCACCTTCGCCTCCGGGGTGCTCATCGCGGCGATCCCGGTCCTGGCGGTCTACCTGTTCCTTCAGCGCCAGATCGCCGACGGCGTCGCCGCTGGTTCCACGAAAGGCTGACATGCGCATCACCGGGTATCGAACCCTGACGACGGTCCAGGAGTGGGGCCGACCCGTCGGCGACGCCAACGGCGTGTTCCCCGACGGCGTGACGACACTGCCGATCACGATCGTCGAGACCGACGAGGGGATCGACGGCATCGGCCTCGGGCCGCACGTGGAGATCGACAAGATCTTCCCGGCCATCGAAGGTGAAGATCCCCGCGCGGTGTCCACCCTGTACGACCGGATGCTGCGGCAGACGTTCAAGGCCGGGCACGCCGGCCTGGTGTTCGGGACGATCGGCGCGCTGGACACCGCCCTGTGGGACATCAAGGCGAAGATGGCCGGCGAGCCGCTCTGGCGCCTGCTCGGCGGGCGGGACCGGCGCGTTCCCGCGTACGCCTCCGGTCTCGACATCGGGCTGACCGACGACGAGCTCGTCGCCGAGTACGAGGTCTACGCCGGGTACGGCCTGCGGGCCGCCAAACTCAAGGGCGGCCTCGACATCGAGCGGGACCGGCACCGGCTCGGCCTGGTCCGGGAGGTGCTGACCGAGGCCGGTCACGGTCGACGGCCGGGCCTGATGCTCGACGTCAACGAGGCGTGGTCGCGCAAGCAGGCCGTGCGCCACGTGGCCGAGCTGGAACGTACCCTCGATCTGATCTGGATCGAGGAGCCGGTCCGCCGCTGGGACGCCGAGGGCCTGGCCGCCGTGGGTCGGGGCGTACGGGCCTCGATCGCCACCGGTGAGAACCTCACCGGGCTGGAGCAGTACCGGCCGCTGATCGCGGCGGGCGCGGTCGACATCGTGCAGTCGGCCGCCGTCTGGGGGGTCACCCACTTCCTGCGGGTGGCGGCCCTGGCACACGCCAACGACCTACCGGTCAGCCCCATCGGCAACATCCCCGTCGGTCTCCTGCACGCCGCGACCTCGGTGCCCAACCACCTGGTCAGCGAGTTGCAGGATCTCCGACCACCGAAGGGCATCGGCCTCGACCTGCACGTCGAGGATGGCGCGTTCGTCCTGGGTGAGACACCCGGCCTCGGGGTACGGGTGGACGAGGCGGCGATCGCGGCCGCCGGACACCGACCGGTCACTCCGACCGCCGACAGCCCGAACGTCCGTCCGGAGCGAGCCGGCAAGCGGCTGCTCGCGGTGGCCGAGCACCCGGTCGCCGCCGTGCCGGCCGGGGTCGAGGCCCTGCTCGTCGACGCGGTCACGTCCCCGAACGACGTGGCGCCGCTGCGGCACTGAGCCGGTACGGACCGTAACCGCGCTGGACCTCAATTGGTCGGATGATTACCGTGTCCGTGGCGCCGACACCGCGGACGCGGCTCCGGCCGCCCTGTCACCCGCACCGTACGTATCCACCACGTCGAGACGGAGCAGCAGTGAAGGCAGTTGTCTACAAGGGAGCACGGGACCTCGGGATCGAGGACCGCGCACCGGAGCCGCCGGGCCCCGGCCAGGTACGGATCGCGGTGGCGTACACCGGGATCTGCGGTACGGACCTGCACATCTTCCACGGCGACATGGACGCCCGGGTCGGCGCGTCGGCGGTCCTGGGACACGAGATGTCGGGGCGCGTCGCCGCGGTCGGCGACGGTGTGACCGACCTGCGGGTCGGGCAGCCCGTCACCGTGATGCCCACGCGCGCCTGCGGGCAGTGCCCGGCGTGCCGTCGCGGCCACTCGCACATCTGTCACGCGATGGACTTCCTCGGTATCGACTCGCCCGGCGCGATGCAGTCGTCCTGGACGGTGCCGGCCGACCTGGTGCTGCCGCTCCCCGATGACCTGCCGTTGGACCGCGCGGCGCTCGTCGAGCCCGTCGCCGTGGCGGTGCACGACGTCGGCCGGGCGCAGGTGGCCTCCGGTGAGCACGTGGTCGTCGTCGGCGGGGGCCCGGTGGGCGTCCTCATCGCCGCCGTCGCCCGTGAGCGGGGGGCGCAGGTCCTGCTCGTCGAACCGGACGGTTTCCGGCGCGGAGTCGCGTCGGGCATCGGCATCGAGGCCGTGGATCCCGGGCCGACCGACGTGGCGGCGCTGGTCAACGAACGGACCGGCGGCGCGGGCGCGGACGTCGCGTTCGAGGTGTCCGGTTCGGCCGCCGGCGTCGGCACGGCGGTGGACGTGCTCACCACCCGGGGCCGGCTGGTGATGGTGGCGATCCACCCGCAGCCACGTCCGGTGAACCTGCACCGCTTCTTCTGGCGGGAACTGGAGTTGCTGGGCGCGCGGCTGTACCGCCGCGAGGACGTCGTCGAGGCGATCCGGCTGGTGGCGGCGGGCGTCATCCCGGCCCAGGAGCTGATCTCCCGGGTGCTCCCGGTGGCCGGCGTCACGGACGCGTTCACGGCCCTGGAGTCCGGCGGAGGTGTCATGAAGGTGCTGCTCGACTGGCGGGAGGAGGAGCGATGAGCGTCCTGTTCGACCTGACCGGACGGACCGCCCTGGTGACCGGGGCCCGGCGGGGGATCGGCCTGGCGATGGCCGAGGCGCTGGCGTTGGCCGGCGCGGACATCATCGGAGTGTCGGCGCAGTTGGAGCCGGAGGGCAGTGAGGTCCAACGGCGCGTCGAGGCCACCGGTCGCCGGTTCACCGGCATCCGGACCGACCTGGGCGACCGGGCCGCGGTGTACCGGCTGGCCGAGGAGGCCGAGGCGGTCGCGCCGGTGGACATCCTGGTGAACAACGGCGGCACGATCGCCCGGGCGCCGGCCGTGGAGCACCCCGACGAGATGTGGGACCGGGTGGTGCAGGTCAACCTGTCCAGCCAGTTCGTGCTGACCCGGGAGATCGGCCGGCGGATGGTCGACCGGGGCCACGGCAAGGTCATCTTCACCGCCTCGCTGCTGAGCTTCCAGGGCGGCATCAACGTCGCGAGCTACACGGCGGCCAAGTCCGGCCTCGCCGGGCTGACCAGGGCGCTGTCCAACGAGTGGGCCGGACACGGGGTCAACGTCAACGCGATCGCGCCCGGCTACATCGCCACCGACAACACCCAGGCGCTGCGCGACGACCCGGTACGCAACGACGCCATCCTGGGTCGGATCCCGGCCGGCCGGTGGGGACGCGCCGACGACCTGGCCGGCGCCACCGTGTTCCTGGCCGCCAGCGCGTCGGACTACGTGCACGGCACCGTCCTGCCCGTCGACGGCGGATGGTTGGGCCGATGACCGGGCCCACGCCGACCGGGCGTCCCGGCATCATCGACGCGCACCACCACCTCTGGGTCCGCGCCCGGCACCCGCAACCGTGGATCGACCCGGACACGATGGCGGCCATCGACAACGACTTCACCCCGGCGGATCTCGCTCCGGCGGCGCGGGCCGCCGGGGTCACCGAGACCGTCGTCGTGCAGTCCATCGCCTCCGTGGCGGAGACCGAACACCTGTTGGGCATCGCGGCCGACGATCCCCTTATCGGCGGCGTCGTCGGCTGGGTCAACCTCGCCGCCGACGACATCGACGAGCGCCTCGACCGGCTGCGCGCCGCCCGCGGCGGGGAGCGGCTGGTCGCCATCCGCCACCTGGTCCAGTCCGAGCCCGACCCGGCGTACCTCGACCGGCGCGACGTCCGGCGGGGCATCGCGGCCGTCGGGGCCGCCGGTCTCGCCTACGACCTGCTGGTCCGCGACCACCAACTGCCGGCGGCGACCCGGCTCGTCCGGGACCTGCCCGAGGTGTCGTTCGTCCTGGACCACCTCGCCAAGCCCTCGATCGGCAGGGGAGACCTGGGCGACTGGCCCGCGAATCTGCGGGCGCTCGCCGCCGAGCCGAACGTCACCGCGAAACTCTCCGGCCTGGTGACCGAGGTGGACGGCTCGTCCTGGTCCGCTGCCGACCTGCGCCCCGCCATCGACCACGCGCTCGACGCGTTCGGGGCGCACCGGCTGATGTTCGGCTCCGACTGGCCGGTGTGCCTGCTCGCCAGCTCCTACACCCGGTGGGTCGGCGTCCTCGCCGACCTGCTGGAACCGCTCGCCGACGAGGAGCAGGCGTCGATCTGGCGGGAGACCGCCGTCCGCGCGTACGGGTTGGGGGAGCCGTGACGGGCCGGGAGCTGCCCCGGCGACCGGGGGTACGCCTCACCACGCTGGGCTTCGGCGCGGCGCAGGGCGGCAACCTGTACCGGGGGACGTCGGACGAGGAGTTCGCGGCGGCCCTCGACACCGCCTGGGACGCCGGCATCCGGTACTTCGACACCGCGCCGCACTACGGTCTCGGCCTGTCCGAGCGCCGGGTGGGGGCGGCGCTGCGGTCCCGGCCCCGCGACGAGTACGTGGTGTCGACGAAGGTCGGGCGGCTGCTCGTACCCTCGCCCGAGGGCGCGCGGGACCGCGACCCGGAGGGGTTCGACGTGCCGGCCGACCACCGGCGGGTCTGGGACTTCAGCCGCGACGGTGTCCTGCGGTCGTTGGAGGCCAGCCTGGAGCGCACCGGCCTGGACCGCGTGGACGTGGTGTACCTGCACGACCCGGACGAGCACTGGGAGCAGGCGGCGACCGAGGCGGTACCGGCGCTGGTCGAGTTGCGTGACCAGGGGGTCGTCGGCGCGATCGGCGCCGGCATGAACCAGTCGGCGATGCTGGCCCGCTTCGTCCGGGAGACCGACATCGACGTGGTGATGTGCGCCGGCCGCTACACCCTCCTCGAACAGGGCGCGGCCGACGACCTGCTGCCGGCCGCGCAGGCCGCGGGGGTGGGCGTGGTGATCGCCGGGGTCTACAACTCCGGGCTGCTGGCCCGCGACCAGCCACCGGCCGACGCGACCTACAACTACCAGCAGGCGCCGCCCGAGGTGATCGAACGGGCCCGGCGGATCGCGGCGGTCTGTCAGGAGTACGGCGTCACGCTGCCGCAGGCGGCGCTGGCGTTCGTCCGCCGGCACCCGGTGGTGGTCTCGACGGTGGTCGGCCTGCGGGACGAGGCCCAGGTGACCGAGACCCTGCGCCGCTTCGACGCGGACGTCCCGGAGCAGCTGTGGGTGGCGCTGCGCGACGCCGGACTGCTCCGCTGACGGCGCGGCGCTGAAAAGCCGGAGCGCCGGCCACCCGTCGTCAGGAGCGGGTGGCCGGCGCTTCGTTCGCGCCAGGTCCGGTGGTCAGACCTGGGTGAACCGCCACTGCTGGTTGGCGGCGCTGTGGCAGCCCCACTGCAGCAGTCGGGCCCCGTCGGCGGTCGAGGCACCGTTGACGTCCACGCAGAGCCCGCTCAGCGCGCTCTTGACCGTGTAGACACCGGTGGTGCCGGTCGCCGTCACGGTGAACTTCTGTTGGTTGGAGTTGTTGCAGGTGGTGTGTTGCAGGAAGGCGCCCTGCGCGGTCGAGCCTCCGACGACGTCGAGGCACTTACCGCTGTGCACCGCCTTGAGGTAGACGGCGCCGCTACCGGCGTCCACCGCCTGCCACTTCTGGTTGTTGGCCCCGGTGGCCGCCCACTGCACCACCTGGGCGCCGTCGGCGGTGGAGACACCGCTGACGTCCATCAGCTTGCCGCTGTGCTGGGCCGTGAGGGTCCAGGTCTTTCCGGCCACGCCACCACCGGTGTCGCTGCCGGGGACCCCCACGCCGTTGCCGCCGAAGGTGAAGGCGTCGAGGTCGAACCAGTTGGACGAGCTGCCCTTGAACACCATGTAGAGGGTGTGCGTCCCGGACAGGGCCGCGACGCTCGTCGCCGCCGTGGACTGGTAGTTGTCCCAGCCGCCGGTGCTGGGCACCGACGTCGTCGCCAGCAGGGTGCCGGTCGGCGAGTCGGCCCGCAGCTCGATGGAACCCCCACCACTGGGCGACGACAGCCGGTAGCTGACGGTGCTGATGCCCGACAGGCTCATCGGGTTGAACGCCACCCAGTCGTTGTTGGAGATGTCGCCGACGCGCTTACCGCTCTCCGCGGCGCTCTGGTCGACGACCCGGATGCCGGACTGGCTGCTGAAGTACTCGGCCTGCTTGTGCTTCGGTTGCAGGATCGCCGTCGCGTAGCCGGTCAGCGGCGAGCCGCCGCCCGAGCCGCCGTTGTCGGTGTAGCGGGCGTTGAGCACGTAGTACAGGTTCGCGCCCTCGGGGTGCCCACCGAGCAGGTCGGTGGAGATGGTCCCCGAACACCCCGGGTACTCGGTGGTCTCGTGGGCGTGGTCGTCGTGGCCGAGGGCCGGGTTGACGAACACCTTGGTGCAGTCGATGGCCGCGCCGCCAGGGTCGGAGACACTGACCGTGTATGAGACCTTGTCGCCGAAGTTCAGCATGCCGCCGTTGGGCGGCACGTTGATGGTGACCACCGGGGCGGTGTTGCCGACGGTGATCTGCACGTTGGCGAAGCCGGTCTTGCCGGTGTTGTCGGTGACCTTCAGCTGTGCGGTGTAGTCGCCGTTGGCCGTGTAGGTGTGTGCCGGGTTGGCTGCCGTGGACGTACCACCGTCACCGAAGGTCCACTGGTAGCTGAGGGTGTTGCCAGGGTCCGGGTCGTTGGTGCCGGCGCTGCTGAACTGGACGGTCAGCGGGGCGCTGCCGCTGGTCGGCGTGCCGACGGCCTTCGCGATCGGTGACCGGCCGCCCTGGATGTAGTCGATCCGGTAGAGCCCGGAGTCGTTGTTGCCGCCGCCGAAGTTCGAGCCCCACTCCAGCAGGTACAGCGAGCCGTCGGGGCCGAACTCCATGTCCATCGGCTTGTTGAAGTTGCCGCCGGGCAGGAACGGGTTGGTCCGGGTGACCGCCGTCGAGGAGTCGAAGTGGACCTCCTTGACGTAGTTGCGGGCCCACTCGTAGAAGAAGTGCACGCCGTCGTAGTACGGCGGGAACTTCGTGGCCGACGGGTTGTTCGCGTTGTACCGGTACACCGGGCCGCCCATCGGGGCCGACCCGCCGGAGCCCAGCTCGGGGAAGGTCGTCGAGGCCGGGTAGCCGTACCAGATGTTCGGCGAGACGACCGGCTTGAGGTTGACCAGGCCGGTGTTGTTGGGCGAGTTGTTGACCGGCGCGCTGCAGTTGAACTTCGCCCCGACCACACCGGTGTCCGGGTTGAACGGCGCGTACGGCTGGTTGTTGCCGTGGCAGAACGGCCAGCCGTAGTTGCCGGCCGTCTTGATCACGTTCAGCTCGACGAGACCCTCCGGGCCGCGGTTGGTCGTCGGCGGGTTGCGGTCCGGCCCGTAGTCGGCCAGGTAGACCCACCCGGTGGTCGGGTCGATCGAGAAGCGGAACGGGTTGCGGAAGCCCATGGCGTACACCTCGGGCTTGGTCTGCGCCGTGCCCTGGGGGTAGAGGTTGCCCGTCGGGATGGTGTACCCGCCGCTGGCCGAGGGCTTGATGCGCAGGAGCTTGCCCCGCAGGTCGTTGGTGTTACCGGCGGACCGGGCGGCGTCCAGGTTGGACTTGCCCGAGCGCCAGTCCAGCGGGGCGTACCCCTGCCAGTTGGGGTCGAGGTTGGGCGGCGTGTCGTCGCCGGTGCCGATGTAGAGGTTGCCGTCCGGGCCGAAGTCGATGTAGCCGCCGGTGTGCCCGGGCTCCGCGAAGGTCCGGTCCCGGTACGCGGGGATGTCGATGATCCGGGCCTCGGTGGACAGGTTGAGCGTGTCACCGGAGAGCGTGTAGCGGGACACCCGGTTGACGTCGGTCGAGCTGCTCGCGGGTGAGTGGTACAGGTACACGTACCCGTTGCTGGCGAACGCGGGGTCTATCGCCACGCCGGTCAGGCCGTCCTCACCGCCGGTGTAGACGCTCAGCGTGGCAGCGGTGACGGTGCTGTTCGTGCTCGGCTTGAAGATCTTGACCTGGCCACCCCGCTGGACGTACAGGACGCGACCGTCCGGCAGCACGGACAGCGCCATCGGGTCCGCGGTGTTGTCGTCGAGGGTGCGCTTCTCGAAGTTGCCCCAGACGGTGCCGCCGCAGTCGCCGGGCAGGTTGCCGGCGGCCCACTTGATGCCGCCCAGGACGTGGTTGCGGAAGTAGGTTTCGCTGTAGGAGTCGATGGCGTGGCCCATCGCGGTGGCCCACACCCGTCCGCCACCGGTGTTGCGGCACCACGAGATCGGGTGGTCCGGGCCCATCGCCCGTGAGCCCGGGTTGTAGGTGCGCTCGTCGGCGGTCACCAGGACGTGCACGTTGCCGCGCGGGTTGGAGTCGAAGTTGTACCACTCCTCGCTGCGGCTCCAGCGGTCCGGCAGGCCGACCGTCGAAGGGTGCTGCTTGTCGGCGACGATGGCCGTGCCGGCCAGCACGCCGGGGGAGTGCTCCGGCATGTGGGCGCCGCCGTTCATCATCTGGTCCCACCACGGGTACTCAGACTCGATGCCCATGTCGGTGGCGTTGTGCACGCCCACGATCCCCTTGCCACTGGCGAGGTAACCCTCGATGGCCTGCCGCTGGGAGGCCGAGGTCCAGACCATGCCGGAGGTCTGGAGCATGATGACCACGTCGAAGGTGGCGAGGTTGGCGGCCGTGAAGACGCTCGCGTCCTCGGTCGCCACCACCTCGAAGTTGTTCGCGGCGGCCTGCTGCTGGATCATCGAGATCCCGGCGGGGATCGAGTCGTGCCGGTAGCCGGCGGTCTTGGTGAACAACAGGGCGCGGAACGCCGGGGCGGCCGACGCTGGCGGAGCCAGGCCGAGAGCCACCAACAGGCCGACGATCAATCCGATGAGCATTGTGGGGCGACGCATGCCGTCTCCTAGGTCTGGGCGGGCAACTGGCGATTGCGAGCACGGGCCGACAGCGCGTCAGGTCGTGCCTGGGCGCGCGAGAGCCACGGGTGTGCTGGTCGCGGTCGTCGTGCCGTACGTCGAGACGGCAGTCAGCCCCGCTGGAATGTCACACAGCGTGATGTGGGCTGTGATCTCGTCCATGGTCTGCGAGGTCAGGATGAATCATCCATTGAAGAGTGTCAATATAACGTCGAGCGTCTGATGTTACCCCCGGGTAGGGGTGGTCGGGCCTGACCGGTCCATACCCGCACTCGTGCCGATCGAGTGCTGGGCCTGGCTGTCACCGCAGATCGAGGATTGCGGACCCGCATCCAAACATCTATCTTCATACGTGTGATGTTTCCTCGATGTCAAGGAAATGTTTGCACCATAAAAACGCAAGTTCTTCAGCAAGCTGCGAAAGTGCGTCACTCAGCGCGTCGAACGGCCTACCGGCGGCTGTGCTGACCTCGTCGATGACTACTATCTGTAAGGGCTATCGGGATGTCAGATCCACCACCGGCACCGCTGCTGGCCCTGCGGGGCATCGGCAAGTCGTTCCTCGGTGTACGCGTCCTCGAGGGGGTCGACCTCGACGTCGCGCCGGGCGAGGTGCACGCCGTCGTCGGTGAGAACGGCGCCGGGAAGTCGACGCTCATGAAGATCGTCTCGGGCGGGTACGCCCCGGACGAGGGCACCGTCGAGTTCGCCGGTCAACCGCGCGCGTTCCACGGCCCCCGTGATGCCCAGCGCGCCGGCGTCGGCATCATCCACCAGGAATTCAACCTGCTGCCCGAGCGCACCGTCGCGGAGAACGTCTACCTGGGCCACGAACCGGTCCGGCGTGGGTTGGTCGACCGCCGCGCGATGCTCGACCGCACCCGCGACCTGCTCACCTCGATCGGCGAGACCGCCCTGCCGGCCGACGCCCGGGTCGGGCGGCTCGGCGTCGCCCAGCAGCAGGTCGTCGAGATCGCCAAGGCGCTCGCTCTGGACGCGCGACTGCTCATCATGGACGAGCCGACGGCGGCGCTGGCGGACCAGGAGGTCGAACTGCTCTACGGGCTGGTGCGCCGCCTCCAGGAGCGCGGGATCGGTCTGCTGTACGTGTCGCACCGGCTCACCGAGGTCTTCGACCTGTCCAGCCGGATCACCGTCCTCAAGGACGGTCGCCGGGTGACCACGGTGGACACCGCGAGCACAAGCGCCGACGAGCTGGTCCGACACATGGTCGGCCGCGAGCTGTCCAGCTACTACCCCGAGCGGGCCGGCCCCGACGACCGCGGACCGGTACGGCTCACCGTCCGCGACGGGGGTAACCGCAAGCTGCGGGGAGTGAACCTCGAGTTGCGCGCCGGCGAGGTGCTCGGCGTCGGCGGCCTACAGGGCTCCGGACGATCCGCGCTCGCCCGGGCGCTCTTCGGCGTGGCGCCGTTCACGACCGGCGCCGTCGAATTGGACGGCGAACCGGTGCGACTGCGCTCGCCGCGCGCCGCCATGCGGGCCGGCATCGCGTACGTCACCGAGGACCGCAAGGGCGAGGGCATCGTGGCACGGCAGTCGGTGCTCGACAACGCGCTGCTGGCCAGCCGGGCCGCCTTCGCGACACGGTCCGGTCGCGCCGCCCGCACGGCACGGGTACGCGAGCTGCTCGCCGCCGTGGAGGTCCGCGCGGCCGGCGACGACCAGGAGATCCGCTTCCTCTCCGGCGGCAACCAGCAGAAGGTGGTGCTGGCCCGGTGGCTGGCGCTGAGCCCGCGCATCCTGATCTTCGACGAGCCGACCCGGGGCATCGACGTGGGGGCGAAGTCCGCCATCCACGACCTCGTCCGCCGCCTCGCCAGCGACGGCGCGGCGGTGCTGATGATCTCGTCGGAGCTGCCGGAGCTGCTCGGTATGAGCGACCGGATCGTCGTCCTGCGCGACGGTCGGATCGCGGGCGAGCTGCCCGCCGGCGCGACCGAGGAGGACGTCGTTGCCCTGGCCGTCGGCACCACCACCGTCCGAGAGGCTGCCGCGTGAGCGCGAGGAGTGAGCCGGTGTTGCGAGCCCCGCAGTCGCGAACGAAAGGTGGTTCTGCGTGAGCGCGAGGAGTGAGCCGGTGTTGCGAGCCCCGCAGTCGCGAACGAAAGGTGGTTCTGCATGACCGCCCTGTCGCTGCGTCCGGCCCGCCGTGCCGTGCCGGGCGTGTACGTGGCCCTTGCCCTCACCCTCGTCGTCGGCTGGCTGATCGTCATGCTCGACGGCGGTCAGCTCTTCAACCAGTCGACGACGGTGAGCCTGCTGCACGTCGCCGCCGGCCTCGGGCTCGTCGCCGTCGGGCAGACCCTGGTCATCCTCGGTGGGTCGCTCGACCTCTCCGTGGCGTTCGTGATCAGCCTCAGCACCCTGGTGGCGGCCGAGGCGATGAACGGCAGCGACGGCGCCCTGCTTCCGGCGATCGGGCTGGCGCTCGCGGTCAGCGCCGGCGTGGGACTGCTCAACGGGCTGCTCGTCACCAAGCTGCGGATCAACGCGTTCATCGCGACCCTCGGCGTCGGACTGCTGCTCAAGGGCTACCTCGACAACGGCTACGACGGCCCGGCCGGCGAGAGCGCCCCCGCTCTGGTCCGGACGCTCGGCTACCAGCGGATCGGCCCGGTGCCGGTGTCCTTCCTGCTGCTGCTCGCGGTGACCGCGGCGGCCTGGTTCGCCCTCTCGCGTACCCGGTTCGGCCACCACCTGGTCGCCGTCGGGGGCGATCCGGAGGTCGCCCGGCTCTCCGGCGTCCGCAACGACCGGGTCCTCGTCACGGCCCACGTGCTGTGCTCCCTCTGTGCCGGGCTGGCCGGCGTCTACCTGGCCAGCCGGCTCGGCTCCGGCGCCCCACGGGTGGGCACCGAAGGGCTCTACGACCTGGAGTCCATCGCCGCGGTGGTCCTCGGTGGCACCGCCCTCGCGGGCGGGCGCGGGGGCGTCCTCGGCACGATCGGCGGCGTGCTGCTGCTCGCCAGCATCGACGCGGTCTTCAACCAGCTCGAGGTCGACGCGTTCTTCAAGCAGGTGATCCGTGGCGTGATCATCATCGCCGCGGTCGCCGTCTACGCCCGACGGGCCATGCGAAAGGCGGGGTCCTGACCATGCGGGTCGCCGAGCGTCGTCCGCTCACCCTCCGGATCCGCCCCGACGGGATCGCGCCGATCGCCGCGCTCCTGGCGGTGCTGCTGATCATCATCGCGTTCGTCCAACCCGACTTCCTCGCCCCCGGGTCGCTGATGTCGTTCCTGGGTCGCTCCGCGCCGATCATCCTGCTCGCCGCCGGTCAGTACTTCGTGATCGTCAGCGGCGAGTTCGACCTCTCGGTGGGCTCTCTGGTCACGGCGCAGGTCGTCGTGGCCGCCCGCCTCATCGACAGCGACCCGTCGCGCACCTGGCCGGTGGTCGCGTTGCTGCTCGTCGGCGGCGCGTTCGTCGGGCTGGTCAACGGTCTGGTCACCACGGTGCTGCGGGTGCCGTCCTTCATCACCACCCTGGGCATGTTCCTGATCCTCGTCGGCGCCGTCTACCTGTGGTCCGACGGCGCACCGAAGGGCGGCCTCTCCGAGGAGTTCCGCCGGTTCGGCCGACGGGCCATCGAGGACGTGCCGCTGCTCGGCCGGATCCCGTACGCGCTGCTCGTGCTGCTGGTCGTCGCCGCGATCGCCGTGGTGCTGACGCGTTCGGACTTCGGCCGCACGCTCGTCGCCGTCGGCGACAATCCGCGCACCGCCGAGTTGAGCGGCGTACGCGTCAATCTCACCAAGACGATCGCGTTCGTGCTCAGCGGTGTGGCGGCGGCGGTCGCGGCGATCCTGCTCGGCGGGTACAGCGGTGTGTCGTTCCAGGCCGGCGTCGGCCTGGAGTTCGCCGCGATCACCGCCGTCGTGCTCGGCGGGGTCGCCCTCGGCGGCGGTCGCGGTTCGGTCGTCGGGGCGATGCTCGGCGCACTGACCCTCGAGACGCTCTTCGCGCTGATGAACTTCACCGGCGTCTCCGGTGCCCTCAGATCGACCGTCCAGGGCGTGATCATCCTGCTCGCCGTGGCGGTCTCGGCTTCGCGTTCCTCCTCCTCAAGATAAAGGTGATTCGATGAGACGATCCATGACCGCCCTGGCCGCGGTCGGTGTGCTGACGCTGGCCGCCGCCGGGTGTGCCACGGACGAGCCGACCGCGTCCCCGTCCGGCAGCGCGTCCGCCGCAGCGGGGTCCGGCACCGGGGAGCAGTCCAAGTTCTTCGTGCAGGCCGACTACGACAACGAGCTGGCGTTGCTCGACGCCGCCCCGACGGGCCCGGCGGACAAGCCGTGGGAGCAGGTGCTCAACCCGAAGATGGTGGACACCGCGAAGTTCAAGAAGGCCGGTCCGCACAAGATCTGCTTCTCGAACGCGGCGCTGAACAACCCGTGGCGGCAGGTCGGGTTCAAGACCATGCAGGCCGAGGTGGAGGCGCAGAAGTCCCGCATCAGCGAGTTCGTGCACGTCGACGCCGAGGGCAAGGACCAGAAGCAGATCGCCGACATCAACGATCTGCTCGGCAAGAGCTGCGACGCGCTCATCGTGTCGCCGAACACCACCGCCACGCTCACTCCGGCCGTCGAGGCCGCGTGCAAGGCCGGCCTGCCGGTGGTCGTCTTCGACCGGGGCGTCAACACGACCTGCCCGGTGACGTTCATCAACCCGGTGGGCGGCTACGGCTTCGGACACGTCGGCGCCGAGTTCGTCAGCCAGAAGATGAAGCCCGGCGGCAAGCTGCTGGCGCTGCGCATCCTGCCCGGCGTCGACGTGCTGGAGACCCGCTGGTCGGCCGCGAAGATCGCGTTGGACAAGGCGAAGGTCGACGTCGTGGGCGTGGAGTTCACCGACGGCGACCCCGCGAAGACCAAGAAGATCGTGAACGACTACATCCAGCGGTACGGCACGATCGACGGGGTCTGGATGGACGCCGGAGCGGTCGCCGTGGCGGCGGTCGAGGCGTTCCAGGACGCCGGCAAGCCCGTGCCGCCGATGAACGGCGAGGACCAGCTCGACTTCCTGAAGCTCTGGAAGGACAAGCAGCTCACCGCCATCGCGCCGACCTACCCGACGTACCAGTGGCGGACGCCGGTCATCGCCGCTCTGGACATCCTCGACGGCAAGCAGGTGTCCAGCCCGTGGAAGCTGCCGCAGCCCACGATCACCCAGGACAACCTGGACCAGTACCTCGACGCGAGCATGCCGCCGCTGCACTACGCGATGTGCGGCTGCCGTGACCTGCCCGGTTACCCCCAGCGCTGGAAGTAGGTTGCGGTGTACGCCATTGGCGTCAACCCCTGGGTGTGGGCCTCGCCGGTCGACGACGAGGCCCTCGCCCGGTTGATCCCGCGGATCGCCTCGTTCGGGTTCGACGCGGTCGAACTGCCGATCGAGCAGCCCGGCGACTGGGATCCCGTGCGCACGCGGGACCTGCTGGCCGAGCACGGTCTCGCCGCGGCCGGGGTCTGCGCGGTCACCCCGCCCGGGCGGGACCTGGTGGACGCCCCGCCGGCCGTCGTCGAGTCGACCGTCGCGTACCTCATGGGGTGTGTGGCGAGCGCGGCGGCGGTCGGCGCGCCCTGCGTCGGCGGTCCGGTGTACGCGGCCGTCGGGCGCACCTGGCGGATGTCGGCGGCGGCCCGCGCCGCCTGCTACGCCGACTTCCGACGGGCGCTCGCGCCGGTCGCGGACCGGGCCGGCGAGTGCGGCGTGAGCATCGGTGTCGAGGCGTTGAACCGCTACGAGACGAGCGTGCTCAACACCGTCGAGCAGACGATCGAGGCGATCGACGGCCTGCCCCCGAGCGTCGGCATCATGATCGATACGTACCACATGAACATCGAGGAGGCGGACCCCTACGCGGCCCTCGCGCTGGCCGGTCCGCACATCAAGCACGTCCAGGTCAGTGGCACCGATCGGGGCGCTCCCGGCGCGGACCACTTCGACTGGCCCCGCTTCTTCTCCGTCCTGCGGGGCACCGGCTACCGGGGCGCGGTCTGCATCGAGTCCTTCACGGCCGAGAACGAGACCATCGCCACCGCGGCGTCGATCTGGCGGCCCCTAGCCCCCACACAGGACCGCCTCGCCGTCGACGGCCTGCGCCACCTCCGCAAGGTCGTCGCCTGACCGGGCGTCGGCACGCCCATGTTGTTAGCGCTAACCCCACCACCCCACCTCTACCCCCCCAGGAGACCGTCCCGTGTCCATCCCATCCATCGCCGTGGCGCGCCGGGTTCTCGCCGGCGCCGCCACGGCGGCACTGACCGCTCTGGTCGCCGTCACCGCCTCGGCCACACCGGCCGCCGCGGCGACCACCACCCTCTACGCGTCCCCGTCCGGTAGCGGTAGCACCTGCTCCGCCAGCCAGCCGTGCTCGCTGGCCGGCGCCCAAGCCGCCGTCCGGACGCTCAACAGCTCCATGACCGGCGACATCGTCGTGGAACTGGCCGACGGCGTGTACCGGCTCACCTCGCCGCTGCGGCTGACCGCCGCCGACTCCGGCACAGGCGGCTACCAGGTGATCTGGCGGGCGGCCGCCTCGGCCCGCCCGACGATCAGCGGCGCGCGGGCGGTCACCGGCTGGTCGCTCGTCGACTCCGCGAAGAACATCTGGCGGGCCAGCGTCCCCACCGGGCTGGACAGCCGCCAGCTCTACGTCAACGGCGCCATCGCCACCCGGGCGCGTACCGCCGTCAACCGCGCCGACTTCACCTTCACCACGACCGGCATGCGGTTCAGCAACAGCGCGCTGAGCTACCTGAACAACGTCGGTAACCAGAGCCGGGTCGAGGTGGAGAGCGTCGGCTCGTTCACCGACCGGTACTCGCCCGTGCAGAGCATCAGCGGGAACTTCCTGACGATGCAGCAGCCGGCCTGGAACAACAACACGTTCGGCTTCGACACCCTGTCCCGTCCGCACCGGGCCGGCCCGTTCTACCTGGAGAACGCGTACGAGTTCCTCGACTCGGCGGGGGAGTGGTATCTCAATCCGGGCAGCGGACAGCTCAACTACATCCCGCTCTCCGGGCAGAACATGAGCAGCGTGAGCGTGGAGCTGCCGCAGGTGCAGTCGCTGGTCAGCGTGGGCGGCACGTACGACGCGCCCGCGCACCACATCTCGTTCAGCGGTATCACCTTCACCGGCACGAGCTGGCTCGGCCCGAGTAGCAGCAACGGTTTCGCCGACCAGCAGACCGGCGCCCACATCGTCGGCACCTGGGCCCGCCCGTCCGACGCGTTGACCTCCTGCCAGGAGGGCTGCCCGCTGTTCGAGGCCACCCGGCCGAGCTGGGCCCAGATGCCCGCGGCCGTGCAGGTGTCGGCCGCCAACACCATCTCCTTCAGTGACTCCCAGTTCGTCAACCTGGGTCAGACGGCCATCGGCATCGGCAACGACGCCAACGCCCACGCGAGCGGTGTCGGCCTGGGCACGAGCAACATCACGGTCACGCGCTCCGAGATCGCCCGCAACTCGGCCGGTGGCATCGTGGTCGGCGGCGTGCGCGCCGACGCCCACCACCCCGGCGACCAGCGGATGGTCAACCGCAACGTCACCATCAGCAACAACCGCGTGCACGACCTGGGCGTGGAGTACCGGGGCGTGGTGTCGATCCTGACCACCTACGTCAGCACCTCGTTGGTCTCGCAGAACGAGGTCTACAACATGCCGTACACCGGGCTGTCGGTCGGCTACGGCTGGGGCGCCAACGACGCCGGCGGCAGCCAGCACTACGCCAACCGGGGCCTCTACAACTACCAGCCGCGCTACTCCACGGCCACCACCGCGTCGAACAACCAGGTCATCGGCAACTACGTGCACGACGTGATGCAGCAGATGACCGACGGCGGGTGCATCTACACGCTCTCGGCGAACCCGGGCGGGACCATCAACCAGAACTACTGCCTGCGGACCAACGGCTGGTTCGGGCTCTACTTCGACGAGGGCTCGCGCTACTACACCGCCCGCAACAACGTGTTCTCCTCCACCGGCACCTGGGCTACCGCGAACTACTACTACGCGGAGAACATGGGCAACTTCACCGTCACCAACAACTGGTCGACCAACGGCAGCACCAACGTGACGAACGGCGACCGGGGCAACGTGGTCAACAGCAACGTCACGGTCTCCAACGGGAACTGGCCGTCGGGCGCGCAGTCCGTGATCGCGGCGGCCGGCGTCCAGGGCGGCGGCAGCACCAACCCGCAGAGCGGGCAGATCGTGGGCGTCCAGTCGGGCCGCTGCGCCGAGATCGGCGGATCCGTCACCACCAACGGTACGCAGGCCCAGCTCTGGGACTGCATCAGCGGGGCCACCAACCAGCGGTGGACGGTGACCGCCAGCCGGCAGCTCATGGTGTACGGCAACAAGTGCCTGGACGCCTCCGGGGCGGGCACCGCCAACGGCACCAAGGTGGTGATCTGGGACTGCAACGGCCAAGCCAACCAGCAGTGGAACGTCAACGCCAACGGCACGATCACCGGCGTGCAGTCGGGCCTCTGCCTGGACGCGAACGGCGCCGCGACGGCGAACGGCACGAAGCTCATCCTCTGGTCGTGCAACGGCGGCACCAACCAGCAGTGGCAGTTGCGCGGCTGAGCCAGGGCTCGCCCCGGCAGGCGGTCCCCGTCGGTCACCCGAGACCGACGGGGGCTGCCCCTGCCCGTCGACCGCCGGCCCGAGCTTCGACCGGCAGGAACCGGCAAGACGTCAACACATAGAACCAGTTGAATTCGACGAAACGGCTCCGTAATATGACCGGCGTCTGCTGTTAACGCTAACAGTGGTCGCGCACACGACGGTGCCCGCCTCATCCGGGCTGCCGTCCCCCGTGGATGGCACTACCGAAAGGACGCTCCCGAATGAAGCGAATCCGAGCCCGTCACTGGGGGCGGGCAGCGGCGGCCGGGCTTCTCGTGGCCGCCGCCCTCGTGGGCCTGCGGGCGCCCGGGGCCCAGGCGCTGGAGAACGGCGTCGCCCGGACACCCCCGATGGGATGGAACAGCTGGAACTCCTTCGGTTGCAACATCAACGAAGGGCTGATCCGGCAGACCGCCGACGCGATGGTCAGCAACGGAATGCGCGATCTGGGCTACCAGTACGTCGTGGTCGACGACTGCTGGTTCAACCCGAACCGCGACAGCTCCGGCAACCTCCAGGGCGACCCGACCCGCTTCCCGAGCGGGATGAAGGCGCTCGGCGACTACCTGCACGCCCGGGGGCTGAAGTTCGGCCTCTACCAGGTGCCGGTGGACAAGACCTGCGCCCAGTACTTCAACAGCTACCCCGGCGCGACCGGCAGCCAGGGTCACGAGGCGCAGGACGCCCGACAGTTCGCCGCCTGGGGCGTCGACTTCCTCAAGTACGACTGGTGCTCGCCGAACGGCAGCATCAACGACCAGGTCACCACGTTCGCGAAGATGCGCGACGCGCTGGCCGCGACCGGACGACCGATCGTCTACAGCATCAACTCCAACAGCATCCACGCCAAGACCGGCCCGCAGCGAAACTGGGGCGACGTGGCGAACATGTGGCGCACCACCGAGGACATCACCAACGCGTGGGACACCGGGCAGACCAACGGCTACCCGATGGGCATCCAGAACATCATCAACGTGACCGTTCCGCTGGCCTCGTACGCGCGCCCGGGTGGATTCAACGACCCGGACATGATGGAGGTCGGCCGGGGCGGCATGAACGACACCGAGATGCGCAGCCACTTCGCGATGTGGGCGATGATGGCGTCGCCGCTGATCGCCGGCAACGACGTCCGCAACATGAACACCGCGACGCAGACGATCCTCAAGAACGCCAATCTGATCGGCATCAACCAGGACGCCCTGGGCTTGCAGGCCGGCCAGGTGTCGTTCGACGGCACCCGTCGCGTGCTGGCCAAGCGGCTGGCCAACGGTGACGTCGCGGTCGCGCTGTTCAACCAGGGCGGTTCGACGACGACGATCTCCACGACGGCCGCCGCCGTCGGCAAGTCCGGCAGCTCCTTCACCCTGGTGGACGCCTGGAACAACACCACCAGCACGAGCACCGGCTCCATCTCCGCCAGCGTCCCGGCGCACGGCACGGTGGTGTACCGGGTCAGTGGCGGCGACACCAGCACCCCGCCGCCGACCACGCCGCCGCCGACCACCACGCCGCCGCCGACGACCTCCTTCGCGCTGGCGAGCGTTGCCTCCGGCCGCTGCCTGGACGTCCCGCAGAGCAACACCACCAACGGCACCCAGCCGGTGATCTGGGACTGCAACGGGGCCGCCAACCAGCGGTGGACGGCCAACGGACAGACCCTCCAGGCGCTCGGCAAGTGTCTGGACGCGCCCACCAACGCCAGCGCCGGCAGCAAGGTCCAGATCTGGGACTGCAACGGCGGCGCCAACCAACGGTGGACGTTCAACTCGAACGGCACGATCAGCGGAGCGTCGTCGGGCCTCTGTCTCGACGTCAACAACAACGCGACCGCCAACGGCACCACGGTGCTCCTCTGGACCTGCACCGGGGCCTCCAACCAACGCTGGACCCGGCGCTAGCCACACCGCGCTGACAGCTCGACAGGTCCGGTCCGGGGCGGCACGGCCCCGGACCGGACCTGTCGTCGTCCGGCCCCGTCGAGCCGGGCGTGTGCCGGTGCGGGCCTGCCCGCGCAGGGAGCGCCCGGATCAGGAGGCGGGAGGCGCGAGGGACCGGCGTCGGCGCAGCGGCATCGCGACGAGCGACGGTTCGGCGGCCCCGCCGTCCAGGAGCAGTTCGACCGCGCGCCTCCCCATCTGCTCGTGCGGTAGCGCGGTGGTCGCGAGGCCGGGACGTAGCCAGGAGGCGATCGGATCGTCGTCGAACGAGATCACCGAGATGTCGTCCGGCACGGTCAGGCCCGCCTCGCCGAGTGCCTGGTAGGCGCCGAACGCCAGCCGGTCGTTCATGCAGATGATGGCGCTCGGTCGTTGCGGCCGGTTCAGCAGGGCGCGCGTGGCGGCGTAACCGTGCTCGGGCAGCCACTCGGTGCAGAACGACTCCGCCAGGAGGGTGACGCCCGCGTCGCCGAGCGCCTGCTGGATGCCGTGCAGGCGGGCCCGGGCGGCGAGGGAGATCTCCTGGTCGCCCTCCTTGATCCGGTTGCGGCCGATGAGCGCGATGGCGTCGCGGTGACCGTACTCCAGCAGGGCGGTGGCGACCGCGCGACCGGCCCGGTCGTCGTCGGGAAGCACGCAGGGCAGGTTGTCCGAGCTGGTGGCGTTGAGCAGCACCACCGGGCCGCCGAGGATGGCGGGGGGCACCGTGAGCCGCCGGGTGGCCATCGCCGCGTAGATCACCCCGTCGACCTGTCGGTCGAGCATGGCCTCGATGGCGTACTGCTCGAAGGTGGCGTCGCCCTGCGTCTCGGTGATGAGCAGCACGTGGTCGCGTTCCCGGGCCGCGTCGAGCGCGCCGCGGATGAGGCCGCCGGCGAAGCGGGTGGTGGCGACGATGTCGGAGACGAACGCGATGGTCGCGGTCTTGCGGGTACGCAGGCTGCGTGCCGCCAGGTTGGGCCGGTAGCCCAGCTCCTCGGCGGCGGCGAACACGCGCTGGTGTGCCTCGGCCGAGAGCCGGGTGCCCTCCCTGCCGTTCAGCACCATCGACGCGGCGGTCTTGGACAGCCCGGCCCGCCGTGCGACGTCGGCCAGGGTTGCTCTGTTGCGGCCCATCTGTCCTCCGAATCAGGCGCGGCGCCACGGGCTCCCGCTCCCGCCCATCATGGTGCGTCGGCGCCCGGAGTCCGGCCCCGGTCGGGTCGAGCGTGGTGTGAACCCGATGTTTCCGGACCGTTGCCAGGTTGTCCTTGACAGCCTCCGGTGTCACGCGCATGCTCTGCTAAATCAGTTTAGCGGCCACTTTTGGCGCGTCGACAGACGCCGTCGGTCGCTTGCTGAGTCGGTACGCGAGCGCGGCGGCGCGAGGTGGTCACGGTGTACGTGTCGTGTCCGCTCGCCCGTCGCGAAGGTCCCGGTGGAGCCGTCGCGCGGCCGTGGGTCGTGGGACGCGCGGAGGAACATAGGAGTCATGACATGGCACAAACGCTGACGACATTCCCGCGACGCGGCGCGCTGCTCCTCGCACCGCTGCTGGTGCTGGGGCTCGCCGCCACGGCGTGCAGCGCGCCCGGAGCCGACCGATCGTCGACCGCCGGGCCCGACGCCGCCGTCAAGACGGACCTGGGCACCGAGCCGGTAACCCTCCAGATGTACGCGGAGACCGGCTTCCCGCTGGCCAAGGCGCTGGCCGACGAGTTCTCCAAGCAGCACCCGAACGTCACGTTCAACATCCGCGAGGACCAGTTCACGGTCATCGTGGAGAACGCCCCCCGCGTGATGGCCTCGGACAACGCGCCCGACATCATCCGGCTCCCCACGATGGTCGACCTCGTGAAGGACGACCTGCTCAAGAACCTCGACCCGTACGTCACCGCGTACGGCTGGGACAAGTTCCCCGCCTCGCAGCTCGTGCAGTTGCGCGTCGGCGACGAGACGCGGGGGACCGGATCGCTCTACGGCATGGGGCTCGGCTACAGCGTCACCGGCGTCTTCTACAACAAGAAGCTGGCCGCCCAGGTCGGCATGACCCAGCCGCCGGCCACGGTCGCGGAGTTCGAGCAGGTGCTGGCGAAGGCGAAGACCAGCGGGGTCCAGCCGATCATGCAGTTCAACAAGAACACCGCGGGCATCAACTTCCCGCACCAGGCGCTGCAGAACCAGTTCGGCGACCCGGCCCAGGTGGCGGACTGGATCTTCCAGAAGCCGGGAGCCACCTTCGACACGCCGGCCGCGCTGAAGGCCACCCAGACCATCCAGAAGTGGGCGCAGGCCGGCTACTTCACCAAGGACGCCAACGCCCTGGACTACGCGGGCATGGTCGGGCAGTTCCAGAAGGGCAACGGTCTGTTCATGTTCAACGGCGACTGGGAGTCGGCGAACCTCGACAAGACGATGGCCGGCAACGTGGGCTTCTTCCTGTTCCCCGGCGAGGCCGCCGGCGCCAAGCACGTGGCGATGTCCGCCCCCAACACCTTCGGGGTCTCCGCCAAGGCCAAGAACCCGGACGCCGCCGCGTTCTTCCTCAACTGGGTCCACACCGACGCCAAGGCGCGGGAGATCGCCGTGACGGTCGGCGGGTCCAGCCCGGGTGGCCCGAGCGACCTTCCGGTGCCGGCCGCCGCCCCGAACACCGTGCTGGCCGAGACCCTCAAGGCGGCGCAGCAGCTCGGGGCCGAGAACGGCGCGGTCGACTTCACCGCGAACGCGACCGGTGGCATCTTCGCCGCCGCGATCACGCCCGAGATGCAGAAGCTGGTCGCCGGCCAGCAGACGCCCGAGGGGTACGTCAAGGCGGTCCAGGCCGAGTACGAGAAGGAACTGTCCCGATGACGTCTGCCCTCGGCAGCGCACCACCAGGGCGGGACGGCCGGGCGTCGTCCGTGGGTCGTCCCGCCCGTCCCGCCTCCGCGCGGGCCCACCGACGCCGGTGGGCCCGCGCGGCCGGGACCGGCTGGTTGTTCGTCCTGCCCGCCTTCGTGATGTACGCGGTCTTCGTCCTGCGGCCCCTCGCCCTGACCGTCCAGTACTCGCTCTACGACTGGAACGGGATCGGGGTCGCCCGCTGGGTCGGCCTGGACAACTACGTCACCGTTTTCACCGACAGCGATCTACTGAAGATCATCTCCAATGCGATCATCCTGATCGTCTTCTTCAGCCTCATCCCGGTCGCGCTCGGGTTGCTGGTGGCGAGCGTGGTCCGCCGGATCACCACCGGCGCGTTCGGCACCGTGGTCCGGACGATCCTGTTCCTGCCGCAGGTCATTCCCCTGGTGGCGGCCGGCATCGCGTGGAGTTGGCTGCTCTCCACCAACGGGCTGGTCAACCAGGTGCTGCGCGCCCTCGGGCTGGGTGGCCTGGCCCGCGCCTGGCTGGGCGACTTCGACACCGCGCTGCCCGCCGTCGGGGTGATCGGGGCGTGGGTCCTGCTCGGCCTCTGCACGATCCTGCTGGTCACCGGCATGAGCAAGATCGACCCGGCGCTCTACGAGGCCGCCCGGCTGGACGGCGCGGGGCCGGTCCGCGAGTTTCTCGCGGTGACCCTGCCCAGCCTGCGCCAGGAGATCGGGGTCTGCCTCACCGTCACGATCATCGCCGCGTTGGCCAGCTTCGACATCGTCTACATCTCCACCAGCGGCGGACCGGGCCTGCAGACCACCGTCCCCGGTCTGGAGATCTACCGGCTGGCCTTCTCGCAGCGCCAGGTGGGGTTGGCCTCGGCGCTCGCCGTCGTACTGATGGTCCTGGTGCTGGCGTTCGTGCTGCCGATCCAGCGACTCACCCGGGGGGAGAAGCCGTGAACCTGAGCCGACGTGAGCAGCTGACCGGTCGGGTCTTCCTGATCGCCCTGATCCTCGTGACCCTGCTGCCGTTCGTGAGCATGCTCTCGGCCGCCCTGCAACCGCGCGGCACCGTGCCCGACGGTCTGGCCTGGCCGTCGGACCCGCAGTGGGGCAACTTCGCCGACGCGTTCACCGCCGCCAACATGGGCGCGCTGCTGCGCTCCAGCCTGCTCATCGTGGCGGGCGTCGTACCGGTGTCCGTGCTCATCGCCACCATGGCCGGTTTCGGACTGGGTCAGTTGCGGGTGCCCGGCGGCCGGCTCGTCTTCGGCCTGCTGCTGCTCGGCCTCACGCTGCCCTTCGAGGCCGTCGTCACCCCGCTCTACTACCAGATGCAGGACCTCGGCCTGCTCAACACCCGGTGGGCCATCATCCTGCCGCTGATCGGCCTCTACATGCCGTTCGCGGTGTTCTGGATGCGCGCCCACTTCACCAACGTGCCGGTCGAGCTGTCCGAGGCCGCCCGGGTGGACGGCAGCAGCACCTGGCAGCTGTTCTGGCGGGTGCAGGTGCCGCTGGCCCGCCCGGCCATCGCCTCGCTGACGATCCTGATGTTCCTCTGGACGTGGAACCAGTTCCTGCTCGCGATCGTGCTGGTCGACGACGCCACCAAACGCACGATGGCCGGAGCGCTCGGCGCGTTCCAGGGCCAGTGGGGCACCGACCTGGTGCTGCTGTGCGCTGGCTCGCTGCTGATCCTCACCCCTACCCTCATCGTGTTCCTGATCTTCCAGCGACAGTTCATCAAGGCCCTGATCCAGGGCTCACTGAAGGGATAGGCAGTGGCCACGCAGCCGCAGATCCACGGCGACGTCGACGAGCGCTACGGGCGCGTCGCCGACGCGTTCCGCGACAACTTCACCCTCCGCGGTGAGGTCGGCGCCGCGGTCACCCTCTACGTGCGCGGCCGCAAGGTCGTCGACCTGTACGGCGGGCTGGCCGACACCCGCACCGGGCGGCCCTGGACGGCGCACACGCCGGTCGTCGTCTTCTCGTGCACCAAGGGGATCCTGGCGATCTGCGCGTACCTGCTCGTGCAGGAGGGACGCCTCGACCTCGACGCGCCCGTGACGCGTTACTGGCCGGAGTTCGGCCAGCACGGCAAGGCGGACATTCCCGTACGGTGGCTGCTCACCCACCAGTCCGGCCTGCCGGCGCTGGACCGGCCGCTGACCCTCGACGAGGTGCTCGCGTGGGACCCGGTCATCGCGGCGATCGAGGCGCAGACCCCACTGTGGGAGCCGGGTACGGCGCACAGCTACCACTCGATGACCTACGGGTGGCTCGTCGGCGAGGTCATCCACCGGGTCACCGGTCAGCTCCCCGGCGCGTACTTCCGCGACGCCGTCGCCGGCCCGCTGGGACTTCGTACCTGGCTCGGGCTGCCCGCCGCCGAGCGCGACGGCGTGGCCTGGGATCTGGCCCCACCACCGGACGCCGATCCCTTCGTCGACCCGGTCGCCGAGCGGGGGATCACCATGGGCGGCGCGTTCGCCTTTCCCGCCGACGCCGAGGGTCTGGTCAGCTTCAACGACCCGGACATCCAGGCGGCCGGCATTCCGGGCGCGGGTGCGGTGAGCACCGCGGACGGCCTCGCCCGCCTCTACGCGGCCTGCGTGTCCGACGTGACCGGCGGGCCCCTGCTCACCGGGGCGTCGGTCGACGACGCGGTCGTCGTCCGCTCGCGGGGCCAGCAACGGCACGGCCCGCCCGACACCGGCCAGCGCTGGGGCACCGGTTTCCTGCTGCACTCCGAGCCGGCCCGGCCGCTGCTGGGGGAGCGCAGCTTCGGCCACGACGGCGCCGGCGGCAATCTCGCCTTCGCCGACGCGTACCACGAGGTGGGTTTCGGCTACGTGGTCAACCAGATGTACGGCGCGCGCGACGAGCGCGCCAACCGGCTCACCGCCGCCGTCCGCTCCTGCCTCGACGCCTGACGCGGGCGCAGGCGAGCACCCCCGGGGCGCGCGGTGGTCCGCGCGGCCCCGGGGGCGCTCAGGGGGTGAGCTGAGAGGGGACGGGTCAGCTCGCGGTGCAGGTCGGAGTGGCGGACGGGCCGGCGCCGGTGCCCTGGAAACCGAACTCCGTGCTGCCGCCCGCGCCGATCTGGCCGTTGTAGTCGACGTTGCGGAAGTCCACCGCACCCGAGGAGCCGCTGGCCTGCGCGCTCCAGGTGTTGGTGACGGCGGCGCCCGAGGGCAGCGTGATCCGGACCAACCAGCCCCGTACGGCCGTCGAGCCGGCGTTGACCTTGACCGTGGCGACGAAGCCACCGTTCCACGAGTTCAGCGACACCGAGGCGGTGCAGCCGCTACCGGTGGGCGGAGGAGTGGTCGGCGGCGGCGTCGTGGGCGGGGGAGTGGTCGGCGGAGGGGTGGTGGGCGGAGGGGTGGTGGGCGGCGGCGTGGTCGGGGTGCCGGTGCCCGCGTTGAGGGCGTTGAGGACGGAGGTGTACGCCGCCTTCTTGTTGCCCGACCGGTCGAACAGCAGCGGGTTGTCGTTACTGCGCCACGAGTCGCTGTCCCGGACTCCCCACACCGTGATGCCGGTGCAGCGGGGGATCGCCATGCAGGCCCGGGTCACCTGGGCGTAGGCGTTGGCCTGGTTGGAGCCCTGGGCGATGTCCAGCTCGGTGATCTGGACGTCGACGCCCAGGTCGGCGAAGCGTTGCAGGTTGGCCTGGTAGTCGCCCGGCACCGAGGTGCCCAGGTGGGACTGGAAGCCGACGCAGTCGATCGGCACGCCGCGGGACTTGAAGTCGCGGACCATGTTGTAGATGCCGGTGGACTTGGCGTTGATGCCGTCGGTGTTGTAGTCGTTGTAGCAGAGTTTGGCGCCCGGGTCGGCGGCGCGGGCGGCGCGGAACGCCGCTTCGATCCAGTCGTTGCCGGTGCGCTGCAGGTTCGAGTCGCGCCGGCCGCCGGAGTTGCCGTCGGCGAACGCCTCGTTCACCACGTCCCAGGCGTAGATCTTGCCGCGGTAGTGGGTGGCGACCTGGGTGACGTGGTTGATGGCGGCGTTGCGCAGCGCGGTGCCGGACATGCTCTGCGCCCAGCCCGGCTGCTGCTGGTACCAGAGCAGCGTGTGGCCGCGCACGATCATGCCGTGGGACTGGGCGTGGGCGACGATCTGGTCCCCGCCGCTGTAGTTGAACCGACCCTGCTGGGGCTCGGTGGCGTCCCACTTCATCTCGTTCTCGGGAGTGAGCTGGTTGAACTCCCGGTTCACGATGCCAGCGAACTGGCTGTCGGACAGCTTGAAGGCGGGTACCGCGGCGCCGTAGTAGCGGCCCTTCTCGGCCGCCGAGGCGCCCAGCGTGGTGCCGGCGTTGGCGGTCGAGGTCACCGCCACCGTCGCGGCGACCGCCGCGAGGGTGGCCGCGAGCGGCACCAGCACCCGACGGCCCCGGAACCGGGGTCGCGGTGCGCGTTCGTCGGGGATCTTGTCCATGGTCCTGCCTTTCGACAAATGGTGGCGGCGGAGTCGAGGTCGGGTTGCCCGACCGGCGAAGGGCTGCCGGGGGGCCGTACGGGGCGGATTCGGCGGTGCCCGGGACGGTCCGACGGGTCGACGACGGTGCTGTCTGCGGGGTTCACGTCACGGTGGACAGCCGCGTGCGCGGACGCGGGAATGACGTAACGCCGGACAGGTGTGGCTCGGACAGCTCACCGGCCGTCGACCGGGTCGTGGGACCCGATGCCCTTCGAGGTGCCGGTGGTTCCGAACGGGAGGGACGTGCCCTCGACTCCTTGGCGGAACATAGCATGTTATCGATAACATGCTCAAGGCGACCGGTGGCCGGGCGGCAGACCCCTCCGCTGACGACGTCGGTGGCCGTCCCGGACCGGACTCGGTCAGCGGGTTTTTTGGTCGGACGTATCGCGTCCGAGGTCCGAATAACGATGCCACAACATGCCGGTAAGACCTTGGCAACACGAGTGTGACCATGGCAAGGTAACGCCTGATCATTGCAAACATCTGATCTATCGTGCGGGCATTGCGGGGCGTGGCCCGTGCGTGACTTCCTGGGGAGGTCCGGTTGCGAGCGAGAGCGTCAATCACCGGCGGCGGCGCGTGCCGAGCCGGGCGAGACACAGTGGACGACGGCCGGGCCCGGCGATGAGTGCCGTCGAGGCGACCGACCAGGCCCACGGCGGCGCGCTGAACGACTGGGTGCGCGAGCGCATCTCCCACGCGCTGTCCGAGTTCACCGCCGCGACCGCGCTCGTCGTCCTGTTCGTCGCGTTGAGCTTCGCCAGTCCCTACTTCCTGACGGCGGACAACCTGTTCAACATCGGCGCGCAGACCGCGGTGATCGCCATCATCGCCGCCGCGCAGACGATGGTCATCATCACCAAGGGCATCGACCTGTCGGTCGGCTCGGTCGCCGCGCTCGCCGGCGTGGCGGGCGCGATGGTCGTACGGGACCTGGGTTTTCCGCTCCTCGCGGCCACGGCGGTCGCGATCGGTGTCGGGGCCCTGGCGGGACTGCTGAATGGGTTGCTGGTCACCGTCGCCCGGATCCCCCCGTTCATCGCGACGCTGGGCACGATGTCGGTCGGCCGAGGGCTGGTCTTCATCATCACCGGCGCGGTCGGCGTCTACGGGCTGCCCCGGTCGTTCCAGTTGCTCGGCAACGGGGAGATCATCGGCATTCCGTTCGCCGTGGTGATCACCGCCCTGGTCGCCGTCGGGGTGGCCTTCCTGCTCTCGCAGACGCGCTTCGGGCAGTACACCTACGCGATGGGTTCCAACCTGGAGGCCGCCCGCCGCTCGGGCATCCCGGTGGGCCGCTACCTGACCTACGTGTACGTCCTGGCGGGTGTCCTGGTCGGCCTCGGCGGCATGATCGCCGCCTCTCGGGTCAACTCCGGGCAGCCGAACTACGGAATCTCGCTGGAACTCGACGTCATCGCCGCCGCGGTCATCGGCGGCGCCAGCCTGTTCGGCGGGCAGGGCCGCATCGTCGGGACCATCATCGGCGCCTTCCTCATCGCCCTGGTCCGCAACGGCGCCGTCCTGCTCGACATCAGCATCCACTACCAGCAGGTGATCGTCGGCCTGATCATCTGGGCTGCCGTCTACTTCGACCAGTACCGCCGTCGGCGGCTGGAGTCACGGGGCTGATCTGCCGTTCCCGCAGCTCACCAGAGGAAGGACGCACACCATGGCACACACCACCATCCGCCGACGTCCACGGGGTCACCTCCTACGCGCGCAGGCCATCCTCGCCGCCGCCGCGGCGGCCGCGCTGCTCAGCGCCTGCGGCGGAGTCGAGGTCCGCGACGGAGGCGACGGCGCGACCAAGGACGCCTCCGGGCCGCTGAAGCTCGCCGTCGTACCCAAGGCCGTCGGGGCCGACTACTGGAACACGGTGAAGGCGGGCGCCGAGTGCGCCGCGCAGCGCGCCGGCAACGTCACCGTCCAGTGGGACGGGGTGACCACCGAGACCGACGTCGAGGGTCAGGTCAACCTGATCCAGAACTTCGTCACCAAGAAGGTCGACGGGATCGTCTACGCGGCCACCGACTCCCGCGCCTTGGCGCCGGCCACCGACCAGGCGATCGGCGCGAACATCCCGGTCGCGATGATCGACTCGGGCACCAGCCCGCAGCCGTCGAGCGTGCCGCTCTTCGCCACCGACAACAAGGCGTCGGCCGTCGAGGCGGCCAAACTGCTCGCCACCGAGCTGGGCCCCGGTAACCACGACGTGGCGCTGGTGGAGTTCCAGCCGGGCTCGCAGACCAACACCGAGCGGGTCGACGGCTTCAAGGAGGGCCTCAAGCAGTTCCCCAACCTCAAGCTGGTCGGCCAGCAGCCCAGCCGCAGCGACGTCAACGAGGCGCGGCGGGTCACCGAGAACATCCTCACCGCGAACCCCAACCTCGCCGGCATCTTCGCCGCCAACGAGCCGAGCGTGCTCGGCGCGGCGCAGGCCATCCAGGCGGCGGGCAAGTCCGGCAAGGTGGTCATCATCGGTTGGGACGCCGCCCCGGACGAGATCGCCGGACTGCGCAACGGCCAGATCTCCGCGCTGGTCGTGCAGAATCCCTTCAAGATGGGCTACTTCGGCGTCGACAAGATGGTCAAGCACCTCCGGGACAAGGCGCCGCTGGCGTCGGCGGACACCGGCGTCACCTTCGTCACCAAGAAGAACATCGACTCGCCGGAGATCAAGGCGGTGCTCGAGCCCAGCTGCGCCAACCCCCCGGTGCAGTGATGGCGACGACCTCCGCGCCGACGACCGACAACGACCAGCGGCGGTCTCCCGAGGAGCCGCCGGTGCTCGAAGCCCGGGGGATCGTCAAGCGGTTCGGCCACGTCGAGGCGCTGCGCGGCGCCGACTTCACGGTCCACCGGGGCGAGGTCGTCGCCCTCATCGGTGACAACGGCGCCGGCAAGAGCACGCTGGTCAAGACGCTCTCCGGCGTGCACGCGCCGGACGAGGGCGAGATCCGGATAGGTGGTCGTCCCGTTCAGTTCGGGACCCCGGTGGACGCCCGGCGCGCGGGGGTGGAGACCGTCTACCAGGATCTCGCGGTCGCCGACGACCTCAGCGTCGCCGCCAACCTCTACCTCGGGCGGGAGATCCTGCGGTCCGGGCCGCTCGGTCGGCTGGGCCTGCTCGACAAGCGCGCCATGCGCCACGGCGCCGCCGCGGCCCTCGACGAGTTGGGCGTACGGATCCCACGGGTCACCACGCCGATCGCGATGCTGTCCGGCGGGCAGCGGCAGTGCGTCGCAGTCGCGCGGGCGATCATCTGGGCGACGAACGTGGTCATCCTCGACGAGCCCACCGCGGCGCTGGGCGTCGTGCAGACCGAGCGGGTGCTCGACGTCGTGCGGCGGGCGCGTGCGGCGGGCATGTCGGTGGTGCTGGTGAGTCACAACATGCCGCAGGTTCTGGAGATCGCCGACCGGGTGGAGGTGCTGCGTCTCGGCCGGCGGGCGGCTCGGCTGCGCGCCGCCGAGGTCAGCACCGACGATCTGGTCGCGGCGATGACCGGAAGCAAGAGCGACGAGCGGTGACAGGGGTCGCCCGCCCGTGAGCGCGCGCGGTGCACCGGAAAACGGTGCCACCGACGAGCGGCACGGGCGGGCGATCAGTCGACGGCGCCGGTCAGCCCTCGTCGGGCAACCCCTGGAGCGACTCCTCCACACCGATCAGGTGGTTGGCCATCCGGGTGCGGGCCCGCTCCGGGTCGCGCGCCCGCAGGGCCTTGAGGATCGCCACGTGCTCGTCGTGGGTGCGCCGGTCCGCGCCCTCCTCGTGCAGGCTCCGCCAGAGCCGCCCGCGCAGCGTGCGCCCGGCGAACGCCTCGATCAGGCCGATGAGTACCGGGTTGTCGGCGTGTGCGGCGATGATCCGGTGGAACGCGATGTCGATTTCCATGATGCGCTCGTGGTCCTGCGGCGACCGGCCGGCGATCCGGGCCGCCTCGTCGAGCAGTTCGGCGGCCTGGGCCAGGGCCTCGTCGGTGATCCTGGTCGCGGCCAACCGGGCGGCCTCGCACTCGAGCAGGCGGCGGACGGTGTGGATGTGCCGTCCGTCGCCCTGCCCCTGGAAGTCGACCACGAAGCCCATCGGGGCCAGCAGTTGTGGCGCGTCGAGGTTCGTGACGTACGTGCCGTCACCCTGGCGGATGTTGACGATGCCGAGGATCGACAGCGCGGACATCCCCTCGCGCAGCGAGCCCCGCGAGACGCCGAGGGATTCGGCGAGGTCCTTCTCGATGGGCAGCCGGTCCCCGGGCTTGAACGTCCCTTCCAGGATCATCCGCTTGATGCCGTTCACGACCTCGTCGGTGCGGGACATGACACCTCCTAGCGGCCGGCGGGGGTGGCGGCTCCACCCGCGATGACGTACGGCTCCGGAGATGACACGGTAGCCGCCTCGGTCGAAGCCCAGTAGCGGCCGTCCGGGAACCGGTACCGTTCGATCGACTCGGGGTGCATACGGGTGGAGTAGCCGGGCGCGTCGGGCAGGACGTATCCGCTGCCCCAACCGGTGTCCCGGATGACGCACGGATCGGTGAAGTGCTCGTGCAGGTGGTCGACGAACTCGGTGACGCGGCCGGTGAGATCCCCCGAGACCGCGACGTAGTCGAGCACCGAGACGTGTTGGACCATCTCGCAGAGCCCGACGCCGCCCGCGTGCGGGCACACCGGGACGCCGAACTTCGCGGCGAGCAGCAGCACCGCGACGATCTCGTTGACGCTGGCCAGCCGGCCCGTGTCCAACTGGCAGAAGTCGATGGCCTCGGCCTGGAATAACTGCTTGAACATCACCCGGTTGTGGCAGTGCTCGCCGGTGGCGACGCCGACGGGAGCGACGGCGCGGCGCACGGCCGCGTGGCCCAGGATGTCGTCCGGGCTGGTCGGCTCCTCGATCCACAGTGGGGTGAAACGGGCCAGCGCCCTGACCCACTCGATGGCCTGGTCGACGTCCCACACCTGGTTGGCGTCGAGCATCAGGTTGCGGTCCGGGCCGAGGATCTCCCGGGCGATGGTGCACCGACGGATGTCGTCGTCGAGGTCGGCGCCCACCTTGAGCTTGACGTAACCGTAGCCGGTGTCGACGGCCTCCTGGCACAGCCGGCGCAGCTTGTCGTCGCCGTACCCGAGCCAGCCCGCCGAGGTGGTGTAGGCCGGGTAACCGGTGCGTGCCAGCTCGGCGAGGCGGTCGGCCTTCGTGCTCTGCTGTGCCCGCAGGATGTCCAGCGCCTCGTCCCGAGTCAGCGCGTCGGACAGGTAACGCAGGTCCGCGATGTCGACGAGTTGTTCGGGGGACATGTCGGTGAGCAGCCGCCACAGCGGCTTGTCGGCCAGTCGCGCGACCAGATCCCAGGCCGCGTTCAGCACGGCCGCCAGGGACAGGTGGACGACGCCCTTCTCCGGGCCGAGCCAGCGCAGCTGGGTGTCGGAGGTGAGCAGGCGGTAGACCGCGCCCATGTCGGCGGCCATCGTGGCGACGTCCAGGCCGACCAGGCGGTGGGCCTGGTGGGCCGCCGCCGCCACGACGATGTCGTTGCCTCGACCGATGGTGAAGGTGAGGCCGTGACCCGCGAGCGGTACGCCGGCGCTGTCGACGCCGTCGGTGTGCAGGATGACGTAGGCCGCCGAGTAGTCGCCGTCCTTGTTCATGGCGTCGGACCCGTCAGCGGTCAGCGAGGTGGGAAAGCGGACGTCCTCGACGGTGACGCCAGTGATCTGCGGCATGCGCTCCTCGCCCGGCTCGGCTAAAGATCAGATGATCATTCGGAGTATACGGAGGGCGGTTTGGATGCGTCAACGACGCCGTCGAGCCCATACGCATAGACATCCAACGTTTCCTCGCGCTCTCCGCGACGGACCGCGCCGGTCGCTCGCGGCGGCTCACGCCGTTGTGGTGCGGTTGCGGTAAGGGAACCTGCGAGTTGCGGGGAAGATTGGACGTTCGCATTCGCGGCCGATCGAACCGACGAGGCGAGCTGCCACCATCGAATCGATACATCACATCTTTCGAGGAGCGGACGCCGGACGTGCGGGATGCCGGTGAGCGCGGCGGAAAGCCGGTGTGCCCGCACGGTACAACTGTCTGACACAGCAGACCCGCGACACCGTGGAGAGAAGATCGGAGCCTGACCGTGGCCGAGACGACCCTGCGACCGATGAGCCCCGGTGACGCGGACCGCGTCCTGGCGATCTACCAACTCGGCCTCGACGGCGGGGATGCCAGCTTCGAGGTCACCGCACCGACCTGGGCGGCCTTCGACGCCAGCCGGATCGCCGCGCACCGGTTCGTGGCGGTCGCCGACGGCCTCGTCCTCGGCTGGGTCGCCGTCACGCCGACGTCGAGCCGCCCGGTCTACGCCGGCGTCGTCGAGCACTCCGTCTACGTCGATCCGGCGGCTCAAGGGCGCGGAGTCGGCCGGCTGTTGCTCGACGCGCTGATCACCTCGACCGAGGGCGCCGGCATCTGGACGATCCAGTCCGGCATCTTCCCCGAGAACACCGCCAGCCTGGCCCTGCACCGCCGGGCCGGCTTCCGTGTCATCGGCGTACGCGAGCGGATCGGCCGCCACCACGACCGCTGGCGTGACGTCGTCCTGCTGGAACGCCGCAGCTCCACCGTCGTCTGACCGGAACCCGTCCGCGCCCGGACACCCCCGCCGCGTCCGCCGGGCACCGGGTCCGCGGGCGCCGCCACCGTCACCGCCGGCTGGCGCAGGCGACGCAGGTACGCGCCGACGGGCGGGCCGCGAGCCGTTCGGCGGGGATCGGGCGGGAGCACCGTTCGCAGACGCCGTAGGTGCCCGCGGCGACGCGGCTCAGCGCCTCGTCCAGTTCGGCGACGCGTCGACGGGCCGCGGCCAGCACGGCGCTCAGTTGTGCCCGCTCGAACGCGATCGTGCTGCCCTCGGGGTCGTGTTCGTCGTCGGCGTTCGAGGACCGGGACGCCTCGAACAGGCTCCGCAGGTCGCCCTCGAGCGCGGCGATCTCGGCGCTGGTCTCGTCGCGTCGTCGGTGCAGATCCGCGCGAATCGCGCTGGGCTCGGTGTCCATGACGGTTCCACGCTACGCGCGGGGAACGATCGCGGGGTCAGCGTTCGGCGCGCACCTGGACGCGATGCGGCCGGCCGTGCGCGTCCTCCCGGTCGATCCGCAACTCCCGCTCCAACTCGCCGATGACCGCGCGCAGGTCGTCCAGCCGTTGGGTGAGTGCGATGCGGTCCACCTCGTCGGGGATGCCGTCACCGTCCTCGTCGTAGCCGGGGGCCAACCGCTCGGTCATCTCCAGACGACGGGCCTCCTCCATGGAGTTCACGATGACCGCGATGAGGATGTTGAGCAGCAGGTTGACCGTGATCACCACGTAGCTGACGTAGTAGAGCAGCGTCCACGGCGAGATGGCGAGCCCCTGCTCGATGAGGTCCGGCAGCGTCTCCAGCGACAGCAGCACGAACAGCGTCAGCAACGACCTGCCGATATCCCCGTACTCGTCGGGATACCGATCGCCGAAGATCAGCCAGCCGGCCATCCCGTACACGTAGAGCGTCACCACGGCCAGCGCGAGGAATCCGGTGACGCCGGGCAGACTGCGCCACAGCGCGGAGACGATGGTCCGCAGGCCCGGCGAGAACCGCACCAGCCGGACCATCCGGGCGACCCGCACCACGCGCAACAGTGCCGCGTCGCCGTGCAGGCCCGGAACGAAGATGGCGGCGATCACGAGGAAGTCGAAGACGTTCCAACCGTGCCGGAAGAAGTCCTGTGGACGCCGGCCGTACGCCGCCAACCGGACGCCGATCTCGATGGTGAAGACGGCGCGGAAGAACAGCTCCAGTCCGTGCAGCGCGCCGGTCGCGGGGAACAGCCCCTCGTACGTCTCCAGCCCGAGGACGATCCCGTTGGCGAGGATGACCACGACGATGCCGATCTCGAAGGGACGCGACCGGGCGAGCCGTCCGCACGCGTCGGCCAGCCGATGTCGGCGGCCGTCGGGACGTGCGCGGTCGCCTCGCTGCGTGGGAGTGGAAGGTCCGCTCACCACCGGGCGGCCGATCCGTCGGTGGGTGCCGAGGTCGCCGCGCGGGCCCACCTCCGGTCGTCGTGGCGGCGCGGAACCATGGCGACCACCCTAGTGCCTCAGGTAAGGAGTGGTCGGCCGCGCGGCACCTGAGCGGCCAACCCCGTCCCCGGCTCTAGAGTGACCTGGTGACCGACGCAGCGGGCAGGTCCGGCGACCGCGGGGCCGGCCGGCAGCCGATCTGGGCCAGACCCGAACGGGGAACCCGTGGCCCCGCGCCGACGCACAGCCGGGAGGCGATCGTCGCGGCGGCGATCACCCTGGCCGACGCCGAAGGGCTCGCCGCGGTGTCGATGCGGGCCGTCGCGGGCGCGCTCGGCACCGGCGCCGGATCGCTCTACCGCTACCTGTCGTCCCGCGACGACCTGCTCGACCTGATGACCGACCACGTCGTGGGGGAGCTGCGGCCGTACCCGCCGGAGCAGGCCGACTGGCGGGACGAGATGCTGCTGGTGGCCCGTCGGCAGTTGGCCCTGTTCCGCGCCCACCCGTGGCTGGTGGACGTGATCCAACGGCCGTCGGGCGTCGGTCCCGAGAGCCTGGCCTGGTTCGACAACTGCATCCGAATTCTGGAACCCGTGCGCTGCGCCGTCAGCGCCAAGTTCGAGGCGATCGCCGTGCTGACCGGCGTGGTGAGCCTGTTCGCCCGCAGCGAGGCCGCCGCCGGGTCACCCAGCTTCGCGGGGGTCGACCTCGGGGCGTACCCACATCTCGTCGCGGCCCTCGGCCGGGTCGGGCCGCCGACGCCCCCGACGGACCTCTTCGAGCGGACGCTGCGCAGCCTGCTCACCGGCCTGCTGACGCCGGCGTCCGCCGATTGAACGGGCGGGCGACGGAGGGCGTGCCCCCGTCGCCCGCCAGCACGACGAACCCGGGCCCGACTTAGGGCGTGTGTCAAAGCCCTCTGGCCGGCCTACGGCGGGCCCAGACGACGGCCGGCGGCGTTGGAGATGGGCTCGGATACAACACCGGTATCCGAGCACATCTTCGCCTTGCCGGACCGCCGCCTGGACTCCGCCTCGGCTCGACCGAGGACTTTGACACGCGCCCTAGGCGCGCGCGGCGCGGATGGCGTCGCGGAGCCCGGTCGTGGGTCGACCGATCAACCGGCTGAGGTCGTCGCTGTCGGTGGCCAGCTCGCCGATGGCGATCGAGTGGTCGAGCGCGGCCACGAACCCGGCGGTGCCGGCGTCGAGCCCGACGTTCTGGAGCGCGGAGGCCAACTCGGCGGTCGACATGTCCCGGTGCACGACGGTCGTGCCGGTGACCTCGGTGACGGCGTCGGCCAGCTCGTCGAAGGTGAACGCGGTGCCGCCCAACTCGTAGACGGCGTTGCCGCCCTCGTCCCGGGTCAGCGCCGCCGCGGCGGCGGCCGCGTAGTCGGTCCGGGGAGCGGCCGAGACCTTGCTGCCGCCGGTGGCGCCGAGGATGGTGCCACTCGCGAGGTACTGCGGGAGCTGATCGGTGTAGTTCTCGGTGTACCAGCCGTTGCGCAGCACCGTGTACGACAGGCCCGACGCGGCCAGCACCTCCTCGGTGGCCTTGTGCTCGGGAGCGAGCGGGTTCGTGGTCGTGTCGGCCTTCAGGATGCTGGTGTAGACCAGGCGCTCGACCCCGGCGAGCCGGGCGGCGTCGATGACCGCGGTGTGCTGGGGCACCCGCTGCCCCGGGGTGTCCCCGGAGATGAGCAGCAGACGGCGTACGCCGGCCACGGCGCCGGGCAGCGTCGAGGGATCGTCGTAGTCGGCCTGCCGGATCTCGACGCCGCGGGCGGCCAGGTCGGCGGCCTTCTGCGGGCTGCGGACGACGGCGGCGATCTCGGTGGCGGGCACACCGGTGTCGAGCAGGTGCTCGATCACCAGCCGGCCGAGACGGCCGGTGGCGCCGGTGACGGCATAGGTGGGCATGGGGACCTCCGATGGGCGGTGACTTCTAGTAAGCGCTTACGAATCTACAGCACAAGTCGTTGAGTAAGCTTCGGGTAGGCTGGTGACGTGACCGACATGCCGGCCCAGGACCCGGCGGGGCCTACCCAGGAATTCGTCAGCGATGTCTTCGCGCGGAGCTGCACCTCCCGTGCCGCCTTCGAGGACGTCACGTCGAAGTGGGCCTCGCTCGCCCTGCTCGCGCTCGGCGAGGGCAGCTACCGGTTCAACGCCCTGCGGCGGCGCATCGAGGGGGTCAGCGAGCGGATGCTCTCCCAGACCCTGCAGACGCTGGAGCGCGACGGGATGCTCACCCGGGAGGTGCTCACCGCGATCCCGCCGCGCGTCGAATACACGCTCACCCCGCTCGGTGTCCGGGTCGCCGAGCAGCTCCGTGGCCTCGCCGACCTGCTGGAAGCCTCGGTGCCCGAGGTGCGGGCCGCCCGCGAGCGGGAGCGGCCCTGAGGGTCCTTCGCGCACTGGACAGGCACCCGCCTAGTTGGTGTCCTGGGCGCAGATCGTGGTCATCTCGGCGAGGTAGCTCGCGAGTGTGGGCAGGCCAGCCTCGGCGCGGCGGCGTTCGACGCCCGGCTCGTCCCTGATCGGGGTCGCCGGGACGGGACCGTCCGGCCCGCAGCGGATCTGTGTCCCGTACACCTGGGGCTCGCCCTTGGCCACGGCGACCCGGTCCTCGAGGTAGGCGAGGTTGCCCGGCGACGCCTGGCCGGCGGCGACGGCCGCGCGCAGCAGGTTCAGCGCCTCCTGTTGGAAGGCGGGGTCCAGGTCGGAGTGCTGGACGATGGCCCACGCCGCGTTGCCCCCGTCCTCGCCCACCAGAGCGAAGGTCGGCCAGCCGTGGGTACGGATGATCTCTTTCAGGCGGAGGGTGCGCGCCTGGTCGGACTCGGTCTGCGGGGTGCCCTCGCGATCGGCCTGGTCGCGCTCCAGCATCGCGATCAACTCGTCGTGCAGCGCCTTGTCGAAGGCGGCGGGGGAGACGGAGGTTGCGGGGGAGGGGGACGTGGGCGGGGGGTCGCCCGTAGGGCCGTCGGTGGTCCCGGGCGAGGTGCCGCAGCCGGTGAGGAGCAGCAGGCACACCAGCGGCCGGACGAACCTCGACGGTACCTTCACAGCATCGATTTTCGTCGCTGCCAAGACGTGTCACAAGGTCGGCGCCGGGGCGACCTCAGGCGTGCAGCGTCTCGCGGGGCGGCACCCCGTAGCTGGCGTGGTACCAGGCGGTGAACCTGCTGTGGCTGGCGAACCCCCAACGACTGGCGATGGCCGACACGGTCTCCCGTCGAGGGTCGGCCCGGACCAGGTCGTGGTGCGCCCGGTCCAGCCGGACCCGGCGCAGGTACGCCATCGGTGTGGTGCCGAGGTGGCGACGGAAGGCGAGCTGCACCGCGCGCAGGGAGACGGCGGCGGCGTTGGCGATGTCGGCGGCGCCGATGTTCCGGTCGGCGTTCTCCTCCATGAAGGCGATGGCGCGACGCAGGGTCGCGGTGCTGGCGTCGTGGCGGTCCCGGGCCGTCTCGTCGGTGAACGCCGTGTTGGGAAAGATCGCGAGCGCCGCCGCGGCGAGCATGCGGGCGGCGCTGCCGATCACCAGCGGCTGGGCGCTGGCGGTCGGGCTGTTCAGGACGACGTCGTTCACGTACCTGGTGGTCCGTCGCCACTGCCGGGTGAGGGTCGCGTCGACGGGGCCGAGGTCGGTGAAACGGATCGGACCGGGCCGCCGAGCCGGCGCGGCGGTCGCCACCTGTCTCAGTACCCCGAGGTCCAGGACGCAGAGTTCCACCTCGCCGGGTTCCCACCGCAGGTTGAACGGCTCGCCCGGCCGGTTGGTCAGGAACACGTCGCCGGGGCCGAAGCGGTGGGTCTCCCCCTGAGAGGTACGGCTGATCAGGGCGCTGCGGGTACGGCAGATGATCAGCCCGTCGATGTCGCCCACCTCGATGTCGAGATGGGCGCTCTGGCCGGTCGTGGCGAGGGCGAACGGCCCGGCGTCGACGCGCTGGTGGACGAGGTGGTAGCCGGTCTCGCCCGCGTGGATACGCAGGTCCGCGGTGTACGTGCTGGCCAGGAAGCGGTGGATGGCCGCCGGGTCGTGACTCTCGAATGCTCGGGCCTGCACTGGTGACGTCATCCGCTGTCTCCGTCCGAGAGGAGACCGCCGGTCGGATCGGGACCGGCGGTGTGGTCGGGACGTGGCTGGGCGCACGTGCCGGTGATCGCGGCGCGTTGCCGGCCGGTTCGGCGGTGGTGGTGGCGTCATTCCCAGCGAATCACATATCTATTTATGGGAATTCCACCATACGGCAACCGGCTGTGTACGTCGGTCGATCCGCCGTTTTGCCGAGTCGATTTCGCTTTCCGGCTATCGCACGCGGTGATCCTGCGCCCGCTGTCCTAGTCGCCTCCGGCGCGGCAGCGAAATCTTGTTCATGATCTCCCGGGCGTCCCGACGCCCGGACAACAGCCGGAGATCCGGCCGACAGGCGGGGGTGAGTCGTTGGACGGTACCGATCCGGACCGCGTCGTACGACTGGCGGTGGCCGAGGCGTTGGCGCGGGTGGCGGACGAGGACAGCCTGGGATTGGGCGAGGGTGACGCGCTGATGAGCCTCGGCGTCGCGCTGCGGGAGGTGCTGCGCCGCGCGCTCGACGACCGTGTCCCGCTGACCACGCCCGAGTTCGTCGACCTGTGCCGCGACCTGCGGCTGAACCGCGACTCGTTCGACCTTCTGGGGCACTACCTGCTCACGGCGTTGCTGGCCCACCACGTCGGGCCGGACGCCCTGGTACGCGTCGGGGCGCTCCTCGGCACCGTCCGGCGCTACCTGCCCGGCGCCCGGCCGCCCGCGCACCGCAACGAAGGGCCCGAGCGCCGGCGACGCGACGTCCGCGCGGACAACAGCGTCGTGGGCCGTTACCGGCGTGCCAAGCTGCCCGAGCACCTGCCCAACCCGCCGAGCTGGACGTGTACCGGCTGTGGCCGCGAATGGCCCTGCGCGACCAAGCAGAGTCAACTGCTCGCCGAGTTCGGTGGCGCGCGCGCCTCCCTCGCCGTCTACCTCGGCTCGTGCCTCGTCGCCGCCGCCCAGGACCTGCCGACGCTGCCCCTGCCCAGCGCGCGACACCGCTTCCTGGGCTGGCTGCCCCGCGCCCGGATCTGACGACGGCGCGCCGCCGTGGGGGCTGGGCAAAGAGGCATCGATGCGATGGAATGTCCTGGACGCGTCGTACCCGGAAGGACACCGATGCCGACCTCCCGAACCCGCGCACGTAGTGCCGCTGCCATCGCCGGCCTGCTGGTCGCGATGCTCGCCGCCGCTCCCGCCAGCGCCGACCCGTCCGACCGTCACCGTCCGACCCCACCCCACGTCGTCGGCACCGCCACGGTCCCGGCCTACTCGTACGCCAGCGCCATCCGGGAGAGCGTCTGGGTCGAGACCCGTACCGACAGCGACGGCGACGGCGTCCGCGACCGGGTCGCGGTGGACATCGTCCGGCCCCGGGAGGCCGCCGCCGCAGGGGTCCGCGTACCGGTCGTCATGGAGGCGTCGCCCTACTACCTCTGCTGCGGACGGGGCAACGAGGGCGAGTTCAAGGCGTACGACGCGTCCGGCGTCATCGCCTCGGTGCCCCTGTTCTACGACAACTACTTCGTCCCGCGTGGGTACGCCTTCGTCGCCGTGGATCTCGCCGGCACCGCCCGCTCGACCGGGTGCGAGGACGTCGGAGGCCTGGTCGAGGTGGGCAGCGCCCGGGCGGTGGTGGACTGGCTCAACGGCCGGGCTCGCGCGTACACGGCCGACGGGCGGCCGGTCGACGCCGGCTGGACCACCGGCCGCGTCGGCATGATCGGCAAGTCGTGGGACGGCTCGGTCGCCAACGGGGTCGCCGCCACGGGCGTGCCGGGCCTGGCCACCATCGTGCCCATCTCGGCGATCTCAAGCTGGTACGACTACGTGCGATACCAGGGGACGCTGGTGTCGACCGACTATCCCGGCTGGTTGCACTCGGTCGTCAGCAGCCGCCCGGAGGCCGCCTGCGCGGCGGTGCTCGCCCGGCTGCGGGCGGACAGCGCCGAGCAGACCGGCGACTACAACGGGTTCTGGGGCCAGCGCGACTACCGACCGTCGGCCGACCGGGTGCGGGCCAGCGTCTTCGTGGCACACGGTCTCAACGACCTGAACGTCACCACGAACCAGTTCGCCCGCTGGTGGCAGGAGCTGGCCGAGCGGGGCGTACCCCGCAAGCTGTGGCTCTCCCAGGCCGGCCACCAGGATCCGTTCGACGTACGACGCGCCGAGTGGGTGGCGACCCTGCACCGCTGGTTCGACTACTGGTTGCAGGAGTTGCCGAACGGGGTGATGGACGAACCGAGGGTCGACCTGGAGACCGCGCCCGGCAGGTGGACGACGCAGCGCGACTGGCCCGCGCCCGGCACCCGAAACGCGCGGGTTCCCCTCGGCGTCGGCGACGGTGTGACCGGCACCCTCGGCGGCCGCGGTGCGCGGCCCGGTCAGGAGCGGGCGTACGTCGACGAGGCACTGACCGAGGACGCGGTGGTCGCCGAGCCGAACAGCGCGGCCGCCGGCCGGCTGGTCTTCCTCTCCGGCCCGCTGGACGCCGCACTGCGGATCTCCGGCAGCGCGTCGGTGCGACTGCGCGTCCGGGTGGATCGGCCGACCACGCAGCTGAGCGCCCGCCTGGTCGACTACGGCACCGCCGAGCGGAGCTGGTTCGGGGCGGTGCGGACGCTGGACACCGAGTCCTGCTGGGGAGCGTCCACGCCGGCCGACGACGCCTGCTACCGCGACACCGAGGAGATCACCGAGGTGTCCGACCACGCGGTGCTGGCCCGGGGCTGGCTCGACGCCGCGCACCATCGTTCGCTGCGATTCACCACGCCGCTACGGGCGGACCGGTGGTACACGGTCACCGTGCCGCTGAACGCGTACGACGCGGTGGTGCCGGCCGGGCACGTCCTGGGCCTGGTGCTCGGTCAGAGCGACCCGGAGTTCACGATGGCCGAGGACCGGGACGCCACCGTCCGGGTCGACCTCGGGCGCAGCGAACTGGTCCTGCCGGTCGCCGGTCGGACCGGGTTGCCCGCCGTCGACGTCGCGCCGACGGTGGTCACCGCGCCCGCCGCGCCGTCGACGGCCGAATCGGCGCGCGTGGAGCGGGAGCGCCAACGGCCCTGATCCTGCCGTCCCGCTGTCGTGCCGTCACCCGCCGCCGCGATCCGCCGTGCCCTTCAACGGGCTCGGCCAGGGAGTTCACCGGGTACCCGTCCGCCGTACGGCGGGCGTTCACCGACCTCTTTGAGGCTCCTTGATCGAAAGAGCATTCGCTTGATCGAGGAGAGGCTCTGACGTGAGAGACAAGCAAGCCGAAGAGGTCGAGCGCGCGCAGTTGTCGCGGCGCAAGCTGGTCAAGTACGCGGGTGTCGGCGCGACGCTGGCCGCCGCGAGCCCGCTGGTGGGCGGCGGGGCGGCGTGGGCCGACGAGGAGCGCCGGCCGGGCGACGACGAGGGCGACCGGGGCGGTGTCAAGAACCGGTCGTGGCGCGCGGGTGACCACCACGTCCACTCCGAGTACAGCGGCGAGTTCGACACCACCAAGAGCCCGATCGTCTTCCACAAGGGCGCGGACGCGGTCTACCCGATCGTCACCAACGCCATCATGGCCAAGAACTTCGGCCTGACCTGGGCGATGTGCACCGACCACGGTGGACCGACGCACTCGAAGGTCAACATCGAGCAGGCGTACCCCGACCTGCTGCGCTCGCGCAAGCTCGTTCCCGAGGTGCTCCAGTTCTGGGGCATGGAGTTCGACGCGCCCTCGCTGGACCACCACACGCTGATGATCCCGCGCCACGACGACGAGGCGAAGCAGCTCTTCGAGCTGGAGAGCCGGTTCGCCAAGTACGACGCGTTCCCCACCGACCCGACCCGCGACACCGAGGCCAAGATGGTGGAGTTCCTCAAGGTCGCCCGGGGTATGCCGCACAAGCCGCTGGTGATCGCCCACCACGCCTCCCGTTCGGCGCCCGGCCTCGGCGTCTACGGCCAGGACACCCCGCGCGAGTTCCGTAACGGCAACAACGCCGCGCCCGACGTCTACATCGGGTTCGAGGGCGCGCCCGGTCACCAGGCCGGTCCGCTCAACGGCGGCAAGCGTGGCGGGTACGGCAACCACCCCACCTACGGCGGCTTCGACCAGATGACCGCACGGGTCGGTGGGCTCTGGGACTCGCTCCTCGGTGAGGGTCGGCGCTGGTGGATCACCGCGACGTCCGACTCGCACGTGCACTGGACGCGCGGCGGCTCGGACTTCTGGCCGGGGGAGTACAGCAAGACCTACGTGTACGCGCGCCAGGACTACGGCGACATCATGGACGGCCTGCGCAACGGCCGGATCTGGGTGACCACCGGTGACCTGATCCGCAGCCTCGACGTGAGCGCCACGTCGCAGGGCAAGACGGCCGAGGTCGGCGAGACCATCACGGTCAACCGTCGCAGCCGTACCGACGTCGAGATCGAGATCCGGTTCCGCCCGCAGGACGGGGTGAACGGCAACGGCGACCGGCCGGAGGTCCGCCGCGTCGACCTGATCGTCGGGCAGATCACCGGACCGAGCGCCAACCTGGACGCCGACACCAACCCCACCACCAAGGTGGTGGCCCGGTTCGGCCCGCGGGACTGGCGCCGGCAGGGTCACGACTACGTCATCCGGCACACCCTGCGCAACGTCGAGGCCGACACGTACGCCCGGGTGCGCGGCACCAGCACCGACGAGGCCGAGCCCCTCGCGGACGGCCTCGAGAGCCCGTGGGACGACCTGTGGTTCTACTCCAACCCGGTGTTCGTGCACGTCCGCTGATCCCACCCCGCCCTCCCTGTTGATCAAGAGGTTCGCGTCAGGATTCCGGCCCTCGGTGACGCGAACCTCTTGATCAACGAGGCTCCGTGGGTGGGGCGGGGTGGATGTGGGTTACCGCCTCGCAGAGGTTGCGGAGGGGGTCGGTGGCCTGGGTGGAGCAGGCCACTCTTTGCAGCAGGGTTCGCAGGGTCGTCGACTCGGTCGGCGTGAGCGACCCCAACAGGTGCGCCTCCACCCGTCGTAGCGCCTCGCGTCGCTGCTCCCAGGCCGCCCGCCCGGCGTCGGTGACGTCCACCAGTCGGCTGCGCCGGTCGGACGGGTCGGGCCGCCGGGCCACGAATCCGGGGCGTTCGAGGTCGTCGATCAGGTACGTCAGCACCGTGCGGTCGATCCCCAACTCCTCGGCGATCGCGCCCTGGTTGCGGCCCGGTCCGGTGGCCGAGGCGGTGAGCACCTGATAACCGCGCGGGCCGCCGGGAAAATCGGTCAGCACGTGCTCGGCCGCCCGGACGTAGCCACGAAAGACGATCCCCAGCATCCAGCCCAGGTCGTCGTCGAGCGGATCGGGCCGTTCCGGCCGGTCGGTGGCACCCGTCATACCCCGACGATAGCCGAAGTCACAGACCTTGTTGGCAGCAGATGTTCTGTCTGACATAAGGTTGGCCTCGCGACGCATCGCGCGACGCGGCGCGTACGACAGGAGGCTCGCATATGAGCGACTACGGCCACGACCTGGTCTTCGGCTCGTTCACCACGCCCGGGAACGACGACCCGGACCGCACCGTCGGGCTCGCCGTCCTGGCCGAGCAGGTCGGGCTGGACCTGGTCACCTTCCAGGACCACCCCTACCAGCCACGGTTCCTGGACACCTGGACCCTGCTGAGCTTCGTCGCCGCCCGGACCGACCGGGTGCACCTGTCCGCGAACGTCACCAACCTGCCGCTGCGCCCACCCGCCGTGCTCGCCCGCGGCGTCGCCAGCCTCGACCTGCTCACCGGAGGTCGGGTCGCGTTGGGCCTCGGCGCGGGCGCGTTCTGGGATGCCATCGAGGCGATGGGCGGGCGGCGGTTGACCCCCGGGCAGGGCGTCCGGGCGTTGGAGGAGGGGATCGACGTCCTCCGGCAGATGTGGGACGCCCAGGCGCGCGGCGGCGTGCGGGTCGACGGCGAGTTTCACCGGGTGGTCGGCGCGAAGCGCGGCCCGGCCCCGGCCCACGCGGTGCCGATCTGGCTCGGGGCGTACAAGCCGCGCATGCTCGCGCTCACCGGTCGCCGGGCCGACGGCTGGCTGCCCTCGCTCGGCTACCTCGAACCCGGTGACCTGGCCCGGGGCAACGCCATCATCGACGACGCGGCCCGCGAGTCCGGCCGCTCACCCGCCGACGTCCGCCGGCTGCTCAACATCTCCGGCACGTTCGCCGCCGTGGGCCGTGGGCCGTTGCACGGACCCGTCGAGCAGTGGGTGCGGGAGCTGACCGAGTTGGCGCTGGGGGACGGGGTGGGCACATTCATTTTGGCCAGCGACGACCCCGACGACCTGCGCCGGTTCGCCGGTGAGGTGGCGCCCGCCGTGCGCGAACTGGTGGCGACCGAGCGCGACCGGGTCGCCGCGTCGGTGCGTACCCCCGCCGAGGTCCTTGCGGACACCCAGCCGGCGGCGGTCGTCGCGCCCTCCGCGCCGCGGGCCCGGGCGCGGGTGAGCGCCGGCGCCTTCGCGGTCGTGCCGACCCCCGACGACGGCCGCCGGCTCAGCGACCGGCAGGTCTGGGACGAGGCGGCCCGCCCCACCGGGCCGACGCCCGACCCCACCCGCACCTACACCGCCCACGAGCAGGCCACCGGCCAGCACCTGGTGCAGGTGCACGACGGGCTGCGCGCCGAGCTGGCGCAGATCCACGACCTGATCGAGCAGGTCGCGGCGGGCGAGATCGACGCCGGAGCGGCGCGGTCGCAGATCAACACGATGACCATGCGGCAGAACCGGTGGACGTTGGGGGCGTACTGCGAGTCCTACTGCCGCATCGTCACCACCCACCACACCATCGAGGACCAGGCGCTCTTTCCGCGCCTGCGGCAGGCCGACCCTCGGCTGCGCCCGGTCGTCGACCGGCTGGAGCAGGAGCACCACGTGATCCACGAGGTGTTGGAGGGCGTCGACAAGGCGCTGGTGGCGTACGTCGGCGCGCCGGACGGGCTGGCCGAGCTGCGCGCCGCGGTGAACCTGTTGACCGACGCCCTGCTGTCGCACCTGAGCTACGAGGAGCGGGAACTGGTCGAGCCGCTCGCTCGCCTGGGGGTGAGCTGACCGGGTTGCCCCGACAGATCTGAGAGACTACTTTCGAAACATGTCTCTCAAGAATCCGTACGGGGATTTCGAGATCACCGAGCCGCAGGCCCTGCGGGCGTTGGCGCACCCCGTCCGCCTGGCCATCCTGGACCGGCTCCAGCGACACGGCCCGTCCACCGCCACCGGGCTGTCGCCGCACGTCGGGGCCACGCCGTCGGTGGTGAGCTGGCACCTGCGCCACCTCGCGACCTTTGGCCTGGTCACCGACGCCGAGGGCGGCACCAGCAAGCGGGAGCGCTGGTGGCAGGCGACCGCCCGCGGGTTCCGCTTCAGCCTGCCGGACGACGCCGAGGGACAGGCCGCGGCGCGGCAGCTCCGCGGCGAGATGTTCGCCCGGTACGCCGAGACGCCCCAGCACTGGCTGTTGCGGGAGGAGCCCCGGCTCGACGACACCTGGCGCGCGTTGGCCGGGGTGGCCGACACCTCGTTCATCGCCACTCCCGACGAGATGCGTCAGCTGGAGGAGGCGATCGAGAACCTGCTGGCCCCGTACGTGCGGCGCAAGGACGACGAGACACCCCCGGCCGGCGCGCAGGTCGTGCGGATGCTGCGCTACCTGCTGCCCGAGGCCGCCGACGACGAGTCCGCGTCATGACCGCCGTCGACGCCCCGACCGCACCGGCCCGGCACCGCGACCGGCGCTTCCGTACCTTCTGGATCGGTCAGACGATCACGGCGTTCGGCGACCGGATCAGCGAGCTGGCCCTGCCCCTGATCGCCGTCGCCCTGCTCGCCGCGACGCCCGTGCAGGTCAGTGTCCTCACCGCGCTGATCTGGCTGCCCAACCTGCTGGGCCTGCTCCTCGGCGCGTGGGTGGACCAGCGCACCCACAAACGCCGCCTCCTGATCATCGCGGACCTGGTCCGCGCCGTCGTACTGCTCAGCCTCCCGGTGGCGTACCTGTTCGGCGCGGTCACCCTGACCCAGCTCTACCTGGTGGCGCTGCTCACCGGCGCCGGAGCGGTGCTGTTCGCCCTGGGGCAGCAGGCGTTCTTCGTCGCCCTGGTGCCGCGCTCGGCGTACGTGGAGGCCAACAGCAAACTCAGCGTGAGCCGGTCCCTGTCGTTCATCGTCGGCCCGGCCGTCGGCGGCGGGCTCGTCCAGGCGCTCAGCGCGCCGGTGGCGATCCTCGTCGACGCGGTGTCCTTCCTCTTCTCCGCGCTGCTGCTGCGTCGTATCCCGGTCACCGAACCCCCGCCACCGCCACGGCAGACGTCCACGCTCGGCATGGTCCGCGAGGGCATGACGCTGGTGCTGCGCCACCCGGTGCTGCGCGCCGCGCTCGGCTGCACCAGCACCGTCAACTTCTTCACCTTCATCGCCTCGGCGCTGCTGGTGCTCTACGCCAACCGGGAACTCGGCCTGTCGGCCGGCGCGATCGGCGTCGCGTTCGGCGTCGGAGCGCTCGGCGGCCTGGCCGGCGCGGCCCTGGCGCCCCGCATCTCGCGCGCCATCGGGCTCGGCCGGACGGCGATGATCGGCGCGGTGGTGTTCCCCGCCCCGCTGGCGCTGACGGCGCTGATCAACGGCCCGACCTGGGCGAAGGTGGCCATGCTCGCGGCCATCGAGTTGGTGTCCAGCGTCGGCGTGATGCTGATGGACGTCAACCTCAACGCCCTGCTCGCCGCCGTCACCCCGGACGACGCGCGCGGTCGTCGAGCGGGCGCGTACAGCGCCGTCAACTACGGCATCCGGCCGCTTGGCGCGCTGGTCGGCGGCGCGCTCGGCACCACCCTCGGACTGCGGCCGACCCTTGTCGTCGCCGGACTGGGCGGTGTGCTCGCCGTGCTGTGGCTGCTCGCGTCCCCGGTACGCCACATCAGGACCCTCGACAGCGTCACGCCGTGATCGTCCCGGCCCGGCCGTCGCCCGGCTTGTGCCGCTCCTGACTGGCCGTCGCCGGGCTTGTGCCGCTCCTGACTGGCCGTCGCCCGCCTTGTGTCGCTCCTGACTGGAGGCAACTGCCTCCCGAAGCGTGATGCCGGTGAGTCATCTTGATGACTCACCGGCATCACGCTCGTCGCACCGATAGCCCCTCGAGCCGACCTGGACGGCGTGCCGGCACCGGCCGCCGGTCAGCTCGCCTCCGCCGCGAGCAGCGCGGCCAACTCGGCGGGCTGGGAGAACATCGGCCAGTGACCGGTGGCCATCGTGAGGAGCCGCCAGCGCTCGCTGGCGAGCAGCGTCTCCACGATGTCGTTGGGCTCGGGCCCGTCGAGCAGGCACTTGACGTACGTCGTCGGCAACTCGCCCAGCGAACGGGTCAGCACGGCCGGCTCGGTCAGCGAGGGCCCCGGATGCGGGGTGGCGCCCTTGAGCAGCCGCGCGATCTGCTCGTCGGTGAGACCCTGACCGTCGAACTCGGCCGGGGCGAGCGGCGGCCAGTCGCCGCCGTTGTCGGCGAGCACCGACTCGAACGCCGCCTGACCCTGCCACCAGCCGGATGCGAACGACCCGCCGTCGACCGGCACCTCCGAGTCGAGGAAGACCACGCGGGTCAACCGGTCGCCGATCCGCTCGGCGGCCTGCCCCACCGGGATGCCCGAGTAGCTGTGCCCGACGAGCACCACGTCACGCAGGTCGCGGCGTTCGATCTCGTCGACGATGTCCCGCACGTGGGTCTGCTGGCCGGCCGGCACCCCCTGCCTCTCGGCGAGACCGGAGAGGGTCAGGGGAAAGGTCTGGTGGCCGGCCGGCCGCAGAGGCGGCGTCACCTCGTCCCACGCCCAGGACCCCAACCACGCTCCTGCCACCAACACCAGATCAGCCATGGCCGGAACCCTACTGCGGCCCTGCGACAGGTTCGCGCGTCACGACCAGGTCCGGGCCTGGGCGTCGAACACCTCGGGTGGACTCTCGACCGGCAGGACGCAGAGCAGGTGCCCGCCGGGCGCGCGCAGGATGCGGCACTCCATCCACCGCGTCACCTCGGTGGCGCCCAGGCCGACCAGCCGGTCGGTCTCGGCCGGCACGTCGTCGGTCTCGATGTCGAGGTGGTAGCGCGGCGCGTCGTCGACGGCCTGGACGGCGGTGACCAGGCCCGGCAGCGCCTCGTGCAGACCCACGAACTGCGGCTCCTCCGGGTGGGACCGGGTCCCGACGCCCAGGGCCGCCGACCAGAACTCCGCCGCCCGCGCGGCCTCGGCCTCGGGCGCGTCGATGAGCAACGCGTACACACGACTTCGATGCATGCGAGGCAGGATATCGACGACTCCTACCCTCTGCTGGTCGCGCCGAGGTGAGCGGCGATCTGGGCCGGTATCGGGTAGGGAGTCTCGACCGGTAGAAGGTCGGTCGCCGCCCGCTCATCGCCGGCCCGGACCAGCTCGTGTACACGGTGGACGGTGGGGGTGATGTCGGTGACGGCGACGATCCAGTCGTCGACGTACCGGGCGACCGCCGCACCGGACAACCCGACCTGCAGCGACCGGTAGGGCAGAGCCGCCATGCGCACCGTCCGTTCCGGGTCCCACTGCACCCGTACCGGGCTGCTCCTCAACTGCTGCGACCAGGCCGCCCGGTCACTGTGCACGTCCCGGTCGTAGTGGCTCAGGCAGGCGCGCGTCAGCGCCCACTCGAAGCCCTCCCGGGCGATGTCGATCGACAGCACGCGCTCCTGGCCGGGCTTGGTGGCCCAGCCGCAGCGGTACATCATCCACCGGAACGACGGCTTGATCCAGGTCATTCGGTCCCGCTTGAAAGGGGCCACGAAGCGCCCGGCGGCCACCGCCGGTAGCGCGACCTCCGGAGGGTACGCCTGGTACACGGTGATGGTGTCGGCCGAATGTTGAGCGCGGATCTGACGGGCGGGAACGGACACGCCGCGATCCTCGCCCATCGGGCCCGGCCCGCTCCACCGGAATACCGCCGTCAGGCGTGGTCCGTCGGTGGCGGGCCGGCGTCGACCGGCATCCGGTAGATCCGGATGGGGTAGGCGACGGCCGGGTGCCCGCCGTTGAACCCGGCCGTCAGGTGCAGCTGTGCCGCCGGCAGCCAGAGTTGCCCCTCGGTGTCGAGCCACATCGCGTCCACCCAGTTCAGGCGTGGGTCCGCGACGAGCGTACGGACGCTGCGGTCCGGCCCCACCGCGAGGATGCGGCGGTTCTCGACGTCGCTCACGTAGATGGTGCCGCGCGCGTCGATGGCCGTGCCGCCGGTGCTCGGGGTGTCCGACCAGGGCTCGACCCGCCGGGCCAACTCCTCGGCCGACAGCGTCGGGTCGTCCAGCCACCGGGTGCCGATCCGGGACATCCCACCCGAGGCCGGCTGGTAGTACAGCCACCGACCGTCCGGCGACACCTCCAGTTGGTCGGTGTGCAGGCGCACCTCGGCGCCGCCGGGATTCCGTAGTGCCCGGCCGTCGGCGACCACCGGCCCGCCCACCGTGCTCGGGTGCCCGTCCAACACCCGTCGGCACCCACCCGAGTCGAGATCCACGACGATGAGACCGGGAGCGCCGGCGTCGGTGACGTACGCCGTGCGGTCGTGGAACCGGACGTCGTCGACGTAGCTGTGCGGACGTACCGCGCCGTCGAGGTGATAGACCCGGTCCACCCGGTCGCCGTCGACGTCGACGACGAGCAGCCGCGCCCCACCGGGCAGCTGGTCACCGCCGAGCTGCGGCGCGCCCGAATCGACGATCCACAGTCGACCGTCCGGGCCGGCGCGCAACCCGTTGACGTGCACGAAGGTCCCGTCCGGCGGTTGGTCCGGCGCGTTCCACGCGGCGTCCGGGTACGGGTTGCGACGGCCGTCCGGCAGCGCCTCCACCACCTGCACACCCGGCCTGTCCGCCGACGGGTAGCTCAGGAAGATCCGCCCCCGCAGCGTGGTCACACCAGTGCACACCCGATCCTCGGCGAGCACCGGTGTCAACCGGGGGTCCTCCTCGGTTCCCCGCAGAGACATGGGTCCGCTCCTCGCGCCACGGGCGACGTCGCCGTAGCCGTCGATGGTCCGCCGTTGGCGCGGTATCCCCGTGCCGGCCCCGGCGAAACTCCGGCCTCGCGCCGGGTGCCCTCAGCCGGGCCGGTCGACAAGTGCGACGAGCCGCTTGGGCGCCTGCACGCAGTAGCTCTCGGTGAGTAGCTCGCCCACCTCGTCCCAGTCGGTGTCCGCGTCCAGGACCATGCCCAGCACGTTCGGGCTCCAGTCCGGCTTGTAGAAGGGATGGCCGATGCTCAGGAGACCAGCGATCTCGTCGAGCGGCGATCGGAAGACCAAGAGGCAGGCCGGACGGTCGAGCGCGGCGGCGCGCGCGTGCACCGCCTGACGGTCGGGGTCGACGGTGAGCACATGGGCGAACGTGCGTCGTCGGATCCGCCAACGCGTGCCCACCCAGGCCGGCTCCTCGTACGTCTCCGGCAATCCGCGGCAGACCGGGCGCAGCCGGTCGAGAACCTCGGGGTCGACGTCTCCGGGTGCGGTCACGGGCAGGGACCCTAGTCGGCGGGTACGACAACGACGCCCGCCGTGGGGCGGCGGTGGTGTGCTCCCGGCGCATCGGTCAGGATGGGTCGGGGTCGACGCCGGCCGCCCCCGACCCGACACCCCCGAACCCCGCCGAGGAGTTTCGTGCCCTCCACCCTGCTGTCCCGCCGTGACCTGGACTTCCTGCTGCACGACTGGCTGCGGGTGTCGCACCTCGTCGAGCGTCCCCGCTACGCCGAGCACTCCCGGGAGACCTTCGACGACGCCCTGGACCTCGCCGAGCGGGTGGCAACCGACCAGTTCGCCCCGCACAACCGGGCCGCCGACCTCGCCGAGCCCACGGTCGACGGGAACCGGGTGCGGACGATCCCGGAGATCGCGGCGGCGTTGCGCAGTTTCGCCGAGACGGGCCTGCTCACCGCCGCTATGGACGACTCCGTCGGTGGTCTGCAACTGCCGCATGCCGTCGCCGCGGCCTGCTTCGCCTGGTTCCAGGCGGCCAACGTGGCCACCTCCGCGTACCCGCTGCTGACCCTGGGCAACGCCAACCTGCTGCTGGCGCACGGCAGCGCCGAGCAGGTCGACACCTACGTCCGGCCGATGCTCGAGGGCCGGTTCTTCGGCACCATGTGCCTGTCCGAGCCGCACGCCGGCAGCTCACTGGCCGACATCGTCACCCGGGCCGAGCCGCAGTCCGACGGCACGTACCGCCTGTTCGGCACCAAGATGTGGATCTCCGGTGGCGATCACGAGCTGGCCGAGAACATCGTCCACCTGGTGTTGGCGCGGATACCCGGCGGTCCGCCCGGGGTGAAGGGCATCTCGCTGTTCGTCGTACCCAAGGTGCTGGTCGGCCCGAACGGCTCGCTGGGGGAGCGCAACGACGTGGCGCTGGTCGGACTCAACCACAAGATGGGGTTTCGCGGCACCACCAACGCGCTGCTCAGCTTCGGCGACGGCGGGCACGCCCCGGGCGGCCAGTCCGGCGCGGTGGGCCACCTGGTCGGCGCGCCCCACCAGGGACTGGCCCAGATGTTCCACATGATGAACGAGGCCCGGATCGGCGTCGGGGCCGGCGCCACCGCGCTGGGCTACACCGGCTACCTCAAGAGCCTGGCGTACGCCCGGGAACGGCCGCAGGGCCGACCGGTCGGCGCGAAGGACCCGGCCACGCCGCAGGTGCCGATCATCGACCACCCCGACGTACGCCGGATGTTGCTGGCGCAGAAGAGCTACGTGGAGGGGGCGCTCGCCCTGGTGCTCTACTGCGCCCGGCTGCTCGACGAGGAGAGGACCGCGCCGGCCGACACCGACCGCGAACGGGCGCACCTGCTGTTGGACGTGCTCACCCCGATCGCCAAGAGTTGGCCGTCGCAGTGGTGCCTGGCGGCGAACGACCTGGCCATCCAGGTCCTCGGCGGCGCCGGCTACACGCGCGACCACGACGTGGAGCAGCACTACCGCGACAACCGGCTCAACCCGATCCACGAGGGCACCCACGGGATCCAGGCGCTGGACCTGCTGGGGCGCAAGATGACCATGCGCGGCGGCGCGGGCCTGCTCCTGCTGACCGAGACGATGGGGGCCACCGTCGCGCGGGCGCGGCTGGCCGGCGGCGAGGCCGCTGAACTGGCCGAGCGGCTGGACACGGCGGTGCGACGGATCACCACCGTCACCCGGCGGCTCTGGGCCGGCGGCGACCCGGTGCTCGCCCTGGCCAACGCCAGCGCGTACCTCGAGGCGGTCGGGCACGTGGTGGTCGCCTGGATCTGGCTCGAACAGGTGCTGGCGCTGCCGCCCGCCGACAGCGGCGATTCCTTCCACGCCGGGAAGCGACAGGCCGCCGGCTACTTCTTCAGTGTCGAACTGCCCCGCACGGGACCCCAGTTCGACCTGCTGGACAGCCTCGACCGCACCGCGCTCGACATGCGCGCGGACTGGTTCTGACCGTCAGCGTCGACGGCCCTGGTGGTGCATGGCCTGCCGCCCCTTGACCACACCCAGGATGATCACGATCACCAGCGCGATCAGACCGATGATGATCAGCCAGCGGACGGCCTCAAGAATCAGCCCGAGCAGAATCAGCACGCCAGCCACCACGCCGACGACCCAGAGCAGGGCACGCATCGCGACCTCCCGTAACTCGGCCGCGGCGCGAGATGCGGCGACCCCAGGCCCGACCTTCCCGCCCCCGCGAAACCCAAACACGCCCCGGACGCCCAGCCCGCCGCGATCTTGCATTTTCTGTCCCGACGAAAGGGACTTAAGCCCGCAGATCACCAACAGAATCTGCAAGATCGGCGGGGCGAGGGCGAGGGCGAGGGCGGCGCGGCGGCGCGGCGGCGCGGCGGCGGTGGGGGTCAGGTGCGGGCGACGTAGACGGTGTTGGCGGACTGGCCGCCGGTCAGCGGGTTGGCGAACGGCACGACGTGCGCCCGTACGGTCGTGAACACCTTCCCGAGCGCCGTGGTGAACCCGTCGTCCGGTGGGTCGTCGGACCAGAGCGCGAAGACACCCTCCGGACGGAGCAGCGCGGCGAGCCGACGGAGCCCGTCCGGTGTGTAGAACGGCGCGTGGCTCGGGTGCAGGACGTTGCGCGGTGAGTGGTCGACGTCGAGGAGGACCGCGTCGAAGCGTCGCCCGGGCGCTTCGGCGTCGAACCCCTCGTCGCCCGCCACGGCGGCGAAGAAGTCGGCCCGCACGAACCGGGTCCGCGGGTCCTCGGCCAGCCCGGCCGCGAAGGGCAGCAGCCCTCGCCGGTGCCAGTCGATGACGTCCTCGATGGCCTCCACGACCAGCAGCGCCCGTACCCGTGGGTCGGCCAGCGCGGTGCACGCCGTGTAGCCCAGTCCGAGGCCGCCGACCACCACGTCGAGCGTGTCACCGGCCAGTTCGGCGAGGCCGAGGCGGGCCAGCTCGATCTCGGCGACGGGGAAGAGGCTGGACATCAGGTACTCGTCGTCGAGCTTGACCTCGTACACCTCGACCTGGAGCGCCGGGTCGCGACGCCGCCGCAGGCTGATCGCGCCGATCGGTGTCCCCCGCCAGGCCAGTTCCTCGAAACGCGCGCCCACGGTGCCCTCTCGCCGCCGGATTCGTCCCCGAATGGTACCGACCGGGTTCCGCCCCGCCACGCAGGGTCCACGGGACATCGACGCAGCGCATATCCTGTGCCCGGTCGAACCAGCGGAAGGGACCCCATGCCGTCGCGGCAGGATCAGCTGCACTCCTACCAGTTCAGCGTCCAGCGGGCGGTCGCCGCGCTGGTGATGCGGGAGACCGACCCGGCCCAGTCGCCGTTCCGACGGCTGGCGGGCGCGGGCCTGGCCAGCGTCCTCGTCGCGGTGATCGGGCTCGGGGGTGCGGCGCTGTACGGCCTGTTCGCCGGTGGTGGCAAGGGCTGGCGGGACCCGGGCGCGGTGATCGTCGAGAAGGAGTCCGGCGCCCGTTTCGTGTACCGCGAGGAGAAGCTGCACCCGGTGCTCAACTACGCCTCGGCGTTGCTGATCGTCGGGGCGGACCGGTCGAAGACGGTACTGGTCTCCCGGCGGTCGATCGACGGAGTGCCGCGCGGCCTGCCACTGGGCATCGCCGACGCGCCGGACTCGTTGCCCGCACCGGGTCGCCTCGCGAAGTCGCCCTGGACGGTCTGCTCGACGACGGCCGACGCGGACTCCCGTTCGGCGCTGCTCATCGGCGTCGACCCCGACGGCGGCCGGCCCCTCGGCGACGAGGCGCTGCTGCTCCGCCATCCGGATGGCGACCTGCACCTCGTGTGGCACCAGCGTCGTTACCTGATCCGCGATCCCAACCGGGTGCTGGCCGCGCTCGCGACCACCCGGACGCGGGCGGTGCCCGTCGCGCCGGCACTGCTCAACGCCCTCCCCGCCGGGGTCGACCTGGCCCCGCCGCAACTGCCCGGCGAGGGACGGCCCTCCGCCCGGGTGCCGGGCGCCACCATCGGGCAGGTCTACCTGGTCCGCAACTCCGGCGGCGGCCGGCAGTACGCGGTGGCGCTCGACGACGGGTTGGCCGGGATCACCGAGTTGCAGGCCGGGCTGCTGTTGGCCCGGACCGGGCAGGGGGAGTCGGAGCCGATGACGTTGGGTCGGTTCGCCGCGCTGCCCACGATGCCCGATCTCGCCCCGAGCGGCCCGACCGCTCCGCCGCCCGCCCCGCCCCGGCTCGCCGCCACCGACGAGGCGGCGATCTGCGCCCGTGTCGGCGACGACGACGCGGGCGAGGTGCGGTGGGGCGTACACCTGCCGGACCTGGCGGCCGTTCCGCGGACCGCGCCGTCCGGCGGCGCGGCGCTGGCCGACCACGTGGTGGTGCAGCCCGGTGGCGGCGCGGTGGTCGAGGCCGCCGCGGCGCCCGGCGCGTCCGGAGGGGCGGTGTCCGTGGTCACCGACCTGGGCCGGCGGTACGTGCTGGCCGACCGGGAGGTGCTGGCGATGCTCGGCTATCGCGACGTGCGACCGGTGCGGCTGCCCGCCGGCCTGGTCAGTCTCGTGCCGGCGGGGGCGACCCTCGACCCGGCCGCGGCCCGGGCCGTCGCCGCTCCGTCCTGACGCCGCTCGGGCCGTTCGCCGCGCCGTCCCGACGCCGCCCGGGCGTCAGGTTGCCGGCCGGCGCAGGACACTGACCGCGAAGGGCGCGTCGTCCCGCCACGGGCGCAGATCCCAGGTGGCGAAGCGGTGTTCGAGGCGCAGCCCGGCGGCGACCGCGTCGGCGTCGAACGCGGTCAGCGGGTAACCGCGTTCGGTGCCGAAGCCCACCGCCAGGACGCCGTCCGGGCGCAGGTGCCCGGCGAGGCGGCGCAGCACCTCCGGCTCGGTGCCGACGGCGACGAACGCGAGCACGTTGCCGGCGAGTACGGCGGCGTCGAACGGCTCGCCCTCTCCCATGGCCGGCAGGTCCAGGTCGGCCAGGTCGGCGACGAGCCAGCGCGGACCGGGATGATCGGCGCGGGCGGCCTCCACCAGGACGGGGTCGGCGTCCACCCCGACGACGGTGTGCCCGCGCTGCGCCAGGGCCGCGCCGACCCGACCGGTGCCACTGCCGGCGTCCAGGATCCGGGAGCCGGGCTCGACCAGCGTGTCCACCAGTCGGGCCTCGCCGGCCAGGTCGGCGCCCTCGGCGGCGAGTTTGCGGAACCGGTCGACGTACCACTGCGAGTGCTCCGGACCGGTGTCGGTCGCCCAGCGGGTCGGATTGGCCATACGGCCCACGGTAACCGGGTCGGCCGGGGCCGGGCTGGCGGGTGCGCCGATCGGTGGCGGCTCAGCCCTTCTCCGCGCCGCTGGTCAGGCCCTCGGTCAGCAGCCGTTCACTGGCGAAGAAGAGGATCACGATGGGCAGGGTGAGGACGACCGACCCGGCCATCAGCACCGTCTTGGGCACCTCCACGCCGTCGGAGAGCAGCGACAGGCCGAGCGAAACCGTCCAGCGGTCGGGTTTGTCGACCAGGAACAGCAGGGCGAACAGAAACTCGTTCCAGGCGATCATGAAGTCGTAGAGCGCGACCGCCATGATCGACGGCATCGCGAGGGGCAGGCTGACCCGGCGGATGATGCCGAGCCGACCGGCGCCGTCGATGGCCGCGGACTCCTCCAGGCTGACCGGGATGGTCTCGAAGTAGTTCTTCAGCATGTAGACCGACACCGGCAGGGTCTGCGAGACGTAGACCAGCACCAACCCGAACAGCGAACCGCGCAGCCCGGCGAGGCTGAACACCACGAACAGCGGGATCGCGATGACGATCGAGGGGAACAGGTAGACCGCCAGGAACAGGAAGTCGACCTGCCGCCGACCGAAGAACCGCAGCCGGGCCACCGCGTACGCGCCGGGGATCGCGACGAACAGCGTGAGGACGGTCGCCGCGACCGCCACCAGGGCGCTGTTGCGGATGAAGGTGAGGAATCCCTGGCCGCCGTCGTCGGTGGCCTTGAGGACCTCGGCGTACGTGGCCACGGTCAGCTCGCCGAAGCCGACGACCAGCGCGCCCGGGTCGAGCAGCAGCCGCTCGATGGGGCGTACCGAGAGCACGAGCATGTAGTAGAAGGGGAAGACGGTGACCACCAGGAACGCGGCGATCACCAGGCGGCGCAGCCAGCGCAGGCTCACCGTCTCGACCATGTCCCGGTCCATCAGCCGACCCTCCGTCCGAAGAAGCGCAGGTAGATCAGCACGAACACGATGAGCACCACGGCCAGCACGACCGCCTGCGCGGCAGCGGCCCCGACGTCGGTACGGGCGGTGAGGAACTCGTAGACCCGGACGCTGACCACCTCCGTGCCGGCGGCCCCGCCGGTGAGCAGGTAGACGTCGTCGAACTTGTTGAACGTCATGATGAAGCGCAGCACGCCCAGCAGGGCGATCACCGGCAGCAGCTGCGGCAGCAGGATGTGCCGGAACCGCTGGGTGGGGGTGGCCCCGTCGACGCGGGCGGCCTCCTCCAGGTCGCCGGGCACCGCCTGGAGACGGGCCAGCAGGAACAGGAACGCGAACGGGAAGTACCGCCACGCCTCGAAGGTGATGACCGTGGCCAGCGCGGTCGATTCCTGGGTGAGGAACGGCACCGGCGCGTCCCAGCCCAACAGGCGCTGCCCCCAGTGGTTCACGATGCCGAGCTGCGGGTCGAGCATCACCTGCCAGACGAAGGTCACCGCGACCACCGGCGCCACGTACGGCAGCAGCATGGAGGCCCGTACGAGGGTGCGACCGCGGAACGGCCGGCGGACGACGAGCGCGGCGATCAGGCCGAGCACGATCGACCCGACGGTGCCGCCGACGCTGTAGAGCAGCGTGACCCAGAGCGTGTCGGCGAAGCCGGGGGTGTGCAGCACCCGGTCGATGTTGTCCAGGGTCAGCTCGCCGAACAGGCCGGTCTTGCGCAGGGTGGCGAGCCGGACCCGCTGGAAGGCGAGCACCACGGTCCAGACGATCGGGATGCCGATGACGACGATGGTGACGAGCAGGGTCGGCGCGACCAACGCCAGCCCGGCGCGGGACTCTCGGCGGCGCAGCGTCAGCGGTCGACGACGCGCCCGCTCCGGCCGCTCGTCGGTGGGGGAGCGGCCGGGCGCGGTGGTGGTCAATTGACGCCTGCCTTGATCGCCTCGACATCCTTCCGGGCCCGACCGGCGGCGGCCGCCGCGTCGGTCTTGCCGGCGGTGAGGTCACCCAGCACCTTGGGCACCGGAAGTTCACCGAGCATCGCGCCGACCAGCTTTCCCTGGCCCTGGCTGAGCCCCCAGCGCCCGAACGTGTCCGGGCTGCGCCGCAGGGTGGCGAGCACGTCGTCGCCGTACACGTCGGTGAGGGGCTTCTTGGTGTCCACGCCGGCCGGGCTGGTGGTCCAGGCGGTCAGGAACGCCTCCGGCTCGGCCGGGGTTCCCTTGCGCACCGGGAAGCGGCCCTCGGGGGACATGCCGAACCAGCGAGGGTATCCGTCGCCGAGCAGGTACTCCACGAAGGACTTGGCCGGGTCGGTCACCGCGCCGTCCAGCACCGCCCACGAGCTGATCTCGCCGTACTGCGCGGGTTCGGTGCCGTTCGGACCCATGATCGCGGTGACGAACCCGCTGTTCTTGGCGAGGAACGCCGGGTCGCCCTGGCACTGCGGGCACGTCGGCTTGGCGTCGTTCCGCAGCCCGGCCAGCTCGTCGAGGATGAACGGCGACCAGATCACCATGGCCGCCTTGCCGGCGAAGTAGGTGGCCCGGGTGGTGTCGACGTCCTGCGCGCCCTTGACGGAGCTGGTGCGGATGAGGTCGCCGTAGAAGCGGAACGCCTCGACGCACTGCGGGGAGTCGAGGGTGACGGCGCCGGAGTCGTCGGTGAGCTGGCATCCGTTGGCCAGGGCCAGGTGCTCGAAGGTCTGTTGGGTGAACACGTCGCTCGCCGAGGTGGCGGCGGTGATGCCGGCGACCCCGCCGGTGTTGAGCTTCGTCGCGGCGGTGGCGATCCGCTCGTACGTGTCGGGGGCGGGCAGGCCGGCGGCGTCGAACAGGTCCTTGCGGTAGACCAGCAGTTGCCCCCACCCGTCGCTGGGCACGGAGAGCTGCTTGCCGTCGTCGGAGGTGAGTTCCAACGCCCGGGGGGAGAACGTCTGCCGGCCCAGCGCGTCGACGACCTCCGCGTTCGCCGAGGCGTGCAGCAGCTCGTTGCCCGCGAGCGTACGGATGCCGGCCAGGGAGACCGAACCGACCACGTCGGGCAGCTCACCGGCGGCGGCGTTTGCGGCGATCAGCGAGGGGAACTGGTCCTCGTTGACGGTGACGAGGTCGACCTGGATCCCGGTCTTGGTGGTGAAGTCGGCGATGATCGCCTTGGTGGCGGTGACGCGGTCGGCGACGTCCTCCAGGCTCCACACGGTGATCTTCTTGCTGTTGCTGTCGGACCCGTCGTCTCCGCAGGCCAGCAAGGTGGACGTGGTCAGTGCCAGGATCAGGGTGGTGGCGAGTATCCGCCTCGGAGGTGCTGACATCGGTGGCACTCCTCTCGAAGGGTACAAGAGGGATCCAACACCTTCGATTGATCAATAGCAAGACATATGGCTATTTTTTGGTTATCCTGGAGCCCAGTGCTACCGGGATGTGACACATGGGCAACTGGGTGGTCTCCCTCGCCGGGCCTCGACAGATCAGTCTCGAGCCCTGCCCGCCAGATCCGCTCGGTCCCGGCCAGGTCCGGGTCCGCACCTGCTACTCGGGCATCTCCGCCGGCACCGAGCTGACCCTCTACCGGGGCAGCAATCCCCGGCTCCGCAAGGACTGGGACGACACCGCCCGCATGTTCGTCCCCCGTCAGGCCCCCGTGCCGTACCCGTTGGTCGGCTTCGGCTACGAGGAGGTCGGCGAGGTCGTCGAGGTGGCCGCCGAGGTCGCCGACCGGTATCCGGGCCAGCTCGTGTGGGGCATCTGGGGGCACCGCGCCGAGGCCGTGCTCCCCGCCGACGCGGTCCGTCCCCTGCCCGTCGGGCTGGACCCGCTCGCTGCGGTCTTCGCCCGGCCCGGGGCCATCGCGTTGACCGCCGTGCTCGCCGGCGACCTGCACCTGGGCGACTGGGTCGGCGTCTTCGGGCAGGGCGTCATCGGGCTGCTCGCCACCCGCCTCGCGGCGCTGTCCGGCGCCCGGGTGGTGGCCGTCGACCGGGTGCCCGGCCGGCTGGCCCACGCCACCCAGTACGGCGCACGGACCACCGTGGACGCCGAGGTCCGGTCCGCCGCCGCCGTGCTGCGCGAGGCCACCGGCGGCCGGGGCGCGGACGTCTGCCTGGAGCTGTCCGGGGCGTACCCGGCGCTGCACGAGGCGATCCGCTCCACCGCGCACGCCGGCCGGGTCGTGGCCGCCGGCTTCTACCAGGGCCAGGCCGACGGGCTCGGCCTCGGCGAGGAGTTCCACCACAACCGCATCCAGCTGGTGGCCGCCCAGGTCTCCGGACCCACCCCCGCGCCGAGCATGGCCGGCCGGTGGACCGGTGACCGGGTGGCACAGACCTTCATGGAGCTGGTGGCCGACCGCAGCGTCGACCCGCTGCCGCTGGTCAGCCACATCGTCGACGCCAGCGCGGTCGCCGACGCCCTCGCGCTGCTCGACCGCGGCGCCGGTGACGTCCTCCAAGTGGTGTTGAGGTTCTAGATGACCACCATCGCGCTCGCCTGCCAGGAACAACTCCTGCCGGGCACCAACCTGATCCAGAAGTACGCCCTCGCCACCGCGCTCGGCTACCAGGGCATCGAGCTGCGCGGTCGCGGTGACCTCGCGTTCGCCCGCCGCCTGCCCGAGCTGCGCCGGGCCCGCGCCGCCGGCGTGGTGATGCCCACCGTCTGCGTCGAGATGACCCACTTCATCGGCGACTTCGACCCCGCCCGGTCCGCCGACGCGGTCCGCAACCTGCGCTCCCAACTCTCGGTCATCGCCGAGCTGGGCGGCATCGGGGTGATGACCCCCGCCGCGTGGGGGATGTTCTCCCGGCGGCTGCCGCCCTTCGAACCGCCACGCCCGCCGGCCGGCGACCGGCAGGTGCTCCTGGACGCCCTCGGCGAGCTGGGCGAACACGCCCGGGCCGAGGGGGTCACCCTGTTCCTCGAACCCCTCAACCGGTACGAGGACCACATGGTCAACCGGCTCGACGAGGCGGTCGCCCTGTGCGCCGCCCTCGGGCTGCCCTCGGTCCGGGTGGTCGCCGACACCTTCCACATGAACATCGAGGAGGACGACCCACACCGGGCGCTGCGCGCCGCCGCGCCGTACCTCGGACACGTGCAGGTCAGCGACTCCAACCGGTACCAGCCCGGCGCCGGGCACCTGGACTGGCCGGGCCTTGTGCGGACCCTGCTGGAGCTGGACTACTCAGGCTGGCTGTCCCTCGAATGCCGGCTACGCGGCGACCCCGTCCGCGCCCTCGGCGAGGCCGTCACGGTGCTGCGGCACGCGCTGCCCCGCCGGGCCGCCGCATGACCGCCGACGCCGTACCCGCCCGCATCGGTGGTACGGCCGAGCCGGCCGGGCTGAGCCGGCTGGCCGTCGCCACCCTCGACGCGAACTGGGAACACGACCACACGGTGCCGTCGCGCACGCTCTACCCGCACCAGTGGAGCTGGGACTCGGCGTTCATCGCGATCGGGCTGGCCCACGTCCGGCCCGGGCGGGCCTGGCGAGAGCTGGCGAGTCTGTTCCGGGCGCAGTGGGCCGACGGACGGGTGCCACACATCGTGTTCAACCCGGCGCTGCGGGTCGGCGCGTACTTCCCCGGCCCGCAGCTGTGGCGCTCGGCCGACGTGCCGGGCGCCCCGGGGGTCGACACCTCCGGCCTCGTCCAGCCGCCGGTGCACGCGCTCGCCGCGCTGCTGGCCTACCGGCGGGCGCCCGACCAGAGTGGCCTGGCCGCCCTGCGCCGGCTCTACCCGGCGCTGGTCGCCCAGCAGCGCTATCTGGCCGAGCGTCGGGATGTGGCCGGCGGCGGGCTGGTGTGCGTCGTGCACCCGTGGGAGTCCGGTCTGGACAACAGCCCCGCCTGGGACGAGCCGATGGCCGCGGTCGACGCCGAGGCGGCCGTCATGCGCGCGTACCGCCGGCACGACACCGCGCACGCCGACGCCGCGCACCGCCCCACGGACCTGGACTACGCGCGCTACCTGGCGATCGTCGCGGCCTACCGCGACCACGGCTACGCCGACCGCCAACTGGCCGACGACCATCCGTTCCTGGTGGAGTGCCCGCTTTTCAACGCCGCGTTCGGCTCCGCCGAGCACGCGCTTGCCGACATCGCCACGCTGATCGGCGTCGACCCGGGCCCACACCGGGTCCGCGCGGACCGTGTCACCGAGGCGTTGGTACGACGGCTGTACGACCCGGTCACCGGCACGTTCCAACCCCGCGACCTGCGCACCGGCCGGCTCGTCGGCGCGCGTACCGTGCTCGGGCTCGCGCCGCTGCTGCTGCCCAACCTGCCTGCCCGGCAGGTCGACGCGCTCGTGGCCGAGGCGACGTCGGCGCGCTTCGGGGTGGCCGAGCGGATGGATCGGCCGCTGCCCAGCCACGACCGCACCGCGGCCGACTTCGAGCCGCTGCGCTACTGGCGGGGGCCGAGCTGGCTGAACATCGGCTGGCTGGTGCGGCGCGGGCTGACCACCCACGGCCACCCGGAGCTGGCCGCCGGCCTACGCCGTTCGATGATCGATCTGGTGGCCGGCGCGGGCTGCCACGAGTACTTCCACCCCGATACGGGGGCCGGGCTGGGCTCACCGTCGTTCGGTTGGACCGCCGCGCTCCTGCTCGACCTGCTCGCCGCGTGAATGTTCTCACCGGCGTCAGGTGGTAGCGTGCGCGCTCCCAGCGGGACGGGAGGCGGCGTGCGCGAGATCGACAAGGTGGCGTGGATCCTCATCGAGGACGGCCAAGTGCTGAGCACTCGGTCGCAGGGCAAGGACGTGTGGTACCTGCCCGGCGGCAAGCGCGAGCCCGGGGAGAGCGACCTGGAGACCCTGCGCCGGGAGATCGGCGAGGAGTTGAGCGTCGAGGTGGAGGTGCGCGGGGCGACGCACCTGGGCACGTTCACCGCGCAGGCGCACGGGCACGCGGCCGGCGTCGCGGTGCGCATGATCTGCTACCAGGCCGGATATCGGGGACGGTTGCAGCCGGCCAGCGAGATCGCCGAGATGGCCTGGCTCGGGTACGCCGACCGGCACCGCACCTCCCCGGTCGACCAGCTCATCTTCGACCACCTGTTGGCCGCCGACCTGCTGCGCTGACGGTCGCTGGCCCGCTTCCGGCGCTGTTTGCCCCCGTCGGGCGCGGGTAACCGCCCGGGCGTGACCGACAGCGCGGGCGGCGACGGGTTTGGACACTTCATCGACGCGGTGTCCCGGCGCTCCGGCCTGCCGACCGGGCAGGCTGCCGCTCTCGCCCGCGCGGTGCTCACCACGATGGCGGAACGCGTCACCGGTGCCGCGCCCGACCCCGCCGGGCACCTCCCCGACCAGGTCGACGGCTACCTGTACGACTTCGCGCCGGATGCCCACCCGACCGACCCGACCCCGGCCGTCACGACCGGCGGCGACGAGTTTGACACCGGTGTGGGCCTCGACGTCGGTGGGCCGCTCACGCCGCCACCCATGGACGCCGGTCCGGTGGACTTCCTGCGCCGGGTGAGCCAGCGTGCCGGAGTCGACGCGGCCACGGCACGGTTGGGCACGGGCGCCGTCTTCGCGACCCTGCGCGAGGCGGTGACCGTACGGGAGTTCCACGAGATGGTGGCCCGACTGCCCCGCGACGGGAGCGAGCCCGATCCCGTCTGGCCGACGAGCGATTGGTGATATCCGGTGCGGATCGACGGCGTCACCTCTCGGCGTCGGGCAGCTCCTCGGGCTCGGCGACCCAGGCCGAGAAGACCGGCACCCCGTGCCAGGGCCCGGCGCTCCCGTCCGCCCTGCTGTCGGTGGCGACGGCCACCACGGCGTACGGGTGGCCGAAGCGCAGCTCGGCAGTGCGGGCGACCCCCTCCGGTGGCAGGCTGACCGTGCCGAACATCCCGGTCACCGCCGCCGCCTCGAACCCGTACCGGCCGTACCGGGCCATCGCCACCTGACCGGCCTCGAAACCCTGGACCGGTTGGCCGAGTGCCCGAGCCAGTGTGACGACCGCGGCCTCGAAGCCCAGCGTCTCGGCCGTGAGATCGTGCTCGCTCCGCGCCGACCAGCAGGGGAGTACCGCCTGATGCCGCTCCTCGCGGCCATCGCGCGCACGGGTCCGTACCCGCTCCTCGCGCAGCGTCCACAGCGGGGTCTCGCCGAGGGGCAGGTCGAACAGTGACCGCCGGCCCGCCGGTTGCGCGCCGTCGGCCGCGCCGGCGCTGAGACGGTACGCGGCGGCGAGCACATCGCCCGCCGGCACGTCCGGCGCGGCGGCCACCGAGAGGACCACCAGCCCCGCGCCCTCGCTCGCCTGGGCGCGGGCGGCGTGCACGATCACGTCACCCGCCCGTTCGGTCGCGACGATGGCGCCCCGGTGCCCGTGGCTCGGGCTGCGCAACGCCTGACGGAGGTCGCCGGCCCAGGCGCTACCGGGACCGAGTGCGCGGGCGTCGGTGACGTCGAACGGCTCGGCCCACGAGATCCGGGTGGCCAGCGCGCTGGCCAGGGCGAACACCACGTCCGGGCGGACCTTCAGGGGGAACGTCTCGATCAGGCCGTCGGTGTGCTCGCGCGCCCAGGCGTCCAACCCGGCCTGTTCGGGGAGCGCCCCGACCTCGGTCGTCGCCGGGAGCGTGGCCCGCCATCCGGCCGACTCGTCGACTCCTCGAACCGCTCGGAGCCACAACGCCGTGGCGGACGCGACCAGCGGGTGCGGCGCGTCCAGCAGCGTGCGGGCCACGTCGGCCGCGCTGGCCAGGTCGGTGCCCAGGGCCGCCGCCAGCCCCTCGCCCGTCGCGTACCGGGCCGCCGCGTCTGACGCGGTCACCGCTTCCGGCCCGCTCGCCGCGTCCGCGTCGGCCGTGTGCGGGCCGGTCGCCTGGGCGGCTTCGGTCGTCGCGGCGCTGACGGCGAGCAGCAGCCAGGCGCCGAGCGGGGAGGCGACGTGGTGCCGATCGCCGATGGTGGCGTGCAGCCGTTCGGCGTACGCGGACAGCGGGCCGTGCAGGTCGGTCGTCATGCCCCCACTCTGCCCGGCGCGACCCGGTCCGGCATCCGCACCGACCCGGTCACGACCACAGCTCGAACGGCTCGTCGATCCGCTCACCGGCGAGGAAGGGCGTGATCAGCCGGGGGAGCTGACCGGGATAGAAGCGTTCGGCGCTGGTCACCACGTCGGCCAGTGGCCACCAGCGGAAGCCGAAGTAGTCCTCCCGCTCGTAGTCGAGCCGGTCCGTCTCGTCCACGTCCGGTCCGGGAACGGCCAGTCGTACGGCGACGATCACCTCGTCCTGGACGTGGCGCAACTGGCGGTGCAGGAAGCTGGCCCGCCGTCGCCAGGTCGGCGCGCCCAGCTGGCCGGCGGTGACGATGATGCCGGTCTCCTCGCGTAGCTCCCGCACCGCGGTCTCGCGGTACGTCTCGCCCGGGTCCATGCCGCCGCCGGGCAGCTCCCACCAGGTGCCGAGCCGAGGATGGTCCGGGTCGCGGGTGTGGAACAGCAGCACCCGGTCGGAGTCGTCGATGACGACCACGCGCACCGCGCGTCGCTCGAGGATCGGCAGGTCGTCGGGCAGTTGGTCCATCGGCTCAGTCTGCCGCAGCGCTCCGGCTCCGGGGGTCCGCGCCGGGGCCGGTAGGCTGCCCGCCGTGGCTGGTCTGTTGAGGAACGTGGCGCAACGCATCTCCCGGGTGGGCGCGGCGATTCCGTCGCCCCGGCGTACCGGGCCGTCTCCGGCGCGGGTGGCCCGCCCCCGCCAGGTGAACGCGTTGCAGCGGCGCGAGCTGAGCTACGCGCCGGAGGTCGACGGCCAGGCCGACCCGGGTGAGATCGTCTGGACGTGGGTGCCGTACGAGGACGACCCCCGTCAGGGCAAGGACCGCCCGGTGCTGGTGGTGGGGCGGCACAGCCGGACGCTGTTCGGGCTGATGCTGTCCAGTCAGAGCGAGCGGGACGGGCAGCGGCACTGGTTCGCGCTCGGCCCCGGCGAGTGGGACCGGGACAAGCGGCCGAGCTGGGTCCGGCTGGACCGGGTGCTCACCATGCGCGAGGACAGCATCCGCCGCGAGGGCGCCGTGCTGGATCGGCCCCGGTTCGACCGGGTCGGGCAGGCGCTGCGCGCCGGCTACGGCTGGCGCTGACCGTACCCTCGGCGGCCGGACGGACCGTCAGGCCGGCTCGCGGCTCGGGCCGACCGCGGCGCCCTGCGCGTCCGGCGGCGGGTACGGCTGCTCGGCGAGCAACCGGGCAAGGTGGGCGCTGTTGAGCGCCAGGGCCTTGGTGGTGCGGCCGGTGGTGTCGGTCTTGGGGCCGGCGTCGCGGTAGTCCACCTTGTGCAGCGCCTCACCGACCCAGTAGGTCGCTCCGGCGGCGGCGACGGTGAAGCCCACCTCGTTGAGCGCTCCCTGGACCTCGGCGATGGTGTGGTGCGCGCCGTCCTCGTTGCCGACGACCGCGACGCCGGCCACCTTGCCGTAGGTGAGCAGTCGTCCCTCGTCGTCGGTCTCGGACAGTTCGGCGTCGAGGCGTTCGAGGACCATCTTGGTGACGCTCGCGGGTTGGCCGAGCCAGATGGGCGTGGCGATGATGAGGATCTGGGCGGCGAGGAGCTTGGCGCGGATGGCGGGCCAACCGTCGCCGTTGCCCTCGTCGGTCGACACCCCGAAGCGCACGTCGTGGTCGACCACCCGGACGACCTCGCCGTCCACGCCCTGACGGGCCAGTTCGACCAGCACCTCCCGGCCCAGTTGCTCGGAGCTGGAGGGGGCCGGCGACGGCTTGAGGGTGCAGTTGAGTACCAGGGCGCGGACGCTCACCACGAGGGCTTCCTCTCGTCGGTCGTATCGGGCTGTTCTCCTCGTACCCGTGTGTCGGGTCGAATCACGGTCTTGTTGCGGTGAAACCGTTGACAGTCGGCGGTCGAGCTGTAGATTCAACCCGACGGTTAATTAGCTAGGTGGTTGAAAGCGACATGACAGCGGACCCGGTAAGCGCCGTGTTCGGCGCGCTCGCCGACCCGACCCGCCGCGCCATCCTGGCCCGGCTCGCCACCGGTGAGGCGACGGTCAACGAACTGGCCGCGCCGTTCCCGATCAGCGTCCAGGCCATCTCCAAGCACCTGGGCGTGCTGGAGCGCGCCGGGCTGATCGTGCGGACCCGTGACGCCCAGTGGCGGCGGTGCCGCCTCGACCCGACGCCGCTGCGCACCGTCGCCGAGTGGGTCGACCAGTACCGCCGGCTCTGGGCCGAACGCTACGACGCCCTCGACGACTATCTACACGACCTGAAGGAGACCAGCCATGACCGAGACCCGTGACCTGACGGTCGACGTTTCCTCCGAGCGGGACATCACGATGGTCCGTTCGTTCGACGCCCCGCGAGACCTCGTCTTCGCCGCGCACACCCAGGCCGAGCACCTCAAGCAATGGTGGTGCCGGGGCAATCCGGCGGACGTCGAGATCGACTTCCGCGAGGGTGGCCGCTATCGCATCGTCGAGCACGCTCCGGACGGCAACGACTACGCCTTCCGGGGTGAGTTCCGGCAGATCGCCGCGCCGGAGCGGATCGTGCAGACCTTCGAGTTCGAGGGCATGCCCGGCCAGGTGGCGGTGGAGACGCTCGTCTTCACCGAGCAGGACGGCGGCACGCTGCTCACCAGCACCACTCGCTTCGACACCGCCGCCGAGCGCGACGGCATGATCGAGACCGGCATGGCGCAGGGCGCCGCCGAGTCGTACGCGGCCCTCGACCGGCATCTGTCCACCCTGCACTGACGGACCGGACCACGTTGATCAAGAGGTTCGCGTCAGAATACGAGCCGATCGTGACGCGAACCTCTTGATCGACACGGGTGGGGTGTGGGGTGCGGGGTGCGGGGGTTGTGGGGTGGGTTGAGGAGGCGTTCGGGCTTTGGTTGTCCACCATGGACCCGGTTCCGTATGGGGCTGATCCGCGGGCTCGGCTCTGGCGGGGTGGGACGGACGACCGCTCGCGGTATGCCGTCAAGGTCAGTGGTGGCGGTACGCCGGCCGGCCTGATCGTGGCCGCGCACCTGGCCGAGCGGGGCGTGCCGGGTGTCGCGGCGCCGGTCCGCACCCGTGCTGGGCGTCTGTACGCCGAGCGCGACGGGGTACGCCTCTCCGTGGTCCCGTGGGTGTCCGACCTGCGGGCGCTGGACGGCCCGATGAGCGAGGCGCACTGGCGTGCCTACGGGGAACTGCTGGCCGCCGTGCACGCGGTCCCGGTGACCAGTGAACTGGAACGGCTGCTGCCGGGCGGCGGTGACGCGTACCCCTCGGTTCTGGCCGCGACCCGGGACGTGGCCGGACGGCTTCGTGACCAGGCCGACTCGGGCGATCCGCTGGTCGCCGACCTGGCCGCGACCTGGGCGGCGGACGCCGTCCGGGTGTCCACGCTGCTCGCTGGGGTCGAACGGCTCGCCGGCCGCCGTGCGGGGCCGACAGTGGTCTGCCACGGCGATCCGCACCTGGGCAACCTGCTGCTCGGCCCGGACGGCCAGGTCTGGTTGATCGACTGGGACGACGCGGTGCTCGCCCCGCGCGAGTGTGACCTGATGTTCGTCGTGGGCGGGGTGCTCGCCTTCGCGCCGATCACCCCCGGGCAGGAGAGGGCCGTGCGCGCCGGGTACGGCGCGGTCGACATCGACGCGGCGCGGCTGGCCTGGTTCCTCGCGGTACGCGCGCTCGACGACCTCAGCGACTGGACCCGTCAGGCGTTGGACCCCTGCGGCAGCCCCGACGATCGCGCGACGGCCGCCCGGATCGTCCGTGGGCTGGTGTCGCCGGTCGGCCTGGTCACCCTCGCCGACGTGGCACTGCGTGACCTCGACGAACGGCGCTGAGCGGCCCGGAAACGCGAAACGGCAGGGAGATCCAGCTCCCTGCCACCTCTAACGTATATCGCACCCGGGGTCTTGCGGCAAGACCCCCGTCGTGCCGCAGAATCGTCACCCGAAGCCCAAACCTGGGAAAATCGGGGGAATCGTGATCGATGTCGTCATTGCCGGCGGCGGACCGACCGGTCTGATGCTCGCCAGTGAGTTGCGACTGCACGACGTACGCGTGGTCGTGCTGGAGAGGGATGCCGAGCCGACCCGCTTCGTCCGTTCACTCGGCCTGCACGCGCGCAGCATCGAGATCATGGACCAGCGCGGACTGCTGGAGCGCTTCCTCGCCCTGGGTACGCGGCATCCGCTCGGGGGCTACTTCGCGGCGATCCCCAAGCCGCCGCCGGGCGGCCTCGACAGTGCCCACGCGTACGTGCTCGGTATCCCGCAGACCACCACGGACCGCCTGTTGGAGGAGCACGCCGTGGAGGTCGGCGTCGAGGTCCGGCGCGGCTGTGCGGTCGTCGGGCTGAGCCAGGACGACGGCGGGGTGACGGTGGAACTGGCCGACGGCACGCGGCTGACGTCGCGGTTTCTCGTCGGCTGCGACGGCGGTCGGAGCACCGTCCGTCGGCTCCTCGGCGTCGACTTCCCCGGCGAACCCAGCCGGGTCGATTCGCTGTTGGGCGAGATGGAGGTGGGGGTACCCCCGCAGACGGTGGCGGACGTGGTCGCCGAGGTGCGCAGGACCCACCTCCGCTTCGGTCTCGGGCCACTCGGAGACGGCGTGTACCGGGTCCTCGTGCCCGCCGACACAGTGGCCGAGGACCGCGATGTCCCGCCGACGATCGAGGATTTCCAACAGCAACTGCGGGCGTACGCGGGCACCGACTTCGGCGTGCACTCGCCGCGCTGGCTGTCCCGCTTCGGCGACGCCACCCGGTTGGCCGAGCGGTACCGGGTCGGCCGGGTGCTGCTGGCCGGCGACGCCGCGCACATCCACCCACCGACCGGCGGGCAGGGCCTCAACCTCGGCATCCAGGACGCGGTCAACCTCGGTTGGAAACTGGCCGCCGAGGTCGCCGGCTGGGCGCCCGACGGGCTGCTGGACAGCTACCACGCCGAGCGGCACCCGGTGGCCGCCGACGTCCTCGTCAACACCCGTGCGCAGATGTTCCTGCTGTCACCGGATCCGGGGCCGCAGGCGGTACGCCACCTGTTGTCGGAGCTGATGGACTTCGAGGACGTGAACCGGTACCTGATCGAGAAGGTCACCGCGATCGGCGTCCGCTACGACTTCGGCACGGGTCACGAGCTGCTCGGGCGGCACCTGCGGGACGTCCGGCTGACCCGGGGACGTCTCTACGAACTGATGCGGGCCGGCCGCGGGCTGCTGCTCGACGCGACCGGTCGCCTCTCGGCCGCCGGGTGGGCGGACCGGGTCGACCACCTCGTCGACGTCGGTGACGGGCTCGACGTACCCGGTGTGCTGCTGCGTCCGGACGGCCACGTGGCGTGGGTCGGCGACGATCAGGGCGACCTGGTGGGCCAGCTGCGCCGGTGGTTCGGCGCGAGCGCCGCCTGATCCGCTACTCCCGGAAGAGGGCGCTGTCGACCAACTGTCGCGGCGCCCGCGGGCCGGAGAGGCTCTTCGCCTGGTACATGGCCGCGTCGGCGCGGCTGAGCGCGTCGGTGAGTTGGGCCGGACAGGTCACCGGGGCGAGCCCCACCGACGCGGTGACCCGGACGCTGCACCCGGTCAGCCGGATCGGCGCGGCGACGGTCTCGCTGAGGCGTCGGGTGGCGTGCTCGATCCAGCGTCGGTCGACGGTCGGGCTGGCGAGCAGCCCCGCGAACTCGTCGCCGCCGAGGCGGGCGACGAGGTTGTCGCCCGCGAACCCGGCCAGTCGTTCCGCGACGCTGATCAGCACCTGGTCGCCGGCGGCGTGCCCGTACCGGTCGTTGATCTGCTTGAAGTCGTCGAGGTCGAGCACGATGGCGATCAGCGGCTGGCCGTCGGCGTTGGTGAGCAGGGCGGCCGCGAGACGGTAGAAGGCGCGGCGGTTGGGCAGCCCGGTGAGCGGGTCGTGACTGGCGGCGTGGCGTTCGGCGGCCAGCTCGGCCTGGAGGTGCTCGATCTCGGCCTCGGCGCGTACGGCGCGGCGGCGCAGTTGCCAGGAGGAGAGCAGGGCACCCGCGGCACAGACGCCGGAGGCAACGCTCATCGGATCCGGCAGGAGACCTCCCATCGCCGCGACCGCCTCCCGCCTTCGGTCTGCGCGGCGCGCCTGCCGCGTCGGGGTCAGTTTTCCCTGGTCATCACCCCGCTCGGGGTAACGCAAAGTGAACGGATAAGCACCGATCACGTGCGTTATCATGCTCGCCATCCGGTGCAGATGCAATAGCAGATGCACGTGCATAACGGCCCGACCCCGATACCGCACCCTCGCCGCGTCACCGCTCCTCCCACGGGCACCGGCGGGCTCGTGAGCAGAAAGACGCCTCTCATGCAGCAGCCACCCAATGGCGTTCCGATCCCTCAGTTGCCCCATTTGACCTGGCAGAAGAGTCGCCGTAGCAACCCGAGCGGCAACTGCGTCGAACTCGCCGAACTGCCCGGAGGGGCCGGCATCGCCGTCCGCAACTCGCGTCACCCGGAAGGGCCGGCGCTGATCTACACAGTGGACGAGATTGCCGCCTTCGTGCTCGGCGCCCGCGACGGGGACTTCGACCATCTGATCAACTGACCGGCCGCGCGGGGCGGTCCCAGCGATGGGACTGAATCGCCGGTCCGGAGGAGTTCACCTCACTGTCGGTCCATGGCATGCTTACACGTCGGTCGGGCTCGGTGCCCGACCACGTGGTCGGTATCCGGAGGTCCGCACAGTGACGATGGTTCCCGCCGAGGGCGGCCCGACAACCGGGCCGACCGTGCTGCGCATGCTGCTCGGCGCCCAGCTTCGTCGGCTGCGGGAGTCCAGCGGGGTGACCCGGGAGGGCGCCGGGTGGGAGATCCGCTCCTCCGAGTCGAAGATCAGCCGGATGGAGCTGGGCCGGGTCGGCTTCAAGGAACGTGACGTCTCCGATCTGCTCACCCTCTACGGCGTCAGCGACGAGGGGGAGCGCGAGGCGCTGCTCAAGCTCGCGCGGGACGCCAACAGTCCTGGTTGGTGGCACCGTTACGGCGACGTACTGCCCAGTTGGTTCCAGTCCTACCTGGGCCTGGAGGCGGCGGCGGCACTGATCCGCAGCTACGAGGTGCAGTTCGTCCCCGGCCTGTTGCAGACCCGGGAGTACGCCCGGGCGGTCGTGTTGCTCGGGCACGGCGGCGCCGGTGTCGCCGAGATCGACCGCCGGGTGGATCTGCGGATGCAGCGTCAGCAACTGCTGCTCCGGGACAAGCCGCCGCTGCTCTGGGCCGTGGTGGACGAGGCGGCGCTGCGCCGCCCGATCGGCGGTCCCGAGGTGATGCGGGGCCAGCTCACCGCGCTCATCGAGGCGACCAAGTCGCCCACCGTCCGACTTCAGGTCATCCCCTTCGCCGCGGGTGGTCACGCGGCGGCCGGTGGCGCCTTCACCATCCTGCGCTTCGGTGACCAGGAGTTGCCCGACATCGTCTACATCGAACAGTTGACCAGCGCCCTCTACCTGGACAAGCGCGACGACCTCGACTACTACGCCGTGGCCATGGAACGGCTCTGCGTCGAGGCGGAGCCGCCGGAGCGTACGCCGGAGATCCTGGGCCGGTTGCTGGAGGAGACCTACCCGCAGTGACGGTGCCCTGAGGCGCGCGCGGGTTCGTTCGCATTGACCGCTGCCGACGTGTCGGGCTAGTCTCTGTATCGATCCAGTCTGAATCGATACAGAGGGGCGTCGAGTGAAGCCGACACTGCAAGCCGTGGCGGACGCCGTCGGTGTCTCCCGCAGCACCGTGTCCAATGCCTACAGTCGCCCCGACCAGCTCTCCTCGGCCCTGCGCGAGCGGATCCTCGCCGCCGCGCGCCAGCTCGGCTACCCGGGACCCAACCCGACCGCCCGCTCCCTGCGCCGCGGCTTCGTCGGCTCGATCGGCGTGCTGTTCACGTCGCAGCTGTCGTACGCCTTCACCGATCCCTTCGCCGTCCGCTTCCTCGCCGGAGTGGGCGCCGCGACCGAGCGACACGGCACCAGCATGCTGCTCGTGCCCCTGCCGCGGGCGCAGACCGACGCCCGGCGAGCCGTGGAGAACGCCGCCGTGGACGGCTTCTGCGTGTACTGCGTGGCCGACGAGGAGTGGGCGCTGGACGTCATCCGGGCGCGCGGCCTGCCGTACGTCAGCACGGCCGTACCCGAGGACGCCGCCGCCGACAAGCGGTTCGTCGGCATCGACGAGCGGGCCGCCGCGCGCAGCGTCGCCGCGCACGTGGCCGGTCTCGGCCACCGGCGGGTCGCCCTGCTCGTGGACTCCGTCCTGCCCGACGCGCCCGCCGGTCCGGTGACCCTGGCCGGGTTCGAGCACGCCCGGCACCCGACGACCCGTGGCCGGCTCGCCGGATTCGCCGACGCGTTCGCCGAGGTCGGCGTCGCCTGGTCGGAGCTGACACTGCTCAACGCCCCCGGCAACAGCGGCCACGCCGCGTCGGCCGCCGTCGCCGGGCTGTTCGACCGGCCAGAGCCGCCCACCGCCGTGCTGGCCGGCTCCGACGTGCTCGCCCTCGGCGTGCTCGACGCCCTGGCCCGGCGACCGAACGGCACCCACCCGCCGGTCTCGGTGACCGGGTTCGACGACGTGCCCGAGGCGGCGGCCGCCGGCCTCACCACCGTTCGGCAGCCGGCGCAGGAGAAGGGCCGGATCGCCGCCGAACTGCTGCTCGACCCGCCCACGGACGCTGCCGCAGGTCACGTGCTGCTTCCCACCGAACTTGTCGTCCGGGCCTCCACCGGACCTCACGTCAGGAGTTGACCATGGAATTTACGACCGGATACGTCACTGCCCTGGACGCGATGAACCGCCACGTCTCCTCGGCCCGAGCGGACGCCCCGGTCGTCGTCGAGCGCGCCCGCCGGCCGCTGCTCGCCCCGACCCGGCAGCTGACCGCCGTCGCCCTGCGTCGGCTCGCCGACCGGATCCAGCCCCGACCGGTGCCCCGCTGCTCCTGAACACCCCGCCCATTCCGGCACTCCGAGGACGAACGGTGCCGGTCCGGACACGTAGGGTGGTCGATCGGGCACTCGCCGGGCAGACTGGTCTGGCCATGTCACCCTTCACGCCCACCCTCCGCCTCCACGACCGCTACGTGCTGCACGAGCGGATCGGTCTCGGCGGCATGTCCGAGGTGTGGCGGGCCGACGACGACGTGCTCGGCCGGCCGGTGGCGATCAAGGTACTCGCCGGCCAGCTCGCCGCCGACCCGCACCTGCGGGCCACCATCCAGCGCGAGGCACGCGCGGCCGCCCGGTTGACCCACCCGCACGTCACCCAGGTGTACGACTACGCCGAGGCGACCCTGGCCGACGGTGTCGTCGTCCCGTACCTCGTGATGGAGCTGGTCGAGGGCCACAACCTCGCCGACCGGCTGCGCTCCGGCCCGCTGCCCTGGCCCGAGGCGGTCCGGGTGGCCGGGCACATCGCCGCCGCGCTGGCCGCCGCGCACCGCATCGGGGTGGTGCACCGCGACGTGAAGCCGGGCAACGTCATGCTCACCGACACCGGGGCCAAGGTGCTCGACTTCGGCATCGCCGCCCTCGGTGGGCTCGACAGCCAGTCCGGCGAGCCGGTGATGGGAACACCCGCGTACTTCGCCCCGGAACGCCTCGCCGCCGGCCCACCCGACCCGGCCAGCGACGTGTACGCCCTCGGTGCGCTGCTCTACCGCATGCTCACCGGCGAGGCTCCGCTGCCCGTGCAGACCTGGGAGGACGCGATCGAGGTGCACCGGCGGGGCACGCCGGTGCCGCCGCTGCGGGTGCCCGGCCTACCCGCCGACATCGCCGAGCTGACCCGCGCCTGCCTCGCCGCCGACCCGGCCCGTCGGCCCAGCGCCGCACAGCTCGCCCGCCGGTTCGGCGCCGGCCAGCCGGTCGAGCCCCCCACCGAGCTGCTCCGGATCGTCCCGGCCGCCCACCCGCCCACCCTGATCGACCGCTCAGCCGTGATCGACCGCTCCGCCGCCCGGCCCGCGCCGGTCGTGTCCGCGCCGGTTCGACGCCGTCCGCGCCGGCCCCTGGCGCTCGCCGTCGCGGCCGGTCTCGCCGTGCTGGTCGGCGTCGGCGCGTTGCTCACCCAGGGTCTCGGCGCACCCGACACGTCCGGCCCCGGGCCGGTGGCCGCCCCGTCGTCGCCCTCCACCACGGCGCCCCCGCCCCGGACGCAGTCGCAGTCGCCGAAGCCGGCGACGTCGACCTCCCTGTCGCCCCGCCCCAGCAGCGCCGTGCCGTCGGCCGTCGGGCAGCAGGTGCCGGTCAGCTTCCGCCAGGTCAGCGACGAGTTCGACCAGGTGCTCGCAGCGGCGGTGGCCCGTGGCGACGTGGACCGCAGAACCGCCGAGGAGCTGCGCGACGACCTCGCCGACGTGAACCGACGGACCCGGGACCGCGAGCGGCGCATCGCCGACCTGCGGGACACCATCGGCGAGCTGGTGGACCGTGGCCGGCTGCCCCGGCAGACCGCCGTCCAGCTCGACGCGTTGCTGGCCCAGACACGTGAGCTACCCACCGATCGCGCCAACGACTGAGTAGTCTCACCGGCATGACGACGACGCAGACACACCGCCTCGCCGTACCCGGCGCTGACCTGGTCTACGACGTCCGAGGTCCACTGCCTCCGACCGGCGTGCGTCGCGCGTTGCTTCTGATCGGCCAGCCGATGACGGCGGAGGGTTTCGACGCGCTCGCCCCGCACCTCACGGACCGGACCGTCATCACGTACGACCCGCGCGGTCTCGGCCGCAGCACCCGGAGCGACGGTCGGTCCGACCAGACGCCACAGCAGCAGGCGGCCGATCTGCACCTGCTCGTCGAGGCCCTCGGCGCCGGGCTGGTGGACGTATTCGCCAGCAGCGGCGGCGCGGTGACCGCGCTCGAACTCGTCGCGACCCACCCCGGCGACGTCGGCACGCTGGTGGCGCACGAGCCGCCGATCAACGCGGTGCTTCCGGATGGCGCCGCAGCCGAGCGCGCTCGGAACGCGTTCTACGAGGCGTACCAGGCCAAGGGATTCGGCGCCGGCATGGCCGCCTTCGTCGCGATGACGTCGTGGCAGGGCGAGTTCACCGACGCCTACTTCGCCCAGCCCGCGCCCGACCCGGCGATGTTCGGCCTGCCGACCGAGGACGACGGCAGCCGAGACGATCCGTTGCTGTCCAACAGCTCATGGGCGATCACCGACTACCGCCCCGACGCGAACGTCCTCACGGCGGCGTCGACTCGGATCGTGGTCGCGGTCGGCGCGGAGTCGGCCGGTACCTACACCGCACGCACGGCCCTCGGCACGGCGGCGCTGCTCGGCCAGGAGGCCGTGGTGTTCCCGAGTCACCATGGCGGCTTCCTCGGCGGCGAGCACGGATACGCGGGCAAGCCGCAGGAGTTCGCCGCGCGGCTGCGCGAGGTCCTGGACGCCGACTGACGCCGTCGTCGATCCGGACGGCTGATCCATCCGCCGGCGTCGCTGGCATGATGGGCCGATGCGAACACGGCTGATCTTCGTGCGTCACGGTGAGTCGGTCCACCAGGTCGACGGGATCGTGGGCGGACCGCACGGTTGCCGAGGGTTGACGTCGCTCGGCCACGACCAGGCCCACCGGCTGGCCCAGCGGCTCGTCGACGACTACGCCGTCGAGGGGTCGGTAGCGGTGTACTCGTCGGTGCTGCGTCGCGCCGTCGAAACCGCGCAGCCCATCGCCGCGGCGCTCGGCGTCCGGCCGCTGGCCGACTGCGGCCTCTGCACCTGGCACACCCCGCCGTACGCCGACGGGCTGCCGGTCACCCGCTTCCGCACCGAGCACGCGGTGGCCGGTGGGGGAGTGTTCCGCCCGTTCGAGGACGGCAACGAGAGCTGGGCCGAGTTGGTCGTCCGTGTCAGCCGCGCCGTCATGGAGATCGCGCACCGGCACCGGGGCGGCACCGTGGTCCTGGTCGGCCACAGCGAGACCGTGGAGGGCGCCTTCCACGCGCTCGCCGCGCAGCCGATCTTCCGGGCGTTCGACCTGGAGGTGCCCCCGGCGTCGATCAGCGAGTGGGTCACCGACCACGACACCGGCGGCTGGCCGCCGGCCCGCTGGACCCTGCGCCGCTTCGGGGACACCGTCCAGGGTCGGCTGGCGCTCTGATCCGTCGACGCCCGCCGGGCCGGGGCGTCAGTCGCGCAGGATCTGCTCGCGCAGGATCTCCGCGTGCCCGCAGTGCTGCGCCAGCTCCCGCAGGACGTGCAGGTACATCCAACGCAGTGGCAGCGGGCCGCGCCGGTTGCCGTGCAGCACGTCGTCCAGACCCAGCGACGCCGTCGCGCGGCGCGACGCCTCGCACGCTTCGCGGTGGGCCTGCTGGATGCTGGCGATGGTGTCGCCGTCGTCGAGGATGAACGACTCGTCCGGCGTCGCCGGGATGCCGATCTCGGCGCGCGACCGGCACGTGATCGCCTCGTCGAACCAGACCTTCTCCACGAAGGCCGCGTGCTTCACCAGACCCAGCAGTGTCGTCCGCGACGGCACCAGCGAGCGTCGTGCCTGCTCCTCGGTCAGCCCGTCCAGGGATTCGTTGAGCGCGCGGCGGTGCTCGTCGATGAAGGCCTCGATCTGCGTCTGGGCTGGCTGGTCGACGACGTCGTCGGCGAAGGTGGGCGGGAAAACGGTCATGGACCGAAGCATGTCAAGGGCGTCGCCCGGGATCAACCACGGCACGGCTCACCCGCCGAACGAGACGAGTGCGCCGCGTTCGTCGAAGACCGCCGTACCCGCCCAGGCGATCTCCCACCGGTTGCCCTCCGGGTCGGCGATGTACGCCGAGCGGCCACCCCACGAACGGTCGGTCGGCCCCGCCACGACCGACGCCCCCACCGCGACAGCCGCCTCGAAGGCCGCGTCGACCTCCGCGCGGTCGTCGACGTTGCAGGCCAGCGTCACGCCGGACCAGCCACCGGCCGGATCGGCGACACCCGGCGCCGCCTCGGCCGCCAGCTCGGGCAGCGGGTAGAGGGCGAGCAGAACGCCTCCGAGGAGGAAGGCCGACCAGCCGTCGTCGCTGGCGGGCAGGTCCGGCCAGCCCAGGGACCGGTAGAAGGATCGCAGTCGGCCCAGGTCGCGGGCGCCCAGGGTGACCACGGACAGTCGAGCAGGGATCGCGCTCATCGTCCGATCCTGCCGCACCCGTACGACAGGAAACGCCGGCGGCCTCAGTGGATCGAGGTCGCCGCCCACTCGCCCGGTGTCGTGCCGACCCGGGCGGCCACGTCACCGTTCGGTGTCCAGATGGCCGAGCGGCCGGCCGCCTCGCGGTAACCGCCGCCGGTCGACCCGGCGAAGCTCGCCATCGCCACCCAGACCCGGTGCGTCGCGACGATCCGCTGCGCCCGCTCGTCCGGCACTGCGGCGTCCCGGGCCGACTCCAGCACCCCCGCCACGTACACGTCGATCCCCAGGGCCGCCATCGCCCGCGCGTGCGCGGCGACACCGGTGTCCTTACAGACCGCCAGCCCGATCCGCCATCCGTCGACGTCGAGCACGCCCGGTGCGTCGCCCGGCCGGAACCGCTGCGGCTCCACGCCGCCCAGCCACATCTTCCGGTACGCCACCGTCACCCCGTCACCGGTCACCGCCAGCACTCCGATGTGGTCACCGGTCACCGGCGCGCCGGCCAGCGCCACCGTGCCCACCTCGGCGCACGCGTCGACAAGTGGCGTCAACCGCCGGTCGTCGAGCGGCACGATCGGCCCCTGCAACTCGTACCCCGTCAGGGACAGCTCCGGGAAGACCACCACCCGGGCGCGCGCCGCGCGGACCGCGTCGGCGTGCGCCCGCGCGTTCTCCGCGACGTCCAGGGGTACGCACGGCGGCTGCGCCACCGCGAGCCGCAGCGGGGTGCGGTTTTCCGCACCTTGACCGGTGGGGGCGACCCGCGGCGTCGGATGGTCCGCCTCATGGTCGATTCTCAGGATCGGTTCGTAGCGTGGGGACATGATTCGAACGTCGCACGCCGTCCTCGCCACCGGAACCCCCGCCGCCGCGGCCGAACCGCCGCAGGGCGGGATCGTCGGGTACGTCAGCGATCTGGTGGAACGGCTCGGCGGGCCGGGGGCCGGTCTGGCGGTGGCGTTGGAGAACCTGTTTCCGCCGATCCCGAGCGAGGTCATCCTGCCGTTGGCCGGCTTCGTGGCCGCGCAGGGTCGGATCAGCCTGGTCGGCGCGATCTTCTGGACCACCCTGGGTTCGGTGGTCGGCGCGCTGGCGCTCTATCTGATCGGCGCCTCCCTTGGCCGCGACCGGATGCGTGCCATCGTGGCCCGACTGCCGCTGGTGAAGCTCAGCGACGTCGACCGGACCGAGGCGTGGTTCCTGCGGCACGGGGTGAAGGCGGTGTTCTTCGGCCGGATGATCCCGATCTTCCGAAGCCTGATCTCCATCCCGGCCGGGGTGGAGCGGATGCCGGTGCGGACCTTCCTGCTCTACACCACGCTGGGCAGCCTGATCTGGAACAGCGCCTTCGTGCTCGCCGGCTACCTGCTCGGTGACAACTGGCACCTCGTCGAGGGCTACGTCGGCACGCTCCAGAATGTGGTGATCGTCGCGTGCGTCGCGGCCGTCGCCTGGTTCGTCGGCTCGCGGGTGCTGAAGGCCCGCCGCGCCGCCGGAAGCCCCGAATCGGACCCGGATCTCTTTCGCCGCGGTGCGCCCCCGGCGGGAACGCCGGATCCCGACGGGCGGGGCACCCTCTACCGGGGCGCCTCCTGGGCCTCGGACGAGCGCTAGCCCTTCGCCTGCCATGCGACGCCCCTCGTGTGGCGGACCCGATCTCGCGCGGCACCTGCGGTCGACCCGGCAGCTCTCCGATGCCAGGGGGCGGCGACCACTGCTGCGGCGTTGATGCCTGTGAGTCATCTTGATGACTCACAGGCATCACAGCTACAACGGCCGTCCCCCGCCGTAGCCGCCCGACGCACAGCGGAACAGCCGCGCCGTATCGTCCGTTTCCGGGCGGAACGTCGCACGATGGCAGCGCCGGGTGGTGCGTCTCGGGCATGATGTCCGGTTTCGGGCGGCGACAGGGTGTGACCGGGTGCATCCCCGGGCCGGAATCGTGGCCGGCCCGGGGTCGTTACACACCCTGACGATCGCAGGACCACGGCCACCCCGCCAGGGGAATGGTCGGCCGGACCCGGTCGTTGCAGACCCCCGGAACGAAGACCTCTCCCCGTTTGTGCAGCGCCGGACGAGGTGCGCACATCCGCGTCGCCGTTCCCTGTGGTGAGGCGGGTGTTTCCTACCCCCGAAGGAGCTACCCCCATGAACACGATCTTCCGTAAGAGCATGCTGTCCGTTGCCGGTCTCGCGTTCGCCGGTGGTGTCTTCGCCGGCCCGATCGCCCATGTCGCCGCCCCGAGCACCGACGCCCGGCCGGTCGCCGTGGTGCAGGCCGACAAGCCCGACCCGAGCAAGCTGATCCCGCACGGCACCCAGGGCGACCAGTCGCACATCGACCTGAACGACGAGCAGACCGCCAACGCCAAGGCCATCATCGCGGCCACGAAGAAGGCGGGTCTGCCCGAGCGGGCCGCGGTCATCTCGATCGCGACGAGCTTGCAGGAGTCGAAGCTGGAGAACCTGGGCCACCTCGGCGACGCCAACGACCACGACTCGCTGGGCTTGTTCCAGCAGCGCCCGTCGAGCGGTTGGGGTACGCCGGAGCAGATCACCGACCCGGAGTACTCCACGACGGCGTTCCTCAAGGGCCTGCGCCAGGTTGACGGCTGGCAGGACATGCCGCTGACCGAGGCCGCGCAGACCGTGCAGGTCTCGGCCTACCCGGACGCGTACGCCCAGTGGGAGCAGCAGGCCGCCGACCTGGTCGGCCAGTACTGGAACAGCTGACCCACCGCACGACCCGACCGATGGCCGGCGCCCCCGGGGGCGCCGGCCATCGGCGCGCTTCTGTGCCCGCCGGGCACGATGACCCGCCCTCGGTCGCGGCACAATGTGCCGATGGATGCCGCGCAGACCTGGCCGCAGGAGCCCGGTGTGCTCGTACTGCCCAGCGGGGCGCGGGTACGAGGACGCCGCATCGCCGCGACCGCCTCGCCGGCCGACTTCGCGCTGTTGCTGGCGCCCGGTCCGGAACCGACCTGGCCACACCGGCGGATCCGCTGGCCCGACTTCTGGGTACCGGTCGACCGTGCGGACGCGCTCGACGCGCTGCGCGAGGCGCTGCGGAGGGCACGCGACGGCGAACGCGTCGAGGTGGCCTGCCGGGGCGGGATCGGCCGCACCGGCACGGCGCTGGCCGCGCTGGCGATCCTCGACGGACTACCGGCCGAGCGGGCGGTGCCCTGGGTCCGGGCCGGCTACCACCCGAAGGCGGTCGAGACACCCTGGCAGCGGCGGTGGCTACGCACCATCGCCTGAGCACCGCACCGCCGACCCGCCAACCGCCCCCGCCGGGCGATCTTGTTGACTAGGGTCGGGCACATGAGAGCTGCTGCGCTGCTGGCGGTCACGGCGTCCGCCGTCCTGCTCGCTCCCGCGCCGGCTGTCGGCACGGCGGCTGCGGCCACCCGTACCGCTGCCGCCCCGCCGGCCGTGCGGTGTCCGCGGGCGTCGGCGCCGACGGTGTCCCGGCCGCCGCGCCCGTCGCCCCCGCCCGCCGTTCCCGAGGCTCGGGTGGTCGGCGGCGTCGCACTGGCGACCAGCGGCTTGGTCGTGCCGCCCGGCGTGGACGCGCCGCCAGCGATCACCGCCACGTCGTGGCTGGTCGCGGACCTCGACTCCGGCCGGGTGCTCGGCGGCTGCGGCCCGCACGAGTACGGCACACCGGCCAGCGTCCAGAAGCTGTTGCTGGCGGCCACGATGATGCCCCGACTCGACCCCGCCCAGACGGTGACCGTCACCGCGGCGGACATGAACATCGAGCCCGGCTCGTCCGCCGTCGGTCTGGTCGAGGGTGGCCGCTACACGATCGAGACGATCTGGCTGGGGCTGCTGCTGAACTCCGGCAACGAGGCGGCGAACGCGCTGGCCCGCCTCGGCGGAGGCCCGGACGGAGCGGCCGGGGGAGTGCGCGCCATGAACGAGCAGGCGCACCACCTCGGCGCGCTCCAGACACACGCCGTCACCCCGTCCGGTCTGGATGGCAAGGGCCAGTTCACCAGCGCGTACGACCTGGCGCTGATCGCCCGGGCCTGCTTCGCGCAGCCGACGTTCCGCCGGTACGCGCTCACCGACCTGGCGACGATCCCCGCGCAGCCGGCACAGCGGACGAAGGGCTTCCAGATCCAGAACGAGAACCAGCTCATCTACCGGTACCCGGGCGCGTTGGGCGGCAAGACGGGCTTCACCGACCTGGCGCGGCACACGTACGTCGGCGCGGCGCAACGCGACGGTCGCCGACTGGTGGTGACGTTGCTGGGTGCCGAGCCGACGCCGAAGCGGGGCTGGGAGCAGGGCGCGGCCCTGTTGGACTGGGGTTTCTCGCTGCCCCGCGACGCCGGTGTCGGTCGCCTGGTCGAGCCGGGAGAGCTGACCGCCACACCGTCGGCCACCCCGTCCGTGCTGGCCGCGCCCGGTCCGCCCCGCCCGGCGGCGGCCAGCGGTCCGGCGCACACCGGTTCCGGCTGGCTCTGGTCGGTCTCCGCGCTCAGTGGCGCGGGGGTGCTGGTGCTGCTCGGCGGGCTGCTGTGGCACCGTCGCCGCCGGCTGTCCTGAACGGCCGGCAACCGGCCGCAGCGATCGACAACCGGCCGCGGCATCCATAGACTCCGGTCTTTCTGGCAGCGCGAGTCCCAGGAGGATCCCTGTGTCGAGTGAACGCGAAACGCCCTCCGGCGCGGCGGCACCCCGCCCGTCGGTACGTGCGCTGACCCGCCTCGCGGGCGTGACGGCGATCGCCGCGGCGCTGGTCGTCGGCGCTTCGGCCACCGCGCTGGCCGCGCCGGGCGCGACCGTCGACGCGTCCGGCGTCGCCAGCGTGGCGCACGCTCCGGCGCCGCCCGCCGCTGACCGCCCGCCGCGCACCACGCACGGCCCGTGCGCGTACACCGAGACGCCCGACGAGCCGGCCGCCCGACCCGTGCCGCTGCCACCCGACCCGCGCCGTACGCCGGACCGGGGCACCGTCCGCGTGACGCTCTCCACCAACCAGGGGCCGATCGGGTTGACCCTGGACCGGGCTGCCGCGCCGTGCACGGTGCAGAGCTTCCTGCACCTGGTCGGTAAGCGGTTCTACGACCGCACCCCGTGTCACCGGCTCACCGCGTACCCCACGCTCAGTGTGTTGCAGTGCGGAGACCCGTCCGGCACCGGCGAGGGCGGACCGGGGTACCGGTACCGCGACGAGCTGCCCACCGACCTGCCGCCCGCGCCCACCGACCCGACCGGCGTACGCCGGCTCTACGCGCGGGGCGTGCTGGCGATGGCCAACGCCGGTCCGGACACCAACGGCAGTCAGTTCTTCCTGGTGTACGCGGACTCGGCGCTGCGCCCCAACTACACGATCTTCGGGACGGTCGACGCGGCCGGGCTGGACACGTTGGACCGGATCGCCGCCGGAGGCATCGCGCCGACGGCCGAGGATCCCGCGCCGGTCGACGGCGCGCCCGCCCTGCCGGTGACCATCTGTCGGGCCGTACGCGCACACCACCACTGATCCGCTGGGCGCGGTGGGCGGCGAGGGCCGCTCACCGCGACGCCGGTTGCCGGAATTTCCGGTATCCCGACCGGTAGCGGCGGAACCAGGTATCCGACCCGGTTCAGGCCGTTGGAACGACGGGGGTCACCCGGTCGACGGCACGGTGGTGCTGTCCCGGACGACCAGTTCGGTGGCGAGCTCCACCCGGGGGGAATCGATGCCCTCACCCTGGGCCAGCCGCAGTACCGTCCGCGCCGCGAGGCGGCCCATCTCCACCAGGGGCTGCCGGACGGTGGTCAGCGGCGGGGACGCCCAGCGGGCCTCCGGCAGGTCGTCGAATCCCACCACGCTGACGTCGTCGGGAACCCGCAGCCCTCGCCGGCGGATGGCCTCGTAGACGCCGAACGCCATCTGGTCGCTGGCCGCGAAGATGCCGGTCGGCGGATCGGCCAGGTCGAGCAGCGCCGTGCCGCCCGCGAAGCCGGAGGCGTGGTAGAAGTCGCCCGGGTAGATCAGCGCGTCGTCCACCGGCACTCCGGCGGCCTCCAGCCCGGCCCGGTAGCCGTCGAGTCGGGCCCGACTGCACAGCAGGTGTGTCGGTCCGGCCACGAATCCGATCCGGCGGTGACCGACCGCCAGCAGGTGCTCGGTCGCGGCGAGCCCGCCCGCCCAGTTGGTGGCGCCGATGGTCGGCACGTCCATGGCCGGCACGCCGGCCGGGTCGACGACCACCACCGGCACGTTGAGGCGGCGTAGCTGTGCGTGCAGCGGCGGGCTCAGGTGCGACGTCACGAAGATGACCCCGTCGGTGGCCCGGGTGCGCAGGTTCTGCAACCACTGCCGGGCCGCGGTGGGCTGCCGGTGGATCGCGGAGACGACGGTGCCGACACCCGCGCCGTGCCCGACGTCCTCGACGCCCCGGATGATCTCCACGGCCCAGGGGCTGTCCAGGTCGTTGAAGACCAGGTCGACGAGGCCCGCGCGGCGGACGCTGCGGCTGCTGCGACGTCGGTAGCCGTGGTGGCGCAACAGCTCCTCGACGCGTTCCCGGGTGTCGGGGGCCACATCGGACCGGCCGTTGAGCACCCGTGACACGGTCGGCACCGAGACGCCGGCCTCCCGTGCGATCGCGGTGATGGTCACCCTGCGTCCGTCGTCCGCGTCCACCCGTGTCTCCTTCACCGCTCCGGGAGGGGCCACCGCCCGCGTCGCCCGTCCCGTGTCCCGGAACGGCACGCCCGCTCCTCGGGTCATCTTGCCTCACCGAGGGGGGTTGACGACACGCCAGGTCGGTCATAGCGTTCGGCAGAGTTGCGGAAATATTCCGGTAATTTGTCGGATGCGTCTCGCCGTACCGTCCCGCGTGACAGACAAGGACGCCATGTACACGGACCTGCCCGAGGAGCAGCTACGCGAGTACCGCGGCGTGGTGCGCGAGCCCGCCGACTTCGACGATTTCTGGGCGCGCACCCTGGTGCAGGCGCGCGAGGCGGCGTGGCCGGTCCGGCTCGAACCCGTGGTGACCGGCCTGACCGCCATCGACGTGTACGACGTGACATTCCCCGGCTTCGCCGGACAGCCCGTACGGGCCTGGCTCCGGGTTCCCCACGGCACCGGCACCGCCCTGCCGACAGTCGTGCAGTACGTGGGCTACGGCGGCGGGCGCGGGCACCCCCTGGAGAACCTGCTCTGGGCGACCGCCGGGTTCACCCATCTACAGATGGACACCCGAGGGCAGGGCTCCGGCTGGAGCCGGGGCGACACCGCGGACCTGGGCGCGACGGGCGCGCAGGCGCCCGGCGTGGCGACGCGCGGCATCGCCGACCCACGCACGTACTACTACCGACGGTTGATCACCGACGCGGTACGGGCCGTGGACGCCGCCCGTACCCTGCCCATGGTCGACCCGACCCGACTGGCGGTGCTCGGGCACAGCCAGGGCGGGGCCATGGCGCTCGCGGCCGGCGCGTTGGCGCCCGGTGTGCGGGCGGTGGTGGCCCTCGTGCCGTTCCTGTGCGACATCCCCCGCGCCGTGGTGGTCACCGACGCCCACCCGTACCGGGAGATCCGTGACTACCTGGCGATCCACCGCGACGCCGAGGAGCGGACGCTGACGACTCTGTCGTACGTCGACGGGGTCAACTTCGCGCGGCGCTGTCGCCGGCCAACCCGCTACTCGGTGGCGTTGATGGACGACATCGTGCCGCCCTCGGGTGTCTACGCCGCCCACAACTCCCACGCCGGGCCGACGGAGTTGTCGGTGTGGCGCTACAACGGCCACGAGGCCGGGGGTATCGACGACGACGAGGCGGCCCTGCGCTTCCTCGCCGCCCAGTTGGTCGAGACGCCCGAGGCGACGAAGACCGCCGTCCACCCGGTTCCGCTGACGCGCGGCGCGTGAGCGGGCCCGCTGGACCAGGCGCGGGACGCGCCGACCGATCTACCGCGCGTCACCGACCGGCTTTGGTAGACAGGACCTGTGCGCAGGTCAGGACGGTTGGGTGGCGTCGCCGTGCTCGCGCTCGCCGCGGCGCTCGGCGGCTGCTCCTCGCCGCCACGCCCCACGCCGACGGTCGCCACCCCGGTCTCGGCGAGCCCTCGACCGACGCCTGACGCCCCTACCACCCGCCCGAGCGCGACCCCGCCCGGCGCGGGCGGGTTGCCGGGCTTCGTGGTGCTGACCGACGTCGACCCGCGCATCCACGCCGACATCCGGTACGCCACGGCGCACAACTTCGTGGGGCGGCCGATCGCCGGCTACCGCGAACCGCTGTGCCTGCTCACCCGGTCGGCGGCCGAGGCGCTGCGCCGGGTCCAGGACGCCGCGCTCGCCGGGGGCCACCGCCTCAAGGTGTACGACTGCTACCGCCCGCAGCCGGCGGTGGACGACTTCGTCGCCTGGTCGAAGCGTCCCGGTGAGCAGCAGACCAAGGCCGAGTTCTACCCGGACCTGGCGAAGGACCGGCTCTTCGCCGACGGCTACATCGGCGCGCCGACCGCGCACAGCCGGGGCAGCACGATGGACCTGACCCTCGTCGACGAGCCCGCCGCCAGCCAGCCCCCGTACCGGCCCGGCCAGTCGCTGGTGGCCTGCACCGCGCCCCGGGCGCGACGCTTCCCGGACAACAGCATCGACATGGGTACGGGCTTCGACTGCTTCGACGCCCGAGCGCACACCGACGACCCCCGGATCACCGGGACCGCCCGGGACAACCGGCGGTTGCTGCGACGGCTGATGACCGACGCCGGATTCGTGAACTACGACCGGGAGTGGTGGCACTACCGCCTCCGTGACGAGCCGTACCCGGACACGTTCTTCGCCGCGCCGGTCGCCCGTTCGTCGGTCGGCTGAGTCCCGGCGGTCAGGTCCAGTAGAGGACGCGGCAGGCGGGTATCCGCGTGGCCAGCTCGTCGGTGAACCACCCTCGCAGCTCGGCCATCGTGTCCCGGGGGTAGACGTACTTCACCGCGCCGAATTTGCCGTGCTTGCGGCTGCGTGCCGCCACGTCCATCTCCAACCGGGTACGCGGGTACCAGCCGAGCAGCACCTCCCGGCTGCCGGGCGTGAACCGGTGGGTGATCAGCTCGGCGGTCAGGTCCAGCTCCGGCACCCCGTCGACCGCCGCGCGGACCTGGTCCAGCAGGTCGCCGTACGCCTCGCGCCAGTCGGGCAGCGCGATGATGGGCGCGATGGTCAGCCCGACGGGATAACCGTCGAGCGCGAGCCGGCGCAGGGCGGCGAGCCGGTCCGGCACCCGGGCGGTGCCGCCCTCGAACCGTTGGCTGACCGGCGCGCAGTTGACGCTGAACCGGACCCGGGTGCGCCCGTGGTGGGGCAGGCCGACGAAGCTGTCCACGTCGGCGTACTTGGTGGTCCAGCGCAACTGCACGGGGGCGTCCCAGTCGGCGAAGTGCCGCACCGCCCGTTGCCAGCTGCCGGTCAGGTGCTCGAGCGCCAGCGGGTCGGTGTAGCAGGACGCCTCGAACGTGGTGCCCTCGTCGGCGCGACGGGCGTCGCGGCTGGTCACCGTGCCGCGCCCGGCGTACGGAGTCAGTCCGGCGAGGATGTCGTCGAGGTCCGCGTACACCCGGGTCACCGGCGGGCCGGAGAGCGAGCCGGCCAGGTAGCAGTACTGGCAGTGCGCGGGGCAGCCCTCGGCGAGGTCGACGCGCCAGTCGGCGCTGGGCGCGATGGGTTGCAGGTCGCGGCGGGACGGCGGGCTCACCACGATCGCCATGGTCGCCTTGGCCCGGGCGTACGTCTCGCGGTCGGTCTGCCCGCGTACTCCGCTGAGTCGGTTGGAGCGGAGCCGTTCCACCTCGATGCCGAGCGCCTGAACCCGGTCGACGATCCGTTGTCCGTGCGGGTGGTCCAGGGCGGCGGGGGTGGCCACCACCCGACCGGGGGTCCAGCGACGCGCGGGTCGCGCCGCCGGGGCGAGGGCGGCCAGGTCGCGGATCGGCACCCGCTCGCCGCTGGCGTCGTGCGGCGCGGCGGGTACGTCCACGGCCAGCGGCGTGTCGACGTCGACGGCGTCCGGGCTGGTCATCGGGCCGGAGTACCCGTTGCCGCAGGAATCCCACCCGATCGCCGTCCTGGCGATTGACGCCGCACGTCGGGAACGCATAACCTTTCGTCTATCTGTAAACCTTGTAAACAGATATACGTCTGACGCGGCGGCGCGCGTCCCGACCGAAGGGACGATCAGGTGATCGCAGAACTCTCCGTTCGTACCAGAAGGATCTTGTCCGTGTTCGTCGCCCTCGTCGTGGCCGTGAGCGCTGGCGTCGGCCTCGGCGTCGCCCGCAGCGCGCAGGCCGCGCCGACGTTCAAGGTCCTGGCCTTCTACAACGGCACCTGGGACGACGCGCACATCGACTTCGTCAAGGACGCGCGCGCCTGGTTCCCGCAGGCCGCCGCCCAGTACGGCTTCTCCTGGGAGGCCACCAACAACTGGAGTCTGCTGAACACGTCCAACCTGGCCCAGTACAAGGTCGTCATGTTCCTGGACGACGCGCCGCCCGCCGCCCAGCGCCCCGCCTTCCAGCAGTACATGCAGAACGGCGGGGCGTGGATGGGCTTCCACGTGAGCGCCTGGACCGACAACCCGTCGAGCTGGAGCTGGTACTACAACACGTTCCTCGGCTCCGGCTCGTTCCGGACCAACACCTGGCTCCCGACCCGGGTCACCATGCGCGTCGACAACCGCACCCACGCGGCCACCCGGAACCTGCCGGCGACGTTCTCGTCGTCGTTCAGCGAGTGGTACTCGTGGAGCAACGACCTGCGGCAGAACTCGAACATCGACATCCTGGCCTCGGTCGACCCGTCGAGCTTCCCGGTCGGCACCGATCCCAACCAGTCCTGGTACAGCGGTTACTACCCGTTGGTCTGGAGCAATCGGCAGTACAAGATGATCTACGCCAACTTCGGGCACAACAAGATGGACTACGGCACCAAGACCGGCCTGTCGTCCACCTTCGACAGCGCCCAGCAGAACAAGCTGCTGATCGACGGGCTGCACTGGCTCGCCGGCGTCGGCACGTCGCCGACCCCGACCCCCACGCCCACCCCGACCGGCAGCGCCGGCCCGATCTCGCCGACCGCCTGGCACACCGTCGTCAACCGGGGCAGCGGCAAGTGCGTGGACGCGCGGGCCGCCGGCACCGCGAACGGCACCGCGATCCAGCAGTACGCCTGCAACAACAGCACCGCCCAGCAGTACCAGTTCGTCCCGACCAGCGACGGCTACCTGCGGGTCAACAACCGGAACAACAGCGCGCAGGTGCTCGACGTCACCGACCGGTCCACCGCCGACTCGGCCCCCATCCAGCTCTGGTCCTACAGCGGCGGCGTCAACCAGCAGTGGCGCGCGGAGTCCGAGGGCGGCGGCTACTACCGCCTGGTCAACCGGAGCAGCGGCAAGTGCCTGGACGTGCCGGGAGCATCCACGGCGGACAGCGTCCAGCTCATCCAGTACACCTGCAACGGCACCGCGGCGCAGTCGTTCCGGCTGGTGGCCGCCGCGTAGGGCCAGTACGACGACGGTCGGTTCGTCGGCTCCGTCACCGTCCCGCCCCGGAGGAGGCCACCTGCGCGTCGGATCCTTTGCACTGCTTCAGCGGAGGAAACACCGGGTGTCCGACTATCGGACGTCAGGGTGTTGCCTGGATTGAAGCAGAGCAAAGGTGGACTCGACCACCATCGCCCGCCCGCGGTCGCTCGGGGCGGCGGCGATAATCCATTGCGGACTCGCCGCCGCCCCTTCTAGGCTCATCGGCGCACGGCCAACTGATCAACCCCGGAGGGAGTACGCCATGTCGCGCCGCGTCCGCACCGACGCCCGCCGGTGTCTGCTCCCCACCGGCGCCCTCGCGCTCGACATCACTGTCCCGCGTGCCTATCGCACCTTGCGGGGCAACGGGTCGGGGTGGCGCGACTGACGCCGACGCTCAGCGCGTCCGCCGGCCGCCCATCCCACCGGGATCGGGCGGCCCTTTCGTATCCGCGTACCGCCGCCGGGCCGCCGCCGGCCGGCGCATGATCGATATCGGTCACCCGCACGACAGAAGGAGACCATCATGGGATTCACCCCGCTCGCCGGGACCCGGGCGCCGGTCCGGGTCTGGACCGACCCGTACGCCATCGAGCCGCAGGCCGCGAAGCAGCTGCGGAACATCGGCGCGCTGCCCTGGGTGCAGGGTGTCGCCGTGATGCCGGACGTGCACTTCGGCAAGGGCGCGACGGTCGGCTCGGTGATCGCCATGCGACAGGCTGTCTCGCCGGCGGCCGTCGGCGTCGACATCGGTTGCGGCATGTCGGCGGTACGCACCTCGCTGACCGCCGTCGACCTGCCCGACGACCTGGGCGGGCTGCGGTCCGCGATCGAGGCCACCATCCCGGTCGGCTTCGCCCAGCGGCCCGAGGCCGTCAACCCGCGTCGGGTCCGTGGGCTGGAGCAGGCCGGCTGGGACGACTTCTGGGGTCGCTTCGCCGGCCTGGACCGTCGGGTGGCGCAGCTCGAGACGCGGGCCCAGCGGCAGCTCGGGACGCTCGGCGGCGGTAACCACTTCATCGAGGTCTGCCTCGAGCAGGGCGGCGACGACGAGGGCCGGGTCTGGCTGATGCTGCACTCGGGGTCCCGCAACATCGGCAAGGAACTGGCCGAGCGGCACATCGGCGTGGCCCGGCGGTTGCCGCACAACGCCGACCTGCCCGACCGGGACCTCGCCGTGTTCCTCGCCGGCACGCCGGAGATGGACGCGTACCGGCGGGACCTGTGGTGGGCGCAGGAGTACGCGCGGCGCAACCGGGCCGTCATGCTGGCCCTGCTCTGCGACGTGGTGCGCGAGCAGTTCCCGCAGGTCGGCTACGACGAGCCCATCTCCTGCCACCACAACTACGTCTCCGAGGAGAGCTACGACGGCGTCGACGTGCTGGTCACCCGCAAGGGCGCGATCCGGGCCGGCCGGGGTGACCTGGGCATCATCCCCGGCTCGATGGGGACCGGGTCGTACATCGTGCGGGGTCGGGGTAACCCGGACGCGTACTGCTCGGCGTCGCACGGTGCCGGGCGGCGGATGTCGCGGGCGCAGGCGAAGCGGACGTTCAGCACCGCCGACCTGGCCGCGCAGACCGCGGGCGTGGAGTGCCGCAAGGACGCCGGGGTGGTCGACGAGATCCCCGGCGCGTACAAGGACATCACCGCCGTGATGGCCCAGCAGGAAGACCTGGTGGAGGTGGTCGCGCACCTCAAGCAGGTCGTCTGCGTCAAGGGCTGACGAGGGTACGCGCGGGCCGGGAGCACCGGCCCGCGCGTCATCCTCAGAAGCCGACGAAGACCCGACGCAGGTCGTCCAGGGTCACCGGGCCGTTCACCTGCACACCGTCCGGCGTGTAGCGGGACCCGAGCCGGCCGACCACCAGCCGCAGCCACGCCTCGGCCGGCAGGGACAACTCGCCGTCCGGCTGCTCCGGCGCGTCGGTCAGCGTGATCGGCTCGCCCAGCCGCAGCCCGAACGTCCGCTCCGGGTCCCGCAGGCGTACCAGCAGGGTCGCCTCGCGGCCGGCCAGTTCGGTGGGCCGGCTGGTCCAGCTCAGCATGCCGCCGATCTGGTCGAGGAGCAGCGGCACCGCCTCCGGCGTCACCGCCGCGAACGGGTTGAACGCCACCTCGGCGTCCCACTGGTGAAAAGCGAACTCGCTGAGCCGGAACCGGGCGGCGGTGGCCACGTCGACCGGCTCGGGAAGGAAGCCGAGGTTGATCCGCAGCGACTCGCGGGTCTCGGCGTCGAGCGCCTCGTACGCCTCGACCAGACGCTCGTTGGACGCCAGGAAGCTGGCGGCGTGTTCCTCGGGGGACATGGCGTCCCAGCGCTGCCACACGCCGCGGTTGAAGTCGCCGTCCGGGGCGGGCGTGCCCTCGATCGAGGCGTTCAGCCCCGCGAGGCCGATCTCGGCGCCGCTGCCCAGGTGGCTGAGCACCTGGGAGACCTGCCATTCGCTGGCCCCCGAGGGCTGGCGCAGGTCGTCGTCCTTCAGGTCGCGCACGAGCGCGGCGAGCTCCTCGTGGCCCGCCCGTAGCGCGTGGATGATCTGGTCGGCAGCCGTGGACATGTGTCTCCTCAACGGATCTTCGACGATGGTCGGGACGCTACCCGATTTCAGCCCATGTGCACGGCGTTGCCGGCCGGGATGTCCTCCTTGCGGACCTTCACCAGGACCAGGGTGACCAGCCCGGCGAGCACGATCAGTACCGCGCCCCAGGCGAACGCGACGCGGTACCCGTGCACCAGCGCCTCCACCTGGGTGACCGGGTTCGGCGCCTTACCGACCAGGTACGCGGTGACCGCGCTGGTGTAGAAGGTGTTCAGCAGCGCGGTGCCGAGTGAGCCACCGACCTGCTGGGTGGCGTTGAGCGTGGCGCTGGCCGCGCCGGCGTCGTGCTCCGGCACCCCGACCAGCGCGAGGCTGGACAGCGGGACGAAGGTGAAGCCGAGCCCCAGGCCCAGGACGACCTGGGCGGGCAGCAGGTGGGTGAGGAACGAGGTGTCGACGTCGATCTGGGTCAGCACCAGCATGCCCGCGGCGGCGAGCACCGCACCGGCGACCATCAGCGGCTTGGCGCCCAGTCGCGGCATGAGCTGGCTGGCGCCACCCGCGGCGATCAGCACACCGGCGGTGACCGGCAGCGACGCGAGGCCGGCCTCCAGGGGCTTGTACTGCAGGACCACCTGGAAGTAGAAGGTCAGGAAGAGGAACGCCCCGAACAGGCCCGCGCCGATCAGCGTCGAGGTGAGGTACGCCCCGCCCCGGTTGCGGTCCAGGATGATCCGCAGCGGCAGCAGCGGGTGGTTGGTGCGCAGCTCGATCACCACGAAGGCGGCCAGCAGCACCACACCGGCGGCGATGAAGCCGAGCGTGGCGGTCGCGTCCCAACCGTCCTCGGCCGCCTTGGTGAAGCCGTAGACGAGGGAGACCAGACCGGCGGTGACGACGACCGCGCCGGGCACGTCGTAGCGGGTGTTGCCGTGCGCCCGACTCTCCGGCACGAGCGGGAGGGCGAAGGCGATCGCGACGGCGGCGACCGGGATGTTGACCAGCAGGCACCAGCGCCAGTCGGCGTACTCGGTCAGCACCCCGCCGAGCAGCAGCCCGACCGCGGAGCCGCCACCGGCGATCGCGCCGTACACGGCGAACGCCTTGGCGCGCTCGGTGGCCTCGGTGAACAGCACCGTGAGCAGGGCCAGGGCGGCCGGCGCGAGCAGCGCGCCGAACGCGCCCTGCAACGCGCGGGCGGCGAAGAGCATCCCACCGGTGGTGGCGAGGCCGCCCAGCGCGGAGGCCAGCGCGAAGCCGGTCATGCCGACCAGGAAGGTGCGCTTGCGCCCCCAGTAGTCGGCGATCCGGCCGCCGAGCAGGAGCAGACCGCCGAAGGCCAGCGTGTAGGCGGTGATCACCCACTGCCGGTTCGCGTCGGTGATCCCCAGGTCGGCCTGAGCCTGGGGGAGCGCGATGTTCACGATGGTGGCGTCGAGGACGACCATCAGCTGCGAGACCGCGATGACCCCCAGGGCGATCCAGCGCCGCGGGTGCGGGGCGCCTGTCGACGTCCCGGCGCCGGGGGCGCCGGGGGCGGTCGAGGTGGTTCCGGGCATGGTGAAGCCTTCCGTGGTGCGGATGTTGATGGATCAGGCCTGGGACGGGCGGTCGTGCCGGTAGGTCAGGACCGGGATCAGCACCTGGTCGACGACCTGGGTGAGGAACGCGTCGTCGGCGGGTAGACCGTGCGCGACCAGTCGGGACATGAGGAGCGCGGGCGCGAGATCGTGGAACAGGTCCCGTTCGCCGGCCTCCGGGGGGATCTCCCCACGGGCGGCGGCGCGGACGAGGACGGCGGTGCTGGCCACCCGACCGGCGGGCAGCACCTGGTGGCGTACCAGACGCTCCAACTCCGGACTGGTCCGCATCGCGAAGGTCAGCGCCTGCATCAGGTCGCAGTCGGCGACGCAGATGGCGGCCGTGGCGCGGAGCAGCTCGAGCAGGTCGCCCCGCAGCGAGCCGGTGTCGGTTGGGTTGAGCACGCCGACCTGGCGGTCGCTCAGGGCGGCGACGACCAGCTCGGCCTTGCCGTCCCACCGTCGGTAGATGGTGGCCTTGCTCACGTGGGCGCGGGCGGCCACGGCGTCGATGGTCATCCGGTCGTAGCCGACCTCGCGCAGCAGGTCGATCACCACGCTGAACAGGTCGGTGCTCGTGCACCGGGCCGACCGCGCGGCCGGCACGCCGACGCCCGCGCTCACCTGCTGACCCTCCAGCACTGGCACCCCCCCCCGGTGAAACGATGTCGTACTGACCCTAGTTCGCTCGGAGCCCTTCCTGCAGGCTTTTATGAGGTGCGTCGCATCGAGCGAGCAAAACGGTCGCGTTTTGCGCTCAGCTGTCGGGCAGAGCGAGGAGCACCGGCACGGCCACCGTGTTGATCCGTGTGCCGTCGCGGGCCGACACCTCGTACACCTCGATCGTGCCGTGCTGCTGCCTGGTCGTACGCCAGTTCACCACCACCCGGTAGTCGCCCCGGCAGCCACTGCCGCAGCTCGCCGTGCCGAAGGCGGCGGCCACCTGGCGGCCGGCGTCGTCCAGCACCCGGACGCTGACCGTGGCCTCGAACACGTCCGCCGTGCCGCTGACGGTGAGCGGGGCGGTGACCCTCTCGCCGACGCTCGGCCCGGTGACCACGATCGGCGCGAGCAGTCCCGGGTAGTCGGCCCGACCGACCGGTGCGCCACCGGGGAAGCGGACCCGCCGGACGGTGGGGAACTGGGTGAGCGTCCACACCACCTGCGCCTCGCGCAGCCGCCGACGGTCCGGCGGATCGTCGGCGAGTGGGACGGGACCGAGCGTCGCCACGCCGTCGGCGATGCGGGTGACCTCGACGGTGCTCGGCAGCAGGGTGACCATCCCGGTGGCGGCCTCGGCCGGCGTCGGCCCGGCGGACAGCTCAGTCAGGGCGAGCCGGGACGTCGCGACGGTGGCCGGTCGGGTGCGCCGGGTGGGCACGAGCCGCCCGGAGCGGACGTACCACAGCTCGATCGTCACCGGGTCCGGCCGGCGGGTCCCGGTGACCGCCGGCGTCGGCGGACGCGGCGGGGTGGCGCTGGTCGGCGGCGGGGTTCCCGGCTCCGACGCCGGAGCCGGGGCGTTGGACGCCCTGCTTGCGGTGGGCGCGACCGTCGGTGGCGACACGGTGGGCGCCGCGCCCAGGACACCGGAACGGGGGGTGCCACAGCCGGCGAGGACGAGCGCGGCGACGAGCATCGCGCCGCCCGCCGCACGGCACCCGTCACGCCCCTTCGCGCCGAAGCGGCTCATCCCGCCTCCCCTCCTTCACGCTCTCGTCGGGTCGGGTCGGGTCGGGTCGGGTCGGGTCGGGCTCGGCGGGCCGAGGCCGTGGGCGGGCAGTTCCAGGCGGAACCGCGTGCCGACGCCCGGCGCGCTGTGCAGGCTCAGCACCCCGCCCAGCACCGCCGCGTGTTCCCGGGCGATCGCCAGACCGAGGCCGCTGCCCGAGGCCGAGCGCGCGGCGTCGACCTTGTGGAATCGGTCGAACACCAACGGCAGGTGCGCGTCCGGGATGCCAGGCCCCTGGTCGGCCACCTCGAACACGACGCCGGGGCCCGCCGCGCGCACGCTCGCGCAGATCTCACCGCCGCCGTGCTCGACCGCGTTGGCGACCAGGTTGGCCACCACACGCTCCAGGTGGCGAGGGTCCGTGCGCAGTGCGACGGGATCGCCGGTCACCAGCACCCGGTCCGACCAGCCGCGCGCCGCGACGATCGCGTTTAGCAGCGCCAGCGCGTCCACCGGTTCGACGCTCGGGCGGTCCCGCCCGGCGTCCAGCCGCGAGATCTCCATCAGGTCCTCGACCAGGCGGCGCAGCCGGACCACGTCCCCGACCAGCAGCCGTGCGGCCGGCCGGGCGTCGTCGGGCAGCCGGTCCAGCTGCTCACGCAACAGCGAGGCCGCCGCCACCAGGGCGGTCACCGGGGTACGCAGCTCGTGCGCGACGTCGGCGGTGAACCGTCGTTCCCGGGCCTGCGCGGCCGACAGGGCGGCGATCTTCGCCTCCAGCGCCTCGGCCATCTCGTTGAACGACGCGGCCCACGCGCTGAACTCGTCCCGCCCGCGTACCGGCAGACGGGTGGCGAGCAGCCCCTCGGTGAGCGCCCGGGCGGCGCGGCTGGCCCGGCCCACCGGTTCCAGGGCGCGGCGGGCCAGGAGGTTACCCACCGTGGCGGCGACCAGGACGACCACCACCCAGCCGGCCAGCAGCGCGGCGTACACCTGGTTCAGGTCGGCCGCGATGTCGTCCTCCACGGTGATCACGTACAGCTCAGCGGTCGAACCGGGGACACGCCCGCCCACCACCAGCAGGCGGGGGCGCTGCGCCGACGTCGACCGCTGGTACGCGAGCTGCCCGTCCGCGACCGACGCCCGCAGGCGCGCGCCCAGGGCGGGGGCGTACCCGGGATGGGAGGGACGAATGACGCCGTCGACGAGGACCACGTGCCGACCGCTGCCCTCGAAACTGGTGAGCAACTCGGCGTCGCGCTGTTCGGTCAACGGCGGGAACTGTCCGGCGAGCACGAGCTGGTAACGGGCGTCGGCGGCGGCCTGCCGCAGCGACGCGTCCCACCAGGACTGCCGCAGCAGCAGCCCGGTCCCGCCGGCGAGCAGGCCGGCGGACACCCCGGCGACCAGCACGAACGCGATCGTCAGTCGGCGCCGCAGCCGGCCGGGCGGCACCGGGCGTACGGCCATCACCGACCTCCCGTCAACCGCCGGACAGTTTGTAGCCCGCGCCGCGTACCGTGCGGATGCGCCGCGGGTGCGCCGGATCGTCCTCGACCTTCGCACGCAGCCGCTGCACCGCCACGTCGACGAGCCGTGAGTCACCCAGGAAGCGGTGGTTCCAGACCAGGTCCAGCAACAGCTCCCGGGTGAAGACCTGGCCGGGGCGTCGGGCCAGCTCCAGCAGGAGCCGGAACTCGGTCGCGGTCAACTCCACCTCCCGGCCGTCGCGGCGTACCACGAATGCGCCCGGGTCGATCTCCAGGTCGCCGACGGCGATGGTGCGCGACGGCGTCGGCGCGCTCACCCGCCGCAGCACCGAGCGGACCCGGGCCACCAGCTCCGGCAGGTCGAAGGGCTTGCGCAGGTAGTCGTCCGCGCCGCACTCCAGACCGACCACCACGTCGAGCGTGTCGGTGCGCGCGGTCAGCATGAGAATCGGCACCTGGCTCGTCCGCCGGATCTCCCGGCACACCTCCAGGCCGTCCAGTTCGGGCAGCATGACGTCGAGCACGATCAGGTCGACCGGGTGCGCTCGCCAGGTCATGAGCGCTTGTCGTCCGTCGGTGGCGGTGTCGACCCGGAAGCCGGCGCGGCGCAGACCGAGGGCGGTGACCTCCCGGATGGAGACGTCGTCCTCGACCACCAGTACGCGGCCCTCCATCAGTCGAGGGTAGACCCGTGACCACTGTGCGTAACCCTGGCGGAACGGTCGTCATCGGCGGCCGGTCGGGTCCTCATCTGAGCACCGTCCAACCGCTACGGTCAGGTGCCTCCGGGCATCCCCCTCACACGAAAGGGCACGACGTGCGACGTCATGGCTGCGTGATCCGACTCCGCCCCGAGCAGCGGGAGACCTACCTGCGGTTACACGCCGCCGTCTGGCCGAGCGTCGAGCAGACGCTGCGCGAGGCGAACTTCCGCAACTACACGATCTTCCTTCACGACGACCTGCTCTTCGGCTACTACGAGTACGTCGGCGACGACTACGAGGCCGACCTGCGGCTGATCGCCGCGGACCCGCAGACCCAGGAGTGGTGGAAGCTGACCGACCCGTGCCAGGAGTCGCTGGCCGAGCCCGGCTCGGGGGACTGGTGGGCCCCGATGCGCGAGGTCTGGCACCTGGCCGACGAGGCCCCGCAGGGCTAGCCGGTCGACGCTGGCCGGCGCCCGCCGGAACGTGGTGGGCGCCGGCCCCCGTCGGTCACCACTGGTGGGCGACGTCGAGCACGATCCGGCTGTGGGTGCCCGGACCGCTCAGCACGACGGCGCGGAACGGCAGCCGGGCCCGTACGCCGACGGCGAAGGTGGTGTAGCCCTCGAAGCTGCCGCCGAACACCACGTCCCGCAGCGTCGGGTAGCGCAGCAGGTTCGTGACGTGCGTGCCGACCGGGTACGGCACCGTGCCGAGGTGATCGGCGTCGTACGCCGGGGCCCGCAGCGAGACCCGCAGCAGCGCGCCTCCGGCCGTGTACGGCGACAGCGCGAGCCCCTCGCCCTCGGTCCAGGTCTCGCCGTAGCCGATCGTGTACCCGTCGACCGGGCCGGCGAACTCGAACACCACCCGGTCGTAGCAGTCGTGCCGGCCCGTGCGGACGTCGACAAGTGGGGCGTCGCTGAGCGCGCCGGCCGACTTCTCCCCGCTGCCCCAGGTGATCCCGCAGTACGCCTCGGTGGCGGCGCGCGCCGAGCCGGCACCCGTCGCGCTGCTGATGCTCGCCGCGCTGCTGGTGCCCGCCGCGCTGCTGCCCGCCGTGGCGAGCACTCCGGCGAGGACGACCGCTGTCGCGGTCAGTGCGCTCCTGATCCTCATCGTGGTTCTCCGTTCGGTGTCCCGGGGTCACGTCGCGGCGGCTCTGCCGGTGACCCTCTGTCGTCACCGTCGTCCCGCCCCGACACGGGCACCTCGCCGCCGCGTAACCGCTGGGTAACAGCCGACGACGCGCCGCTATCGGCGTTAGCTGCGGCGTGGCGTGGCGTGGCACCCCAGGGCGTCCCACCTTGCGATACGGTGCCTCGCATCGGCACATCGGAGGTGGATGGATGCCTGCCGTCGTCGTCCTCGCGTTGACCCTCGCCCTCGCCCTCGCGCCCACGCCCACACCCGCGCCGACGCCGACGGTGTCCGCCACACCGGGTCCGCTCGGTGAACTGGTCGGCGGTGTCGGCCGGATCGTCGGCGACCTACTGGGCGGCGGTGGGACGACCACACCGATCCCGACGCCGAGCGGCACCCGTGCCCCGACCTCCGGCCCGAGCCGACCACCCGCGACCGCGCCCAGCCGGTCGACGCCCGGCGCGAACCCCGGGCCCGCCGAGTCGTCTGCCGGTGCCCGGGCGACGGTCCCGCCCGATCGCCCCGACGGGCGCGCGGGCACCAACGGACGCGACCCGGCCGTGCCCCCGCGCGGCGGCGACACCCCGGCGCCGATCGTCGCGCCGGCCATCACCGACCCCGTCCGCGATGGCTGGCCGCCCGTGTCCTATCTCCTGGTGGCGGCGGTCCTGGTCGGGCTGGCGGTGCTGCTGCTGCGCCGCCGTGGCGCTGCCGGTCCCTCGGCCGGTCCCGCACCGACTCCCGACCCGACGCCATCTTCCGATCCCGATCCCGGGCCGGACAACGTCCGCCGCCTGCCGACCAGCCTCAACGCCATCTACGAGCTGGGTCGGCTGGACGAGCGACTCGAGCAGGAGCGCCGCCGCCGACCCTGACCGGCGGTGTCAGTGCTTCGGGTACGCGCCCTCGCGCCGGGGGATCGCGTCGTCGTACGCCCCGGACGGGCCGTGGTAGCGGGTCGCGCCGTTCGGGTACGGCCACGCGTTGGCACGGCAACCGTGCAGGCCCAACGTCTGCTGCTGCATCACCGGCGCCGGCCGGCCCGATCCCGGGCAGCGTTCGTGGCCGAACCCGAGCCGGTGCCCTACCTCGTGGTTGACCATGTACTGCCGGTAGGTGGTCAGGCTCGCACCGTAGTCCGGCACGCTCGACACCCAGCGCGCCACGTTCAGCACCACCTTGTTGCCGCTGCGGCAGGACGTGTAGCCGTCCGGTACGTCCTGGCAGAGAGTGTCGCGGGTGCCGGGGGTCGCCAGGTAGATGGTGAAGTCCGCCGGATCGTCGGCGCCCACCCGCCGCAGCCTCCAGTCCCCGCCCGCCGTCCATCCGCGCGGGTCGTTCAACGTCGCGGTGATCGCGGTGGCGATGTCACCCGCCGCGAGACCATGGATGTCGCGTTCCACGGCGACCCGGTAGCGCAGCAGGGTGCCGCTCTCCGCGCCACCGCGCGTCGTCTCGGCCGCGGCGATCGTCCAGCGGTTGCCGCCGGTCGCGGGATAGCTGACCGGACGGTTGGGCGTGCTGCGGGTGCCGAGGATTCCGACGCCGGTCGGCCGGTTCGAGGCCTGGTCACCAGGTCGCGGTCCGGTGGCGGGGTCTCCGGCGGGCTGCCCGGCCGCTGGCCCCGTGCATCCGGTGAGCAGCGCCACCGCCAGCAGTGACGCCGCCGAGGCCAGATGCCACCGGCGGGTACCCTTCGTCGACATGTCTCTCCCCTCGCGCGTCGCCTGGAGGCGGGCGCACAGGAGAAGACGGGTCGTGGCGACGAAAAGTTGAAGTGATCCGGATCTCAACCTTTCGGCGGCCGCACCCGTCTGAGGTGATGTGGCACGGGGGAGGGTTCGCGGTGGCGCGGGGTGACGCGGAGTTCGTCGAGTTCGCGCGGGCGGCGTCCGCGCGGCTGGTGCACGCCGCGTTCCTGATGACCGGCGACCACCACCAGGCCGAGGACGCCGCGCAGACCGCGCTGGTCCGCACGTACGCGTCGTGGTCGCGGATCCACGACGACGACGCCTACGGGTACGCGCGTCGCACGTTGGTCAACCACCTGGTGGACCGGTGGCGACGGCCGATGCGGGAGTACCCGACCGACGAGGTGCCCGAGCAGCGACACGGTGACGTGGCCGACGACGTGGCCACCCGGCGCTGGTTGGTCGCCATCCTCGGCGCGCTGAGCCCTCGGGAGCGGGCCATCGTCGTGCTGCGCTACTACTTCGACCTGCCGGAGGTGCAGGTGGCCCGAGAACTCGCCGTGTCCGTGGGCACCGTCAAGAGCACCAGCTCACGGGCCCTGGAGAAGCTGCGCACCGCCGCGCCGCGTACCACCGACGAGGGGGCGCGCCGATGAGCGAGCTGGATCGGCTGCGGGACGCCATGCGGGCGACCGAGCGCCCCGACGCCATGATCGACCTGGCCCGGGTGATGCGCGACGGGCGACGGTTGCGGACCCGTCGGCGGGTCACCGGAGCCGCTGCGGCGACACTCGCGGCCGGGCTGGTCGCCGTCACCGCGGTGACGGTCGACCCGAGCGGTTCGCGCGATTCCGCGCCGACGGAGCCCGCGTCCCCGGTCGCCGTGGCCTCGTCGCCGACCGGTGTCGCGGCGACGTCGGACGAGCCGACGCCACCGCCCACGAAGGCTCGTGGCGTGCCGGATCCCAAGCCCCTGGGTCAGGTGATCGACTCGGGAATGGGGCACGGCACCGACCGGCGGGTCTACTTCTTCGTCGCGGTGACGGTCCCGGCGGCACCCAGGGTGAGCATCGGGTTGGCCGCCGGTCGCCGTGCCGCGGACGGCACGGTGCGTACGGACATCCTGGTCAACGACGTCGAGGGCAGCGACCGGAGCCCCGGCTTCCACCAGATCGGGTACGACGAGAGCGAGTCGGTCTTCCCGGTGCCCACCTTCGGCTACTTCGTCGGCCCGGCGACGCGGATCATCGGCAGCGTCGACGGTCGACAGGTCGACGCCACGGTGGCGCGCTGGAGTCTCGACAAGCAGGTCGTGATCTTCTGGTTCGACCCGACCACTCTCGCTCCCGGGCAGCGCCTCGACGGCATCGTCGCCCGCGACGGCGCGGGTCGCCGGCTCTGACCACGGGCCGGCGCGGGTCGCCGGTACCTGGTGCCGGGGCGGCCGTAGCCCGGACCCGGGAGCGGGCCGCTCCGGTAGATCAGAGCAGCCGGCGTTCGATGGTCACGGTCGTCCCCTCGCCGGTGGAGACGAGCCGTACCTCGCCGTAGGCGTTCATCAGCAGGGCGCCCCGGCCACGGTCCATGGCCGGTCGACGGTCCCGCCAGGTGCCGAAATCGCGTACCGAGATCCGGACCAGCGTGTCGCCCACCTGGAGCCGGACCCGCACCTCGGGGCGGCTGGGTCGTTGCGCGTGCTCGACGGCGTTGTTCATCGCCTCGGAGGCGGCGAGCAGCAGATCCTCCGCCACGTCCCCGTCGACGTCCAGGTCGTCCAACGCCAGCCGGACGTCCCGTCGCATCGCGGCCGCCGAGGTGGGCACGGACGGGTACGTCCACTGCGCGTCCAGCCGGTCGCCGAGCCCGTCGTCGTCCGGGGTATCGGCCGTGGACTCGGCGGCCGGATCGCCGGTCACGCGATCCGCGCGGGGCGCGCTCGGACCGGGCTGGACCTCGACCGCCGTGGGTCGGGCGGAGGTGGTCGGCGTCGGGGCGTCGGCGGGGGCCGGGTCGCCAGGGGCGCTCGGCGCGGGGGCGGCGTCGCCGGGTACCTCGGTGCGCGCGCGGCGGATGGCGGTCCGGATCCGGGCGATCAGCTCGGCGGCGGCGAACGGCTTCACCAGGTAGTCGTCGGCGCCCAGGCTCAGACCCGCCACGCTGGCCTCCTCGCCGGCTCGCGCGGAGAGCACGAGCACCGGCAGCGATCGGGTCGCGGGGTCCGCGCGCAACCGGCGGACCAGGTCGAAGCCGTCCAGCACGGGCATCATCACGTCGGTGAGCACCAGGTCCGGTAGCTCCCGGTGAATCGCGTCGAGGGCCTGCCGGCCGTCGGTGACCGACCGCACCCGCCAGCCCTGCGCGGCGAGCAGCCGACTCAGGTACGCGCGCATGTCGCTGTTGTCGTCGGCGAGCAGGATCCGTGCGCCGGCCAGCTCGTCGGCGGCCGGACCGGGCGCCGCGGCGGGCTCGGCGACCTCTCCGGTCGGGTCGGTCAGCCAGCCCGTCGCCTCCTGGACGGCGGCGCGTGCCGCGTCGCCCCGCCCCTCGAGGGACGGACCGGTCGCCGCCACGCGCCGTGCCGCCGACCAGGGCAGGGCCACGGTAAAGGTGGTGCCGGCGCCCACCTGGCTGGTCACCCGCACCTCGCCGCCCTCCAGCCGGGCCAGCTCGTTGACCAGGGCCAGGCCGATTCCGGTGCCCTCGTGGCTGCGCGACCGCGCGCCCTGCACCCGGTGGAAGCGTTCGAAGAGCTTCGGCAGGTCCGCCTCGGCGATCCCGATGCCGGTGTCGGCGACGGTCAGGCGTACCTCGTCGTGGTCGGCGTCCACCGCGACGCGGATGCCACCGATGAACGTGTACTTCAGGGCGTTGGACAGCAGGTTGGTGACGATGCGTTCCCAGTTGACCGGATCGACGGTGACCGGGTGGGGCAGCGGCGGGCAGTCGACGTCCAGGGTCAGCCCGGCCCGCTCGACGGCGGCGCGGAAGACGCTGGCCAGCTCGGCGGTGAGCGCCGGCAGGTCGACCTCGTGGGCGTCGCTGCGAGCCCGGCCGGCCTCCAGGCTGGAGAAGGTGAGCAGGCTGTTGACCAGCGTCAACAGCCGGGTCGCGCTGCGCCAGGCGGTCTCGACCCGCTCGCGCTGCGGAGGCGTCAGGGGCGCGGCGGTGTCGGCGAGGGCGTCGGCCAACGGCCCGAGCATGAGGGTCAGCGGGGTACGGAACTCGTGGCTGACATTGGTGAAGAAGGTGGTCTTCACCCGGTCCAGCTCGGCCAGCGTCTCGGCCCGGCGTCGCTCCCGCTCGTACTCCTGGGCGTTGCGCACCGCCGTCGAGACCTGCTGCGTCAACAGTTGGTAGAAGGAGCGGTACGCCTCGTCCAGCGAGCGGTTGGGGCTGACGCCGACCAGCAGGACGCCGAGCGGCTGGTCCTCGGCACCCGACGGCAACGGCAGCGCCAGCGCGGCGCGGGCCGGATCGCCCCACGGGCCGGCGGGCAGTGACAGCCACTCGTCGAGGCCGGTCACGTCGGTGGGCCGCCCCGCCGCCGCGTCCGGCAGCCCCCAGGCGCGGGCCGTCGGGCCCGGGTCGGCCAGGTCGACGACGGTCGGCAGCGACCCGGTGATGGTCGCGTCGCGCGGGTCGCCGCCCGCGTGGGCGATCCGCCGCAGGGTTCCGCCGTCGCGCAGGTAGATCGCGGCGAACGGCACGTCCAGCGGGTGGCCGTCGATCGCGTCGATCAGCCGCGCGCAGGTCGCGTCCACGTCGACGGTGCGCCCGTCGCCGCGCAGGGACAGGTCGCGCAGCAGCCGCAGTCGCCGTTCGCCGACGACCTGTTCGGTGACCTCGCTGCACACCGTCAGCACGCCCACGGTGCGGCCGTCGTCGTCGCGGGCCGGGGCGTGCGAGACGCTGAAGTAGGCCTCCTCGCGGTAGCCGGCGCGCTCCAGCAGGAGCTGGAGGGCGGGTACCCAACTGGCCACCCCGGTCGCCATGGCCTGCTCGATCAGGGGTGCGAGGACGTCCCAGCCCTCGGCCAGGGTCACCCGTACGTCGTCGCCCAGCGCGCCGGGGTGCTTGTCGCCGATCAGCGCCGAGTACGCGTCGTTGTAGAGCTGCGAGAGGCGGTCGCCCCAGAGCAGCAGCATCGGGTAGCGGGAGGAGAGCACCATCCGTACGGCGGAGCGCAGGCTCTGCGGCCAGTCGGACACCGCGCCGAGCGGTGTGTCGGCCCAGTCCAGCTCCGCCATCAGCCGTCCGGTGGCCCCGCCGCCGTCGAACAGGTCGGTGCGGGGTCGTGTCACGCTCGACCCGGCCTCATCGCTAGCCCCCCGTTCCGGGCCCGACGACCCCTGCTGGTGTTACCTACCCATCCTGGCACCTCTACTCACCTGTGCCGACGCCGGTACCCACCGTCTAACGGGCGGGGGTTCGGGACGAACGTCCGATGTCACAGACATAGATATCTGTAAGTGTCTCGGTTATCTCTCCGACCCCGAGGAGCCCCCATGAGAGGTAGAACGCTGAGCGCGGGAATCGCGCTCGCCGTGTTCACCGGGATGACGGTGACGCTGGCCGCCCAGCCGGCGACCGCGTCACCTTCCGCCGCGACGACAGCGGGCCGGCCGATCGCCGCGTCCGCCGCCGTCCTGGCGGCGCCGGACATCTCCGTCACCAACGTCCAGGCGCACCTGACCCAGTTCAACTCCATCGCCAGCAGCAACGGCGGCAACCGGAGGGCCGGGTCCGCCGGCTACACCGCCTCGCTCAGCTACGTCAAGGGCAAGCTCCAGGCGGCCGGCTACACCGTCAGCGAGCAGTACTGCTCCAGCTGCACGTACCCGTCGAACAACCTCATCGCCGAGTGGCCCGGCGGCCCGGCCGACCAGGTGGTCATGTTCGGCGCCCACCTGGACAGCGTCTCGGCCGGTCCGGGCATCAACGACAACGGGTCCGGCTCGGCCACCCTGCTGGAGAACGCCCTGGTCCTCGCCGCGCAGAACCCGACCGTAACGAAGAAGGTCCGGTTCGCCTGGTGGACCGACGAGGAGCAGGGCCTCAACGGCTCCCGCTTCTACGTCAACTCGCTCAACTCCACCCAGCGCGGCTACATCAAGGGCTACTACAACTTCGACATGGTCGGCTCCACCAACGGCGGCTACTTCATCAACCGGGTCAGCTCCACCACGGCGGCGCCGCTGAAGGCGTACTGGGACTCGCTGGGGCTGCAACCGGAGGAGAACGTCGAGGGCCAGGGCCGGTCCGACGACTACTACTTCCAGCAGGCCGGCATCCCGACCTCCGGGTACGCCGCGGGCGCGAGCGCCCGTAAGACCAGCAGTCAGGCGGCCAAGTGGGGCGGCACCGCCAACGCGGCGTACGACGCCTGCTACCACCGGTCCTGTGACACCACCGCCAACGTCAGCGCCACCGTGCTGAACCGGGCCGCGGACGGTGTCGCGTACGCGCTGTGGCAGCTCGCCGTGGGCACCGGCACCCCGACCAACGACTTCTCGGTCGCGGTCAGCCCCACCGCGCTCAGCGTGGCCCGGGGCGCCAGCACCAGCGCCACGGTCAGCACCGCGACCACCTCCGGCTCGGCGCAGACGGTCAGCCTCAGCGCGTCCGGCGCGCCCAGCGGGGTGAGCGTCTCGTTCAGCCCGTCGTCGGTGACCTCCGGCGGCTCGGCCACGATGACGCTGACCGCGTCGTCCAGCGCCGCCACCGGCACCGTCACGGTCACGGTCACCGGCACCGGCTCGGTCACCCGGACCGCCAGCCTCACCCTCACGGTGACCGGTTCCGGGGGCTGTGCCGGTGGGCAGGTGATCGGCAACGGTGGCTTCGAGAGCGGCAGTACGCCGTGGACCGCCTCCTCCGGCGTGATCACCAGTTCCAGCGGCCAGGCGGCCCGGACCGGGTCGTACAAGGCGTGGCTCGACGGGTACGGCAGCACCCACACCGACACCCTGTCCCAGTCGGTGACCGTGCCGGCCGGATGCGCCAGCTACACGCTGTCGTTCTGGCTGCACATCGACACCGCCGAGACGACCAGCTCCACGGCGTACGACAAGCTCACCGTGCAGGTGGGCTCGACCACCCTGGCGACGTACTCGAACCTGAACGCCGCCTCGGGCTACACCCAGCGCACGTTCAACGTGGCCGGGTTCGCCGGGCAGACGGTGACCCTGAAGTTCACCGGCACCGAGGACTCGTCGTTGCAGACCAGCTTCGTGATCGACGACGTGACGCTGCAGGCCAGCTGAGGGCGTCGGGTGGGGGCGTGCTGTCGGGCGCCCCCACCCGACATCTGGTCACGCCCGTCTATCTCTGGTAGAAATCCTTCAAGGCCGGCCCCTGATTCGCAGAATTCCGCCCCTCACGCGAACGGGAGTGCCATGTCACCCACTCGATCCACCCTGCGCCGCCGCGTGCTCACGCTGCTCGTGGCCACCCTGGCGGCGGTCTGCGCCACGTTCGGCCTGGCCGCTCCGGCCTTCGCCATCAGCCATTCCAGCGCCACCTCGCAGCTGCGCGCCGCCGGCATCTCCTGGACCTCCAGCGGCAACTGCAGCGACCGCAACGTGTCCACCTGCACCTCGTTCGACGGGGTCCGGCAGGCCACCATCGACGGCATCATCACCTTCAAGCGGGCCAGCGGCTGCGCGGTCACCATCACCGCGGGAACCGAGGTCGGGCACGCCGGGGGCACGTACAGCCACTGGAACGGCTACAAGCTCGACATCGCGCTGAGCACGTGCATCCAGAACTACATCTCCGCGAACTACGCCTATGTCGGCTACATCTCCGGCTTCGGTTACCAGTACCGCGCGCCGTCGGGCAACCTCTACACCAAGGAGGGGAGCCACTGGGACATCCTCTTCTACACCTGCGGTGGCTGCTGACCGCGAGTGTGACGGCGTACGCGGCGGGAGCTGACCGCGTACCCGATCAAGGGCCGCCGCCGGTGCATCCCGGCGGCGGCCCGTCGCGTTCCCGGTGGGGCAGCGGTCAGGGGAGCTGCGGGTAGAGGGCGGCGACGCCGCCCGCGAGCCCGGCCTGCACCTGCCGGCTGATGTCGTCGGTGACGATCTCGTACGCGTCGGCCTCGATGCCGTCGACGCCGATCCGGGCGATCTCCGCCGGGTCGGACTTGGGGCCGGTGACCGTCGCGGCCATGTCGGTGTCCATGTAGCCGACGTGCAGGCCGGCGACCCGGACGCCCCGCTCGGCGAGCTGGAGGCGCAGCGCGTTGGTCATCGCCCACTCGGCCGACTTCGCCGCGCCGTACGACCCGTGCAGGGGGAAATTCACCCAGGACAGCACGGACAGGACGTTGAGGATGGTTCCGCCGCCGTTGCCGGCGATGACCGGCGCGAAGGACCGGATCATCGACAGGTTGCCGACGTAGTGCGTCTCCAGCTCGAGCCGGATCAGGTCGAGGTCACCCTCGAGCAGGTCCGCCCGGCTGTCGATGCCGGCGTTGTTGACCAGCAGGTTCACGTCGCCGGCCAGCTTCGCGGCGGCGGCCACCGAGGCCGGGTCGGTGATGTCCAGCCGGACCGGCGTCACGCCGGGCAGGTCGACGCTGTCCGGGTTGCGCGCGCCGGCGTAGACCGTGGCTCCGCGGGCGACGAGCTCGGCGGCCAGGTGCCGGCCGAAGCCCCGGTTGGCGCCGGTGACGAGGGCGGTGCTTCCAGCGATCTTCATGGAGTGCTCCAGGGTTCGTGGCGGCTTCTCGACCGGAACGTTATCCGGCTGACTTCTGTTAAGCAAAGTCAGGTAGGTCACGCGACGGACGGACGGGAATCGGGAATACGACCCGGAGGCGCACACACCTGCGCCCGTGACGACTCGTATCCTTTGCGCGAACCTCCGTACGAGCCGAGAAGGGAGACGGTGTGAGCAACCAGGCCGAGACGTTGGAGTTCCAGGCCGAGGCGCGTCAGCTCCTCCAGCTGGTCGTCCACTCGATCTACTCGAACAAGGACGTCTTCCTGCGGGAACTCATCTCGAACGCGTCCGACGCCCTGGACAAGCTGCGGCTGGCGACGCTCGTCGACAAGGACCTCGTCGCCGACACCGACGACCTGCACGTCGCCATCGAGGTCGACCGGGACGCGCGCACGCTGACCGTGCGGGACAACGGCATCGGGATGACCCGTGACGAGGTGGTCCGGCTGATCGGCACGATCGCCAAGTCGGGCACCGCCGAGCTGCTGCGCCAGCTCCGCGAGTCGGCCGACGCCCGCGCCTCGCAGGAACTGATCGGGCAGTTCGGCGTCGGCTTCTACGCCGCGTTCATGGTCGCCGACCGGGTCACCCTGCTGACCCGTAAGGCCGGCGAGACCGGCGGCACCCGCTGGGAGTCCACCGGCGAGGGCACCTACTCGATCGAGTCCGTCGACGAGGCGCCGGCGGGCACCTCGGTGACCCTGCACCTCAAGCCGGCCGACACCGAGGACAACCTGCACGACTACACCGCCGAGTGGACGATCCGCGAGATCGTCAAGCGCTACTCCGACTTCATCGCGTGGCCGATCCGCATGAGCGTCGAGCGCTCGGGCGCCGAGGGCGAGCCGCCCACCAGCGAGGTGCAGACCCTCAACTCGATGAAGGCGCTGTGGGCGCGTCCCCGCGACGAGGTCGACGCCGCCGAGTACAACGAGTTCTACAAGCACGTCAGCCACGACTGGGCCGACCCGCTCGAGGTCGTGCACATGAAGGGCGAGGGCACCTTCGAGTACGAGGCGCTGCTGTTCCTGCCCAGCCACGCCCCGCTGGACATGTTCTCCCCGCAGGGCCGCCGTGGCGTGCAGCTCTACGTCAAGCGCGTGTTCATCATGGACGACTGCGAGGCGCTGGTCCCCACCTACCTGCGCTTCGTCAAGGGTGTCGTCGACGCCCACGACCTGTCGCTGAACATCTCCCGCGAGATCCTCCAGCAGGACCGGCAGATCCAGATCGTCCGCCGCCGCCTGGTCAAGAAGGTCCTCGCCACCGTCAAGGACCTCAAGGCCAACCACGCCGAGCGCTACCGCACCTTCTGGACCGAGTTCGGCGCGGTGGTCAAGGAAGGGCTGATCGACGACGCCGACAACCGCGACACCCTGCTGGAGATCCTGTCGGTCGCGTCCACCCACGACGCGGCGGAGCCCACCGACCTGGCCGGCTACGTGTCGCGGATGAAGGACGGCCAGACCGATATCTGGTACGCCACCGGCGACTCCCGGACCACCATCGAGAACTCCCCGCACCTGGAGGCGTTCCGGGCCAAGGGCCACGAGGTGCTGCTGCTCACCGACCCGGTCGACGAGGTGTGGGTCGAGCGCGTCGGCGAGTACGACGGCCGGCCGTTGCGCTCGATCGCCAAGGGCCAGGTCGACCTGGACACCGACGAGGAGAAGCAGCAGGCCGAGGCCGAGCGTGAGCAGCAGCGGCAGGAGTTCGCCGCGCTGGTGGACTGGCTGGGCACGACCCTGGCCGACAGTGTCCGGGAGGTCCGCCTGTCCTCGCGGCTGACCACCTCACCGGCCTGTGTGGTCGGTGACGCGCACGACCTCACGCCGACGCTGGAGAAGATGTACCGGGCGATGGGGCACGAGGTCCCCTCGACCAAGCGGATCCTGGAGATCAATCCGGGTCACCCGCTGGTCGCCGGGCTGCGCAAGGCCCACGAGCAGGGCGACTCCGGCCCGGCCCTGACCGAGACCGCCGAGCTGCTGTACGGCCTGGCGGTCCTCGCCGAAGGCGGCGAGCTGGCCGACCCGGCCCGGTTCACCCGTACCCTCGCCGACCGGCTGGCGCGCACCCTCTGATTGTCCCCGGCCGGCGGCCCCCGATCCGAGGGTCCGCCGGCCGGTCGGGACGCGGACGTCGGACCTGATCGGAAACGGTCCATCATGGTCAGTGCACAGGTGGACGTCGTCCGCAACCGCTGGCCGGAGCGCCCCGCGTGAGCCGGTGAACAACTTCACAAGCGTTGGGCGACGGTCACCCACCGTGCCTACCGTCGGTCGGGTCCACCACCGTGGACGCCGCGACCGGCAACGCCTAATCCTGCCCCCGGTCGTCGGAAACAGAACCCGGGCAGGAGCGGGGGACCCAACGTTCCTCGGTGCATGTCACCTCGGGGTGAAGCCGCCAGCGCGCGGCCGGGCTCCTCGGCCCGAACCCGACAGCTCACCTCGCCGGCGTGGAGGAACGATCCATGACGTCTACGTACACCCCCCGTCATCGACGGGTCACCACCCGCCGCGTCGCCGTCGGTACCCTGGCGGTCGGCGCGGTCACCGGCGCCGTCGCCCTCTTCGGCCCGGCGGCGCCGGCCCAGGCCGGTGTCAACTGGGACGCGATCGCCCAGTGCGAGTCCGGTGGCAACTGGAAGATCAACACTGGGAACGGCTACTACGGCGGGTTGCAGTTCTCCCAGGGCACCTGGGCCGGCTACGGCGGCAAGAAGTACGCCGCCCGCGCCGACCTGGCCAGCCGTGGCGAGCAGATCGCGATCGCCGAGAAGGTGCTCGACGGGCAGGGCATCGGCGCGTGGCCGACCTGCGGCCGCAAGGGCGGTTCGTCGGGCGGTACCTCGACGAAGTCCACCGCGAAGTCCCCGACGAAGTCGACCTCCAAGTCGTCGACGTCCACCTCCGGCAAGGAGCGGCCGTCCCGCGGCGACCAGCCGGCCACCCGTGGTCACGAGCGGACCGCCCCGGCGGCCAGCGGCGACACGTACGTGGTCGCGCCGGGGGACACCCTGTCGGAGATCGCCGAGCGGCACCCCCGCGGCGGCGGCTGGCAGGCCCTGTACGAGCGCAACCGTCAGCTGATCGGCGCGGACCCGGGCCTGATCTTCCCGGGGCAGCGGCTCGCTCTCTGACGTAGGTACCGACGAACGCTCGGCCGGGTCACCGGCCGAGCGTTCGTTCGTCTGGCGCTGTCCTCGCGGGACGGGTCACGCCGCCGAGGCGGCCGACCTCGCCTCGCGGCGGGCCATCACGTCGCCGTTCCAGCCCCAGCGCTGCGCCGGTGCGGCGGCCTCGGCCGGCCAGCCGGTGCCGCGCCCGCCACCGTCGATGGCCGTCTCGACCGAGTCGGAGGTGCTGCGGGCAAGTCGCAACGACTGCTCGGCGGTCGTACGCGCCGCACACGGCCAGGACTGCCCGGCGCACTGGAGGTTGCGGCAGTGACCCTCGTCGTCGGCCTCGTGGGCCTCGAGCACGTCGACCGCGAGCTGCCAGAGCAGCGGGTCGGTCACGTCGTCCGGGCGTTCGGCGCTACGGCTCGGTCGGTTGCTGGTCTCGTCGGACATGGGCCCCCCTCGTCAGGCATTCCCCTCAAGATTTCACCTGTGTGCGGTCGGCTAAACCGCCGACCTGCTGTGATGTGTCTCCGGTCGCAGCAACCAGGGCGTTCTAGTCCGGCAATAGCGGCATCTCGACACCGGGAGCGCGGCCGAGCAGCACCGCCCGGGTGAGCGCCGTCGAGCCGAAGCGGTCGCGGACCGCGTCCACGGCGGCGTCCAGGTCGGCTCCGGTGTCGGCCTGGAACGGCAGTTCGGGCTGCACCGGGTTGTCGTCCAGGTTGCCGACCGAGACGCCGAGCAGGGTGACACCACGTCGGTCGATTTCCGGTAGGGCGGCCCGCAGCAGTGTCCGGGCGGCGGCGAGCAGCGGGGTGGTGTCCGCGGTCGCCTTGCGCACCGTGTGCGAGCGGGTGGCGCGGGTGTAGTCGCCGAAACGTAGCCGCAGCACCACGGTGCGTCCGGACCGTCCGGCCGCCCGCATCCGCCGGGTGACCCGGTCGACCAGGCCGGCGAGGATGGCGTCCAGCTCCGCCGGCGCATGGGGGGTACGCCCCAACGCGTGCTGCGCGCCCATCGAGCCCCGGCGGCGGCCCACCTGCACCGCCCGGGGGTCCCGGTTGTGGGCGAGAGCGTGCAGGTGTCGGCCGGCGCCCGCCCCGAGCAGGGACACCAGCGCGGCCTCGCCGAGCCGGGCCACGTCCGCGACGGTGCGGATCCGGCGGTCCCGAAGCTTCGCGGCGGTGACCGGGCCGACGCCCCAGAGCCGTTCCACCGGCAGCGGGTGCAGGAACGCCGTCTCGGCGTCGGGGGCGACAACAAGCAGCCCGTCCGGCTTCGCCACTCCGCTGGCGACCTTCGCCAGGAACTTCGTCCGGGCCACGCCCACCGTGATCGGCAGGCCGACCCGGTCGCGGACCTCCCGGCGCAGCCGCTGGGCGATGTCGGCCGGTGTGCCGACCAGCCGGCGCAGCCCGCCCACGTCGAGGAACGCCTCGTCGATGGAGAGCCCCTCGACCAGCGGCGTGGTCTGCCGGAAGATCTCGAACACCGCCCGGCTGGCCTGTGTGTACGCCGACATCCGGGGCGGCACCACGATCGCGTCCGGGCAGAGCCGTCGTGCCTGCTGACCGCCCATCGCGCTGCGCACGCCCCGCGCCTTCGCCTCGTAGCTGGCCGCCAGCACCACGCCACCGCCGACGATCACCGGTCGCCCGCGCAGGCGCGGGTCGTCACGCTGCTCGACCGACGCGTAGAAGGCGTCCAGGTCGGCGTGCAGGATGTGGGCGTCGTGCGACACGTACACATGTTCGCATGGCGGCCGATCGTCGCGGCAGTGAGCTGGGAGAACGCCCGCTCAGTCGAGGCAGAACTCGTTGCCCTCCGGGTCTGCCATGACGATGTGGCCGGCGCCGAGCGGGGGAGCGGGCTCGTGTCGGGCGAGCCGCCTGGCGCCCCGAGCGGTGAGCCGGTCGGCCTCCGCCTCCAGGGCCGCCATCCGGTCGTCGCCTGTCAGCCCCGGCGCGGCCCGCACATCGAGGTGGACGCGATTCTTGGCCTGCTTGCCCTCCGGCACCCGCTGGAAGAACAGCCGTGGCCCGGCGCCCGCGGGGTCGACCACCGCCGACGTGTCGTTGCGGCGCTCGGGAGGCACGCCCATCGCGTCCAGCGCGGCCTCCCACGAGTCGAAGCCCCCGGGCGGGCCCTGCAACTCGTAGCCGAGGGTGTCGGCCCAGAACGCCGACAGAGCGGCCGGATCGGCGGCGTCGAACGTAATCTGCACTTCACGGGCCATGGCTGCATCCTCGTTTCCGGTCTGGTCGGTAATGCCGCCATCCTCTCGTGACGGACCGACAGGATCGGTGCGACAGCGGGTGCGGTCCGGTCACAGGTCGTCGAAGGGGCGGGCGTAGCGGAATTCGCCCCGGATCGATCCGTCCCAGGCGGTCAGCGGTCGGGCCATGAAGTACTGCGGGCCCCACGGCTGCGGCGGGGTGACGCCCAGCTCGACGGCCGGCCGGAACCCGAAACGCGGGTAGTACTCGGGGTGCCCGAGCAGCACCACGAGCGCCTCGTCTCGGGCGTCGGCCGCGCCCAGGACCGCGTGCATCAAGGCGCTGCCGACCCCGCGCCGCTGCCGGCCGGGCAGCACGCCGAGCGGTCCGAGGCCCAACGCCACCGGCGCGTCGGCCACGCGGCCCCGCGTGGCCACCACGTGACCCACCACCAGGCCGTCCGTATCGACCGCCACCAGGGAGTACGCGGGCAGCCACCCGTCGTCGACGCGCAACGCGTCGACCAGCGTGGCCTCGACCGGCAGGCGACCGTCGCGACCGTCGTCGGCGCTCCCGATGGCGGTGTCCGCGCTAGGCCCGTGGCCGGGTTCGTCGTTCGGCCCGTGGCCGGGATCGTCGTTCGGCCCGTGGCCCGGATCGCGGTCCGGTCCGTGATCCGGATCGTCGGCAGGGCCGTGGTCGGCGGCGGAGAAGGCCGCGGCATGCACGGCCCGGATGGCGTCGACATCGGCGGGGGTCTCGCGTCGGATCAGCACCGCGCCACCATAGGCCGGCCGGGAACACCACTCCAGAGTTATTCGCGCGGCACCGGACGACGCCACGGGAGACTCTGGCCGACCCGCTTCCAGGGTGGCATCGGATGGCCACCGCAGAGGCCTCGGGACGGAAGCACCACAAGAAGCCTGATGCCTGTGAGTCATCTTGTTGACTCACAGGCATCACGCTCATTGGGGCCCTGGGCCCTGGGCCCTGGGCCCTGGGCCCTGGGTCCTGGGCCTAGGGCCGTGGCCCGTGGGCCGTGGGCGAGATCAGCCGACGGCGGTGGGTGACGGCGGGGCGCTGCCGCCCTGGGGCGCCTCCGGGGTCATCAGCCGGATGATCTCTTTCTGGTCGGTAGGGGAGGGCAGGCCCCAGTGCGGCCGGTACCCGTACACCTCGTGCAGTGGGGTGGAGCCGGTGCGGCCGTCCAGGATCTCCACGGCGTCCGTGCCGATCAGGCCGGGGTGTTCCACACCGCAGGCCTCGGCGACCTTGGTCAGGTCCCGGCGCAACGTCGCCAGGTAGTTGGCCGCCCGGACCGACTTGAGCGTCGGGTCGAGGCCTCGGGCCAGCCACGCGTTCTGTGTCGCCACCCCGGTGGGGCAGGTGTCGGTGTGGCACTTCTGCGCCTGGATGCAGCCGATCGACAGCATCGCCTCCCGGCCCACGTTGACCATGTCGCAGCCGAGTGCGAACGCCACCACGGCGTTGTCCGGCAGGCCGAGCTTGCCGCTGCCGACGAACACCACCTGCTCGTGCAGGTCGTGCTCCGCGAAGACCTTGTAGACCCGGGAGAAGCCCTGTTGGAACGGGAGCGACACCGAATCGGTGAAGATCAGCGGGGCGGCGCCGGTGCCTCCCTCGCCGCCGTCGACCGTCACGAAGTCGACGCCCCGGCCCGTGTCGCGCATCAGGCCGGCCAGTTCCTGCCAGAAGCTCAGGTCGCCGACCGCCGACTTGATGCCCACCGGCAGGCCCGTCTCGGCGGCCAGCAGCTCCACCCAGTCCAGCAGGCTGTCGCAGTCGGAGAACTCGGCGTGCCGCGATGGACTCACGCAGTCCCGCCCAGCGGGGATGCCTCGGGTGGCCGCGATCTCGGCGGACACCTTCGCTCCGGGGAGCAGGCCGCCGAGGCTCGGCTTCGCCCCCTGGCTCAGCTTGATCTCCAACGCGCGCACGGGGGCGCCGGCGACGAGGTCCCGGAGCCGGTCGAGGCTGAACCGGCCGTGTTCGTCGCGGCAGCCGAAGTACGCCGTACCGAGCTGGAAGACCAGCTCACCGCCGTTGCGGTGGTACGGCGAAAGGCCACCCTCGCCGGTGTTCTGCAGACACCCGGCGAGGGCGGCGCCCTTGTTCAACGCGGTGATGGCGTTGCCGGAGAGCGAGCCGAAGCTCATCCCGGAGATGTTGACCACCGACTCCGGCCGGAAGGCGCGCGCCCGACCCCGGGCCGCGCCGAGCACCTTCGCGCACGGCAGGCGGACGTCGTGCCCGGCCGTCGGCGACGACGGTGGCACGGCCCGGCCGAACGTGCGGTGTTTGATGATCGGGTAACCGGGAGTGAACTCGATGTCGTTGTCCGTACCGAAGCCGAAGTAGTTGTTCTCCTGCTTGGCGGACGCGTACACCCAGCGGCGCTGGTCCCGGGTGAACGGGCGCTCCTCGTCGTTGCCCGCCACGATGTACTGCCGCAGCTCCGGCCCGATCGCCTCCAGCAGGTACCGGGCGCGGCCCAGCACCGGGAAGTTGCGCAGCAGCGCGTGGTCGCGCTGGATCAGGTCGCGCGCGGCGAGGGCCGCCACAGCGGCGGCGACGGCGGGTACGGCTCGACGGGCCCAGGTCATGCCGGGCAGTCTTTCCGCCGGGGCCGTAGGCCAAACCGGTCGGCCGCCGACATCGCGCTGCTCAGCTCGCAGGCTGGCTGATGTTGACTGGCGGGCCTGGTGCGGTGCGGGTTCAACCCGCACCGCACCCGGTGGCTCAGCGGTGTCGGAACGACTCGCGCACGGACCCGCCGACGATCGTGCACCACGTGCTGGTGCTGAGCTTGCCGTTGCGGGGCAAACCGTGCAGCGCCTGAAGGTCCTGCACCGCCGTGCGGGTGGCGTGGTCGTAGGCCCCGGTGACGGTGACCGCGTACCCCTTCTTGGCCAGGATCTCCTGCACCGCGGTGACCGGCGCTCCGCTGGCGTGCTGGTCCAACTCGGGCGCCAGCGTCTCCCAGGTCGCCGTGGTGAGCGTGGCGTCCACGTCGACCGGGATGCCGTTGCGGGCCTGCCAGTCCTGCACGGCGGCCACGGTCGCGTCGTCGAACGTGCCGCTGACCGTCACGGCATAGCCCCGGAAGGCCAGCAGGTGCTGCACCACCCGGACGGACGGCGAGCCGACGAACCGCCACAGGTCGGGCCAGCGACGTGCCGGCACGTCACCGAGCGAGGTGCCGAGGGCGGCGTGCACGCGCCGCCGCAGCTCGGGGAACTGCCGGTAGAAGGCCGCGCCCGGGCAATCGGTCGTGCGGAAGTCCCAGTGGCCGAAGATGTCGTACGCGTGCAGGCCGTACTGCCGGCAGATCGTTACGCAGAGTTTGACCAGCGAGTCGGTCAGCGCCTGCGGCGGGGTCTCGGTGACGTAGGTGCCCTCGTTCTCGATACCGATGGCCCGGCCGTTCTCGCCCGGGCAGTGCGCCGCGATCATCTGGCGGTCGCCGGCTTCGAGGCGTTCCAGGCTGCCCCGGCGGCCCTCCAGTACGTAGCCGCCCCGGCTCACCGTGAAGTGCTGACCGGTGTCCGACCAGCCATTGCCGTCCATATGCAGGTCCTGGCAGTCGTGGGCCAGCTTGACCGCCTGCTCGCGGGAGTAGTCCGTGACGTTCGGGAACGCCATGTGATGCACGATGATCTTGTTGGTGGCGATGGCGCTTACCGACAGCGGGTCCGCCGGTGGGCGGGCGCCCCACTCGTCGCAGCCGATGATCCAGTCCAGGTCCGTGCCGGGGGCGGCCTGCGCCGCGCCCGAAAAGGCGAGTTCGCTTCCGACGACGGCGACCGCGGCCGCGCCGAGACCGGCGCGCAGCAGTGTCCGGCGGTCTACTTCGGAATGCTCGACGTGCATGACAGCTCCTCCTGCGGCCGACGGCGGGGGATGAAAAGTAGCTCCAGTGGCCGCACGCAACACGGAGAATATTGCCAGACCCGCCGGCGCGCCAGGGGTCGGCGGCGTTTCCCTGCGCGCTGGTGGGGGTAGGTGGGGCGGACTATCCCCGCTGCCCCTAAGGAATGACCAGATGAGTGACAACGTCAGCGACGCGGTGGGCGACGCCCTCCGCTCGGTGATGCTCTTCCTGCCTAAGGCCGTCGCCTTCGTGGCGATCCTGGTGGCCGGATGGCTGATCGCCAAGGCCGTGTTGAAGATCGTGGAGAAGGTCCTCGAACGGGTCGGCTTCGACCGGGCCGTCGAGCGCGGCGGCATCCGCCGGGCCCTCAACCGTTCCCGCTACGACGCCAGCGACATCGTCGCGAAGCTCGCGTACTACGCGGTGCTGCTGCTCACCCTCCAGCTGGCCTTCGGCATCTGGGGACCCAACCCGATCTCCGACCTCATCACCGCCGTGGTCGCGTGGTTGCCCCGCGCCTTCGTCGCGATCGTCATCGTCGTGGTCGCCGCGGCCATCGCCAACGCCGTCAAGGACATCATCGGCGGCGCGCTCGGCGGGCTGTCGTACGGCCGGGCCCTGGCCGGCATCGCCTCGGTGTTCATCCTCGGCCTGGGCGTCATCGCCGCGTTGAACCAGATCGGCGTGGCCACCGCGGTCACCACCCCGGTGCTGATCGCCGTGCTGGCCACCGTCGGCGGCATCCTCGTGGTCGGAGTCGGTGGTGGCCTCATCCGTCCGATGCAGAGCCGCTGGGAGTCGTGGCTGACCCGCGCCGAGCAGGAGTCGCAGCTGATCGCCACGCACGCCCGCGCCTACCGGGCCTCCCGCGCCGAGGCCGAAGCCGAAGCCGCCCGCGCCGAGGCTGCTCGTGACGAGGAGGCTCGCGCGGCAGAGGCCCGTGCCGAAGCCGCTCGTGTCGAGGCCGAAGCGGCCCGCTCGACCGCCGCCCGCGCCGACGCGGACCGCACGTCGGCCGTCGGCCGCCCCTTCGAGGCGGACCGCACGTCGGGGAGCACCCTCCCGTCGGATGCCGACGTCACGCAGGTGACCACCCGACCCTCCGACCCCGACGCCACGCAGATCGTGACCCGGCCGTCCGACGCGGACGCCACGCAGATCGTGACCCCTCGTCAGTCCGATCCCGAGGTCACGCAGGTGGTCACCCGGCCGTCGGACGCGGACGTCACGCAGGAGCGGCCGTCGACCGACGACACGACGCAGGTGGTGGCCCCCGGCCGGGACGCCGACACGACCCAGGTGATCAGCGGCGGTGCGGTCCCCGGTCAGCGCACCAGCGACGACAGCGAGACCACGACGGTCATCCCGCCCGTGGATTCCGACCGGCGCTGAGCCGGGTCGGGCCCAGCGGCGGTCCAGCGGGGCGGGATCCACCGGGATCCCGCCCCGCTCCCGTCTCGCCGGCCCGTCGAAACGCCTGGCCGGCGTCGGCGCGGCCGGTTTACCATCGCCGACATGACCTGGCGACATTGATCCCGTCCCGTAGGCCACACCCGTGGGCCACCGCGGACACCGCACGTCCGGTGTCCGTCCACTCCCACGGGAAGGCCCTCATGAACCATCTCGCCGCGCGCGTGCCCGACCCGGCGGTGCGCCGCTTCTCGGCGACCCTCTACGGGTACGCGTTCCTCAGCGACCTCGTTCTGCTCTATCCGCTGTACGTGGTGCTCTTCGCCGACACCGGCCTGTCGGTGGGGCAGATCTCGTCGCTGTTCGTCATCTGGTCGGGCGCCGGAATCCTGTTCGAGGTGCCGTCCGGCGCGTGGGCCGACGTGGTGTCCCGCCGGCTGCTGCTCTGCCTCGCTCCGCTGGTGACCGCCGCCGGCTACGCGCTCTGGGTGCTGCTCCCGTCGTACCCGGCCTTCGCGGTCGGTTTCCTGCTCTGGGGCGCCGGTGGCGCGTTGGTCTCCGGCGCGCTGGAGGCACTGGTCTGGACCGAGTTGGCCCGTCTCGACGCCAGCGACCGGTACGCCCGGGTGCTCGGCCGCGCGCGCACCGCGGGCGTCCTGGGCGTGGTGGTCACGGGGGTGCTCGCCGGCCCGGTGTTCGCCGTCGGTGGGTACCCGGCGGTCGGCGCGGGCAGCGTGCTCGCCTGCCTGCTCGCCGCGACCGTCGCCACCCGGTTCCCCGAGCACCGTCCGCCGCCGGAAGCGCCGCCGCCTGTCGCCCCGTCGGGGTTCGTCGCCACGGACGGCGACGCGCCGCCGGTCGTGATGTCCAGCCCGGACGACCACGACGACGAGCTGACCTGGACCGAGACGCTGCGGGCCGGTGTGCGGCAGGTTCGTACGCGGCCACCCGTGCGAGCCGCCGTGCTGCTGGTCGCCGTGGTGGCCGCCGACTGGGGAGCGCTTGACGAGTACACACCGCTGCTGGCCCTGGACACCGGCGCTGGCGCGCGGGCGGTACCGCTGCTGCTCCTGCTGCTGTGGGCCGGCGTGAGCGTGGGCGGGCTGCTCGCCCCGGTGGGCGAACGGCTCGGCCGTCGCGGCTACGCCGCGCTGCTGGGGCTCGTCGCGGTCGCGCTGGCCGGGGGCGCACTCGTCCGGCATCCGGCCGGTTTCGCGCTGCTCGCGGTGGCGTTCGCGGCCGCGCAACTGGCCACCGTCCTGGCCGACGCGCGACTACAGGCCCGGATCACCGGCGGCAGCCGCGCCACCGTCACCTCGCTGGCCGGGATGCTCACCGACGTGCTGATCATCGGGACGTACGCCGGGTACGGGCTGGTCGCCACGGCGGCCGGCAACGCGGTCGCGTTCGCGGTGGCCGCCGGGGCGTACCTCATCGTGGGCCTGGCGCTGCTGATCCGCCGCCGGCGCCCCGCGGCCGTGCGCGGCGGCGTCGCCGCGGCCGGCGCGCGCGGCCCGGGCTGAGGGTGTGGCCCGACGGCGGTCGCCCGGGCGGGTCGGCGGACCATCCGGTACCCGCGCTCGGCCGCCCCGGCGCCCCCGTCAGGACTGGTCGCCGTGGAGGTAGACCCAGCGGCCGTCCTCGCGGACGAAGCGGCTGCGTTCGGTGAGCGTGCCGGGCTGGCCGGCCGCGCGGTAGTGGGCGTGGAACGTCACGGTGCCGGTGGCGTCGAGCAGGCCACCGCGTTCGGTCTCGACGATCTCCAGCCGCGTCCACCGCTGCGCCGGGTCCAGATCCAGCTGCTCCGGCCGGGTCAAGGAGTGCCAACTGCGCAGCAGGTAGTCGGTGTCGCCCAGCGCGAACGCGCTGAACCGCGAGCGCATCAACGCCTCGGCGGTCGACGCCGGGGCGGCGCCGCCGTGCGCGGGGGAGCAGCAGTCGGCGTACGCCCGGCCGGTGCCGCAGGGGCAGAGTTTGCCGGTCGTCGCGTTCGCCCGCCGGCCTCGTCCCGCTTTGCCCACCCGGCCATCCTGCCGCACCACCGGCTGGCCCCGGCGATCGGCCGCCCGGTCGTCGACGGGCACCGATGGTTGACGGTCGTCTCTAGACTCCCGGGGCATGACGCGTTCCCCGGCGGTGTCGCTCGCTCCGAACGTCTGGCGCATTCCCACCGTGGGGCGCTCGGCCGTCAACTCGTATGCCTTCGTGGACGACGACGGCAGCGTGACGCTCGTCGACTGCGGGCTGGCCAAGGCCCCGGCCCGGATCGTGCGCGGACTGGCCGCGATGGGCAAGACGCCGGCGGACGTCACCCGCATCGTGCTCACCCACGCACACCCCGACCACGCGGGCGGGGCGGCCGAGATGTCCCGCCGCACCGGCGCGCCGGTCGCCGCGCACGCCGCCGACGTCGAGTACGCCGAGGCCGGCCACAATCCGCCCCCGGACCCGGCGGTGACCGGCGGGCGGTTCTTCGCCCGGGTTGCCGGCGGCAAGTTTTCAGCCGTGCGGGTGGCGCAGCCGCTCGCCGACGGCGACGTGCTCGACGTCGGCGGCGGCCTGCGGGTGGTGCACACCCCCGGGCACTCACCCGGTCACGTGTCGCTGCTGCACGAGCCGACCCGGCTTTTGATCACCGGGGACGCGCTTTTCAACGTGCTCGGCGTGCGCTGGGCGCCGAAGCTGTTGTGCAGTGACTTCCGGATGACGCAGCAGACCGCCCACGTGCTCGGGGAGCTGGAGTACGACGTCGCGGCGTTCACCCACGGGCCGGAGTTGACCGAACGTCCCCGCGAACGGATCCGCGCCTTCCTCGCCCGCCGCTGATCCGCTGCCTCTCTACAGCCAGCCCGAGCGGCGGAACAGGCGGTACAGGGCGAGCGCGGCCACCGCCATCAGGGCCAGCGCGCCCGCGTACCCGTAGCGCCAGGCCAGCTCGGGCATGTGATCGAAGTTCATGCCGTAGACGCCGGCGATGCCGGTCTGCGTGGCGGCGATCGCGGCCCACGCCGCGATCTTTCGCATGTCGTTGTTCTGCTCGACGGCGAGCTGCGCCAGGCGGGACTGGACGATCGAGGTGAGTAGATCGTCGTACGCGGCCACCCGGTCCACGGCCCGAGCCAGTCGGCCGTCGACGTCCACGAACCAGCGGTGCAGGGCGCGCGGCGGTCCGTCGCCGGTCGGGTCGAGCAGTGTCCGCAGGGGCGTCTGGAGCGGGAGTACCGCCCGCTTGAACTCCACGACCTCCCGCTTGAGCTGGTAGATGTGCTGGATGTCGGCCGACCGGTCGCGGGCGAAGACCGCCTCCTCGACGCGTTCCAGATCGCGCTCCACGTGCCCGGCCACCTCCAGGTACGTGTCGACCATGCGGGCGCAGACCGCGTACGCCACCGCCCAGGGACCCGCGGCCAGCAGCGCGGGCCGGCGTTCGATGTCGGCGCGGACGTCGCGCAGCGCCCCGGCCGCGCCGTGCCGCACGGTCACGGCGAACCGGTCACCGAGCAGCACCATCACGTCACCGGTGTCGATCACCTCGGACGTGTCGGTCAGCTCGGCGTGCTCCACGTACCCCGCCGTGCGCAGCACCAGCACGGTGACCGGACCGTGTCGCTGCACGGTGGGACGGTGCCCGTCGGCGAGCGCCTGCTCGACGGTCAGCTCGTCCAGGCCGAAGGTGCGCCCCACCGCGGCGAGCACCGCCGGCCCCGGCTCGTGCAACCCGAGCCACACGAAGGCGTCGCGGCTCCGCCGGGCGCTCGCGTACGCGTCGTCGTAGTGCGGCCGGCCCGGCTCCCGGCGACCCCTGACGTACACGGCGCAGTCGACCACCGCGTCCGGGTTGGACCGGCGGGGTGCGGGAGTGTCACCGCCGGGGCGACCGAGCAGTCGACGGGCCAGGGCGCGTACGCCCCGACCGGCCCGGTCCCGTACCGCTCGCTGATCCACGATGCGCCCCCTCCCGCGCACCGTCGCGGCCACGGTGCTCGCAGGGCATGGTGCCACCGGATTCTGCCCAGTGGCGTCCGGCGTCCGACAACCGGGCCTGAAGCACGCCACACCAGCGCTCCTCTCCGTCTACGGGACGCTGTTCCTGTCCGGCGCGATGGCCGCTGCCCGCGCCAACGACGCCACCACCACCCGCACCTTCCTCGCCACCGCCGACCAAGCCGCCGGCAAGCTGGGAGGTGACGCCAACCATTTCCTTACCGCGTTCGGCCCGACCAACGTCGCCATCCACCGCGTCGCCACCGCCGCCGAACTCGGCGACCTACAAGTCGCCGTCGACCTCGGCCCGCGCGTCAACACCGCTGGCCTACCGATCGAGCGCCGGGTACGACACGCCCTCGAAGTCGCCCGCGCCTACAGCTCATGGAACCGGGTCGACGAAGCCCAAGCCGCCATTCTCGACGCCGAACAGATCGCACCCGAGCAGGTCCGCCATCATTTCCTCAGCCGCCAGCTCGCGCTGACCTGGATCCGCCGTCAGCGCGGCAAACCCTCAGCCGAACTGGTCGGCCTAGCCCAGCGACTCAAGGTGCTCGACTGAACCCAGTCCATCTAGGCTGCCCTGGTGACGGCCAATGAGATGCCACCCGTGGCAACCCCACGCGTCGCCGCCGGTGCCCTCTTCTTGGACAACGAAGGCAGGGTGCTGCTCGTACATCCGAGCTACAAGGAGCACTGGGACATCCCGGGCGGCTATGTCGAACCCGGCGAATCTCCTCGTGCTGCGTGTATACGTGAGATTCGCGAAGAGCTCGACCTCTCCCCGGCGCTCGGGTCGATGCTGGTCTTGGACTGGGCACCTGCAGAACACGAGGGCGACAAGCTGCTCCTCATCTTCGACGGCGGATCACTCAGCCCGGAGCAGGAGCGCGACATCCGCTTCGCGGACGGCGAACTGACCGAGTGGCGTTATGTGAGCGCAGAGTCCCTGGAAGGGTACGTGCTACCCCGCCTCGCCCGCAGGATCCGCATTTCGATCGCAGCTCTGGAAAACGGCACGCCCTCGTACGCGGAACACGGCAGCGTGGTCTAGACGAGTAATTACCGACCTTTGCTGGGGTGGTGGGCGCAGCCGGCGGCCGGCGGTGCCCCTCGGTCACCCCCGTGGGCGGCGAATGCGGCCGTCAGCGGTATACCTCGGAGTCATATTCATACCTCTGAGGTATACCGCTCACCAGCACATCGACGTGGCGGGCAGCCAAACCGGATGGCCAGCGCCCTTATCCCAGCCCGAGTCCCCTTGTTGAGCCAGGACCAAATTCAGGCGGTACGGGTGGCGAAGACGACGATGTTGTCCACGTAGTTGCCGGTCGCGTCGTCGAACCGGCCGCCGCAGGTGATCAGGCGCAGCCCGGCGACGTCCGCCGGGCCGTAGACCAGGCCGCTGGGGAAGCGGTCCTTGGGATACGCGTGGACGCCGTCCACGGTGAACGTGGCGACCCGCGCGTCGGCGCGGGTGACCTGGATCTCCTGCCCGGCGCGCAGCCGACCGAGGTCGAAGAAGACCGCCGGGCCGGCCGGGGAGTCGACGTGTCCGACCAGGACGGCGTTGCCGGTCTCGCCGGGGCTCACCCCGTGCCGGTACCAGCCGGCGAGGGTCGGCCGGTCCAGGGGTGGCACCTCCAGCACCCCGGCGGAGTCAGCTCCCACGGGGACGATCTCGGCGCGTACGTCGATGGCCGGTATCTGCACCCTGACGGGCGCGGCGTGGGGGAGTGGGGCCAGGTCCGGCGCGGGACGGGTGCGGGTCGGCGCGTCGGCCGACGGCCCGGGTGGCCGTTCCGGGTCAGCGGTCAGGCCGACCGTGATCAGCCCCAGTCCGGACACGCCGAGCAGGGCGACCACCGCCGCCAGAGTGTGTCGCCGCCACCACACGTGCCCACCTCCGTACGCGATGGTCAGGGTGCCCGCGCCGGTCGTACCGGCACGGGCACCCGACCTCTTGGGATGGAGCGGTCGCCGGTCAGGCGACGGTGGACACCGGTCGGCGTCGGCGTACCAGCAGCACCGCGCCCGCGGCGGCCGTGCCGAGCAGGGTGCCGCCGGCGGCGAGCGCGCCCGCGTCGCGTCCGTCCCGGCTGTCGCCGCCCGACCCGGCCGGGGCGCCGCCGATCGGGGTGACGGCGAAGGTGGCGCTGCCCGCCGAGCTGCCGTCGCCGCAGGTCGCGGCCACCGTGTACGTGCCCAGGGTGAACCCGGCGGTGAACAGTTCGGCGCTGAGCCCGCCGCCTGCGGCGGCCGTGGTGGATCGGACGTTCTCGTCACGGTTGGGTCCGGTGACCCGGAAGATGACGTCACCCGACTTCGGGTTGCAGGTCGTCGCGGTGAGCACGACGGTTCCTCCGACCGGGGTGGTGGCCGGTGACACGACGGTGTCGGCCAGTGCGGCACCCGGCAGCAGGAGCGTGCCGAGACCCACGCCGAGCGCCGCCGAGCAGAGTGCTGTTGAGACCTTCATACGCGTCTTCCCTCACTTTTCGTCCGCTGACTGCGTGGGACGTCGTTCGGGTGGCCAACTCCGTGACTAGCACCGGTGTGCCCAACACTAGGTGGGTTGGGACCCCGATCAGGTGAAAATGAGAAACCTTCGTTGCCGTCACGTGTCCACCCGAAGGCGGGTCCTGGTGCGGGCCGACAAGATTGCGCCGATCTTGCACTTTCGGTCGCCGACATGCGTGCCATGCCCCGTATGTCGCCACAGCAACTGCAAGATCGCGGTGCGAAGGGTGCCGTGGCAGTGGCGTGTGGCAGCGTGGTGGGGGTGACCCACCTCGACGTCGACCTCGCGCTTCTTGGCGGCGGGGGCGCCGCCTCGTTGGTGCTCGCCGCGCTGGAACGGCACAGTGTCCGCGATCTGCGGATCGCCGTCGTCGACCCGGTCCGTCGGCGCGGTCAGGACCGCACCTGGGCGTTCTGGGGCCATCCCGACACCGACCTCGACCCGCTGCTCAGCGCGAGCTGGCACCAGGTCGAGGTGGTCACGCCCGCCCGGCGTCGCGTTCTGGACCTGACCCCCCTGCGGTACGCCATGCTGCGCTCCGGCCCGGTCTACGACCGGGCTGCCGAGGCCGAGCGCCGGCTGGACGCGACGCGGATCGCGGCACCCGCCGACGTGGTCCGCGACGACGGCACCGGGGTGGTCGTGCGCACCGGCGACGGGCGTGAGATCCGGGCCGGCTGGGCGCTCGACTCCCGCCCCCGGCCACCGGCCCGCGCCGGCCGAACGACCTGGTTGCAGCACTTCCGTGGCTGGTGGCTGGAGGCCGACCGGCCGGTGTTCGACCCGCGACGGGCGGTGCTCATGGACTTTCGCACCCCGCAGCCCGCCCGGGGCGTCTCCTTCGGGTACGTGCTCCCGGTCAGCGACCGGTACGCCCTCGTCGAGTACACCGAGTTCTCGCCCGACCTGCTCACCGACGCCGGGTACGACACGGCGCTGGCCGGCTACCGCGACCTGCTCGGGCTCGACCCGGGCGGGCTGCGGGTCCGCGAGGTCGAGAACGGGGTGATCCCGATGACCGACGCGCCGTTCCCGGCCCGGCCCTCCCCGCGCGTCGTACGCCTCGGCACGGCCGGTGGCGCGACCCGCCCCTCCACCGGCTTCACCTTCTCCGCCATGTACCGCCAGGCCGACCAGGTGGCCCGCGCGCTCGCCGCCGGCCGGCCGCCGGTGCCGGCCCCCGCCTATCCGGCCCGGCACCGCTGGATGGACGCGGTGGCGCTGCGGGCGCTGGATTCCGGTGGCGTGGGCGGACCCGACTTCTTCGACCGGCTCTTCGACCGCAACCCGGCCGAGCGGGTCCTGCGCTTCCTCGACGGTGTCACCACCCCGGCCGAGGAGATCGCGATCATGAACTCGACCCGGCTCGGACCGATGATCGCCGCCACGGCCGGCGACGCCGCGCAACGCCTACGCGATCGCCTGCGGCCCGCCCGTTCGGCTCCGGCCATCCCGGCGGCCGTGGTGGGCGGTTCGCAGCGATCTGTCCCCGACTCGGAGAACTGACCCGACCCGGTCAGCGCCGGGCCGACACCGCGTCGCGAATCAGCACCCGCAGGTCCTCCATCGGGTCACCGTCGCCGGCCGCCAGCAGGGTCTTCGTCGCCGCGACCGTCAACCCCAACTCCGGGTACGCGTACGCGAGGCTGCCGCCGCTACCGGCCGCGCCGAACGAGCCGTCGTCGTCCACCGCGTACCCGAGTCCCCACGTCGTCTCCTGCCCGAACACCCACTCCGGGCCGGGCGGCCCGTCCGGCGTCGTCACGGCCCGGAGCCGGGCCGGCGAGATCAGCCGGACGCCGTCGACCTCGCCGATCAGCGCGGCGAGCATCCGCGCCGCCGCGCGAGCGGTCATCGTGCCGGTGGCCGGCACCTCGGCGGTGAGGACGTCGGCCCGGCTGCCGACCTGCGCGCCCGGCCGGACGCCGGGCGGGGCGACCCGGTCGAAGTTCGGCAGGTTGGCGCTCGCGAAGTCGAACAGCGCCGACAGGTTGCGGTCCTCGACCCGGGCCAGCCGGTCCAGGTCGGCGGCCGGTACCGCGAGGTACAGCTCGTCCGCGACGCCGAGCGGCCCGGCCACGTCCTCGGCGAGCACCGCCGAGACGCGCCGGCCCGTCACCCGGCGGACCACCTCACCGACCAGCCAGCCGAACGTCCACGCGTGGTACGCCTTCACCGCACCGGGCGCGGCGATCGGCTCGGCGTCGGCCACGATCGCGCACATCCGGTCCCAGTCGGTGAAGTCCTCCGGCGTGACGTCCACCGGCAGGGCGGGCACACCCGCGGTGTGGGTGAGCGCGTGCCGCAGGGTGACCCCGTCCTTGCCGTGCCGGCCGAACTCCGGCCACACGTCGACGATCCGCAGGTCGTAGTCCAGCTCGCCGCGCTCGGCCAGCACGTGCGCCACGGTAGCGGTGAGGGCCTTACCGGTCGACACGCTCCAGATCGGCGTGTCGGCGGTCAGCGTGCGGCCGGTGGCCCGATCGGCGCTGCCGGCGTGCACGTCCAGGATCGGCGACCCGTGGAGGTACGCGGCGACCTGCACCCCGGATTCGCGCCCGCTGGCGATCAGCTCGTCGATCGTGCGCCGTGCGTCGGCCCGCAGGCCGTCCCAGTTTCCGTCCACGGCGAACGACTCTGACAGATCGGGCCGCGCCGGGGCGCGCGAATATCCCTCATCGGGTGAGGAGGCGGTCCCGTAGCTGGGCGGTCAACGCCTCGTCGACGCCGAGCCGGTCGGTGGCGTAGCCGACCACTGACCCGTACGCGGCGGTCAGGTCGGCCAGGACGTGTCGGATGACGGCCTCGGGAGCGCGACCGTACCCGGGCCAGAGCAGCTCACGGTCCGGGTTGAGGGCCTGCCAGTCGGCGATGAGGCGTTCGGTGGCCAGCTCGGTGCGCGCGAAGTCGGCGGCGATCTGGTCCTCGTCGACGCCCAGCAGGGCCAGCAACAGCGCGGCCAGCAGACCGGTGCGGTCCTTGCCGGACGCGCAGTGGAAGACCAGGGGCGCCTCGGCGGCGGCGACGACCTCCAACGCCTGGCGCAGCTCGGCGACCCCGTCCTCGGCGACCTCGGCGTACCGGTCGGCGAGATAACGCCATGGGTCGAGCTGCGGGTCGATCGTCGCCTGGTCGTAGGTGCGGTGCTCGATACTCAGGTTGTGCCAGGCCAGGCCGTCCACCTGGGGTGCTCGACCCCGCGCGGCGATCTCCCACGGATACCGCAGGTCGATCACCGTGCCCACACCGAGGGCGTGGAACCGGTCCAGGTCGGCGCCCGCCAGCTTGCCGAGCGAGTCCGAGCGGTAGAGCAACCGCCAGTGGACCGTACGCCCGTCCTCGGTGCGGTAACCACCAAGGTCGCGGAAGTTGTGCAGACGGTCGAACGCGACGTGCCGGTCCATCCGGCAGACCCTAGCGCCTGCGGTCCCGGCGTGGCGGCCCCCGTACGGCCGGCGCGGGGTCACCGCCCGGTAGGTTGCCTGCCATGGTGGAGGGCAGGGGCGTGCAGATCTGGACCGACGGGGCGTGCAGCGGCAACCCCGGGCCGGGCGGCTGGGGGGCGCTGCTGCGCTACGGCGACCACGAGCGCGAGTTGTGCGGCGGGGAGGCCACGCCCACGACCAACAACCGGATGGAGCTGATGGCGGCCATCCAGGCATTGGAGAGCCTGAACCGGCCGGTCACCGTCGAGTTGCACACCGACAGCACGTACGTGCGCAACGGCATCACGAGCTGGCTGGCGTCGTGGAAGCGCAACGGCTGGCGTACCGCCGCGAAGCAGCCGGTGAAGAACGCCGACCTGTGGCAGCGGTTGGAGGCGGCCTGCGAGCGCCACGAGGTCACCTGGCTGTGGGTCAAGGGGCACAACGGTCACCCGGAGAACGAGCGCGCGGACGGTCTGGCCAACAAGGGCATGACCGAGGCGCGCGCGGCGCTGGCGAGTCGCTAACCCCGGCGGGTCGCGTCGGGGTGCCCCGGCATGCTCGACCCGCCGCCGCTGCTGCCGGACGAGCCCCCGGCGACACCTGAATTGTCGCCCTCGGTCACGATGTCCGGCCGCTCGTCGGTGTCGGCCGGGGCGGGGACCTCAGTGTCCGCCTCGACCTGCACCAACGGCACCTGGCCGGCCTCGTCCTCGCTGTGCTGCGGGTCGCCCGGCAGCTCACCGTCGCGCTTTCGGTAGCCCACGCCGTGCCTCCCGTCGATGCCGATCCGCGTCGGCGGTGGCTACCCGGCGCGTCACCCACGAAACCTCGCCCGCCGGCAGCCGCCGGCTCGGTGACCGGGGTTATCGGCGACGGGGTGCTCGGCCGGCGCGGGGATCAGCCGGCGGACGCCGACCTCGTACCGTCGTCAGCGTCGCCGCCCACGGCGGCTCGCGGCGGGGGCGCGCACCGGGGTGAGCGCGAGCGCCGTCCAGTGCGGCGGCCGGGTCAGCGTCGCCGGCAGGGCCGTGCGCGCGTCACCGCGCGCGGCGTCGAGCTGCGACTGGTGCAGGAACAGCGTCGTCCGCAGGTCCGTGCCGCGCAGGTCGGCCCCGCGCAGGTCCGCACCCGTGACGTCGGCCAGGCCGAGGTCCACGCCGCGCAGGTCGGCGCCGATCAGCAGCGCGCCGCGCAGGTTGGCCCGGCGCAGGTCCGTCCGGCGCAGGTCGATGCCGAGAAGGTGGGCGCCCCGACGGTCGATGCCTCCGGGAGCGCGCGCCGCGTCGCTGGCGCGCGACAGCAGCGGGTTGACCCGGGCCCGGTGCGCGTCGACGTCCACGGCGCGAAGGCCTGTCGGATCGCCCTCGGTGAGACCGGTGATCTCGACGCGGGCGCGGTCCAGCTCGGCGCGCAGCCCGGCCGAGGGGCCCAGCGACAACGCCTCGGTGAGATACCAGAGCAGTTCGTGCAGCGGGCGCAGCACCCGGAAGGCCTCGGCCATCACGGGCAGGGTCTCCGGAGCGTCCCGCCAGTCCCGCCCACCGAAGGTGACCTGCGCGACCTGCTGCCCCGCGCCGAAGCAGTCGAAGACGGTGCAGCCCGCGAATCCGCGCTCCCGCAGCTCCGTGTGGATGCCGCAGCGGTGGTCCGGGCGCAGGTTCGGGCAGGCCCGCCCGGCCGGCTTGTCGATGGCGAAGTCGGCCGACGCGGCGAAGGCCGGCACCACGCAGCACAACCCGAAGCAGCGCGCGCAGTCGGCGGCGAGACGCGTCGGCCCGGGCGGCCCCGCAGGGTGCGTCGACACGTGAGCGGTCCTCCTGGCGATGGGGGCGGCGTACCCCCATTGTCGCGGGGGTCGTGTCCCCGCCGGGGACGGGGTCACCGTCCGTGCGCGTCGCTGGCCGCCGCGGAGCGAGGATCGGGGGTACGCGGACCGCCCGGTGGCGGCACCAGCCGGTGGATCTCCCGCTGGCCCCCGCCGTACTTCTGATCGAAGTGCCGGCGCACGGTGGCGGCCGGGGTGGGGTCCTCCTCGACGAGTTCCGCCAGCGCGAACACCGCCGGGGTGCCACCCGGGGCGCGCGGTGGCAGCACGGCCCGCACGGTCAGCGGACCGTTCACCTGGACCCCGCCGCAGTCGACGTAGTGCTGCCCGTCCACGCTGACGTAGGGCACCTGCATGGTGACCACGTCGGAGTCGTCGTGGCGCAGCGTCACCGTGACCGACCAGTACCGCTCCAAGTTGACGGTTGCCTGCTCGTGCTCCCACAGCTCCTCGAAACGCGCGTGCACGAACCCACCCCAGGGGCTGTCCATGTCGACCTCGAGTTGCGGCACGTTGAACGACAGCTTCCCGATCGGGAAGAACGAGATCAGCGCCCGGCTGTCCCACTGGTAGAGCTGGATCGACGGGGACGCGTCGTACAGGCGAACCTGCAACCGGCGCTGCAACCGGGCGTCCAGGGTGTCCTGGAACAGCGCCAGGTGCCGCAGGTTGGTACGGATCTGGCGCGGCACGTCCACCCGCTGCCTCTCCAACTCCTCCGAGCGCTGCTGGGCGGCCGTGCAGTCCGGGTCGAGCAGGAGCAACTGCACCTGGGCGCCGTTCGCGAGGGCCGTTCGCACCGCCCGCAACGTCTCCTCCCGGTGGGTGTCCTCCAGCAGGATCGTCCAGGTGTCCAGGATGCGCACCCGGCGAGCGCAGCGGTGCAGCCGGGCCACGAACGCGTGCTGGTCGAAGCTCAGGTGCTCCTGCACCCGGGCCCGGCGGGCCTCCTCGAACAACGGGTCGAAGATGACGTACGAGATGGCGGCGAGGACCACGCTGGAGCCGATGTTGAGCAGCAGGTCGCTGAGGAAGCCGCTGCTGCGCCAGGCGGCCAGCAACATCACGACCGCGACGCCGAGCAGCGCTCCACCGACGACGAAGGCGCGTCGCTGCCGGCCACCACTCTCGCCCCGACCCACCCACTCGGGCATCCGGTCCCCTTCCGTCGTGGCCCCGCCGAGACTGCGGAGGATACGTGCCGGCTTTACCGATCGCTGTCCCGTTCGCTTTCGTCGGCCGGGCCCGCCGTGCCACTCGTAGGGTGACGGTATCGGAGTCGGGCGAACGCGGAAGGTGACGGTGTGGACGACGCGGAACGCGAGAAGGCGCTGTTGAGCGTCCTCAACACCGAGCACTACGCCCTGCAGACGTCCCGCGCCGGCACGATCGACGAGGCCACCGGCCGTGCCACCATCTTTCTGTCCGTGCTGTCGGCGGCCCTGATCGGCCTCGGCTTCGCCGCCGGCAACGACCAGGTGGTCCGGCCCTATCTGGGCGCGGTGCTGCCGATCCTGGTGGTCATCGGGCTCCTGACCTTCCTGCGGCTGGTCGAGACCATGGTGGAGAACTCGCTGGACATGAGGCGAATCCAGCGCATCCGTGCCTACTACCACCACCGTCTCGCCAGCGAGCACGACTTCTTCGCCGACGCGGTGGCGTCCGAGGACAGCGCGGATGCGGCCCGGATGCTGGTGGGCACCCGGCCCGGGCGCTGGGAGTTCCTGCTCACCACGGCCGCGCTCGTGGGCGCGGTCAACGCGGCGCTGGTCGGGTCAGCCGTCGCTCTGGTCCTCGGCATGGTCGGGGACTGGCACTGGCTGATGGTCGTCGCCGGGGTGGCGGTCGCGCTCGCGGCGTTCGGAGCGCAGTTCCTCTACATCGTCCGCATGTCGAGGGGACGTACCACCAGATCCGGCGCCGGTCGTCGCTGATGATCGCGGGTACCGTCACCGGATGCGGATCACCCGATTCACGCACTCCTGCGTCCGCGTCGAGCACGACGGCGCGGTGCTGGTGATCGACCCGGGCACCTGGAGCGAACCGCGTGCGCTGGTCGGCGCGGACGCCGTCCTGGTCACTCACGAGCACACCGACCACGTGGACGTGCTGCGGCTGGCCGGGCTCGGCGTGCCGGTGTACGCCCCAGAGGGGGCCCGGCTGCCCGACCTCGCCCCGCTGCCGGTGTCCGGGGCAGCGCTTCACCGCCGCCGGCATCCCGGTGAGCGCCCACGGCGGCCGGCACGCCGTGATCCACGACGGTCAGCCCGACTGTCCCAACCTCGGCTACCTGGTCGGTGACGGGCTCTACCACCCGGGCGACTCGGTGCACGTGCCGGACGAGCCGGTGCGCACCCTGCTCGTGCCCGCCCAGGGGTCGTGGCTCCGCCTCGACGAGGCGATCCGCTTCGCCCGCGCGGTGGACGCCGAGGCCGCGTACCCCATCCACGACGCGCAGCTCAACGACCGTGGCCTGGCAAGTGTGGCCGGCTGGTTCGCCGAGACCATCCCCGGCTACCGCCACCTCGCGCCGGGCGACACCGCCTGAGCGACGCGGCCGTCAGCGCGTCCTTGGTCTCACGTCGCCTGCGTGGCCAGCCTGCGCAGGGCCCGCGCAGCAGGTGATCCGGGGTCGGCCGTCATCAGGACGACCTCCTGGTCATCCTCGGGCACGAGCAGGACGTCGCAGTTCAACCGCAGCGCACCGGCCTCCGGGTGGTCCAGGGTCTTGGTGCGATGCCCGGGAGCGTGGACCGGACGCGCCTCCCAGATCTGTCGGAACTCCGCACTGCCGGCGTGCAGTTCGGCCAGCAGCGCGGCCAGCTGCGGGTCACGCGGGTAGCGGTCCGCGGCCCGGCGTAGCCGCGCCACCACGATGTGCCCGAATTCCTCGGCGCTGGAGCTCTCGTACATCTGCCCCTGGCCCAGGAAACGGCGTCGGGCCAGGTTCGTCGTCCCGCCTCCAGCATCGGCGCCGAGCAGCGCTCGGGCCAGCGGGTTCCAGGTGACAACGTCGTACGCCGCGTCAGTGACGATGGCAGCGGTCTCCGGCAGCCGCTCCAGCATCCGGGCCACGTGTGGGCGCACCCGCCGTACTGCGCTGACGCCGGGCGGCGCGCTCGAACCGGCCAGGCGGAACAGATGGCTGCGCTCGGCCGGCGTGAGCCGCAGTGAGCGGGCCAGCGCGTCCAGGATCCGGGCCGACGGCCGCGGCCCCCGGGCCTGCTCCAGCCGCGTGTAGTAGTCGACCGACATGTGGGCGAGTTCCGCCACCTCTTCGCGGCGCAGACCCGGCGTACGGCGGTCGGTGCCCGTCACCGCCAGGCCGATATCGGCCGGACGCAGGGCCGCCCGGCGGTCCCGCAGGTAGTGCGCCAGCTCCTGCCTCGCCATGTGGCCTCCTTGCCTGCCTGGTACCGGCTGTCCCTGCCAGGGCGCTCCCGACCAGGGAAAACTGGGGTCATGGAGAAACGCACAGCTCTGGTCACCGGTGCCAACAAGGGCATCGGCAAGGATATCGCCCGCCTGCTCGCGGCCGAGGGTCTCACCGTGTACGTGGGCTCCCGTGACCCCGGGCGCGGGCAGCGGGCGGTCGAGGAGATCGGAGCCGGAGCCCGTCCACTGATCCTGGACGTGACGGATCCCGACGCCGTCGCACAGGCCGCGGCTCAGCTCGACCGCTTGGACGTGCTGGTCAACAACGCCGGCATCTCGCCGTCCCTCGATCCGCCGACCGGCACCGGCGTCGAGGAGTACCGGCGCACCTACGAGACCAACGTGTTCGGTGTGGTGGCAGTGACCAATGCCTTCCTGCCCGCCCTGCGCCGGTCTCCGAGTCCGCGCATCGTCAACATCTCCAGTGGCACCGCGTCGCTGACCTGGAGCACCGCCCCCAACCCCCAGTTCACCCCGGGAAGCGGCGCCGCAGCCGCCTACCGGTCGTCCAAGGCCGCTCTCAATGCCCTCACCGTCCTTTACGCCCAGACGCTGGCGGAGGACGGCTTCAAGGTCAATGCGCTCGCCCCCGGCCTGCGGGCCACCGATCTCAACCCCCGTGCCGCCGCTTCCGGCGGTGACCCGGCCGAGGCCGCGCAGGGTGCCCTCCGCCTGGCCCTGCTGCCGGACGACGGCCCCACCGGTGGCTTCTTCTCCTGGGACGGAACGCCGGTGCCCTGGTGAGTCGTTTGGCGGCGGCGGGCGCGTCGCCATCACCCTCGTGGGTGGGCGGCGCACACAACGGCATCGACAAGCGTGTCGGTCGGGCTCATGTCGGGTGTGGTCCACGTCACGATAGCTTCGGCGCGCGTCGACGCCCCCGCCGGCGCTGCCGAGGAGAGCGTCCATGACCACACCGCGCAGAGCCGCCACCGCCCTGACCGCCGTCCTGCTGCTGATCCTGACCGCCGCTGCCCCCGCCCAGGCCGCCACCCCCGCCACCACGCCACCGGTGTCCGGCTCGCTGGGCACCTACAACATCTCCGGGGTGTACGTGGCCGGGGTGTCCTCCGGTGGTTACATGGCCACCCAGCTGCACGTCGCCTACTCGTCCCGGATCCGGGGCGCGGCCGTCTTCGCCGCCGGCCCCTACTACTGCTCCCAGAACACCGTCGCCCAGGCGCTCTACGGCTGCGGTGACAACATCTACCCGACGAACGTGTCGGCGCTGGAGACGTACACCCGCGCCTGGGCGTCGTACGGCTGGGTCGACCCGGTCGGCAACCTCTCCGGCGATCCGGTGTACGTGTTCCACGGCAACAACGACACCGCCGTCAAGAAGTCCGTCACCGACGACCTGGTCCGCTACTACCAACGCTTCGGTGCCAGCGTGCAGTACGACAGCGGCTCGGCCGCCGGCCACGCGTGGGTGACCCCGTACGGCACGCTGGGATGTACGGCGACCGCGTCGCCCTACCTCAACGACTGCGGCACCGACCCGCAGAACGCCCTGCTGCGCAAACTGCTCGGCGGCGTCAACGCGCGCAACACCGGAGCGCTGGGCGGCACGCTCGTGCGCTTCGACCAGAACACGTTCGCCGTAAACGGGTGGGCCAACGGGTTGAGCATGGACGCCAACGGCTACGCGTACGTCCCGTCGGCGTGCGCGGCCGGCCAGTCGTGCCGGTTGCTGGTCGCGCTGCACGGCTGTGTGCAGGGGGCCGGGTCGGTGGGCACGGCGTTCGTCGACCGGGCCAACCTCAACCAGTACGCGGACACCAACAACCTGGTCGTGCTCTATCCGCAGGCCGGCACGGCGCTGAGCAATCCCAACGGCTGCTGGGACTGGTGGGGCTACCTGGGCGCGACCAACTTCCCGATCAAGGGCGGCGCCCAGCTCGAAACGATCATGAACATGGTCCGCCGCCTGGACGGCTGACGGCGATTGCCCTCAGCCCAGGAACAGTTGGAGCAGGACGACCACGGCGAGCAGCGCCGGCCCCCGGGAACCCTGCCGCAGCAGGTCGACCGGGACCATTCCGAACGGCGTGTTGACCGTCGCGCCGCCGTAGTCGATCGCCGGGCGGGTGCCGGCCCGGAAGGCGGCGGCCACCACCCCGAGCACCAGCGTCGGCGCGAGCCAGGTCGGGCCCGCGTCGACGCTGGGCAGGCTCGGCAGGGTCAGCAGCCACCACAGGCCCGCGCCGATCGCCGGCACCACCACGTGGACGCCGCGCAGGAGGGCGTCGCCGCCGCCGAGCGCCCGGCGCAGCCCGGCCGACCGGCTGACCGCGCGCAGTCCGCCGGTGAGCCGGTCGACGGCGAGGTACGCGAAGACCACCTGCGCGGCCCCGGCCAGGCCGGGCAGGGCGAGCGCGGCCGCGTACTGGACACCGACGAGACCCGCCCAGATCAGCAGGGCGCTGGGGTGCCGGCGCAGTCGTCGGACGTCCGCCTGGGGGAACGCCCACCAGCCCGGACCGGGCAGGAATCGGCTGCTGCGGACCCGGCCGACCCGCCGCCAACGACGGCTCTCCACCAGGCCGGTCAACAGGCTCGGGTCGAGCAGGATCGTGGCCGTTGCGGCGGCGTTGGCGAACTGCGCGCCGGTGGTCAGGGTGGCCCGGTCGACGAGGGGCAGCGCGCGTACCGCCAACACCGTGGCGACGACCGCGAGCGGCACGGCGACGGCGACCAGCGCGATCGTCGGCGTCGACGACGGCCGGGGTAGTCCCTCGCCGAGGCGGCCGGTGAGCACCACCACGGCGGTGATGAAGGCCGCGGCCACCATCGGGACCGCGCCGGCCAGCGCCGGCCACCGCCGTCCCGTGCGGCTGCTCTGGGCGACGACGCTGAGCGCCAGCGTGGCGGCACCCCAGCCCGCGCCGGCGGCGGCCGCCCAGCCCAGGGTCGCCGGGTCGCTGACACCGCCGAGCGCCGCCACGGCCACCCCGAGCGCGGCCGTGCCGACCGCCGCGCCCGCCACCAGGACCGCGAGGCGCGGCGCCAGCCAGGCTCGCCGATCAATCGGCGCGCTGGTCACCCAGCTCTGGGTGGCCGGGGTGACCAGCAGCGGGCCGAACGCGCGCAGGCCGCGCCAGACGAGCCCGGCGCCGGCGAGCAGCGCGGCGAGGGCCAGCCACCACCGCACCCCCGGCTCGGCCTGGCCCACGGTGGGGGAGTCCAGCATGTTGCGACTGGCGCTGATCGCGAACCAGCCGTACATGCCCACGAACAGGACCATGACGTAGGCGTCGCCCAGCACATCGCCGAGCGAGTGCTCGTGGTGGCGGCGGCGGGCGCGGCGCAGGTGCGTACGGACCTGTCGGGCCGTGGGCAGCCCGGCGGGCGCTTCGGCGATCGTGGTCGGCGCGGCCGTCACCGGCCGATCTCGATCCGCTCGTCCACGACCGCGTCGATCAACTCCGGGTCGTGCGAGGCCATCAGCACGGTGGTGCCGGCGTCGCGTTCGCGCCGCAGCCGGTCGGCGAGCCACTGCCGTCCGGCGACGTCGAGGCGCTGCTCCGGCTCGTCGAGGATCAGCACCCGACGCGGCCGGACGAAGCAGGACGCCAGCGCGAGCCGGCGGCGCTGCCCGCTGGACAGGGTGACCGGGAGTTGATCACGGGCCGGTTCCAGGCCCAGCTCGGTGAGGACCTCCTCGACCGGCTCGGCGTTGCCCCCGTGCGCGTACGCGACCAGCTCCAGGTGCTCGACCACGGACAGGTCGGGGAAGAAGTCGATGTCGTCCAGGGCGGCGGCCACCAGTGAGCGCACCTGCGGGTCGGTCTCGTCGGCCCGGTACCCGTGCACCCGCACCTCGCCCGCGTCCGGCCGGTCGGCGCCCACCACGCAGCGCAGCAGCGTGGTCTTGCCACTGCCGTTGGGGCCTAGCACCACCGCGATCCGGCCCGGCGGCAACGTGAAGGTCACATCGTCGAGCACGACCAGGTTGCCGAAGTTGCGGCTGAGTCCCCGCACCGAGAGAGCGTCCACGGTCACACACTCTCCCAGACCGACGCCACCGACCACGACGAGCGATCGACATCACGCCGACCCGGGGGGACACACCGCTCAGTGGGTGGCCGGCGGCGCTTCGACGTCGTGTACCAGGCGTTCGTCGGCGGCGGCCAGCGCCCGATCGTCGCCGACCTCTTCGGCCACCGTCGCCGCGTCCGCCCACAGCCGCCGCGCGTCGGACCGGTCGCCCAGCGCGGCGGCGGCGTCGCCCAGGTAGAGCAGGGTACGCCCCAGCCCCGCCGTGGGCCGGACGTCCGCGCGCAGCCGTCGGCTCTCGGCCAGCAGCTCGTACGCCGTCCGCGCCTGCCCGGGCGCGTTGGTCAGCAGCGTCGCCCCGGCGTTCAGCAGCGCGGCGGCGCGGCTGGTCGGATCGTTGACCGACTCGTACTCGCGCAGGGCGGCCCGCCAGGCCTGCGCCGCGTCCAGGTGCTCGCCGAGGCTGGCGTGCACCAGCACCAGGTTGGTCAGCGCGGCGGCGTAACCGCGCGCGTCACCCACCGACCGGAACGTGTTCGCCGCCCGCACCAGATGGTGGTGCGCGGCGTCCAGCTCGCCCCGGGCCAGCTGTGCCGCGCCGAGGCCCAGCTGGGTGAGGGCGTGCCCGGCCCGGTCCGCGGACGAGCGGTGCCGGCGGGACAGCTCCAGGTGCTCCACCGCGTCGTCGAGTTGCCCCAGGTCGAGCAGGGCCAGGCCGAGGTTCATCCGCGCCTGGGCGGTGCCCCGCCGGCCGCGTTCGGCCACCGCGAGCGTGAGCGCCGCCGCCGCCCCCTGCGGGTCGTGCCGACGTCGGCGCAGCACGCCCAGCTCGTTGTGCGCCCAGCCGGCGATCTCCGGTCGGTCGTCGGCCGTCGGGGTGGCCAGGACCGTGCGGCACACCTGCTCCCACTCGTCGAGCCGTTCGACGTGGGCGAGCCACCCGCACAGCGCCACGGCCAACCGGAACCACCACCGGCGTACCCGTCGGGGCAGCGTCTCGGCCGCCCCGGCGGGCACCCGGACGACCGCGAGCAGCAACTCCTGGTGCAGGTCGAACCAGCCGTACGGGTCGTCGTCCAGCGGCAGCGACCACTCGCGGTCCGGCGGGGAGCCCAGCACGGTCAGGTTGGCGGCGTGCCGTTCCGCCCGCCGGGCCAGCTGCCGGGTGAGCCGGGCCTGCGCGGCGACCCGGGAACGGGCCGGATCGGCGTCGCGCAGGTGCAGGCGGGCGTTCGCGGCGAGCAGCGGACGGACCTCGTACCGGTCGCCGGGGGCGCCGACCACGAACGCGGCGGCGGCCAACTGGTCCAGCAGCCCGGTGATCCGCTCGGGGTGCCGGCGGGCCAGCGCGGCGATGGTCGGCCGGTCCACCGGGGCGGGCGCCAGGGACATCAGCCGGTAGAGCCGGCGGGCCTCGCGGGCCAACGCCCGGTAGGCGGTGTCCCGTTCGGTGACGAGCTGGGCGGCCGGCGAGACGGCGACCCGCTGGTGCGGCGGGGTGCGTACCGCCCGGCGCAGCGCGTCCAGGACGTCGACGTGCCGCCAGCCGTGCTGGGCCGTGCGGTAGCCCAGCGCGCGGACGGTGCGCGGCTGCCGGCCGCACAGGTCGACGATCTCGCGCACGGCCGGATCGGTACGCGGGTCGGCGCGACGGACCCGGGCGGCCGGGGCGGCGCCGCCCGCGGCGGCGAACAGCTCGACCGCCTCGTCCGGGCCGGGCTCGGCGATCCAGTGCTCCACCACTCCGTTCAAGCCGCTGAGCGCGGGACCGCCGGCCAGCAGCAGCCGGCAGGTACGCGCGGTCGGCGGTAGCAGCGCGCGGACCTGCTCGGGCCGGTCGACGTTGTCCAGGACCAGCAGGATCTTGCGCCCGTCGATCTTGCGGCGGATCGCGGCGGCCGCGGCCGCGAGGGCGTCCGGGCGGCCGGACACCGGCGGCGCGCTGCCCAGGACCCCCGCCAACGCGGTGAGCACCTGCCGGGGAGAACGGGGTCGACCACCCCGGCGCAGGTCGAAGTGGTACTGCCCGTCCGGGAAGTCCGCCCGGCACAGGTTCGCCGCCTCGATGGCACAGGCCGACGTGCCCACCGCCCGCCGGCCCAGCACCGCCACGGCATGCTCGCGCGCGAGCAGGTCCAGCACCGCCCGGACGTGCTCGTCGCGGCCGGTGAACCCCGCCGTGTACGGCAGGGTCGGCACATCGTCGACCGGCGTGCTGACCACCTCGGTGGGTTCCGGACCGGTCTCCCGCCCCGACCGGCGCTGATGCGCGTACACCCCGAAGCCGATCGCGCCGACGAGGCCGAGCACGATGCTCGCCGGACCGAGCAGCTCGGCGGCCGGGCCGAGCGCACTGCTCACCAGCTCGGAGAGCAGATTGATGCCCACGTTGCCGAGCACGCCGCCGAGCAGCGAGAAGACGGCGGCGAGCAGCGGCCACCTCGGCCCTCGACCCGGCGCCCCGGTGGGGCGGGTCACCGTACGCCCCCGGAGACCAGGCCGGCGACGAGTTGCCGCCGGGCGAGCACCATGAGCGCCACCGGCAGCACCGAGGCGAGCACCGAACCGGCGGCCAGGACCCCGCTGTTGGACACGAAGCCGCGGCTCTGCCCGGCCAGGAACAACCCGAGCGGAGTGGCCTCCGGGCCGCTGAACAGCAGGCCCACCGCCAGGTCGTTCCAGACCTGGACGAACTCCAACACGGAGACGGCGATCACGGCGGGCAGGTTGTGCCGGGCCAGTCGACGCAGCGTCCCCCACCAGCGCCGGCCGCCCAGCCGAGCACCGCGCACCTGGTCGGCCGGCAGGTCGGCGAACGCGTTACGCAGCACCAGCACCGCGAACGGCACCCCGAGCGCCACGTGCACCAGCGCCAACCCGCGTGCGGTGCCGGAGGAGAGCACCAGGCCGAGCACCTCGTTGACCGGCCCGGCGATCACCTGCACCGGGACGACGGTGGCGGCCATCAGCAGCAAACCGGTCGCCTGCGCGGCCGGCCCGGTCAGCCACGCCAGCGGGTACGCGGCCAGCAGCCCGACGACGAGAACCGTCGCGGTGACGACGGTGGCCAGCAGCAGGGTGAAGCCCAGTGCCCGCCACAGCTCGTCGCCGCCGAGCAGGGCCTCGTAGGAGCCCGCGCCCGGTGGGGCCGACCACCAGCCCTGCGCGGCGGCGTCGACCTGCCCGTGCGCGGAGGTCGCCAGCAGCACCACCAGCGGAAAGAGCCAGGCCACCGCGGCGGCGGCGGCGAGCACCCGGAACAGCCGGCGCGGCGGCAGCGTCGGAGCCGCGTCGGGCGTCGCCTCGACGCGCGGCGGCGGCCACGCCTGGCGGACGAAGAACGCCGCCACCAGCACTCCGGCGGCCACCGCCGCCAGCCAGACGACGCCGAGCGCGGCGCCCTGCCCGGTCGTGGTGCCGCCCGAGGTCTGCCAGACCCGCAGGGCGAGCACCGCCGCGTCGTCGCGGACCGACCCGGGCGTCATCACCAGGATCAGGTCGAAGGTGCGGCTCGTGCCGAGCGCCACCAGGGCGAAGACCACCGCGACGGTACGCAACAACAGCGGCCGCCACTGCGCGTCCCACAGGACGTGTCGCCGGCCGCCGCCGTAGGCGCGCACCGCGTCGGCCAGGCTCGGCGGTACGCGGTCCAGCGCGGCCCGGAAGACCAGCACGGCCAGCCCCACCCACGCCCAGACGAACGCCGACATCAACGCCACCGTCACCAGGCCCGGCCCGAGCAGTTGGGGGGCGTCCTCGGCCCAGCGGCCGGTCACCCGCGCCGCGAGCAGGGTCACCAGGCCACGGGTCGGGTCGGGGTCGTACATGAGCCGGAAGGTGACCCCGGTGACGACCAGCGGCAACGCCACCGGCACCAGCAGGATCAGGCGGACCAGGCCACCCTCCTGGGAGCGGCGCGACACGACGGCGAACAGGTAGCCCAACGCCGTCACCACGGCCGGCACCAGCACCGCCCACAGCACCGTACGGCCGACCACCGCGCCGGTGTGCGGCGCGTCGAGGGCGGCCCGGAAGTGCTCCGCGCCGACCCAGTGACCGTCGGTGGTGACGCTGGCGTGCAGCGTGCGCAGCACCGGCCACAGCACCAGCGCGCCGAGCAGCAACGCGGCCGGCAGCAGCAGCGCGGAGGTCGCGCCGGCCGCCGGGTAGGCCCGGCCCCGGCGCGGCGGGCCCACGTCGTCGAGCACCGCCAGCTCGCCGAGCACCCGGGTCTCGCTCACCGGTCACTGCCCGCGTCACGGGCCGCCGCGGCGAGCTGCGCGGTGGCGTCGTCGATCGCCCGACGGGCCGGCACGCCGCCGGTGACGTCGGCGAAGAAGTCCTGCATGATGCGCCAGATGCCGACGCCGTCGGAGCCGGTGAATGCCCCCGGCAACTGGTCGGAGAGGTCGAAGTGCAGGGTGTCCGGTCCGCGCATCTCGCGGGCCAGTTGCCGGCGGACCGGGTCGTCGTACCTGTCCAGCGGGATGGTCGTGTTCGGCGACAGGTAGCCGCCGGCCTGCAACCAGGGAGCGAACGAGTCGGCCCGGGTCAACCACTCGACTAGCTCCAGGCCGCCCCGGTCGTGGTCGAACGCCACCGCGACGTCGCCGCCGACGATCAGCGCGCCGCTGCCCGCCCCCGCGCTCGGAAAGCGGAAGGTGACCGGCTCCTCGGTGCCGCCGCGGAACCGGCCCACCACCTCGGCGGTGAAATCGGCCTCGAAGACCATCACCGCCCGCCGTGAGCGCACCACCTGGATCACCGACTCCTCGTACTGGGTGAGCAGGGCACGTCTGCCACCGCCGGGGAACGCGCCGTCGATGCTCCACAGCTCGGCGAGCCGGTCCAGGGCATCGCGCACCGCCCGGCCCTGCCAGTCACCCTCGGCGGCGGCGAGAGCGTCGTACGCGGTGGGCGCGAGGTCGGCCAGCACGTTCTCGAACCAGTCGGTGAGGACCCAGCCGTCCGCCGCGCCGATGGCCAGTGGCGCCGGGCCGCCGTCGCGGGCGAGCGCGCCGAGACGACGGGTCAACGAGACCAGCTCGTCCCAGCTCGTCGGCGGCTCGGGCAGCATCGAGGGCAGATGCCAGATCAGGGACTTGTGCGCCGCCTTGACCCAGAGGCCGTAGCGCTGCCCCTTGGCCATCAGCAGGTCGCCGAGGCCGATCGGCACCGCGTACTCGACCGACGGTCGTACCGGGCGGAGCCAGCCCTTCGCGGCGTACTCGGTGACCAGGCCGGGACGCGAGAGGATCGCCACGTCCGGCGAGGTGCCCGCGAGGTGTCGGGCGCGCAGGAACGCGTCGATGTCGTTGCCGGCGCTGACCACCCGCACCGGGGCGGGGGCGCGGTACGCGTCCACGACCTTCTGGAAGCGCTCCAGCTCACTGCCGCTCCAGACCACCGCCACCTGTATCGAGCGGGTGCCGCCGCCGCACCCGGCCGCCGTGGCCGCCGCGCCGACGGCGGCGGCGCGCAGCAGCGTACGGCGGGTGAGGCCGCCGGCCGGCGTCACCGTGGGACCTCGTCGGGCTCGGTGACCAGGTGGTGCCGCGTCGGGATCTCGGCCAGGGTGGACGGATCGGCGGTGCAGACGAGTGTGGCGACCCCCGGCGTCTCCGACGGGGCGAGTCGGGGCAGCAGGTCGCCGAGGCGGCTGCCGCCGGCCGGCTCGACGGGCAGGTCGACGACGAGCACCTCGGGTAGGCAGACGGCGGCCCGGGCCAGCGCGACCCGGAACCGCTGCGCGTCGGAGAGCACGTGCGGGAGCAGGTCGAGCGTCGGCGCCAGCTCCAGCCGCTCCACCACCGTCGCCGTCCAGTCGTCGGCCATCTCGTGCACCCGTTCGCGTTTGCGTTGGCCGTACTCGATGTTGCGGCGCACGGTGAGCTGCGGCAGCAGCGCGCCGCCCGCCGGCACGTAGCCGATCTGCCGGCGCGGCGGCGGCAGGGCCGTGACGTCCCGCTCGCCCACCATGATCCGACCGGTGACCGGGGCGGCCAGGCCGGCCAGCACCCGGGCCACGGCCGTGCCGACCCGGGGCGGCGCGACCAGCGCGGCCGTCTCACCGGCCGCGACGCCGAGGGTGACCGGGCCGGTGCCGGGGACGGCGACCAGCGCGCGTAGTCGTAACGTTGCCCTCACCTCCGGTGACCGCTGACGCGTCCCAGGGTGGCATACGTGGCCGACAGTCGATGTCCCGTGGATCTTCCAATGTGGTGGAAGGCGGCGGCGCCTACCCGGGGGCGTAGAGGGCAGCCAGGCCGGCGGCCGTGGCGGCCAGGCGTTCGCGCAGCGCGCCCGGGCTGAGCACCTCCACGTCGGCGCCGAGGCGCAACAGGTCACCGTGGGCGTGGGTCAACGACTCGATCGGCAGCACGGCGGTCACCCAACCCTGGGCGTCGGCGGGACCGGCGGTGGCGTCCACCGCGTCCACCACCGGATCACTGCCGATCTCCCGCAGCCGCTCCCGGCCGGCGGGGGACAGGCGTACGGTGGCCTCGTCCTGGTGCAGTTGGGCGCGGAACCGCACCACGTGCTCGCGCCACCAGGCCGGCAGGTCGAAGTCGGCCGGCCGGTCGAACTCCTCGGCCAGCGGGGTCAACGCGAGGATCTGGTTGACCCGGTAGGTGGCCGGCCCGGCCCGGCCCGGTTGCGTGGCCACCACGTACCACCGGCCACCCTTGAGCACCAGGCCGTACGGCTCCAGCACCCGGGTCACCTCGCCCCGCCAACCGCGGTAACGCACCCGCACGCGCTGCTGCCGCCAGACGGCCTCGGCCGTGCGGGCCAGTTCGGGGGAGGCGTCGCCGTCCGCGTACCAGCCAGGTGTGTCCAGATGGAAGCGTTGCTGAAGTTGGATGGCGCGGTCGCGCAACGGCGTCGGCAACGCCTCGTTCAGCTTGAGTCGCAGTGCCGCCACCACGTCGCCGTAGCCCAACTCGTCGGCGGGGCCGGGCAGCCCGGCCAGGAAGAGCCGCTCGGCCTCCTCGGCGGTCAGGCCGGTCAGCCGGGTCCGCCAGCCGTCGACGAGCTGGTAACCGCCGGCGTGCCCGGCCTCGGAGTAGAGCGGGATGCCGGCGGCGTGCAGCGACTCCACGTCGCGGTAGATGGTGCGTGGGGAGACGGACAGCCGCTCGGCGAGCTGCGCGGCGGTCAGCCGGCCGTGCGACTGGAGCAGCAGCAGGACGGAGATGAGTCGACTGGCCCGCACTTCACTGACACTAGCTGTCAGCGAAGTGGTCCTACCGTCCCGGCATGGCATTTCACGACAAGGATCTACGAACGCTGGAGCCGATCGTGGTGGACGGTTGGCAGCTCAAGCGTTACCACATCGACCAGCCGGGACAGCCGATCGAACCGGAGGTGGAGAAGGCCGCGTACGACGTACTGCCAGCGCTGCTGACCCACGCGGTTCGTGACGACACCCCGGCCGCCGGGTGGGTGGTGCTGCACCGGGGCGCGGACACCGGCGCCTACCTGCTGGCGTACACCTGGGTGTGGGACAACGCGTTGCAGGCGCACATCGCGGTGGCCGGTCAGCCGGTGCTGGACTGCCCGGACGACGACCCGACCCATTTCGTCGAGTTGGCTCGGCGCGAGGTCGGCTGCGTCTGGGAGCTGGCGGTGCTGGAGCACGAGCGGGCCGCCTGGGTCCGGCACCTGCTGGCCCCGGAGACCCCCGACCTGGTCGGTTATCTGGGCGACTCGCGAGCGGACGGGCCGGTGGGCCACTGATGGGCGACTTCGACTTCTACGTGGGCACCTGGAACGTGGTCAACCGGCGGCTGCGCGAACGGCTGACCGGCTGCGACGAGTGGGACGAGTTCCCCGGTGTGTCGGTGGCGCACAGCTTCTTCGGCGGCGGTGGCAACTTCGACGAGATAACCTTCCCGACCAGGGGTTTCTCCGGCGCCACGATCAGGATCTTCGACCCGGCGAGCGAGCAGTGGTCGATCTACTGGATGAACAGCGGTCGCGGCGAGCTGGAGCAGCCGCCGGTGGTCGGTCGTTTCGTCGACGGGGTCGGCCGCTTCTACGCCGACGACCAGCACGAGGGGCGTCCGGTCCGGTGCCGGTTCATCTGGTCCGGGATCACCGCGACGACGGCCCGTTGGGAGCAGGCGTTCTCGGTCGACGGCGAACGCACCTGGGAGACGAACTGGATCATGGAATCGACGCGAGCGTCCATGGACTAGCCTGCGGGTCGTGCGCAGATGGCGGCGGGTGGATCCGTGGGGCTTCCGGCAGGTGTTCACCGGATTCATGGTGCTGGCCGGGTCGACGATGGCGGCGGTCGTGGTGGTCTTTGCCGGGCGCGCGTTGGCCGCGGGCACGGTCGACGGAAGCGACGCCCTGAGCATGGTTGGCGCGTTGCCGATCCTCGGGGTGTGGCTGACGTTCGCGTTCCGGATGCACCTGACCGGGATCTACGTCAACGACGAGGGCCTACGGCTGCGGCACATCTTCCGCACGCGGACGTTCCGGTGGTCGGAGGTGACCGGGTTCGAGGCGCGTCCCGCGCTGTTCCTCGGCGAACCGACCGTGCGCGACGCCTGCTGGGTGCGCACGACCGGCGGAGACTTCGAGTCGGCGGTGCAGCGGCGTTCGCGGGAGATGGGTTGGCGCAAGGACATCGGGCCGGTCCTCTCCTCGGACGACTTCGAAGGGATGCTCGCCCAGCTCGACGCCGAGCGGGCCTCCCGCCGCTCCGGCCCGCAGGTGGTCCGGCGCTAGTTAACGGCCGTTCGGTCGCGGTGTTAGGGTCCGACCACCGCCCCGGATGGAGGAAGCCATGCCCTCCGACCATGTCGACGTGCTCATCGTCGGCGCCGGCCTGTCCGGCGTCGGCGCGGCCTGCCACCTGCGCCGCGACTGCCCCGACAAGACGTACGCGGTGCTGGAGGCGCGCGACGCGGTCGGCGGCACCTGGGACCTGTTCCGCTACCCGGGCGTCCGGTCCGACTCGGACATGTTCACCCTCGGCTACTCGTTCCGGCCGTGGACCGACGCGCGGTCGATCGCGGACGGCGCGAGCATCCTCGAGTACGTGCGCGAAACGGCCCGGGAGTACGGCGTGCAGCGGCACATCCGCTTCTCCCACCGGGTGACGCGCGCGGAGTGGGACAGCGTCGCCGCCCGCTGGACGGTGTACGCCGAGCGCACCGACACCGCCGAGCCCACCAACACCGCCGAGACGGTGGTGCTGACCTGCTCGTTCCTGTTCGCCTGCACCGGCTACTACCGGTACGACGAGGGCTACACGCCCACTCTGCCGGGCGTCGACGCGTACGCCGGGCGGTTGGTGCACCCGCAGCACTGGCCGGACGACCTGGACCACGCCGGCAAGCGGGTGGTGGTGATCGGCAGCGGCGCGACCGCCGTGACGTTGGTGCCGGCCCTGGCGCGGCGGGCCGCCCACGTGACGATGCTGCAACGCTCACCGTCGTACCTCATCGCCCTGGCCGCACGCGACCGGCTGGCCGACGCCCTGCGGCGTCGGCTGCCGGCGGGCGTCGCGTATCCGGTGGTGCGGTGGAAGAACGTGCTGCTGTCCACGGCCACGTTCCAGCTCAGCCGGCGCGCGCCGGGGCTGGTGAGACGGCTGCTGCGCCGGGCCGCGACGCGCCTGCTGCCGGTCGGGTACGACGTCGACCGGCACTTCTCGCCCCGGTACGACCCGTGGGACCAGCGCCTCTGCGTGGTGCCCGACGGCGATCTCTTCACCGCCGTGTCGGAGGGCCGGGCGTCGGTGGTGACCGACACCATCGACACGTTCACCGCCGACGGCCTCCGGTTGGCCTCGGGCGACGAGGTGCGCGCCGACATCGTGGTCACCGCGACCGGGCTCAACCTGCTCGCCCTCGGCGGCCTGACGCTGCGCGTCGACGGTGTCGACGTCGACCTGGCCGACACCGTCGCCTACAAGGGCATGATGCTCTCCGGCGTGCCGAACTTCGCGCTGACCATCGGCTACACCAACGCGTCGTGGACCCTCAAGGCCGACCTGGTCGCCGGCTACGTCTGCCGGCTGCTGCGCCACCTGGACCGGACCGGCCAACACGTCGTGACCCCGCTGCCGCCGCCCGGTGACGAGCGGGTGCCGCTGATCGACCTGCGCTCCTCGTACGTGCTGCGCGGTGTCGCCGCCCTGCCCCGGCAGGGCGCGCGGACGCCGTGGCGGCTGCACCAGAACTACGTCCGCGACGTGCTGCTGATGCGGCACGGCCGGCTCGCCGACGAGGGCGTGCGGTTCTCCCGCCGCGCCCGCCAGGGAAGGAGCACCGATCGTGCGGAGGTTTGAGTTCGCCGGCGCGACGGCCGTGGTGACCGGCGCGGCCAGTGGCATCGGCGCGGCGCTGGCGCACGCCTTGGCCGACCGGGGCGCCGACCTGGTGCTCCTGGACCGGGACGCCGAGCGGCTGGACGGCGTCGTCGCCGCCATCGGCCTCGCCCACCCGGACCGACGCGTGCACACGTACCGGGTGGACCTCGCCGACCCGGCGGCCACCGCGCGGGTGGCGGCCGAGATCGGCCAGCGTCATCCGCGGATCCGGCTGCTGGTGAACAACGCCGGTGTCGGCCTCGGCGGTCGGTTCGACCAGGTCACGTTCGACGAGTTCAGCTGGGTTATCGAGATCAACTTCCGGGCGGTGGCGCAGGTGACGCACGCGCTGCTGCCCGCGCTCAAGGCCGAACCGGGCGCGCACCTGGTCAACATCTCCAGCCTGTTCGGGCTGATCGCGCCGGCCGGGCAGGTCGCGTACGCGGCGAGCAAGTTCGCCGTCCGGGGCCTCACCGAGGCGCTGCGGCACGAGTTGGTCGACGACGGCATCGGCGTGACGTCGGTGCACCCGGGCGGGATCCGGACCCGGATCACCGAGAACGCCCGCGTCGGCAGCGGCGTGCCGGCCCAGGAGTACGCCGCCGGTCGGGCGCAGTTCGAGAAGCTGCTCACGATCGCTCCGGAGCGGGCCGCCGAGGTGATCCTGCGGGGTGTCGAGCGACGGCGGGGCCGGGTGCTCATCGGCTGGTCGGCGAAGGTGCCCGACCTGCTGGCCCGGATCATGCCGGCGTCGTACCACCGGGTGCTGATGGTCGGCCTGAACCGGGGCGTGACCCGGCCCGCGCCGGTCCCGCCGCCGGTCGCCGACCCCACCTGATCAGGGCGGGCTGCCGCCGCGCTTCTCCTCCTGGGCCAGCACCGCCTCCCGGTGTTCGGGCTCGTCGCGGCGGGCCAGCTCGGCGGCGAGTCGCGGGTCGGCCACCAACCGCTCCCGGTTGCGGTGCAGGAAGCTCTCGAAACCCCCGGTGTACGGGCAGGCCAGCTCGCCGAGCGCCCGCTCCGGCGCGTACCGGCAGCCGGCGCAGTAGTCGCTGATCTCGTCGATGTCGGTGCCGTCCACCGCGTACGGGCGCGTGTCCACCCTGGCCAGGTCGGCGTACTGGCTCATGCCGATCACGGTCGCGTTCATCACCCAGTCGGCGCCGTCGACGAAGCAGCGCTGGAACCAGTCCGCCACCTCGGCGGGACGCCAGCCGCGCTGCAACGCGTAGTTGCCCAGCACCAGCAGCCGGGGGCTCTGGTGCGTCCAGGCCCGGTCCCGGACGGCGGCGAGCACGTCGGCCAGACAGCGCGCCTCCACCGCGTCGGCGTCCAGGTCGGCGAACCACGCCGGCATCGGCTCGGTCGCGGCCAGCCAGTTCGCGCCCCGGAACTGCGGCTCGTGGTACCAGTACAACTGCCAGAGGAACTCCCGCCAACCGAGCAGCCCGCGGATGAAGGGCTCCACCGATGTACGGGGGGCGGCACCGGACCGCCACGCCTGCTCGGCGGCGCGCACGGCCGGCTCGGGGTGCAGCAGCCCCAGGTTGAACGACGACGAGAGCGTCGAGTGCGCGAACAGCGGGTCGTCGGCGCTCATCACGTCGGCGTAGCGGCCGAACCCGGGCAGCCGGTGCGCGAGGAAGTGCGCCAACCGGGCCCGCGCCTCGTCGTGCGTGGCCGGGTACCGCCGGGGGCCGTCCCGACCGACGAACCGCACCCCGTCGGCCGCCCACCCGTCGAGGTCGCGGCGGACCTGCGCGTCGATGTCGTCCTCGACGATGGGCGGTGGTGGTGGCGGGGTGGCGGGCACCGCGGGGGCCTCACCGCGCGGGCGGCGCGGCGTCGGGGCCGTGGCGGGGAGCCGGGCCGGCCCGGTCAGCACGTCGTGCCGGCGACGGGCCTGCCGGTAGTGGTCGGCCATGCGCAGCGGGCCGCGCCGGGTGCGGTCCGCCCAGGCCGCGAAGTCGGACTGGCTGGTGATGAAGCCGCGCGGCGGCAGCACGGTCAGGCCGGGCACCGAACGGGCGAACGCCAGCGCGGCCCGGGAGTGCGGGTGGCACACCTCCACCGGCTCGGCGACCTGTGCCAGCGCCTCACGGAACGTGTCGGTACGCAGCAGCAGCGCCCGGTCGCCCAGCTCGGCGGCGCGGTGGCGCAGGGCGGAGAGGATCAGGTGCGCCTTCTGCCGGTGCATCGGACGGCGGCGGAACAGCTCCCGGATCTCCACCAGGAGGACCGGTTGATCGGGGTCGTCGAGGAAATGTGGCCCGAGTTGATCGGCCAGCAACCATCGGCGGCGTAACATCCCGCAATTCTGCCCATTTTCGGGCCGTCCCGCGCGCCGGCAGGCCGGATGATCGATGTCTGATCCAGATCGATGTCAGGCGGCGCGGCTGGTGACGGCCCCGGCGTCACGTCTGCGCAGCACCACCGTCACGGCCACGAGAGCGACCAGCAGCAGCGCGAGCACCGGCACCGGGGCCGGTCCGAGGGGCACGAGCAGCGCCACCCCGGCGACGACCGGATAGGCGACCACCACCGCGCCGTGCTGCTGACGGCGGACGTGCAGCACCCAGACGGTGAGCAGGAAGACGGCCAACGGTACGGCCACCGCGTACGCGGCGGTCGTTCCGGACACGTGCGCGAGGTGCCGCTCGTGGTCCACCACCACGGGCAGGCCGGCGCCGACGGCGGCGATCGCGCCGAAGATGAGGTAGTGGCCGTAGCCCCAGACCAGGGAGTACGGCAGCCGGTCCGGCGCCTCGACCGGGCGGTCGAAGTAGAGCCACCAGAGCGCGTACACGATGACCGCGCCGGCCGCCGCGAGCGCCCAGAGACCGTGGTCGCCCGCGTCCAGCCCGGTCTGGATCGCCAGGGAGATCGCCAGCACCGCCTCGCCGAGCACGATCAGCGTGAACAGTCCGTACCGCTCCCCGATGTGCCCGGGGTGCCACGGGGTCATGCCCGGCCGCTCGGCCACCGCCGGCACCAGCAGGTCGGCGAGCGCCAGCAGCAGGAACGTGACCATGCCCCAGTCGTCGGGCAGCGCCAGCCGCAGCAGCCAGCCGAGCTGCACGACGGTCACGCCGATCGCGTACCTGCGCGCCGCGGCCCGGTGCGCCGGATCGCCGGCGGCGGCCCGGCTCCACTGCACGACGGCGGCCAGCCGCATGACCACGTACCCGTAGGTGATGACGGTGAAGTCGCCATCGGTGAACGCGCGCGGCACCCCGGCCGCCAGGATCAACGCCCCGGTGATCTGCACCAGCGTGGTGATCCGGTAGACGTCGTCGTCGGTGTCGTACGCCGAGGCGAACCAGGTGAAGTTCATCCACGACCACCAGATCGCGAAGAACACCATCAGGTAGCTGCGCAACGCGTGGTCGAGATGCCCCTCGGCGACGTCGTGGTGCAGGGCGGACGCCGCCTGCGCCACGGCCACCACGAAACACAGGTCGAAGAAGAGTTCCAGTGGAGTGGCCGCGCGGTGTGGCTCGTCCCGGCGACGGGGCCGCATGGGCCGGTAGAACGGCCGCACCGAACGACTGTGGGTCACCGCAGCTCCTCAGGCCGACCGTCGGGGTCGGCCACACGATAGCGGGTGCCGGCGGCGCGGTTCCGCCAGATCAGCCGCGCCGACGGCGGTGGGTCAGCCCCTCCAGCACGAGCGTCAGGCCGGCGCCGACCAGCCACACGTCCTTGGCCAGTCCGGCGCCCTGCTGCGTCGGTCGGATGCTGCCGGGCCGCCGCATCCCCGGCGTCTTCAGGTAGAGCTGCACGAGACCCGCGCCGAACGCGGTCAGACCGAGCCCCACCAGGGGCGTCGGCACGAACGGCGCGAGGAGCGCCGCCCCGAGGGCGATCTCCGAGTACGACAGCAGCTTGGCGAACCGGGGTGGGTCCAGTTGGCCGAGCTGCGGCAGCGCCGCCACCGCCATCCCGTGCATGGCCTGCGCGGCCTCGCCCTCCAGATTGCGCTTGCCGAGACCCGAGTCGAGGAAGTACGCGCCGATGCTGGCCCGCAGCGGCAGGTGCGCGATTTTCATGATCACTCCCGGTGGCCGTGGTCCGAATCGTGGCCCGCGTACCCCGCGTGACCCGCGATAACCCGCCCCCCGGCCGACTGGGCCGGCCGTGGTGATCGCGGTAGGTTCGCCCCGGGGCCCACCGCCGAGCCCGCTTCACCGCCCGGCCCCGGGTCCCGCCACCGACCACCACCAGGAGGCGCAGTGAGCCAGGAAGTCCGGGGAGTCATCTCCCGCAGCAAGGGCGCACCGGTCGAGGTCACCACCATCGTGGTGCCCGACCCCGGCCCCGGTGAGGCGATCGTCCGGGTCCAGTCCTGCGGCGTCTGCCACACCGACCTGCACTACCGCGAGGGCGGCATCAACGACGACTACCCGTTCCTGCTCGGCCACGAGGCGGCCGGCATCGTCGAACAGGTGGGGGAGGGCGTCACCGACGTGGCCCCGGGCGACTTCGTGGTGCTCAACTGGCGGGCGGTCTGCGGCGACTGCCGGGCCTGCCGTCGCGGCCGGCCCTGGTACTGCTTCAACACCCACAACGCGAAGCAGCGGATGACCCTCACCGACGGCACCGAACTCGCCCCGGCGCTGGGCATCGGCGCGTTCGCCGAGAAGACGCTGGTGCACGCCGGACAGTGCACGAAGGTGGACCCGGCGGCGCGGCCGGCCGCGGTGGGCCTGCTCGGGTGCGGCGTGATGGCCGGCCTCGGCGCGGCCATGAACACCGGCAACGTGACCCGCGGCGACTCGGTCGCGGTGATCGGCTGCGGCGGCGTCGGGGACGCGGCGGTGGCCGGCGCGGCCCTCGCCGGCGCCACGACGATCGTGGCCGTGGACACCGACAGCCGCAAGCTGGACTGGGCGAGGAAGTTCGGCGCCACCCACACCGTGAACGCGTCCGACACCGATCCGGTCGAGGCGATCCGCGCCGCCACCGGCGGTTTCGGCGCCGACGTGGTCATCGACGCGGTCGGCCGACCGGAGACCTGGAAGCAGGCGTTCTACGCCCGGGACCTGGCCGGCACCGTCGTGCTGGTCGGCGTACCGACCCCGCAGATGCGGATCGAGCTGCCACTGCTGGACGTCTTCGGGCGCGGCGGCGCGCTCAAGTCCAGCTGGTACGGCGACTGCCTGCCCAGCCGGGACTTCCCGATGCTCACCGAGCTGTACCGGCAGGGCCGCCTCGACCTGGACGCCTTCGTCACCGAGGAGATCGCCCTCGACCAGGTCGAGAACGCGTTCGAGCGGATGCACCACGGCGACGTGCTGCGTTCGGTGGTGGTGTTCTGATGACCGTCCGGGTCGACCAGGCGGTCACCGCCGGCACGTTCTCGCTCGACGGGCAGACCTTCGACGTGGACAACAACGTGTGGGTGATCGGCGACGACGACGAGTGCGTCGTCCTCGACGCGCCGCACGACGTGGCCGCGATCCTCGCGCTGGTGGGCGAGCGCCGGGTGCGGGCCATCCTCGCCACCCACGCGCACGACGACCACGTACGGGTCGCCCCCGAACTGGCCGAGGCCACCGGCGCGCCGATCCTGCTGCACGCCGACGACCGGGTGCTCTGGGACCTGGTCCACCCCCACCTGCCGCCGCACGGCGAACTGCACGACGGGCAGATCGTCAAGGTGGCCGGCACCGCCCTGGAGGTGCTGCACACCCCGGGGCACAGTCCCGGCGCGTGCAGCTTCCACGCCCCGGGCCTGGGCGCGGTGTTCACCGGCGACACCCTGTTCCAGGGCGGACCGGGCGCGACCGGGCGGTCGTACAGCGACTTCGACACCATCGTCGAGTCGATCCGTACCCGACTGTTGACCCTGCCACCGGACACGGTCGTGCACACCGGCCACGGCGACGACACCACCATCGGCGCCGAGGCCCCGCACCTGCCGGAGTGGCTGGCCCGGGGGCACTGACCCGAGCGGCCGGCGGACGCGTCAGCGTTCGTCGGCCGCGCCGCCCAGCACCGGAACCAGGCCCCGGGGTTACGATCCGGCGCATGGCCGCCGAGCACCCCGTACCCGTCGTCCGTCAGCTGCGCCTCGTCGTGGAGGCAGCCGACCACGAGGCCGCCGTGGCGTTCTTCCGGGACGCTCTCGGCCTGCCCGTGGAGGCCGAGTTCACCAGCGACGGGGACGCGCGGGTGGTGATCCTGGACGCCGGCCGGGCCACCTTGGAGATCGCCAACCCGGCGCAGAAGCGCCTGATCGACGAGGTCGAGGTGGGCCGCCAGGTCGCCCCGCGCATCCGGGTGGCCTTCGAGGTGGACGACGCCGCCGCCACCACGGCCCGGCTCGTCGACGCCGGCGCGAGCGAGGTCGCGCCGCCGACGCTGACGCCGTGGCAGTCCCTCAACGCGCGTCTCGACGCCCCCGCTGACCTGCACATCACCGTCTTCCAGGAGCTGGAGACGAAGCCGGACACGCCGTGACGGCGACGTCCGAGCGCGCCGGGTCTCTCACGCCGGCGCAGGCGGCTGCCCTCGCGTACGTGCGGTCGGCGGCGATGACCGAGCGGGCGGCGGCGCTCGCCACGATCACCCGCCACCTCGCCGCCGCCGCTGTCGACGAGCCGGCGCAGTGGTTGCTCGCCGCCGTCGAGCGCGGCCGGATCACCGTCAACTTCCACCCGGATCGACTGTGCGCGGACGGGCGTGCCGTGGCGACCGCCCTGGCCGAGGACGGGGTGTACCGCAGTCAGTTCGTCACGGGGATCTCCGCCGGTGGGCTCACCGCGTACCCCGGTGGCGACCGCGACCGCTGGGAGCGGCGGATGTTCGGCGGCGCGTACCAACAGACCGGGGTGACCCCGGCGGACCGCCCGATCTACGGCGGGTTGAACCTGCTCGACCACGCGGACGGCGCCTGCCCCCGCTTCGGCTCCTGCCATCTGCGGCTGCGCCCGGCGGTGCTGGCGCGGGCGACCTTCTGCCTCGGCGACAGCTACCTCGGCCCCGGGGTGGCGGGGACGGTCGACGCCTTCGAGGCGCTTCTCGCCGGGCTCCTGGCCGAGGTGGCCCGCACCGGCGTGTGCCTCGGCCGCGCCGGAACGGACGTCGCCTGCCTGACGCGGACGCTGCTCGACGGCCCGCCCACGCCGGGAACGGTCGGTCGGGCGCTCGACGACTACGTGGAGGCCCAGGTCCACGGCACCCTCGACCTCGCGTCCGACGTCGAGGAACTGGTGGCGGACCCGTCCTTCGTCGGCACCGCCACCGGCGAGCAGTTGGAATGTCTCGCGCGTCGGTACGGTTTCCCGCTGCGCTGGCACCCCGGCTTCGTGCTGCCCGTCGAGGAGGTCGACGCCGAGTTCCGGGGTCCCGCCATCCCGGTGCTCGCGGCGCGTCTGCACCGGGAGTTCGGCCAACCGGACGCGCCGGTCGACGCGGCGCTGATCGGCCGGGGCGCCGTGTCGCTGGTGACCGAGCCCCAGCGGTGGGCCGACCGGGGTCCGGTGGCCGACACCCTTGCGCACCTCAAACAGCTCTGGCACGTGCTCGTCCGGTTCGGCGTCGCCCATCCGGGCTGAACCGTCTGCGTCGATGGTCCGGTTCCGCCCACCGGTCACCCGGGTCCGGCCGGCCATCCGAATTCCCCGGAGTGACCGGGTCCGCAGCTCGGGGTGACTCCGGCATTTCCGGAATGACCGACTCGTCAATCCGGTTGTGTCCCCCGTACCGCCGGAGCCCAAACCCCTTTCCGCGGTCACTCCCGAGGGGCGTTCACCCCGGAGCGCTCCGCACGATCGAAAGGAACCATCGTGAAGCCCGACTTCACTCGATGGCTCCCCGCCATCGCCAAGGACTCGTACCGCAAGACCGCGCTCGGCGTGGTGGGTGTGGCCGCCCTCGGTGGTTTGGCGCTCGCGCCGACCGCGACCGCCGCCCCGGTCACCTCCGGGCCGCACCAGGGCGCCGTCGCCGCCATCGACCTCGCCACCGGCAAGGCCGCCACCGCCGTGCAGCACCAGGAGCAGCCCGTCGAATCCGGCCTGACCACCGGCTCCGCCACCGGCAAGCCGCCGGCCGGCAAGCCGGGCCGCGACGAGCTGATCCCGCACGGCATCGAGGGCGCGCAGTCGCGCATCCCGCTCGACAAGGCGCAGCTCGACAACGCCCGGTCGATCGTCGACGCGGCCAAGAAGACCGGCGTCGGCGACCGTGGCGCGGTGATCGGTGTCGCCACCTCGTTGCAGGAGTCGAAGCTCTACAACCTCGGCCACCTCGGCGCGTACAACGACCACGACTCGCAGGGCCTGTTCCAGCAGCGTCCGTCGTCCGGTTGGGGTTCGCCCGAGCAGATCACCGACCCGGAGTACGCCGCCACGGCGTTCTTCGACGCGCTCAAGAACGTGGGCGGTTGGCAGGACCTGCCGCTGACCACCGCCGCGCAGACCGTGCAGGTCTCCGCCTTCCCGTACGCGTACGCACAGTGGGAGGAGCAGGCGGCGGACATCGTCCAGCAGCTCTGGTGACCGCATCCTGAACACACCGGCCGGCCCCCGTCACGGGGGCCGGCCGGTCTCGTCTTTCGTCAGCAGGGGGCGTAGAGGCGGCGGGTGCCATCCCCGGTGGCGTACGCCTCCCGGTCGCTGAACCGGCAGCCGTAGTCGGGTCGGACCACCACCGCCGGATCGGTCACGGTGTCGCCGGCCGGGCGCTTGCCGGTGCGTACCCAGGACACCAGGTCGTCCCAGGCGGCGCCGGCCTCGGCCGGGCTGAACTCGCAGTGCTGCGCGGCCCGGATGGCCCGCTGCACCACCAGCCGGCTACGACCGTGCCGTGCCACGTCGGTGGCGTACGCCTGCTCCATGCTGAACGGTACGAACAGATCGCCGAGGTCGTGCAGGCTGACCACCGGCGCGCTGGGACGGCCGGCGATGCGCGGCACCTCCGTCAGCGTCGGCAGGAGCCGCTGCCGGATGTTCTCCGGCGCGACCCGCCGCACGGTCGAGTTCAGGTCGACCGGACTGTTCGGGCGGTAGCGGGTGAGCAGGTTCGTGGCGAGCTGTCCGGGCCGCTGGGCGGGGGAGTCGCCGCCGTCGGTCACCATGATCGAGAAGAGGAAGTCTTTCCACACCGCGAACGCCGCGTCAGCGCCGGGACGCGGCCCGCCCGAACGGTCCACCGTCACGGCCCGCAACTGTTTGCCCCGCTCGGTGGTCGTGTCCGGGCCGGTCGGCGAGAGCCCGGCCAGCCCCAGCGTCGCCTGGATGCGCGGCACGGCGTTGTTCAGGTAGTCGGCCGGCGTGGGATAGGCCGGCACCCCGGCGAGCGCCTGCGCGACCAGGTTGTAGTCCAGGTAGAAGTCGAGCAGCGTCTGGTCGCCGAGCACCCCGCCCATGGGCAGGGCGCCGTCGTAGTAGCCGGGATACTGCTCTAGGGAGCGACCGATGACGTATCCACCCATCGACACCCCGGCGAGATACGTGCGGTGCGGCCGACGCACCGTCCGTCCGAAGTGGTCCGCGAGATCCTTCGTGCCCAGCACCCCGGAGCGGATGTCGAAACCGTTGTGGTCGTACGACGACGACGCCCACGCGTACCCCTGGGTCAGCATCCGTTGGCGCAGTTCGAAGCCCGGCGGCTCCGGCGAGAGCACCGTGCCCTGACCTCGGTAGCCGTGCGCCCACAGCACCAGGTCGCCGTTCCACCGGGCGGGAACCTCGATGATGTACGCGGCGTGCCGGTGCGCGCCCTGACGTACCGTCGTCTGTTTGCCCCCGACCGTCAGCGGCGTCAGCGGCGGGTTCTGAAAGGTGTAGCCGGGCAGCGGCTGGTCGCCGTCGGAGCCGCGATCCGCTGCGGCGCCTGCCGCTGCGGCGGCGGTGGGTGCGGGGCCGATCAGCCCGACGGCCAGGGTCAGCGTCGCGGTGGCGGCGATCAGGCGGCGCAGGGTACGAACGGGTACGGACAGCATCGATGCTCCCCATCGGACGGATGTCGCCTGCGGGGCGACCAGGCGGGACGGTTGCCTACCGGCCGGTAGCGCCCTGAACCTAGGACCGCCGTCGACCGGAGTCAATGGATACGCTGACCGAACGGTCAGGCCGCGGTTGTCGGGCTGGTGCGATCCGGCTCTCGGCGCGGGTGCCGGTGTTCGGTTGGTCCGGTCCGCTGCGGTTGACTGTCGTCGTGGATGACTCGATCTGGGCGGCGGCCCGGGCTGCGCGGAACTGGCTGGACACCGCGAACGGCACCGGGGAGACGGAACTGACCTGCCGCATCCTCAAGCTGACCGAGGAGGTGGGCGAGGCGTCCGCCGCCTGGATCGGTCTGCTCGGGCAGAATCCGCGCAAGGGTGTCACCCACACGCGCGAGGACGTGGCAGCCGAACTGGCCGACGTGGTGTTCACCGGGCTGGTGGCGATCGAGAGCCTGGGACTCGACGCGCAGACCGTTCTGGAGTCTTGCGCGAACAAGGTCCGATCCCGCCTAGGGGAGTGAGGCCCGCCCGCCTACCCCCTGCCCCCTGCCCCCGGCGGTCGTGCGGTGCCGTGATCGACACGACTTCGCCGATGTGGGGGCATCAACCGGTCCGGGACACCCCGACTTCGGCGATCTGGGTCGACGCATCCGGTCCGATCGCCGCACGCGGGCGGTGTGTCCGATTGGCGGGGGCTGTCGTGATGGCCGGCTGCGCCGTGGCGGGTGTGCCGTGGCCGGCTGCGCCGTGGCGGGTGTGCCCGTGGCCGGGGAGTCGTTGGCACGCCCGGCGGTCGTGGCCCTCGGACGATCGCAGGAGCGCAGGTCACCGCCCGCCGCCCGTCGGGTCGGGCCCCATCACCTCGCGTCCTTTGCTCTGCTTCAACCCAGGAAACACCCGGTGTCCGATTATCGGACGACAGGTGTTTCCTCGGTTGAAGCAGAGCAAAGGCGGGTCACCGCCCCTCCGGCCCTCCGGGAATGACCCCGGACCGCCGGTCGCTATACCCCGGTC
>NZ_JBEXUR010000005.1:0-340688 GCF_040614415.1 Micromonospora sp. NPDC005979 | reverse complement strand
AGGACATCTGTAATGGGTGTGGGTACTGCATTTCGGCGTGTCCGTACGGGGTGATCGATCAGCGTAGGGGTGATGGTCGGGCGTGGAAGTGCACGTTGTGTTACGACCGTCTCGGGGCGGGGATGACGCCGGCGTGTGCGCAGGCGTGTCCGACGGAGTCGATTCAGTACGGGCCGCTGGAGGAGTTGCGGGAGCGGGCCGCCGCGCGGGTGGCCACGTTGCACGGGCGGGGGGTTCCCGAGGCCCGCCTGTACGGGCACGATCCGGACGATGGGGTGGGTGGTGACGGCGCGTTCTTCCTGCTGCTCGACGAGCCGGAGGTGTACGGGTTGCCACCGGACCCGGTGGTGACCACCCGAGACCTACCGACCATGTGGAAACACGCGGGCATCGCCGCCCTGACGATGGCCGCCGTCACGGTGGGCGCGTTCCTCGGCAGGCGGCCATGACCCGCGAGCAGCTGACCGTGCCACCGGCCGACTTCAGCTCCTACTACGGCCGGCCGATCCTCAAGGCGCCGGTGTGGAAGCGCGACATCGCCGGATACCTGTTCACCGGGGGCCTCGCCGCCGGCGGCGCCCTGATCGGCGCGGGCGCCCAACTGACCGGCCGTCCCGAGCTGCGCCAGGTGGGCCGCTGGACGGCCTTCGGTGGCATCCTCGCCAGCGCCTACCTGTTGGTGCACGACCTCGGTCGGCCGGCACGGTTCCACCACATGCTGCGGGTCGCCAAACCGACCTCGCCCATGTCGATGGGCACCTGGATCCTCACCGCGTTCGGCCCGGCCGCCGGGGTGGCCGCGGTCGCCGAACTCGCGCCCCGGCTGCCGCGGCACGGTGTGCTGGGCCTCGCCCGTCGGCTGGCGCCCGCCGTCGGCGACATCGCCGGTCTCGCCGCGGCGGCCACCGCGCCGGCGCTGGCCACGTACACCGGGGTCCTGCTCGCCGACACCGCCGTACCGGCCTGGCACGACGCGTACCCCGATCTGCCGTTCGTCTTCGGCGGCAGCGCGCTCGTCGCGGCCGCCGGGGTCGGCCTCATCGTGGCGCCCCCCGCCGAGACCGCACCGCTGCGACGGCTCGCCGTCGCCGGCGCGGCCCTCAAGCTGGTCGGCGGTCACCGGATGGAACGGCTGCCGGTCACGGGCGAGCCCTACCGCAGCGGTCACAGTGGCGGCCTGGTCCGGGCGGGCAACGTGTTGATCAGCGTCGGCGCGGTCGCCGCGCTGCTCTCCCGACGCAGCCGGCTCCTGTCGGTGCTCTCCGGGGCGGCCCTGGTGGCCTCGTCGGTGGCCACCCGGTTCGGGATCTTCGAGGCCGGCTCGGTGTCCGCGCGCGATCCGAGGTACACGGTCGTACCCCAGCGGAACCGCCTCGCCGACGGCGGCCCGGCGCCGGCCGGCGCTGACCGCCCCGCGCGGTGAACGCCGGTCGCCTCAGCCCGTGAACAGCTTCGCGGCCGTCCTGACGGTCTCGACGATGCCGTAGCCGAGCAGCACCGCGACGAGCAGCCAGGACAGCCAGAGCCGCCCGGTCTGAGCGCCGACGTGTTCGGGCACCGGCGGGGTGCTCCGCGGCCCGAGGGCGACCGGCTCGGTGACGCTGGCGCGCGCCACCGGCGAGGTCGACCCCCGGTCCGGCTCGTGGAACCGGTCGGGCACCGGGCGGACCAGCAGGTTGGCGACGAAGCCGATGGCGAGCACGCCGACCATGGTGAACAGCGCGGGCCGGTACGCCGAGGCGGTGAGCGTTCCGGGCTTGCCCTGGGCGTCGAGGATCCGGTTGACGATCAGCGGACCGGCGACGCCCGCCGCCGACCAGGCGGTGAGCAGTCGTCCGTGGATGGCGCCGACCTGGAAGGTGCCGAAGAGGTCCCGCAGGTAGGCGGGCATGGTGGCGAACCCGCCGCCGTAGAAGGAGATGATCAGGGCGGCGATCAGCACGACGAGCGCCGTCGCGGCGTGACCGGCCACGGCGAGCAGGGCGTAGAGCACCATGCCGACGCCGAGGTAGATCAGGTAGATCGGTTTGCGGCCGATCAGGTCCGACGTCGTCGACCAGACGAATCGGCCGGCCATGTTGAACAGCGACAGCACACCCACGAAGCCGGCCGCCGCCGACACCGACACCGAGGTGGACCCGTTGTCCCGGAAGAAGTCCTGGATCAACGGACTGGCCTGTTCCAGGATACCGATGCCCGCCGTGACGTTGCAGAACAGCACGATCCACAGCAGCCAGAACGAGCGGGTGCGTACGGCGTTGGACGCGGAGACGCTCGCCCTCGTCACCAGCGGTCGGGCCGCGACCCGATCGGGGTCGAACCCGGCGGGCCGCCAGTCGGGCGGCGGCACCCGCACGTTGAACGGAGCGAACATCATGATCACGAAGTAGCCGATGCCGAACGTGACGAACAGTCCCACGAGGGCGGACCCGGACGCCACCGCCGCCGGGTTGGCCGGGTTGTAGTCGGCGTCGTAGAGCGACAGCAGTTGGCGCGCGAGCGGTCCGGCGACCAGAGCGCCACCGCCGAACCCCATGATCGCCAGGCCGGTGGCGAGCCCCGGCCGGTCCGGGAACCACTTGATCAGCGTGGAGACGGGCGAGATGTAGCCGATGCCCAGTCCGATGCCGCCGATGACGCCGTAGCCGAGGTAGAGCAGCCAGAGTTGCTGGGTCGCGATGCCGAGCGCGCCGACCAGGAAGCCGGTTGCCCAGAAGCAGGCGGAGACGAACATCGCCCGGCGCGGGCCGTTGCGCTCCACCCACCGGCCGCCCACCGCCGCCGACGATCCCAGCATGACGATGGCGATGCTGAAGATCGCCCCGATCGCCGTCTGGCTCGCGTCGAAGTGCGCGATGAGCGAGTTCTTGTAGACGCTCGTCGCGTAGACCTGACCGATGCACACGTGCACGGCCAGCGCCGCGGTCGGGATGAGCCAACGGCTGTATCCCGGGGGAGCGACGGTGTGCCGGGGATCGAATACCGACAGCATGGGCTCTCACCTCCTGCGGCTGAGCGGGCAGGCGGCGGGCGCGTCCGGCGTTCGCCGTTGATCGGCTGTAGCTCACGTTACGTGCCCGTACGGCGCTCCTTGCGGATATGGGAAAACGCGCTGACCCGGGCCGTGGCGGTCGGCCCGTGCTGACGAACTGCCTGAATCAGGCAGCAGTCAGGCACGCCCGATCCGCGGATCCTGCCGGTCCGTGAGCCGCAGCCCGACGCCACGCACCACTTCGATCGTGGCGCCGGTGCCGAGGACCACCAGCTTGCGTCGCAGCCGCTTCACCAGCGACTGGACGTCCGCCCGGTGCGCGCGCGCCTCGTCGTGCCACACCGACCGGTGCAGCTCGGCGTAGCTCCACACCCGGACCGGCTCGGTGGTGAGGCAGATCAGCAGATCGTGTTCCAACCGGGTCAGGCCGACCTCGCGCGCTCCGTACCGGGCGGTGGAGCGGGCCGAGTCGACGACCAGGGCGGGGTGGGGCTCGGCCGTGGGCGTACGACCCGGCGACGGCTCGTCCGGCGGCCCGGGCCGCCGCTGCGGCGCCCCGATCAGCCGGCGCAGCTCGTCGAGGTCGGCCACCAGCAGCAGCGGCGCGACCCCGTCGAGCCGCTCCGCGAGTCGGATGCGCTCGCGGGGTGACGGCGTCACCGCGATCAGCAGCGGAAACTCCTCGTCGGCCGGGTCGCCCCCGTCCAACGCCGCGTCGTCGGTCTCCGCCACCGCACCGCCTGAATCGATGGGCATCCCTGCCCACCCATCGTCATGGTCCTGACAAAGTTTGGCAAGCGCGTCACCAGCAGGGCAACCGGTAGCGACAAGATGCTCACAGCAAGTTCTTGATCGTCCTTTCCTCTCGATCATAGTGTCCACTCGGGCAACCGGCGTGACCCGCGCGGTGCATGGGGGAGGCATGAAGGGGTCCGTTCGCTCGGTTCCGTCGAGTGGATCTCGTGCACTTCCCACCATGGCCCACGTACACCCCTGGGTCGTTCTGAGGAAGGCGGCACCGATGTTCAGACGTCCACCATGGAGACGAACGGCCAGATCGGCGGTGAGCGCCGGCGTGGCGCTGGTCCTCGCCGCCACCTGCCTGGCCAGCTTCAGCTCCGGGGCGCAGGCCGCGCCCGGCTCGACGGGCACCGCCGTCGGGGACAAGATCCGGCCGGAACTCGCCAAGCAGTTCGAGGCCAAGAGCGCAGGGGACTTCTGGATTCGGTTCAAGGACCGCGCGGACCTGAGCAAGGCCAGCGCCATCAAGGACTGGACCAAGCGGGGCGCGGCCGTGGCCCAGGCGCTGCGGGACAGCGCCGCCGGGAGCCAGAGCAAGGTCCGCGCCGAACTCGACAGCTCGGGTACGAAGTACCAGAGCTTCTGGGCCACCAACGCCATCAAGGTGAACAGCGGCTCCCTGGCGATGGCCCAGCAGTTCGCCGCCCGCAGTGAGGTCGAGGGCCTCTACGCCCCGGTCGCCTACGAGCTGCCGAAACTGACCAAGGGGACCGACGAGAAGACCGTCAACGCCGTCGAGTGGGGCGTCGCCAACATCAACGCCGACGACGTCTGGTCCCAGTACGGCGTGACCGGCGAGGGCGTCACCATCGCGAGCATCGACAGCGGTGTGCAGTACGACCACCCGGCCCTGGTGAACTCCTACCGTGGCAACAACGGCGACGGCACGTTCGACCACGACTACAACTGGTTCGACGCCGCCGGGACGTGCGACGGCGCGCCCTGCGACGACGACGGCCACGGTACGCACACCATGGGCACCATGGCCGGCTCCGCCGGCGCGAACCAGATCGGTGTCGCGCCCGGCGTCAAGTGGATCGCGGCGAACGGCTGCTGCCCCACCGACGAGGCGCTGATCGAATCCGGTCAGTGGATGCTCGAGCCGACCGACTCGAACGGCCAGAACCCGGACGCGAGCAAGCGCCCCAACATTATCAACAACTCGTGGGGCACCCGACTGCCGTCCAACGAGCCGTTCATGGAGGACGTGACCCTGGCCTGGGCCGCCTCGGGCATCTTCGGGGTGTTCTCCAACGGCAACAGCGGACCGGCGTGCCAGACCAGCGGTTCGCCGGGAAGCCTGGCCAGCAACTACTCGGCGGGCGCGTACGACGTCAACAACAACATCGCCAGCTTCTCGGCGCGCGGCGTCGGGCAGAACGGCGAGATCAAGCCCAACATCTCCGCGCCCGGCGTGAACGTGCGGTCGAGCGTTCCCGGCAACGGGTACGGCACCGCCAGCGGCACGTCGATGGCCGCACCGCACCTGGTGGGCGCGATCGCCCTGCTGTACTCGGCGGCACCCACGCTGGTCGGTGACGTCGACGCGACGCGCGCGCTGCTCAACGGCACCGCGATCGACAAGGCCGACGACCAGTGCGGTGGCACCGCCGCGGACAACAACGTCTGGGGTGAGGGCCGGCTGGACGCCCTCGCGCTGCTCAACGCCGCCCCCACCGGCGACGTCGGCACCCTGGCCGGCACGGTCACCGACGCGGCCACCGGCGCCCCGATCGCCGGCGCGACCCTGACGCTCACCGGCCCGACCGCGCGCGAGATCACCACGGGCGCCGACGGCACGTACTCGACCCTCCTCCCGACCGGTGACTACCAGGTCGTCGTGTCCGCGTTCGGATACGGCAGCGCCACGAAGACGGCGACGGTCACCAACCGCACGACCACGACGCTCGACGTCGCCCTGACGGCGGTGCCGCGCGTCAACGTCACCGGCTCGGTCACCGACGGCTCCGGCCACGGCTGGCCGCTGTACGCCAAGGTGACGGTGAGCGGCCCGGCCGGCGTGTACGACTACACCACCCCGTCGAACGGCCGCTACAGCATCACGTTGCCGGCCGGGCAGACGTACACCCTGACGTACGAGGTGCAGTACCCGGGCTACCAGAAGGTCACCAAGGAGGTCGTGGTCGGCACCCGCAACGTGACGGCCAACGTCGCGGTGCCGGTGGACACCACCAGGTGCACGACGGCCCCCGGCTACACGTTCGGCTCCGACGGCGAGTACGAGACCTTCGACGCGACGACCACCCCGGCCGGTTGGACGGTGGTGGACAACGTCGGCGGCGGGCAGGTGTGGAAGTTCACCGACGACGGTGGCCGGGGCAACCTGACCGGTGGCACCGGCAACTTCGCGATGATCGACAGTGACGACTACGGCGCGGGCAAGACCCAGGACAGCTCCCTGGTCAGCCCGGTCGTCGACCTGACCGCCGTCAGCGCCCCGGTCATCCGGTTCAACCAGGACTTCAACCAGCTCAACGACGACACCGCCGATGTCGACCTGAGCATCGACGGGGGAGCCACCTGGACGAACGTCCTGCGGCAGGAGACCGACGTCCGGGGACCGAAGCTCACCGAGATCCCGATCCCGCAGGCGGCCGGCAAGTCGCAGGTCCAGGTGCGGTTCCACTACTACGACGCCAAGTACGACTGGTGGTGGGAGGTCGACAACGTCCTGATCGGCAGCCAGGTCACCTGCGTGCCGGTCGACGGCGGTCTGGTCGTGGGCAACGTCCGCGACAAGAACGACGACAGCTACCTCAACGGCGCCACCGTCACCAGCAACGACCGGCCCGCCGAGAAGGCGGTGACCGTGGCGACCCCGGACGACCCGGGGCTGCCGGACGGTTTCTACTGGATCTACTCGACGCTCACCGGTACCCACAAGTTCACCGCGACGGCCGGCAGCTACGTCAGCCAGACCAAGCAGGTCGACGTCGAGCCGGACTGGGCGACGACCGCGAACTTCGTCCTCGCGGCCGGCCGCCTGTCGGTGACACCCGCCGCGCTGAGCGCGACGCTCCAGATGCCCAGCGGCAAGGCGACCAGGACGTTCACCGTGACCAACACCGGCGGCGCCCCCGTCGAGGTCGCCTTCGGTGAGCGGGACGACGGCTTCGAGCTGCTGCGGGCCGACGGCTCGCGGGTGACCCGGCAGCAGGCGCTCGGTGCGGCCGGCGCGGCCGAGCAACGGCTGACGGCACCGACGTCGGTCGCGGCCAGGTCGTCCGGCAAGGCGGCGACGGCGACGGCCGCGGCGGCCGGTCCGCAGGCCGCGCCGTGGACCGACATCGCCGACTACCCGGGCAACATCATGGACAATCGGGTGGTCACCCTGGACGGCAAGGTGTACTCGATCGGTGGTGGTGACGGAACCGCCTCCACCGCGAAGACCTACGCCTACGACCCGGTCGCGCAGGCCTGGACGGCTGCCGCCGATCTTCCCGGCGCCCGCAACGCGCTGACCGTCGGCGTGGTCGCCGGAAAGATCATCGCAACGGGCGGCTGGGGCGACTCCGGTCCGGACGCCGCCACCTGGTCGTACGACCCGGCGGCCAACACCTGGACCGAGCTGGCCGACAACCCCGCGCCACGGGCCGCGGCCGGGCAGGCGGTCGTCGACGGCAAGCTCTACGCGGTGGGCGGCTGCACGACCGCGGCCTGCGTGCCGATGTCGAACACCGTGGTCCGCTACACCCCCGGCACCGACACCTGGGAGACGGTGGCCAACTACCCGAAGTCGGTGGCCTTCGCCTCCTGCGGCGGGATCGACGGCGTCCTCTACTGCACCGGTGGCAACGACGGCACCGCGGCGCAGAAGGCCAGCTACGCCTACGACCCGGGCGCCAACACCTGGACCGCGATCGCGGACGCGCCGACCGACAACTGGGCCAGCTCGTACGCGGTGGCCAGCGGCAAGCTGCTGGTCGTGGGCGGTTCGCAGGGCGGCGCCATCACCAACGCCGGTTTCGCCTTCGACCCGGCCACCAGTTCGTGGTCGAACCTGCCGAACGCCAACACCGCCCGGTACCGGGGTGGCGCGGCGTGTGGCTTCTACAAGATCGGTGGCTCGTCCGGCAGCTTCAACGCGGCACCGGACAGCGAGGCGCTGCCGGGCTTCGAGGGGTGCGCCGAGGCGGCGGCCGACGTCAGCTGGATGACGATCGACAAGACCACAGCCACCCTCGCGCCGGGGGAGAAGGTCACGGTCACCGTCGGGTTGACCGCGAACGTGGACCAGCCGGGCACCTACTCGGCTGCGGTCACGATCCGGGAGAACACGCCGTACTCGGTGCCGCCGGTGGCGGTGACCATGATCGTGACGCCCCCGAAGACCTGGGGCAAGCTGATGGGTACGGTGACCGGGACGAGCTGCGCGGGCGCGACCGCGCCGATCGCCGGTGCGGTGGTCCAGGTCGACTCGTGGGCGATGTCGTTCACCTTCGCGACCGACGCCGCCGGTAACTACGCCTACTGGATGGACCGCCGGAACAACCCGCTCACGTTGATCGTCGCCAAGGACGGCTGGAAGCCCCAGACCCGTCAGACGAAGATCAGCACCACCACTCCCACGGTGGAGAACTTCGGGTTGGCACCGATCCGGTGCTGACAGCAGAGCGCTGACGCAGTGATCCGGCCCGCCTGGTCCTCGACCAGGCGGGCCGGCCCGTTCTCAGGAAGCAGGCCTCAGGCCGTGTCTTCAAAGGCTCCTGACACCACCCTGATGAGCGTGATGCCGGTGAGTCATCTAGATGACTCACCGGCATCACGCTCATCAGCATCACCGCCGCCGCTCAGCACCTGGTCCTCGACCGCGCTGGTCGCGGCCACCATCACCATCGGCGCGCTACCCCAATGGTGGTGAACCTTTGAGGACACTGCCTAGATCGGTACGAGCCGGAAGCCGACCCCACGAACCGCGTGGATCGTCGCGGCGGCGTCGAGCCGGGCGAGCTTGCGGCGTACCCGACGCACGACCGAGTGCATGTCGGACCCGCGGCCCAGGTGCCGGTTGCCCCAGACCTCGAGGTGCAGCCGCTCGTACGTCCAGACCTGCCCGGGAGCGTCGACGAGGCAGAGCAGCACGTCGTGTTCCAGGCGGGTCAGGTCGATCTCCTGGTCGCGCCAGCGCAGCACCCGGCGGTCGGAGTCGACGCTCAGGTCGGGCGGCGGCTGCGGGCGCCGCGCCACCTCCGCCCGTGCGGGCGGGGTCGGGGGAGGTACGACGGGGGGCAGGTCGCCCACCCCGAGGAACTCCCGAGCCTGCTCGACGTTGGAGACGATCAGGAAGGCGTCGCTGCCGCCGAGCAGGCGTGCCAACTGCCGGCGCTCGGCCGGTGACGACGCGATGCCGATGACGAGTGGAGCGACCGAAACCCCGTGCATTGCCCAACCCCTTCCGGTTCCCCACGAACACTCCGGATGGTTTTCGCACCGCCGAGAATCATCGATCGGCGTCTTGATCTTAGTGACGGCTCGTCTCGGCCAGGTAAAACATAGTTGCATGTAAGCATGTGAATGAAGGTTCACGTCTGGGCGGCGCGGGCGGCAGGACGTTCGCGGGGGAGGATCGCCCGGTTTTCTCCGGTACGAGCGTTGGTTGTGACAGAACCAAGACAATTCACGGACAGCCCCCGGATCTGGCGGGCCGAGCATGGTCGCATGTCCCACGGATCGTCGTACCCCATCGGTCGCTCGTCGGTGCCGCCACCGGCGCGGTCGCCCGGCCCGGCGCGCGCGCTGGCCCCCGGCCGGCCCGCCGCGCCACCGGCTCTCCGGCTGCTCGCGGCGGGCGTCTGCTGCCTGCTCGCGCTGTGTCTGGTCGGCGTGGTCTTCGTGTGGACCCAGCCCGGTCAGTGGGTCGACGGGCTGCTCCTGCCGCGCGCCGAGCGGGGTGGGGGTTACGAGCAGGCCGGCGGCCTGCTCGGTCCGGCCACGGTCGTGCTGCGGCACTTCGGTCAGCCCGCGCCGCTGGCCGTCCTGCTCACCGCCGTGCTGGTGGTGGGCCTGCTCGGCCGTCGGCTGCTGCCCGGCGTCGTGGGCGTCGGCATGGTGCTCACCGCCGTGCTGACGGCCGGCGTGGCGAAGTCGGCGCTGCCCCGCCCGGACCTCGCGGTTCCCAATTCGACCACCCACAACAGCTTTCCCAGTGGCCACGTCGCGGTGGCGACGGCCCTGGCGCTGGCGTTCCTGCTGGCGGCGCCGGGCCCGGCCAGACGGTGGCTGGTGGTACCCGGCGCGGCGGGTGTCTCGGTGATCGGCGCGGCCACCATGATCGCGGGATGGCACCGGTTCAGTGACGTGCTCGGGGGCGTCCTGCTGAGCATGGCGCTGTTCTGCCTGGCGGCGGCCGCGTTGGCGGCCCGGTCCGGCAGTGACGCGCTCCGTCCGCCCGCCGGGCCGACCTCCGGGCGGGTCCGGCGTGCTCTCGTCGAGGGCGCGGTGGGGCTGGTCGTACTGGTCTGGGCGGTTCGGGTGCTGGTTCCCGGTCTGGCCGCCGAACTGCGGTGGGGACCGTTCCTGGCCGTCCTGCTGGCGACCGCGTCGACGATGCTGGCGGTGGGCGTGGCGGCGTTCCTGATCCGGTCGGTGGAGTTCGTCGGACGGGCGCGAGGCATCGACAAATATGAACAAACTTCGTGATGGGATACTTGACGGCATGCCCCAGGTCCTGCTGATCGAAGATCACCAGACGGTCCGCGACGGACTGCAGTTGGCGCTCACCCGGCAGGGCCACACCGTGGTCGCCGTGGCGACCGGTGAACAGGGTCTGGAGCGGCTGCGGACGAGCGCCTCCGACGTGGTGGTCCTCGACATCATGCTGCCCGGCATGGACGGGTTCGAGGTCTGCCGTCGCATTCGCCAGGACGGTGACCTGCCCATCATCATGCTCACCGCGCGCAACGACGACATGGACGTGGTGGCGGGCCTGGAGGCGGGCGCCGACGACTACGTGGTCAAGCCGGTACAGGCCCGGGTGCTCGAGGCGCGGATCCGCGCCGTGCTGCGACGCACCGGCGGCGACTCACGACGCCCCGGCAGCGAGCGGCCCGGGCTGCACCGGCACGGCGCCCTGACCATCGACCGTGCCGCGCTGGTGGTCACCAAGGACGGCGTGCCGGTCGGCCTGGCCCCGACCGAGCTGCGTCTGCTGCTCGAACTCTCGCACACGCCGGGCCAGGTGCTCAGCCGCCAGCAACTGCTGGAGGCCGTCTGGGAGCACGGCTACCTAGGCGACTCGCGGTTGGTGGACGCCTGCGTCCAGCGGCTCCGCGCCAAGATCGAGGACGAGCCCTCGACGCCGGTCTACATCCAGACGGTACGCGGCTTCGGATACCGGTTCGGGCCGCTGTGACCCCCTGGCACCGGGCCCGCGCCATGGCGATGGGCCTGCGCACCCGGCTGCTCCTGGCGTTCGCCCTGCTGGGCGTGACCACCACGGCGGTGGTGGCCAGCGGCAGCTACTTCCAGGCGCGGACCGTCATCCTCCAGCAGGCGCAGGACGCGGCGGTGGCCGCACTGACCGACCAGCTCTCGAAGGTGTACCCGGTGCTGAGCCTGCCGCCCGGCCAGGAGGAGATGGACCTGTTGGCGGGGAGGCTCTCCGACCGGGACAGCTACGCCGTGGTGCACTACCGGGGGCGGTGGTCGTCGGGCGGCGGGGGCGCCGAACAGCTCACCCCGCAGCTGCGGCAGGAGGTGGCGGACGGTCAGATCGCCTGGCAACGCGTCGACCGTGGCGGACATCCCGTGCTGCTCATCGGCACACAGCTCCGGCTCGACGGGTCCGACGGCACGAGCGTGGCGTCCGGAGTGGAGGTCTACTCGGTGCGCAGCCTCGCCTCCGAGCAGCAGAGCATCGACCGGCTCGCCACCCTCGCGTGGGTGACCGGCGGGCTCTCCCTGATCCTCGCGGTCCTGCTGGCCCTGCTGGCCGCCCAGGGGGTGCTGCGGCCGGTACGCGAGCTGGGTCGCGCGGCCCGCCGGCTCGGCGAGGGAGACCTGTCCGCCCGGCTGACCGTCCGGGGCGTCGACGAGCTGGCCGACGTCACGCGCACCTTCAACGACACCGCTGCGACCATCGAGCGTCAGGTCGGTGAGCTGCGGCGGATGGAGGCCGACGCGCGGCGCTTCGTGGCCGACGTGTCCCACGAACTCCGTACACCGCTGGCCGCCATGACGGCGGTCACCGACGTGCTCGACGAGGAGGCGGACCGGCTGCCGGGAGACGCCGGCCGCGCCGCCCGGCTGGTCAGTCAGGAGACGCAGAGCCTCACCCAGCTCGTCAACGACCTCATCGAGGTCAGCCGGTTCGACTCCGGCACCGCCCGGCTCGCCCTCGACGACGTCGACGTCGCCGCGGCGGTCACCGCGACGCTGCGGCTGCGGGGGTGGGCCGACCGGGTACGGGCGGACCTGCCGTCCGGTGTCGTCGCCCGGCTCGATCCCCGGCGGCTCGACGTCATCGTCGCCAACCTGGTCGGCAACGCCTTCCGGCACGGCACGGAGCCGGTGTCCGTCCGTCTTGTTGCCGAACCCGACTGGTTCACGATCGAGGTCACCGACCAGGGACCGGGGTTGGACCCGGAGGTGCTGCCGCACGTGTTCGACCGCTTCTACAAGGCGGACACCGCCCGGACCCGCTCGGAGGGCAGCGGCCTCGGACTCGCCATCGCGTGGGAGAACGCGCGCCTGCACCGGCACGCCGGGCAGTCGGGGAGCCTGGTGGCGGGCAACCACCCACGGGGCGGAGCGGTGTTCACGCTCCGCCTGCCCCGGTTGGCGTCCGAGACCGTGCACACCGGAGGCGTACGGACAGCCGCGGACGCCGGAGGCGTACGGTGAGCCGCCGTCGCGGAACCCGGGCGCTGCTCGCGGTCGCGCTCCTGGTCGCGCTGCTCACAGCGGGCTGTGGAGTACGGCCCAGCGACGTCATCACGGGCCGCTCCGCGGTGAGCGGCCCGTTCGCCGGTAGGGGCCTCTACCTGATCGCGGACGGCGAACTGGCGCTTGTCGTCCGGCCGGTGAAGAACGTGCCCGGGCCACCGCTGGAGACACTCGTGCTGCTCGTGTCCGGTCCCACCGAGGCCGAGCGGAGCGCGGGGCTCACCAGCGAGGTGCCGGCCGAGGCCGGGCCGGTGAGCATGACACCGAGCACCGACGAGCCCGGCATCACGGTGCGGTTCAAGGGCGCCGTGCTGCCGCTGTCCACCCTCGCGGCCAACCAGATCATCTGCACCGTGGCGCTCGCCGGCCAGCAGCCCACTTCCGCCCCGGTCACCCTCGTCGGCTCGGACGGCACCCGGCCGCCCTGGTCCTGCCCCATCGAGTGACCGGGGCGACGCCGTTCACACCAGATCGACCGCCCGTTCCGGTCGGAGCAGCCCCGGGGAGAGGACCCGACTCCGGTCGGTGAGCGTGCCGGCCACCAGAATGTCGAGCAGGGCGGGGAACTCGATGCCCGCCCGCTGCCAGATCTGCGGGAACTGCGACTCGGCGGTGAAGCCGGGAAACGTGTTGACCTCGTTGACGATGGGCTCGGCGCCCTCGTGGGGGAGGAAGAAGTCGACCCGCAGCAGCCCCCGGCAGTCGAGGGCCTCGAAGGCGCGGACGGCCCGGTCCTGGAGCACCTCGGTGGTGGCCGGGTCGAGCTGGGCCGGGATCTGGAAGACCGCCCCGCCGTCGTACTTCGCGTCGTAGTCGAAGAAGCCCGCGCCGCTGACCCGGATCTCCAGCGGCGGACCGGCCTGCACCCGTCCGTCGGGGTGCTGCAGGACTGCGATGTCGATCTCCCGGCCCTGCGCGCCCTGTTCGACGAGCACCTTCGGATCGACCTCCCGGGCCTGCGCGAGCGCGGCGGGCAGCGCCGACCAATCCGTCACCCGGACCACGCCCAGGCTGGACCCCGCCCGCGCCGGCTTCACGAAGACCGGCAGGCCCAGCCGCTGCTGGTCGGCCGGCGACAGGGTCTCCCCGGGGCGCAGGGTCACACCCGGGCTGACCCGCAGGCCCTCCGCGGCGAGCAGCCGCTTGGTGACGCCCTTGTCCATGCCCGCCGCGCTGGCGAACACCCCGTTGCCGACGTACGGCACGCCGAGCCATTCCAGCAGCGACGCGACCGTGCCGTCCTCGCCGTACGGGCCGTGCAGGGCCGGGAACACCACGTCCTGGGCGCGCAGCACCCGTAACGCCTGCGGCAGGCCCATCGGACGACCGTCGACGTGCCAGCCGCCGTCGGTGTCGATGAGCACCTCGGTGACCTGGTACCGCTCCCGGTCCAGACCGGCGAGGATGGCGGCCCCCGAGCGCCGCGACACCTCGTGTTCGCCGCTCCGCCCGCCGTACAGCACTGCCAGTCGCGTCAACATGCGACGTCCGCCCTTTCGTGGAGATGGACGCGGCCCACCCGCGCCCCGATTCCGGTCAAGATCTCGTGCGGGTTGGTGCCGGCCCACCGCGCCCACTCGGTGACGGTCGGCGCGTCGTCGTCGCGTCCCGTGCCGATCACGACGACCGGGTCGCCGATCCGCACCGCCAGGTCACCCACATCGACCACGCACTGGTCCATGGCGATCCGCCCGACCACCGGGCAGCGCCGGCCGCCGAGCCAGACCTCGGCCCGGCCCTCGGTGGCGCGGGGCAGCCCGTCGGCGTAGCCGAGCGGCAACAGCGCCAGCGTCGTCGGGGCGGAGGTCACGTGCTCCGGCCCGTACGAGACGCCGGTGCCGGCCGGCACCCGCTTCACGTTCACCACGGTCGTGCGCAGCGTCAGGGCGGCATGCAGCCCGAACGCCCCGGGACCGACCGCGCCGAACGGGTCGACGCCGTAGAGGGCCAACCCGATCCGGCAGAGGTCGAAGCGGGTCCGGGGCGCGGACAGCGCCGCCGCCGAGTTGGCCAGGTGGACGAGGTCGGGGTCCAGGCCGGCGGTCCGGGCGACGCGCAGCGCCTCGGCGAACGTCCGCACCTGACCGGCCAGCGCGGGCGCGCCCGGTACGTCCGCGTCGGCGAGGTGGGACCACACGCCGCGTACCCGGACCGTGCCCTCGACCTCGTACTTGCGGGCCCAGGCCACCAGGTCGGGCCAGTCGTCGCGGCCGGCGCCGTTGCGGGTGAGGCCCGTGTCGGCCTTGAGCTGCGCCGTCGCGGACACGCCGACCCGCAGGGCCGCGTCGGCGAGCGCGTGCAGGTGGGTGATCGTCGAGACGCCCACGTCGACGCCCGCGAGGATCAACCCGGTGAAGTCGTCGTCCGGGCGGTGCAGCCAGCTCAACGTGGGGGCGGTGATGCCCGCGGCGCGCAGGGCCAGCGCCTCGGCCGCCGAGGTCACGCCCAGCCAGGTGGCGCCGCCGCGCAGCGCGGCCCGGGCGACCGGCGCCGCGCCGTGCCCGAACCCGTCGGCCTTCACCACCGCCATCAGCTCCGTGCCCGTGACGGCGGCGATCCTCCGTACGTTGTCGGCGATCGCTCCGAGGTCGATCACCGCCTCGGCCAACGCGCTCATCCGGCGACCGCCTCGCGACGCGTCCCGGGGAGCGCGAACAGCCACCGGGCGTGCACCGCCAGCAGCGCACGGTGCACGGCCAGGCTCAGCCCGGCGACGAGCGCGGTCAGCAGGATCGGGTAGCCCAGCACGATCAGGCCCTGAGCGCCCGCGTCCAGCTCGGAGACCGGGCCGGCCAGCAGGCGGTGCAGCAGGGCCAGCAGCGGCATGTGGATGACGTAGATGGGCAACGTGATACGCCCGAGCGCGGCCAGCCGGTCGCCGAGAGCGGGCCACCGGACCAGCCGGGCGGCGGCGGTGACGCCGAAGGCCACCGCGACGACGGAGACCGCCGGCCAGACGCCGAACCAGCGCTGCGCGCCGGCCGCCGCCATCACGGCGAGCGCGACGGCGTACGCCCCGCCGGTCAGCGCCAGTCGACGCCGGGTGGCGGTGGCGGCCCACCGCTGGATGTGCGCCCGTAGGTACAGGCCGGCCAGGAAGAAGATCAGGTTCTGGTAGAGGCCGCCCCGGTTGCCCGGCGTGGCCAGCAGGCCGGCGGCGGTGACGGCGGACAGCACGGCGGCGGGTACGACGACCAGCGACCGAGGCAGCCGGCGGGTCGCCTTGGCGAGCGTGAAGTAGAGCGCCAGGGCGTACAGGTACCAGAGGTTGGAGGGCGTGACGGTCAGCTGCGCCAGCAGACCGAGGGCGGACGTGGCCCGGTCGGTCGGGAAGTCCGGTGCCACGGCCAGGACCGCCGTGTGGATGAGCAGCCAGAGGGCGTACAGGTAGAGGAACCCGGCGATGCGGCCCCGGGCGACGGCGCGCCAGGGCCGCCGTACGGCGTTGGCCGCGAAGAGGCCGCTGATGGTGAAGAAGAGCGGCATACGCAGCGGCAGTAGCTGCTCACCCAGCGTGCCCCACAGGCCCGGCACGGGTACGCCCACGTGCCAGTCGATCCGCAGGTAGTCCTTGACGACGACGTGCCATCCGACGACGAGGACGATGCACCCGCCCTTCGCGGCGTCGGCCCACTGCACCCGTTGCGGTCCGCCGGTGTCGGCCTGCCGGCGGTGGCGGAACCGGACGCGCGCGTCGGGGTCGTACCCGCCCGGTCGTGGCTCGGTGAGAGACAGCTCTTGGATCACTCAGCAGAAGGTGCCAGCGGGATATCCGCGCCTGATCCTCGAATTGTCATGATCCGGTAATGGACTCCGTCAGCGCGTCGGACCGGGACCACCACCATCGTGCCGACGACGCGTTGGGAACCCGGGAACGCTACTAGGCTCGATCGCGGAGGTGCCGAACATGAAGCTCGGTCTGCACTACTGGAACTTCTCGACTCCGGCCGATCCGGCGGCCATCGCGCCGACCCTCAGCGAGGCGGCAACCATCGCCGAACAGGCCGGAGTGGCCTCGTTCACGGTCATGGACCACTTCTTCCAGATGGAGGCGCTGGCACCGGCCGAGGAGCCGATGCTGGAGGCTTACACCACGTTGGGTTACGTCGCGGCGCAGACCCGGCGGATGACGCTGGGTGTACTGGTCACCGGTGTGATGTACCGCTATCCGGGGCTGCTGGCCAAGACCGTGACGACCCTCGACGTGCTCTCCGGCGGCCGGGCCCGGCTCGGCATCGGGGCGTCCTGGTACGAGCGGGAGCAGCGGGGACTCGGCGTGCCCGTGGTGCCGGTCGCCGAGCGGTTCGAGCGACTGGAGGAGACGCTGCGGATCTGCAAGCAGATGTGGAGTGACGACGACGGGCCGTTCGACGGGCGGCACTACCAGCTCACGGAGACGATCAACTCGCCCCAGCCGTTGAGTCGCCCGCACCCGCCCATCATGATCGGCGGCAGCGGCGAGAAGAAGACACTGCTGCTGGTCGCCCGGTACGCCGACGCCTGCAACCTGTTCGGCACGGGCGCCGAGGGGATCGCGCACAAGCTGGACGTGCTGCGCGCGCACTGCGCCGCCGAGGGCCGTGACTACGACAGCATCACCAAGACCGTGTTGGCCTCCAAGCCGCCGCTGGAGGATCTCGACGCGTTCCTCGCCGAGGTGTCCGACTATGCCGCGCTGGGCGTCACCGAGGTGCAGGTCACGCCGGACCGGCACCCCGTGGAGTTCGCCCGGCGGCTCGGCGACGAGGTGCTGCCGCGGCTGGCCGACATCGGCTGACGTCGGCGCGGCCGACCACGCTGGACGCGGAAGGCCAATTCGACGACGAGGGCCGCCCACCCGCCGAAGCGGGGGACGGCCCTCGTCGATGTCGGATCAACCGACCGAGGCGGGGAACCTCTCCCAGACCCGGTGCGCGGCCAGCAACCGCTGCACCCCGGTCAGCGCCTCGGCGCCGGAGCCGGCGGCCACGATGCCGGGGGTGCCGGCCACCCCGGCCTGCTCCAGCACGGTGACACCGGCGCCCCACGCGCCGATCGCCTTGGCGTGCCGCCAGCACTCCTCGACCAGGAGCAGCACGCGCGGGTCGACGGTCGCGGCGTCCGGCTGACCGGCCTTGGCGTCGCGGGCGGGCAGCGCGTCGGGCGCGGGTACCGGCGCCCCGGCCAGCAGGAGCGCGTCGAACTCGACCGACCGGCCGGTGGCGAAGGTCCGCTGGACCGTCAGGTCGCCCACCAGGCCACCGTGGGGGGCGATCAGCAGCGGCACCATGCCGGCGTCGAAGACGGCCCGGCGGACCTCGTCGACGTCGTCCAGGTCACCGTCGGGGTCGACGACGATCCCGACAGTGCGGCCGTCGGCCGGCCACTCCCCGCCGACCTGCGACAGGGCCGGGCTCGGCGTGACGTCGACGGGCGTCACCGTGGGCTGCGGCGCGGGCAGCCCCAGGCCGGTGGCCACCTGCTCGCACAGCACCGCGTCGATGTTGGCGAGGCACCGAAGTTGGCGTTCCTTGATCGCCTGGTGGTAGCACTTGCCCAGCTCGAAGGTGTACGCCCGGATGATGTGCTCCCGCTCGACCGGCGACATGCTCAGCCAGAACAGCCGTACCTGGCTGTAGTGGTCGTCGAAGGACGCGGGGTTCGCGCGGACCTTGGGCGCCTGCGCCACCGTCACCGGCACGTCGACGAAGGCGTGCTCGGCGTCGCCGGCTTCGAAGGGGTTGCCGCCGTCGAGGGAGTTCGGCCGGTACGGTGCCACGCCGGCGTGCACGGCGTGCTGGTGGAAGCCGTCGCGCAGCATGTCGTTGACGGCCGCGTGCGGACGGTTGATCGGGATCTGCGTGAAGTTCGGCCCGCCGAGGCGGGTGAGCTGCGTGTCGACGTACGAGAAGAGCCGCCCCTGTAGCAGCGGATCGTTCGTGACGTCGATGCCGGGCGGCAGGTGGCCGAGGTGGAAGGCGACCTGCTCGGTCTCGGCGAAGAAGTTCGTCGGCGTCCGGTTGAGGACCAGCCGGCCGACCGGCTGCACCTCCGCCAGCTCCTCCGGGACCATCTTCGTGGCGTCCAGCAGGTCGATGCCGGCGAACGTCTCCTCGGGGGTGTCAGGGAAGACCTGGATGCCGAGTTCCCACTCGGGGAACGCGCCCGCCTCGATCGCGTCGTAGAGGTCCCGGCGGTGGAAGTCGGGGTCCATGCCGCCGAGCATCTGTGCCTCCTCCCAGGTCAGGGAGTGCACGCCGAGCTTCGGCTTCCAGTGGAACTTGGCCAGCACCGTCTCGCCGGCCTCGTTCACGAGGCGGAAGGTGTGGACGCCGAAGCCCTCCATGGTCCGGTACGAGCGCGGGATGCCCCGGTCGGACATGTTCCACATGGTGTGGTGCTGCGCCTCGGTGTGCAGCGAGACGAAGTCCCAGAAGGTGTCGTGCGCGCTCTGCGCCTGCGGGATCTCCCGGTCCGGGTGCGGCTTCGCCGCGTGGATGATGTCCGGGAACTTGATGGCGTCCTGGATGAAGAAGACCGGCATGTTGTTGCCGACCAGGTCGAAGGTGCCCTCGTCGGTGTAGAACTTGGTGGCGAAGCCCCGGGTGTCCCGGACGGTGTCGGCCGAGCCGCGCGATCCGAGGACGGTGGAGAACCGGACGAAGACCTCCGTCTCCCGACCCTTCTTGAGGAAGCCGGCCCTCGTGACCGCCTCGGCGGTGCCGTGGGCGGTAAAGACCCCGTGCGCGCCCGCGCCCCGCGCGTGCACCACGCGCTCCGGGATACGCTCGTGGTCGAAGTGCGTGATCTTTTCGCGCAGGTGGTGGTCCTGGAGCAGGACCGGTCCCCGGGGGCCGGCCTTGAGCGAGTGGTCGGTGTCGCGCAGCCGGGTCCCGTTCGCCGTCGTCAGGTACGCGCCCTGCTGGCCGTTCGCGCTCGTCGGCGCGCCGGTCTCGGCGCCGGTGGGCGTGCGCGTCTGCGGCGCGCCCTGTTCGGTCCTGGGTGGCAGCGGGTCGTGCGGCGCGGTCGGCTCCTCGACGGTGGGCGGTGCGCTGCCGGGTGCGCCCGGCACGTCCGGCGTGAGGGCGTCGGCGATCTTCTCGGAGGCGGTCTTCACGACGTTCTTGACCGTCTCGGCGGGCTTGCTGGAATCCACTGGGCGAACCTCTCGCTGGAGCGTTTGGGCAGGCCCCTGCACCCCTACCCCTGCCTTGAGGGTCGAAACGCACGATAAATCCGGGACTGGTGATTTCACCGATGTGCCGACCGGCCCCGGCGAACAACACTGACGAACGTCGATATTGCTCGACTCTAGGGAGTGCCCGACGTGTCGTCACCAACCACCACCCGTCCCCGTTCCCTGCCCGCCCGAGCCGCCCGGCTCGCGCTGGCCGCCACCCTGTTCGTCGCCGGTGTTCTCGTCGGACCGACGGGTGCCGCACAGGCGGCCGGCCCGTACGACCGGGGTCCCGACCCGACCACCGCGATCCTGGAGGCCAGCCGCGGCCCCTTCGCCACCGCGTCGCAGAGCGTGTCGTCGCTGAGCGTCACCGGCTTCGGCGGCGGGGTCATCTACTACCCGACCAGCACCAGCGAGGGCACCTTCGGCGCCGTCGCCATCTCGCCCGGCTACACCGCCGCCTGGTCCAGCATCAGCTGGCTCGGCCCACGGATCGCCTCGCACGGCTTCGTGGTGATCGGCATCGAGACCATCACGCGGCTGGACCAGCCGGACAGCCGGGGCCGGCAGTTGCTCGCCGCGCTGGACTACCTCACCCAGCGCAGCTCGGTGCGGAGCCGGATCGACAGCAGCCGGCTCGCGGTGGCCGGCCACTCGATGGGCGGCGGAGGCAGCCTGGAGGCGGCCTCGTCCCGACCGTCGTTGCAGGCCGCGGTGCCCCTCGCGCCCTGGAACACGGACAAGAGCTGGTCCGAGCTGCGCGTACCGACGCTGATCATCGGCGGCGAGAGCGACACCGTCGCGCCGGTCGCCACGCACTCGGTGCCGTTCTACAACAGCATCCCGTCGTCGGCCGAGAAGGCCTACCTGGAGTTGAACGGGGCGAGCCACTTCTTCCCGCAGACGGTCAACACGCCGACGGCGCGGCAGATGGTGGCCTGGCTCAAGCGGTTCGTCGACGACGACACCCGCTACGAGCAGTTCCTCTGCCCGGGCCCCAGCGGGTCGCAGATCGAGGAATACCGCAACACCTGCCCGAGCGCCTGAGCGCGCACCTCCGGGACGGTCGCCCCACGGCGGCCGTCCCGGCCGTTCGGGCGCATCGAGGGGTCTTGACGCGATCACCGAGAAACGTACACTGCGAGTGTAAATAACACCCGCCACGGCAGAGGGATGGGTGCATGGAGCGCGGCCTCGAACTGCACGACATCGGCGTCCGTTTCGGCGGCCTCACCGCCCTCGACCACGTCTCGCTCCGGGTGCCACCCTCGCGGGTGGTCGGCGTGATCGGGCCCAACGGCGCCGGCAAGACCACCCTGTTCAACGTGGTCTGCGGTTTCGTCACACCGCAGACGGGCTCGATCACCCTCGACGGTCGGCCGCTGCGCCCCCAGCCCCACCGGTTGACCCGGCTCGGAATCGCCCGGACCCTCCAGGGGACCGGGCTCTTCGCGGGGCTCAGCGTGGTGGAGAACGTGATGACCGGCGCGTCCCACACCGCCCGTGCGGGTTTCGCGGCGGCTCTGTTCGGGTTGCCCCGCAGCGACCGCGACGAGCGCCGGCTGCGCCGACACGCCCTGGACGTCCTCGACGATCTGGGCATCGTCGAGCACGCCGAGGCCGCGCCGGGCACGCTTCCGTTCGCCGTACGCCAGCGGGTCGCCCTGGCCCGCGCGCTCGCCGCGCGACCCCGGCTGCTGCTGCTCGACGAACCCGCCGGCGGCCTCGGCGCCGACGACATCGCCGAGCTGGCGGACCTGATCCGGCGGCTGCCCCGGCGGGACGTCGACCCGTGCGCGGTGCTGCTCGTCGAGCACCACATGGACCTGGTGATGGACGTCTGCGACGAGATCGTGGTCCTCGACTTCGGCCGGGTGATCGCCACCGGGCCGCCGGACGAGATCCGCGACGACACGGCCGTCACCGACGCCTACCTCGGGGCCCTCGTCGAGGAGCCCGCACCGTGAGCGCGAGGAGTGAGCCGGGTTTGCGAGCCCCGCAGTCGCGAACGAAAGAAGGCTCAGGTAGCGCGCCGGATCTGCTCGTGGTCCGGGGGCTGGTGGCCGGTTACGGGGCCGCGCCGGTGCTGCGGGCCGTCGACCTCACCGTGCCGGCCGGCACCATCGCCGCCGTCGTCGGCGCCAACGGCGCCGGCAAGACGACCCTGCTGCGGGCGCTCTCCGGCATGATCCGGCCGGCCGCCGGCCAGGTCGTCCTCGCCGGGGAAGACCTGCGGGGTACGCCGGTGGAACAGCTCGTACGGCGCGGGATGGCGCACGTCCCGGAGGGTCGGGGCGTGATCGGCGAGCTGACGGTCGACGAGAACCTGCGGCTCGGTGGGTTGTGGCGACGCGACCGCGCGGACGCCGGCCGCGCCCTCGACGAGGTCTACGAGCTGTTCGAGCCCCTCGCGCGGCGTCGACGTCACCTCGGCCACCAGCTCTCCGGCGGCGAACGGCAGATGCTCGCGCTCGGCCGGGCGCTGGTCGGACGGCCGCGCCTGCTGCTGCTGGACGAGCCTTCGCTGGGCCTGGCGCCCCGGGTGGTCGCCCGGATCATGGCCCTGCTGCGCCAGTTGCGCGACCAGACCGGCCTGACCGTGCTGCTGGTCGAGCAGAACGTGCGCAGCGCACTCGCCGTCGCCGACCAGGGCCTCGTGATGTCCCTCGGCCAGGTGGTGATCGCCGCCCCGGCGGCGACCCTGCGCGACGACGTCGACCTGCGCCACGCGTACCTCGGTTTCTGACCAGCACCGGATGTCCCTGGAGGGAGAACAGTTGGACCGCTTCGTCTTCCTCACCGTCGACGGTCTGTCCCGGGGCGCGGTGTACGCCGCGTTCGCGCTCGCGCTGGTGCTCATCTGGCGGGCCGCGCGGGTCGTGAACTTCGCCCAGGGCGCGATGGCCGTCGCCGCCGCGTACGTCGCGTACTCGGTGTCCGCCGCGACGGGCGTCTACTGGCTCGGCTTCGTCGTCGCGATCGTCGCCGGCCTGCTGCTCGGGGCGCTGGTGGACCGGTTCGTGATGCGGCACGTCGACCACGCGTCACCGCTCAACCCGGTCATCGTCGCGCTCGGTCTGGTGCTGCTGATCCAGGCGGTGCTGGGCATGGTGTACGGCAACGAGTTCCGCCCCGCCGAGGTCCCGTTCAGCCGGTCCGCCCTCACCGTCGGCGGGATCGCCGTGCTGTCGCCGTACGACCTGTTCGTCTTCGCCACGATCGCCGTGGTGGTGAGCGGGCTGGGCTGGATGTTCGCCCGTACCTCGATCGGGTTGCGGATGCGCGCGGCGGCGTTCGCGCCGGAGGTCTCCCGACTGCTCGGGGTGAACGTCGGCGGCATGTTGACGCTCGGCTGGGCGTTGGCCTCGGGCGTGGGCGCGCTCGCCGCGATGCTGGTCATCCCCACCGAACTGGGCCTGCACCCGCACGCCATGGACCTGGTGTTCGTCTCGGCGTTCACCGCGGCGGTGGTGGGTGGGCTGGACAGTCCACCGGGGGCGGTCGTCGGCGGCCTCGCGGTGGGGCTGCTGCTCTCCTACGTGAGCGGGTACGCCGGCAGCGACCTCACCCCGCTGGCGGTGCTCGTCCTGCTGCTGGCGGTGCTGCTGGTGCGGCCCGGCGGGCTGTTCGCCCCGGTCGCGGCGAGGCGGGTGTGAGCGCGACCCGGGCGGCCCTGCCGCCGAAACACCGGCCGGCCGACACCGGTGACCGCCCGCCCGAGCCGCGACGGGGCTCCACCCTGCTGCGGCACCTGGCCGTGGCGCTCGCCGTGGGGGCGCTGCTGGTGGCGGTCAGCTACGCCGTCGAGCCGTTCCGCAACTTCCAGCTCGCCACGATCGCGGCGTACCTCTGCGCCACCGCCGGGTTGACCGTCCTCACCGGGCTCAACGGGCAGCTCTCGCTGGGGCACGGGGCGTTGATGGCGACCGGGGCGTACGCGGTGGCGCTGTGCCAGAACGCGTTCCTGGACCGGGGGTGGACCGGCGGCTGGTTGTTGGCGCTGTCACTGCTCACGGCGGTGCTGGGCACGGTCGTGGTCGGCGCGGTGGTCGGTGTGGCGGCGGCCCGGCTACGCGGCCCCTACCTGGCCGGGGTGACGCTCGCGGTGGCCGTCGTCGTGCCGGCGCTGGCCGTCACCTTCGACGGCGTCCTGGGCGGCGAGCAGGGGCTCTCGGTGCCGGTGGAGCCGCCGCCGCTGGCGCTGGGCCCCTACTTCCCGTACGAGCGGTGGCAGCTCTGGGTCTCCGGCGCCGCCACGCTGCTGGCGCTGCTGCTGCTGGCGAACCTGGTCCGCAGCCGGTACGGGCGGACCTTCCGGGCCGTCCGCGACGACGAGGTGGCGGCCCGACTCGCGGGCATCCACGTGGCCCGTACCCAGGTTCTCGCGTTCGTGGTCAGCGCCGCGACCGCCGGGCTCGGCGGTGGCCTGCTCGCCGTGCTGGCGCAGAGCGTGTCGCCCGGGGCGTTCTCGCTGACGCTGTCGCTGTTCCTGCTGATGGCCGTGGTGATCGGCGGTCTCGGTCGCCTCGCCGGCGCGCTCTGGGGGGCCGTGCTGCTGGTCGCCCTGCCCGATCTCACCCATTCCGTGACCGAGCTGCTCACCCTCTCGCCGGCGGTGGCGCAGCGACTGGAGGGCAACCTTCCGCTGGCGATCTTCGGCATCACTTTGATCGTCGTGATGATCGCCGCGCCCGGCGGCGTGCAGGGTCTGCTGGCCCGCCTCGGTCGGGCGCTGCTTGCCCGGTGGCCGGCGCGACGTTCCTGAGCTGTTTTCCGGCCCGGCCTTCGCCGGGCGCTCCACCCACCACACCGCTCCCACCCAACCGGACCGAGAAAGGTCGGTGTCTCCCATGCACCCTATGGCGCGACGCGGTCTCGCGATCGCCAGCTCCATCGTTCTGCTCATCGCCGCCGCTGGCTGTGGCGACGACGGTCCCGCCTCCGGCGGGAGGTCGGTGCCGGGGGTCACCGACACCGAGATCGTCGTCGGCACCCACATGCCGCTCACCGGGCCGGCCTCGGCCGGCTACTCCAAGATCGCGCCGGCGACGAAGGCGTACTTCGACTACGTCAACGCCAACGGCGGCGTGCACGGCCGGAAGATCACCTACAAGGTCATGGACGACGGCTACAACCCGGCGAACACCCAACAGGTGGTACGCCAGCTCGTGTTGCAGGACAAGGTCTTCGCCATCCTCAACGGCCTCGGCACGCCGACCCACAGCGGTGTGCTCGACTTCCTCAAGAGCAACCGGGTGCCGGACCTCTTCGTCGCCTCCGGCAGCCGGAGCTGGGACCAGCCCGACACCTATCCCGGCACGTTCGGCTTCAACCCGGACTACACCGTCGAGGGCAAGATCCTCGCCGACTACGCGAAGCGGAACCTGGCCGGCCAGAAGGTCTGCTTCCTCGGTCAGGACGACGACTTCGGCCGCGACAGCCTGGCCGGCGTGGAGAAGGTCCTCGGCGCTCAGGCGGTGGCGGTCAAGCAGACGTACGTCACCAGCAACACCAACGTCGCGCCGCAGATCGGCGCGTTCAAGGCCGGCGGTTGTCAGGTCGTCGTGCTGGCGACCGTGCCCGGCTTCACCGCGCTGTCCATCGGCACCGCCGCGCGGCTGGGCTTCAAGCCGCAGTGGCTGGTGTCCAACGTCGGCGCCGACCAGCCGACCCTGGCCAAGCAGCTCGGTGCGGCCGCGCCGCTGTTGGAGGGCATGGTCGGCACCAACTACCTGCCGATGCAGAACGACACGGCGAACCCGTGGATCCAGCTCTTCATGAAGATCAACAAATCGCACAACGGGGACGCGCCGTTCGACGGCAACACCGTCTACGGCATGTCTGTCGGCTACCTGTTCGTGCAGGTGCTGCTCGCCGCCGGCAAGGACGTCACCCGCGAGAAGGTCGTCGACGCGGTCGAGAAGGGTGGCTTCCAGGGGCCCGGCCTCGCGCCGTTGCGCTTCGCCGCCGACGACCACTCCGGGTACGGCGGGCAGCGGTTGAGCCGGGTGAGCGGGGGAGTCCAGAGCTACTTCGGGCCCACCTACGAGACCGACGAGCGGGACGGGCCGGTCAAGGAGTACACGGCCGCGCCGGTCGCGCCGCCCGCGAACGGGGTGCCGACCGCCTCCTGACCCGCGCGATGTGGTCGTACGGCCCGGGGGTGACCACGTCCGGGCCGTACGACCACGCGTGGGGGTGCGCGGCGGTCGGCGTTGGCGGACGTTGACCGATACCGAACAGCTCTCATACTATTTGCACCGTGAATGCAATCCGGCCGGCCCGGATGACGCCGCCCACGCGTACGCGCAGTGTCCCGATCACCGCCTGTCTAGACTCGTCGCAGAGCCGGACGACACCGTGGCGGTGAGGGGGCGGGGGCGGATGAACAGGGTCGAGACGCCGGCGCGGGTCGACGGACGGACGGCCCGCGCCGAACGCACCCGGGCGGCCATCGTCGAGGCGCACCTGGCGCTCATCACCGAGGGCGACCTGCGGCCCACCGGCGAGCGCATCGCCGAACGGGCCGGCATCTCGCTGCGGACGCTCTGGACCAACTTCAAGGACATGGAGACGCTCTTCGAGGCCAGTGGCGCGGAGGTGCTGCGGCAGCAGGATGCCGCCTACCGACCGATCGTGACCACGTTGCCGCTGGCCAAGCGGGTCGACGCGTACTGCCGGCAGCGGGCGCGTCTGCTCCAGCTCATCGCGCCGTCGGCGCGGGCCGCGCAGATGCGCGAGCCGGTCTCCGAGCAGTTACGCCGTAACCGCGTCAAGCACGTGGACCGGGTCCGCGACGAGGTCGAGCAGCTGTTCGCCGCCGAGTTGGCGCGCGCCGGCCGCGAGCGCGGTCAGCTGCTCAACGCGGTGGTGGCGGCGAGCATGTGGCCGGCCTGGTCGATGCTGCGCTACGGCCTCGGTCTGGGGGTGGACGCGGCGCGCGCGGTGATGACCCGGACGGTGGGCGCGCTGCTGGCCGAGGTCGCGGCCGACTGATCCCGGCCTGTCCTCTTTCCATCCGCTTATGGATGAGTGACACTGGGTCGCATGGTTACTGCATCACGAGTGCAAATAACTGTGCTACGCGGCCGAGACGACCAGTGCAGGGCCGTCCGGACCCTGCTGGACGGCGTCACCGACAGTGGCGGCGCTCTGCTGCTGCACGGCGAGCCGGGGTCGGGTCGGACCACGCTGATCTCCTACGCCCACCGGTACGCGAAGGACTGCGCCGTCCTGGCCGCGACCGGGCTGCCCGAGGAGGCGATGCTCCCGTACGCCGGCCTGCAACGCCTGCTCGACCCGGTGCGCGACCGCGCGACCGCCCTGCCGGAGGAGCGTCGCCGCCTGCTGTACCGGGTCATGGACGGGGAGGGCTGCCCGCCCGAGCGCCGACTGGCCCTGTCGGTGGCCGTCCTCGGGCTGCTCGCCGCGACCGCCCGGGAGCGTCCGCTGCTCGCCACCATGGACGACGTGGACCGGGGTGACCCGCAGACCACGCAGGTGCTCGCGGTCGTTGCCCGCCGGCTGCGGCGGCTGCCGGTCGCCGTCCTGCTCACCGCGGACGCCACCGCCACCGTCGACGGACTCGTGACCCACCGGCTGGCCCCGCTCGACGAGCGGGACAGCATCGCCGTCCTCAGCGACCGACTGTCCGAGCGGCCCGCCGCTCCGGTCGCCGTCACGCTCGCCGAGGTCGGCGGCGGCAACCCGCAGGCGCTCGTGGACCTCGCCGACGTACTCACCCCGGCGCAGTGGCGTGGGGAGGAAGCGCTTCCGGCCGCGCCGCCGGCCGACGGCGCGCTGGGGCGCTCCTACCGGGCCCGTCTCGACCGGCTGCCGCCGGACACGTGCCGGATGCTGCTGCTCGCCGCGCTCGACGAGTCGGACGACGCGGCGACCCTGCTCCGCGCGGCCGACGCCGCCGGCATGGCCATCGAGGCGCTCGCCCCGGCCGAGGCCGCCGGGCTGGTCCGCGTCGAGTCGGGAGGCGTCACCTTCGCGCAGCCCCTGGCCCGCGCGATGGTGGCGGCCGCCGCCCCGCTCGCGCAGCGGCGGGCCGCGCACCGACTGCTCGCGGGCGTACTCGATCCGGTCGGCCAGCGACTACGCCGGGCGATGCACCTCGCCGACGCCACCGCGGGCGCCGATCCGGCCCTCGCCGTCGAGTTGGAGCGGGCGGCGGCCGGTGGGCGCAGCGGCTGGGCCGTGGCGTCGGCGGCGCTGTGCCGGGCCGCCGCGCTCAGCGACCACCCCGCTGACGCCGCCGCCCGCCTGCTCGCCGCCGCCCGCTACGCCTGGGCCGGCGGACAACCCGGCCAGGCCCGCCTCCTGCTCGACCGCCTCCGCGCGACCTGCGCGGACCCGGTCGTCGAGGGCGAGGCCGGGCTGTTGCGCGGCGAGATCGACCTGCGCTGCGAGGACGCCACCGGCGCGGCGGCCACCCTGCTGTCCGCCGCGCGGACGGTGGCCGCCGTCGACCGCGCCCGAGCCATGCAAGGGTTGGCACGGGCCGGTGAGGCCGTCTGCTTCGCCGGCGACCAGTACCGGTACGCGGAGGTCGGCCGGCGTGCCGACGCGCTCCGCCAGCGTGACGACCCGCCGGCCGTGGAGTTGACCGGATGCCTCGTCACCGGGGTGGCGGCCACGCTGCGCGGCGACCACGAGCGGGCCGGTCCCGCGCTGCGGCGGGCCGTCGTGCTGGGTGGCCGCCTCGCCGGGCCGGAGCTGACCCCGACCGCGCTCGCCTGTGCGGCGGCGGCCGGGCTGGTGGTGGCCGTGGACGGCGCCGCGCACCGCCTCGCCGAGCGCGCCGTCGGGTTGGCGCGCGAGCACGGCGAGCTGTCCATGCTGTCCCGCGCGTTGGAGCTGCGGGCGGTCGCCGAGTACTGGCTGGGCCGGCACGAGACGGCGGCCGAGACCTCCCGCGAAGGGCTGCGGGTGGCGCGTGCCACCGGGCAGCTCAACTGCGCCGACGTCCACCTGGGGATGCTTGCCGTGCTGGCCGCCGTGCGCGCCGACCGCGAGAGCAGCCTGCGGCGGATCCGGGAGATCGGTACGACGTCGACACCGGGCAGCCGACCGCACGCGCTCGCCGGATGGGCGCTGGCCGTGCTGGACCTCGTCGACGGTCGGCACGCCGAGGCGGCGACCCGACTGGCGTCCCTGGCCCGGCTCGGTACCGGACGGGGTCAGGTGCTCGTCCAGGTGATGGCCACCCCGTACCTGGTGGAGGCCGCCGCGCACCTGCCGCACCGCCCGGCGGCGACCGCCGCGCTGGCGGCCTTCGACAGGTGGGCGAGCAGCACCGCGAGCCCGCTGCGCCGGGCGCTGTCGGCCCGGTGCCACGCGCTGTTGGCGACCCGGGGCGGCGTCGAGTCCGAGCGCGAGTTCCGGACGGCGCTGCGGTTGCACCCGACCGAGGCCGGCGGGTTCGAACGGGCCCGGACCGAGTTGCTCTTCGGCCAGGAGCTGCGGCGCAGCCGGCGACCACGGGACGCCCGGGAGCACCTGCACCGCGCCCGGGAGGCGTTCACCCTGCTCGGGGTCGACCGCTGGGCCGAGCTGGCCACGGCCGAGCTGCGCGCCGCCGGGGAGTCCGTCGGGCCGCCGGACCTGCCGGCGGCACGACTGCTGACCGGTCAACAGCTCCGAATCGCCCGACTGGTCGCCGAGGGCGCCACCAACCGGGAGATCGCCGCCCGGATGTTCCTGTCCACCCGGACGGTCGACCACCACCTGCGCAACGTCTTTCACCGGCTGGGGATCCGCTCCCGGACCGAGCTGGCCCGCGCGTTCGCCACCGAACAGCACGTCGGCCTCGCCTCCGAACGCTGAGCGCCGCCGGCCGCTCTGGACGGCGTTAACTATCACCGCTAGTTTGTGCGTCAGGCACCCTTCAGCACTAAGGACACCCGCATGCGCGTCTTCACCTCCGTCGACGAGCTGACCGCCGCGGTCGGCGAGACCCTCGGCCCCGGCCCCTGGCAGCGGATCGACCAGGACCGCGTGAACCTGTTCGCCGACGCGACCGACGACCACCAGTGGATCCACATCGACCCGGAACGCGCGGCGGCCGGTCCCTTCGGCGCCACGATCGCGCATGGCTTCCTCACCCTGTCGCTGGTGCCGGCCCTGGCCGGCCAGCTATACCGCGTCGAGGGCGTCGCGATGGGCGTCAACTACGGACTGAACCGGGTGCGCTTTCCCGCGCCACTGCGGGTCGGCGCCGCCGTACGCGCCAGCGCGGTCATCGCCGAGGTGTCGCCCGTCAGCGGTGGGGTGCAGGTGGTCACGGCGGTGACGGTGCACAGCGACGGTGGCGACAAGCCCGTCTGCGTCGCCGAGACGGTGAGTCGCCTCTACCGCGCGGCAACCCGCTGAGCGGTGATAGACCGCAGGCCCCATCCGGGACGAGGAAGAACGGGGGCCTCGCTACGTCGGCGACAACCAGGCGTCCGTCAAGGACGGCCGGACCACCCGGGCGTCGACCCGGCCTTGACGGGCGCTCCTCGATGAGTGAGTCCTGACTCCAGACGAGGCTGGGGCTACGGCGAAGGGCGCTGGTCGTTCGCTTCGGCTGCGCGCCGTGCCGATGTGCTGTTGAGCGGTATACCTCAGAGGTATGAATATGACTCTGAGGCATATCGCTATCCACCGCATCGTCCCTCACGAAAGTGCCTGAGGGTGAGTGTCTCGTGGGTCGTCTCCCGTCGCGGCCCGAGCGGGAGCGTTTTCGATCATCAGACCAGATGGTGGGGGTGCGGTCAGCGGCGCTGCGCTAGGTGGTCGAGCAGGTGGGCGTGGCGGAATTGGTAGACCGCCCCCGCCTGGCGCAGGACGCCGCGACGGTGAGCGTCCTGCCAGAACGCGAGTATCCGGGCCGGCTGGCGGCGGCCGAGCAGTAGCGGCAGCCGGGCGTAGATAAGCCATCGTCCCCAGGCCCGGCCGAACAGGGCGTAGGTCAGGCCGTACCCGACGCCGACGAGGAATCCGCGCACGAAAGTGGGGCCAATCGGTGGATCGCCGGGTGCAATGTCCGCCAGGCCCGTGGCGAGGGCGCCGATCAACACTCCGGTCATGGCGGTCACAACGAGCGCGTCGGCCACGGTGACCCGGCGGTCGGCGGCGAGGAGCCGGGCGGCGCCGGTCCGGCTGCCCCGTCCGCTGAGAGGCCGCCGGAGCCGGTCCTGGACCGCGTCGAGTCCGAAGACCCATCCGCCCATGAGTACCGCCAGCAGCGGGTACAGGGCGAGTAGCCGCTGTTGGGGCTCCGTGAGCGGCATCGGCTTCCCGATGGTGGTCACTATCGCGATGCCGAGCCCGATACCGAGGAGCAGGTACAGACCAATGCCCCAGCTGCGGGCGGTTCCGCCCAGGTCGCGCAGTCGATGTCCGGGCGGCGTGCCGTACGGCTCGCCCGATCGCAGATTCATGGTCTGGAGTCCGGCCCCGGCACCGAGCAAGCCGCCGACGCACAGCACGAGGAGGGAGCCGACGGTACCGAGCAGATCGCCGAGCAGCAGGACGGGGAGCACCCCTGCCGTCGCGGCGAACGCGGCCACCGCGGTACACGCTCGAACGCTCGCCGGGGTGACTGTCTCCAGCCGCCACCACGCGACGTCCGTCGTCCCGGTCCGGTGTAGAAGCCGCGCGAGGTAACCGAGCGATGAGTTCGCCTTCGCCGCCGTGTACCGGCCGTGCAGCCATTCCGGCCGCGGGCCGTCGTCGCGGTAGGCGGCAGCGAGGTAGAAGCGCAGCAGATGTTCCTCGATCGCGCGACGTCCGTCGAGTCGCAGCAGGTCGCCCGGGTCGCCGCCGGGGACGTCGTAGACCTTACGCGCGAGGTACACCATCAAAGGTGTCTGCAGCAGCGGCGCGACGCCCTTCCAGCGGGTCGCGTCGGTGAAGCGGCCGGCCGCGAGGTACGGGCCGGCGAGGGCTCCCGTGACCGCGCCCAGCGTCACGACAGCCGCCCGTGGTATGGGTGCCCCGGCCGCCGCCACCACCTCGGCGTAGACATCCCTAGCGCTCGTCAGTACGAACGGCCGATCCCAGACGTCCTGCCCGAGCGCCTCGACGGCCTTGATCCGATTCTCGCTGGGCATCTCGTCGAGGCCGTCCAGCAGCGGTACGACATGCCCGCGCTCGACGAGAAGCCGCGCGGCCTGCGGCTGGACCAGGTCGGGATACTGGCCCGCGAGGTCCTCCGCCAGCCACTCGTCGAGCGTCTGGCCGAACGGATCCCACCGGGTGAGCGAGAACGGCACCAGGGAACGGCCGCCCTCATCCTGACGTGACGCGAGCATCGTGAGGGCGGCGCTCTTGCCGGCCTCGGGCTCGCCGAGGACGATCATCCGGCCGGAGGGCAGCGCGCGGTACAACTCCCCGATGTGCGTCACGTCGCGGGGTCTCGGCAGCGAAGCCTTCGACCGGCCTTTGATCTGCGACGACGGTGCAACGAGCTGTCCAGTCTCGTAGACCAGCGGTAGCCGGATCGCGTCCGGTGTGGCCAGCCCCAGGCGGTTCGCCTCCCGCTGCCACTGCTGGCGCACCTTCGCGTTGAGCTCGGCCGCGGCGGCCAGCAGATCCGCTGCGGTGACCGGTCCGGCCGGCTGGCGGCGGCCGAGCAGCGCGACGACGATCGTCGAGGCAAGGGCGACGCTCGCGGCGATCACGTTGACCTTGCCGTCGTCGACAGCCAGGTTGGTGGTGACCCCGCCCAGTACGGTAATCCCGCTGATGACATGCAGAAGCGCAAGTCCGCCACCCCAGCGCCGCATGCGCCCATTCTCCACGGCGAGGAGGGTGCCTGTTGACCCCCCGGTGCGCATTCACGTTGACAGACCCGGACACCGCGGCGGAGACGCTGTCGCAGGGTCCTCGCCGCGGTTGCGGCGGCAGCATGGCGTCACTGCGGCGTTGGAGGAGGTCTCAACGGCGTACCGCCTGCTGCGGCCGCCGCTCGCGATCTGTATCCGCTCGACGAAGCGGCCTACGAGGTCGCTTCTGGGCCACGGCCGATGTGGAAGCTCACCAGGGACTAGCGGATCCAGAGCGTCCGGGTCGACAGTCGCCGGCTCGTCCTGAGCCGGCCGCACCTGCGGGGGCGGCGAGAAGCACTTCTCGCCGCCCCCGCCTCCGGTGTTCAGGGCTGTGTCAGGCGACCGTGCAGGTGGTGCCGTTGAGCGTGAAGGCGGTCGGCTTGCCGGCGTTGCCGGTGTGGGTGGCCTGGAAGCCGATGTCGACCGAGGTGTTCGGGGCGATGGTGCCGTTGTAGGAGACGTTGCGAGCCGTCACCGCGCCGCTGGTCGGGGAGTAGCTGGCGTTCCAGCCGCCGGTGATGGTCTGGCCACTCGGCAGCGTGAACCCGAGGGCCCAGCCGCTTATCGCGCTGCTGCTCGTGTTGGTGACCGAGACGGCCGCGGTGAGCCCGTTGTTCCAGGCGTTGACCGTGTACGTCACCCGGCAGCCCGCCGCTGGCGGCGGCGTGGTGGGCGGGGGAGTGGTCGGCGGTGGGGTCGTCGGCGGCGGAGTGGTCGGGGGCGGGGTGGTCGGTGGGGGAGTCGTGGGCGGCGGGGTGGTCGGCGTGTCCCCGCCGATGCTGCCGGGAACCGCGCGCAGGGCGTCGTACCAGGCGACGGCCATCTTGCGGTAGCCGGTGGCGTTGGGGTGCACGCCGTCGGCCAGGTCGCTGAGCGTCAGCGCTTTGTACATGTCGACCAGGTGGACGCGTTTGCCGGCCGAGGCGCGGGTCTGCACGATCCCCGGGATCGCCGCGTTGTAGCCCCGGACCACGTTGTCCGCGCCGGACTTCGGGATGATCGTCGCCACGAACACGTCCGCGTTCGGTGCGGTGTTGGTGATGCGGTCGACCAGGGTGGCCAGTCGGCCGGGCGCTCCGGAGGTGTCGCCGTACATGTCGTTCGTGCCGATGTGCAGCAGGACGGTGCGCGGGTTGGTGGCGCGCAGCCAGTTCACGATGTTGGCGTCGATCTGCGCGATGGTCCATCCGGAGTGGCCCTCGTGGTCGTGGTCACCAAGGCTGGACGGGCCGTTGAACATCGAGCCGACGAAGTCGATCCGGTAGCCGCCGGACGCGAACCGTTGCCAGAGTTCGATCCGGTAGCCACCCGCGACGTTGAAGCCGTCGGTGATCGAGTCGCCGAGGGGCATGACGCGTACCCCGCCGTTGGACTCGGCGCTCGCGGGCGCGGTCGCCACCGGCACGGCGGCGGTCATGGCCGCGACGGCGGCCAGCGCCGCCCACCACAGCCGGGCCCGGCGGGGCCTCGGGGTCGTCGCGGGCCTGGCAGGTGTCGGGGGTACGGGTTTACCAAGGGTCACAGGGCTCATGGGGCTTCCTCGGGTGGTGGTTCGACAACCAGGAACCCGGACGTCGGGATGTGCCCTTCACCCCGCCCGGACGCACCATAGCTTGTTATCGCTAACACCGGCAATGCATCGATCGCCGGCCATGGGTACGGTCAGCCCGCGAGCGTCGCGGCGAGCCAACGCAGTTGCCGTCGGACGTGCAGCGCCTCGCCGCTCTCGTGACCGTTGAACGGGTACACGTGCATCTCCCGCCGTGGCGCGTCGGGTCGGCCGGTCGCGGCGCCGTACTGGTTGTAGGCCGCGAAGCCGGTGCTCGGCGGGCACACGGTGTCGCGCAGGCCGATGCCGAAGTGCGCCGGCGCGGTGGCCCGCCGGGCGAAGGTAACCCCGTCGACGTAGGACAGTGTGCGTCGGACCGCGGCCTCGGCCTCCCGGTGCACCGCCAGGTACCGGGCGATCTCACCGTACGGCGAGGCGTCGCTGAGCTCGATGGCGTGCTGGACGTCGCAGAGGAACGGCGCGGTGATCAGCGCCGCCGCGAGATCGTCGACCAGGCCGGCGACGGCCAGCGCCACGCCCCCGCCCTGGCTGTTGCCGAGCAGGGCGACCTGGCCCGCGTCCACTCCGGGCAGGGCGCGCACCGCCTCGACGGCCCGGACGGCGTCCGTGATCAGACGACGGTAGTGGTAGTCGTGCGGGTCGAGGATGCCCCAGGTCGCCGGCCAGGGCCCGCCGGCCGCGCCGTGCCGGTCGGCGGTGTCCCCGGCGGCGTACAGCCCGGACTGGCCCCGGTTGTCCATCAGGAGGTGCGCGTATCCGGCCACCGGCCAGACCAGCCGCTCGTGCGGTAGACCACGGCCGCGTCCGTAGCCGGCGTACTCCACCACGGCGGGCAACGGTTCGGATACGCCCGCCGGGCGGGTGAACCAGGCCCGTACCTCGTCGCCGTCGAAGCCGGCGAACGTGACGTCCCAAGTGTCGAGCACGCGCAGGTCGGTGGGCTCGGGACGGACGTCGACGAGTACCGGCCGGGCGGCGGCCGCGGCGAGGGTGTCACCCCAGAACCGGTCGAAGTCCTCCGGCTCGGTGACGGTGGGGGAGTATCGCTCGAGCTCGTCGAGGCGCACAGCTGCGTCGGGCACGGGTCCTCGCAGGGTCAGCGGGGTGGGGCGGGGGGCGCGGTGCTCTCCCGGACGACCAGCTCGGTCACCAGGTCGATCCGGCTGGTCGCCGGCTCGGTGCCGGCGGCCAGGTCGAGCAGCATCTGGGTGGCGATACCGGCCATGTCGCGCAGCGGCTGGTTGATCGTCGTGAGGGGTGGGTCCGTCCAGGTGGCGAGCGGCAGGTTGTCGTACCCGATCACGGAAAGGTCCTCGGGGACGCGCAGGCCGCACCGGCGTGCGGCCCGGAGCACCCCCATCGCCTGGATGTCCGAACCGGCGAAGATCGCCGTGGGTCGGTCCGGTCGTTGCAGCAGTTGGAGGCCGTGGGTGTGCCCGGTGCCGGCGGAGAAGCTGCCGAAGTGGACCAGCTCGCGGTCGAGGGTCAACCCCGCCTCGTCGTGCGCGGACTGGAACCCGGCGGCCCGGGCCCGGCTGCAGAGCATGTCGGGTGGTCCGGAGATGACCGCGATCCGCTGGTGCCCCAGCTCGATCAGGTGTCGGGCGGCGAGCAGGCCGCCGTTGAAGTTGTTCGAGCCGACCGTGGGCACGGACGCCGAGGTCGCGCTGTCGGTGTCGATCACGACGAACGGTACGCCCTGACGCCGCAGGAGCTGCTGTTGCGCGTCGGTGAGGTGACAGAGGACGAACAGCACGCCCAGCGGACGCTGACCCAGCAGGGTGTCGAGCCATCGCGACGCCGGGCGGTGCGCGCCGCCGAGCTGGGATACGGCGAGACTGATGCCGGCGACGCTCGTCACCGCCTCGACCCCGCGCATCACCTCCATCGCCCAACCGGTGTCGAACTCGTGGAAGACGAGGTCGATCCGACGTGTGGCGGACGACGAGCGCCGACTGCGGCGCTGGTACTGGTGGCGGTCGAGACTCGCCTCGACCCGGGCTCTGGTGCCAGGGGAGACGTCCTCGCGGCCATTGAGGACCTTGGAGACCGTTGCGATCGACACGCCGACGTCGTGGGCGATCGTCGCGATGGTGGTGGTGGAGCCGGGTGGGCCGAGCGGGTGGTGCTCTGTCATCGCAGCCTCATACCGCATCCGAAAGTTTCGGCCGACACTAACACGATCAGCCGATGAACCTCATCGATGCAGCTACGCGGCAGGGCGGGCATCCCATGACGCATCGAAACTCTTGACAGGCCCAGGCGACGGACTTAGGTTGCCGAAAAGGTTGCTCTGGTTTCCGGAAAGTTTCGGATTGTGGAACCGCGCACCACCAACCGGTCCCACGACGGCGCAGTTCGTGGCCGGAGCTAAGGGGTCTCGGCATGAGAAGTCAGCAGCCCGTCGATGGCGAATCGGCGTCGCGCGACGGCGCACCGTGGCGCGACACCCGGCTGTCGCCGGCCGACCGGGCCGAGGCGCTGCTCGCGGTGATGTCCGTCGAGGAGAAGGTCGCCCAGCTCTTCGGGGTCTGGGTCGGCGCCGACGCGTCCGGTGAGGGCGTCGCGCCGCACCAGTCCGACATGGTCGCCAACACCCCGTCGTGGGACACGATCATCCGGTACGGGCTGGGTCAGCTCACCCGCCCGTTCGGCACCGCGCCGGTCGACCCGGTGCTCGGCGCCCGCTCGTTGGCCGCCTCCCAGGAGCAGATCGTGGCCGCCAGTCGGTTCGGCATTCCCGCCCAGGTGCACGAGGAGTGCCTGACCGGGTTCGCGGCCTGGAAGGCCACCGTCTACCCGACCCCGCTGGGCTGGGGCGCCTCGTTCCACCCCGAGCTGGTCGAGGAGATGGCCGGGCGGATCGGCGCGTCGATGCGGGCCGCCGGCGTACACCAGGGGCTCGCGCCCGTCCTCGACGTCACCCGCGACTACCGCTGGGGACGCACCGAGGAGACGATCGGCGAGGACCCGTACCTGGTCGGAACGACCGGCGCGGCGTACGTGCGGGGCCTGGAGAACGCCGGCATCGTCGCCACCCTGAAGCACTTCGCCGGCTACTCCGCCTCCCGGGGCGGACGAAACCTCGCCCCGGTGTCGATGGGCCGCCGTGAACTGGCCGACCACATCCTGCCGCCGTTCGAGATGGCCCTGCGGCTCGGCGGCGCCCGCTCGGTGATGAACTCCTACGCCGAGATCGACGGCATGCCCGCCGCCGCCGACGAACACCTGTTGACCGGGCTGCTGCGCGACGAGTGGGGCTTCACCGGCATCGTGGTCGCCGACTACTTCGCCGTACGGTTCCTGGAGACCCTGCACGGCGTCGCCGCTGACGCCGTCGACGCCGCCCGTCTCGCCCTGCGCGCCGGCATCGACGTGGAACTGCCCACCGTGGACGCCTTCGGCGACGCCCTGGTCCAGGCGGTGCACGCCGGCGAGGTCGACGCGTCGCTGATCGACCGGGCGGTGCGCCGGGTGCTCATTCAGAAGATCGACATCGGCCTGCTCGACGAGGACTGGCGGGCCCAGCCGGACGACGTCGCGGCCCTGCGCCTCGACGACGAGGCCAGCCGGGACGTCGCCGTACGCCTGGCCCGGGAGTCCGTCGTGCTGGTGCGCAACACCGGCGTGCTGCCGCTGCCCGTCGCGACCCGGGTGGCCCTGGTGGGTCCGCTCGCCGACGACCCGATGGCGATGCTCGGCTGCTACACCTTCCCGAACCACGTCGGCGTCAACCACCCCGACCACGGCCTCGGGGTGGAGATCCCCACGCTGCGCGGCGAGCTGGCCCGCCGCGTCCCGCTGCTGGTCCACGAACCGGGCTGCGCCGTCACCGGCGAGGACGCGTCCGGCATCCCGGCGGCGGTCACCGCGGCGACCAACGCGGACGTGTGCGTGCTCGCCGTCGGGGACCGGGCGGGGATGTTCGGCCGGGGCACCTCCGGCGAGGGCTGCGACGCCGCCGACCTGCGGCTGCCCGGCGTGCAGGCGGACCTGGTCCGGGCCGTTCTCACCACCGGCACCCCGGTGGTGCTGGTGCTGCTGACCGGTCGCCCGTACGCGCTCGGCCCGGACTTCGACACGGCGGCGGCCGTGGTGCAGGCGTTCTTCCCCGGCCAACTCGGCGGGCAGGCGCTCGCGGAGGTGCTCACCGGCGCGGTCAATCCGTCCGGGCGGCTGCCGGTCAGCTTGCCCCGCCACGCCGGCGGGCTGCCGGGCACGTACCTGTCGCCGCCGCTCGGGCGACGTAACAAGGTGTCCTCGATCGACCCGACCCCGGCGTACCCGTTCGGCCACGGCCTGAGCTACACCACCTTCGAGTGGTCCGACGCCATGGTCGTGGGCGGGGTAAACGACGACCCGACCCCCTGGCCGGTGGACGGCGAGGTCCAGGTGCGGATCACCGTCGGGAACACCGGTGACCGGGCCGGCGTCGAGGTGGTGCAGCTCTACCTGCACGACCCGGTGGCCCAGACCACCCGCCCGGTGCACCGGCTGGTCGGCTTCGCCCGGGTGCCGCTGGAGCCCGGAGCGCGGGCGCACGTCACCTTCGGCGTACCGGCCGACGTCACGTCGTTCACCGGCCGGTCCGGCCGGCGGGTGGTCGAGCCCGGCGCGGTCGAGCTGCGGTTCGGACGCTCCAGCGCGGAGATCGAGGACGCCCTGACGCTGCGACTCTCCGGCGCCGAGCGCGAGGTCGGGCACCAGCGGGACCTACTCACGTCGGTGCGGATCGAGCCGCTCGTGGCCGTTCCGCACTCCGCCTAGGAGGCGAGGATGACATCCGAGACGTTACGGCCCCCGCCGCCGGCGCCACCCGGCGACGTGGTGGAGGCCACCGTCCCCGCCCCACACGCACCCCGTCGGCGTCGCACCTGGCGACAGGCGCTGCGCCGGGACTGGCAGCTCTACTCGCTGGCCGTCCTGCCGTTGCTCTTCTTCCTGGTCTTCCGGTACCTCCCGATGATCGGGAACGTCATCGCGTTCCGCCGGTTCAAGCCGGGCGGAAGCATCTTCGGTGAGTACTGGGTCGGGCTGCGCTACTTCCGGATGTTCCTGGTCGATCCGACGTTCTGGGACGTCTTCACCAACACGCTGGTGCTCGGGGCGCTGACGCTGCTGTTCTGCTTCCCGTTGCCGATCGTCCTCGCGCTGCTGCTCAACGAGGTGCGCGCGCGGCGGCTGCGGCGGTTCGTGCAGTCCGTGTCCTACCTGCCGCACTTCCTGTCGATCGTGATCGTCGCGGCGATGGTCATGCAGCTGACCTCGGTCGACGGGACCGTGAACCAGATCGTGCAGGCCACCGGCGGCGACGCGGTGCCGTTCCTGCAACGCGCCGAGTGGTTCCGGACGATCTACGTGTCGTCCGAGGTCTGGCAGACGGTCGGCTGGGGCACCATCCTCTACCTCGCCGCGCTCACCACCGTCGACGACGACCTGTACGAGGCCGCCCGGATCGACGGGGCCAACCGTTGGCGGCAGACCTGGCACGTCACGCTCCCGGGCATCCGACCCACCATGGTCACGTTGCTGATCCTCAACATCGGCACGTTCATGGCGGTCGGGTTCGAGAAGATCCTGCTGCTCTACAACCCGCTGACCTACCCGACCGCCGACGTGCTCTCGACGTACCTGTTCCGGATGGGCTTCGGGTCCAGCAACTTCAGCTACGCCGCCGCGATCGGGCTGTTCGAGGCGGTCATCGGGCTCACGCTGGTCCTGACGGCGAACCTCATCGCCCGGCGCACGGTGGGGACGAGCCTGTGGTGACCGTCGACGCCACCGACACGGCCCGCGCAAGCGACCTGCCCGCCCGCGGGCCCCGGGGTATCCGGCCCACCCGGGGCTACCGCGTGTTCCAGGCGTGCAACGCGGTGGTGCTCACCATCGTGGTGGTGGTGACCCTGTTTCCGTTCGTCAACGTCCTGGCCCGCTCGCTCAGCGACGAGGGGTACATCATCGCCGGCCAGGTCAACCTCGTGCCGCGCGGGTTCAACCTGGACACCTACCGGCTCGTGCTGCACGACTCGCTGTTCTGGACGAACTACCGCAACACCGTCTTCTACACGGTCGTGGCCACGACCATCTCGATCGTGCTGACCACCTGCTACGCCTACGTGCTGTCCAAGAAACACCTCCGGGGACGTACGGCGCTGATCGGCATCGCGGTCTTCACCATGTTCTTCACCGGCGGCCTGATCCCCAACTACGTGCTCGTCACCAGCCTGGGCATGAAGAACACCGTGTGGGCCATCGCGGTGCCCAACGCGATCAACGTGTTCAACCTGCTGGTGATGAAGGCGTTCTTCGAGTCGCTCCCCACCGACCTGGAGGAGGCCGCCGCCGTCGACGGGCTCAACACGTACGGCATTCTGCTGCGCATCGTGCTGCCCCTGTCGAAGGCGATCATCGCCACGATGGTGCTGTTCTACGCCGTGGCCTTCTGGAACTCCTGGTTCGCCGCCTTCCTTTACCTGGACCAGCAGGAGTTGTGGCCGGTGACCGTCTATCTGCGCAACCTGATCGCCGGGGCCACCGGCGCGGAGAACGTCGGCGCGATCGCCGAGGCCGACGAGGTGCAGGCCGAGGCGACGCTCAAGTCCGTGACGATCGTGCTCACGACCCTGCCCATCCTCCTGGTCTACCCCTTCGTCCAGCGGTACTTCGTTCGCGGCGTGATGCTCGGCGCCGTGAAGGGCTAGCCAGCACGTCCACCCTTTCCTCCACCGAACCCGAAAGGACCGCCATGCTCCACCGATCGTGGCGCCGCGTCGCGACAGCGGTAGCCGTGCTGCTCACGGCGACCAGCATCGCCGCCTGCAGTGATGACCCGTCCGACGCCAAGGACCTGTCGGAGAACAAAGCCGGTGCGATGGCCGACTACGGCATCGGCAAGCAGTTCAAGGCGAGTGAGCCGGTCTCCTTCTCGATCCTGTACAACAACCACCCGAACTACCCGCTGCGCGAGGACTGGCTCTTCTGGTCGGAGCTGAAGTCCCGGGCCAACGTCACCCTCACCCCGGTCGCCGTTCCGCTGAGCGACTACGAGCAGAAGCGCAGCCTGCTGATCGGCGCCGGTGACGCCCCGATGATCATCCCGAAGACGTACCCGGGGCAGGAGGACGCCTACGTGTCCTCGGGCGCGGTCCTGCCGGTCAGCGACTACCTGGACCTGATGCCGAACCTGCAGGACAAGATCTCGAAGTGGAACCTCAAGCCCGAGATCGACACGCGGCGTCAGGAGGACGGCAAGTTCTACCTGCTGCCCGGCCTGCACGAGAAGCCCTGGCACGACTACTCGCTGGCCATCCGCACCGACATCCTCGACGAGCTGAAGCTCAGCCTCCCGAAGACCTGGGACGAGCTGTACACGGTGCTCAAGGCCATGAAGGCCAAGTACCCGGACGTCTACCCGTTCTCGGACCGGTGGAGCAAGCCCAACCCGGCCGGCAATCTGCTCAACCTCCTGGCCGTGTCGTACGGACTCCAGGGCGCGGGCTGGAACTTCCAGCACACGAGCTGGGACGCCGACACCAAGAAGTTCGTCTACACCGGTGCGAGCGACAAGTACAAGCAGATGCTCCAGTACCTCAACAAGCTGGTGAAGGAGAAGCTCCTCGACCCGGAGAGCTTCACCCAGACCGACGACCAGGCCCGGCAGAAGCTCGCCAACAGCAAGTCCTTCGTGATCAGCGCCAACGCGCAGGCCGTGGTGAACGACTACCGCCCGGACCTGGCGAAGACCAACCCGAAAGCCAAGATCACCAAGATCCCGCTGCCGATCGGGCCGGCCGGTGAGATCAACCCGGCCAGCCGGCTGGAGAACGGTGTGATGATCTCCTCGAAGGCCCGCGAGAGCAAGAACTTCGTGGCGATGATGCAGTTCATCGACTGGCTCTGGTACTCGGACGCCGGCCAGGAGTTCGCCAAATGGGGCGTGGAGGGGACGACCTTCGTCCGGGACGGCGGCACACCCAAGCTCGCGCCCGACGTCAACGTGATCGGCCTCAACCCCAAGGCCCCCAAGCACCTACAGAAGGACTTCGGCTTCTACAACGGCGTCTTCGCGTACGGCGGCAAGCCGGAGCTGGTGCAGGGCTTCTTCGCCCCGGAGGAGCAGGAGTTCCAGAAGGTCATGAACGCCCGGACGCCGGTCGCGGTGCCCCCGCCGCACCCGTTGAACGACGAGGAGCGGGAGCAGGCGTCCCTGTGGGAGACGCCGCTGAAGGACGCCGTCTACCAGGCGACTCTGCAGTTCGCGCTGGGCCAGCGGGACCTCGCCCAGTGGGACGCCTACCTGGCCGAGCTGAAGGGCAAGAACATGGATGCCTACCTGGACATGGTCAACAAGGCGTACGACCGCTACCAGAAGGACCATCGCTGAGGTGTCGGCCGGTCCGGTGACGCGCACCGGACCGGCCGAGGGCGGCGGCTCGCGCGACCGGCGCGGGCCGCCGGCCCGATCCGGGAGGAGGACGACGGTGAACGACGCGGCGCAGGCCGGGCGGCAGATCGGCGACGGACCCCTGTCCCGGATCGCGTCCCGCGTCTACATCCTGCTCGTGGTCGAGGCGCTGCTCCTTCTCACCACGGTGCCCGCCCTGCTCCCGCTGCTGCTGCTCGACCGCGACCCCAGCAACCTGCCGCTGGTCGCCCTGCTGCTGACGCCGGTCGGACCAGCGGCCTCCGCCGCCCTGTACGCCCTGCGCCACCAGCGACCCGACCTGACCGACCTGCGACCCGCCGCGCTGTTCTGGCGGGGCTACCGCGGCAACGTCGGGGGCGCGCTGCGGGTCTGGACGCCGACGCTGCTGTGGTTGACGGTGCTCGCGCTGAACCTCGCCTACCGCGACGCGATCGGCCTACCGAGCTGGTGGGTCGTCCCGCTGATCGCGGTCGCCGTCGGGGTCACCCTCTGCGCGCTCAACGCGCTGGTGATCACCTCGCTGTTCGAGTTCCGCACCCGTGACGTCCTGCGCCTGGCCGTGCACTTCCTCGTCCGTACCCCCGGTGTCACCGCCGGCAACGCCCTGCTGCTGGCGGCGGCGGCCGGGATCACCGCGGTCTTCTCCGAGGCGGTGCCGGTGCTGCTCGCATCGGTCCTGGCCCTCGGCGTTCTCCGTGTCGCCGACCCGATGGTCCACCTGATCCGGAAGGAGTTCACCGCATGAGCCGCTCCACGACCGCCGAGGTGATCGTCACGCGGGGGGTCGCGTGAACGCCGACCTGGAGGATCCGGTGTTCGTGGCGGAGCCGCACGACGTCGAGGATCCCCGCGTACACCCCGCCTGGCTGCCACCGGAGGCGTTCCGGGCCCTCGGCGCGCGGCGCGTCCTCGTGCACGGCGACGGGCTGCTCGTCGACACCGTTCTCGACGAGGTGACGCGCGCCTGCACGCGCTACGGCGGACGGGTCTGGCACTCCCCGTCCTGGGACGTCGACGTCGACCTGGTGCTCACCCTGCGCGGGGCGCCCGAGCTGCCCAGCTCGGCGGTGCGGGCGGCCCGCGCGGCGGGGGAGGCGGCGCTCGCCGACCTCGGCGAGACGCTCGGCGACGAGGGTTTCCTGCTGGCCCGCAGCGGTGAGACGACGGTGGTGCTGGCCGACGCGCCCGCCGGCCTCCTCTACGGGCTGTTCCACGTCGTGCGGCTCTGCGCGGCGGCCTTCGACCCGGCCCGCCCACCCGAGCTGCACCGGCCCGCGTTGCGCCGCCGCATGCTCAACCACTGGGACAACGTGGCCGTGCACCCGGTGATGGGCCAGGTCGAACGGGGGTACGCGGGCGGCTCGATCTTCTGGGCCGGTGGCCGTCCGCGCGGGGACCTGGCCCGGATCCGGGAGTACGGGCGGCTGCTGGCCGCCAGCGGGATCAACGCCATCTCGGTGAACAACGTCAACGTGGGTCGTGCCGAGGCGCTGCTGCTCACCGATCGGCTCGGTGACGTGGCCCAGATCGCGGACGCGCTGCGCCCGTACGGCATCCGGGTGCACCTGTCGGTCACCTTCGCCGCGCCGCTGCTCCTCGGCGGACTGCCCACCGCCGACCCGTTCGACGAGGAGGTACGCGCCTGGTGGGCGGCCACCACCCGGCGCGTGTACGAGCGCATCGACGACTTCGGCGGCTACCTGGTGAAGGCCGACTCCGAGGGGCAGCCCGGCCCGTTCAGCTACGGGCGGGACCACGCCGACGGGGCGAACCTGCTCGCCGAGGCCCTCGCCCCGTACGGGGGAGTGGTGCACTGGCGGGCGTTCGTCTACAACCACCACCAGGACTGGCGGGACCGGTCCACCGACCGCGCGCGGGCCGCGTACGACCACTTCGCCCCACTCGACGGACGGTTCCGTACCAACGTGGTCCTCCAGGTGAAGTTCGGTCCGGTGGACTTCCAGACGCGCGAGCCGGTTTCGCCGGTGCTCGCCGCCATGCCGGCCACCCGGGTCGCGGTGGAGGTGCAGGTCACCCAGGAGTACACGGGTCAGCAGCGACACGTCTGCCACCTCGGCCCGTGCTGGGGCGAGGTGCTGAGCTTCGCGCCGTGGGGCCCCGGTGGGCGCACCATCGCCGACGTGGTCACCGGCGAGGCCGGCAAGGGCGGCGGTCTGGTCGCCGTCGCCAACACCGGTGACGACGCCTTCTGGACCGGGCATCCGCTGGCACAGGCCAACCTCTACACGGTCGGCCGGCTCGCCTGGGACCCGCGGCTCGACCCGACGGCGGTCCTCGACGAGTGGATGACGCTGACGTTCCCACCGTCGGCGACCGCCGACCCGGAGCTGGTCCGGCGGACGCTGCACGAGATCATGGACGACTCGTGGCGTACCTACGAGCGGTACACCGCCCCGCTGGGGGTCGGCTTCATGGTCCATCCCGGCGACCACTACGGCCCCGACGTCGACGGGTACGAGTACTCGCGGTGGGGCACCTACCACTTCGCCGACCGCGACGGCGTGGGCGTGGACCGCAGTCGCGCCTCGGGCACCGGCTTCGCCGGCCAGTACCCGCCGTACTGGGCGGACGTGTACGAGTCGCCGCAGACCTGCCCGGACGAGCTGCTGCTCTTCTTCCACCACGTGCCGTACGACCACGTCCTGCACAGCGGGTCGACGGTCATCCAGCACATCTACGACACCCACTTCGCGGGCGTCGAGGAGGTGGCGGTGATGCGACGCCGGTGGCAGACCCTGCACGGGATGATCGACCCGGCCGTGTACGAGCGGGTGGCCGAGCGCCTCGACGAGCAGGTGCGCAGCGCCACCGAGTGGCGGGATCAGATCAACACGTACTTCTTCCGCAAGTCCGGCGTGCCCGACGCGCGGGGGCGGCGCATCCACTGACCCGGCCGGCTCGATCGGGCCGGCCGGAGCACCGGCGCCGGCGCGCTCACCAGGGGTGTACGGTCCCGTCCTCCAGCCGGTTGACCGGCAGGTACGCGGGCGCGTACGGGTAGCGGGCCGCCGCCTCCTCGTCGATGTCGACGCCCAACCCGGGCGTCTCGGCGGGGTGCAGGTAGCCGTCGGCGAAGTGGTACCCGTGCGGGAACACCTCGTCGGTCTGCGCGGTGTGCCGCATGTACTCCTGAAGGCCAAAGTTGGGGATCGAGATGTCGAGCTGCAGCGCGGCGGCCATGCAGACCGGCGACAGGTCGGTGGCGCCGTGCGAGCCGCTGCGGACGTGGTGCAGCGCCGCGAGGTCGAAGATGCGCCGCAGGTGGGTGATCCCTCCGGCGTGCACCACCGTGGCCCGGATGTAGTCGATGAGCTGCTCGCGGATGAGCTGCGCCGCGTCGAAGACGCTGTTGAACACCTCACCCACGGCGATCGGGGTGGTGGTGTGCTGCCGGATCAGCCGGAAGCCCTCCTGGAGATCGGCCGGGACCGGATCCTCCATCCAGGTCAGCGCGTACGGCTCCAGGCTGCGGCCGAGCCGGGCCGCCTCGATCGGGGTGAGCCGGTGGTGCACGTCGTGCAGCAGCCGCAGGTCGGGGCCGAACTCGTCGCGGACCCGCGCGAACACGCCCGGCACGTGTGACAGGTAGCGCTGTGTCGACCAGGTCGCCTCGCTGGGCAGGGCCGCGTCGGCCGGTTCGTAGAAGAGCTTGTCGGCGCTGACCCCGTACGTCTTGGGCAGGCCCGGCACTCCGCACTGCACCCGTACCGCCCGGTAGCCAAGGTCGACGTAGCGGGCGACCTCGACCAGCACCTCCTCGACGGTCTCGCCGTTGGCGTGGCCGTACACGGTGACGCCCTCGCGGGACCGGCCGCCGAGCAGCTGGTAGACGGGCAGGCCCGCCACCTTGCCCTTGATGTCCCACAGGGCGGTGTCCACCGCGGCGATCGCGCTCATGGTGACCGGGCCGCGCCGCCAGTACGCGCCCTGGTACAGGTACTGCCAGGTGTCCTCGATCCGGGCCGGGTCCCGGCCGATCAGCAGCGGCGCCACGTGGTCGCGTAGGTACGACGCGACGGCCAGCTCCCGACCGTTGAGGGTGGCGTCACCGACTCCGGTGACGCCCTCGTCAGTGACGATCTTGAGGGTGACGAAGTTGCGGCCCGGACAGGTCACGATGACCCGGGCGTCGACGATCTTCACTCGATCTCCTTCGTGCCCGCGGGAGTCGGGTGAGGACGCTCGCAGGGGGGTGCACGCGAGGACGGTCTGGTTATCGGGAACCTGCCGATAATAGCCCGCCATGGGCAGGTGACGAACGGCCCCGCGACCCCTGGCACGTGCCCAGGTGACCGCGCAATCCCTTGCGCCGAAAGGTTTCCGGAATCCTTGACAATCGAGCGACCTCGATCGAAGCTGACATCGGTCACGCGAGCCGCGGTCACGGTCGGGCGAAGGGCAGTCCTCGACTAACCCCCTTCCATGCGCCATTCTCCCGAGGAATCGCGAACCATGACACTGAAGACAAGGCTGCTCGGCGTCCTCACCGCGGTCGCGACGGTCGCCGCCGCCGCGCTGGCGTTCGCCACGCCCGCGTCGGCCGCGACACTCACGCAGGTGACCGGCTTCGGCAACAACCCCACAAACCTCCAGATGCACCTGTACGTCCCGGACCGGGTGGCATCCCGGCCTCCGATCCTGCTCGCCCTGCACTACTGCACCGGCACCGGCCCCGCCTTCTACTCCGGCACGCAGTACGCCTCCCTCGCCGACCGGTACGGCTTCATCGTCATCTACCCGTCGGCGACCCGCAGCAGCAAGTGCTGGGACGTGGCCTCGCCGCAGGCGTTGCGCCGAGGCGGGGGCAGCGATCCGGTCGGACTCGTCTCGATGATCGACTACGTCAAGCAGCGGTACTCCGCCGACCCGGACCGCGTCTTCGCCACCGGCACCTCGTCGGGCGCGATGATGACCAACGTCATGCTCGGTGACTACCCGGACGTGTTCGCGGCCGGTGCGTCCTTCGCCGGGGTGCCGTTCGCCTGTTTCGCCACCGGGGGCAGCTCGGAGTGGAACAGCGAGTGCGCGAACGGGCAGTCCATCAAGACCGCCCAGCAGTGGGGGGACCTGGTCCGCGGCGCGTACCCCGGCTACACCGGCAAGCGTCCGCGGATGCAGATCTGGCACGGCACGAGCGACGACACCCTGCGCTACCCGAACTTCGGTGAGCAGGTCAAGCAGTGGACCAACGTGCACGGTCTGAGCCAGACCCCGACGTACACCGACTCCCCGCAGTCGGGTTACACCCGCACCCGGTACGGCAGCAGCGGCCCGATGGCCCCGGTCGAGGCGATCAGCATGCAGGGCGTCACGCACAACATCCCCGTCGACGCCGCGCAGGTGATCCGCTTCTTCGGCCTGGACGGCACGGCGCCGCCGACGACCCCGCCGCCGACGACTCCGCCGCCCACCACGCCGCCCCCGACGACTCCGCCGCCGACCACGCCCCCGCCGACCACGCCGCCGCCCACCACGCCGCCCCCCACCACGACGCCGCCGCCCAGCGCGGGCGCCTGCCGGGTCAGCTACACGGTCAACGCGTGGAACAACGGGCTCACCGCGAGCGTGGGCATCACCAACACCGGCACCACGGCGGTGAACGGGTGGGCGCTGACCTTCACGCTGCCCGGCGGCCAGACCATCACCGGTGGCTGGAACGCCGCCTACTCGCCGACCAGCGGCGCGGTGACGGCTCGCAACGTCTCCTACAACGGCACCATCGCCCCGAACACGTCGGTCGAGATCGGCTTCCAGGCCACCCACACCGGTGACGCCGGCAAGCCCACGGCCTTCGCCCTCAACGGCGCCGCCTGCTCGGTCGCCTGACTCCCTTTCAGTAGAAGGAGCTGCACGAATGGGAAACACGAGATGGAGGGCGGCATCGAGAGCCGCCCTCGCGCTGACCGGTGCGGGCGTGCTCGCCGCCGGCATCGCGTTGGTCCTGGAGACGCCCGCCTCCGCCGGCACCACGCTGGGCGCGTCCGCCGCCGAGAAGGGCCGCTACTTCGGCACGGCGGTGGCCGCGAACAAGCTTTCGGACAGTGCGTACACCACGATCCTGAATCGTGAGTTCAACATGGTGACGGCCGAGAACGAGATGAAGATCGACGCGACCGAGCCGCAGCAGGGTCAGTTCCGCTACACCCAGGCGGACCCGATCGTCAACCACGCGCGCAGCCACGGCATGCAGGTACGCGGCCACACCCTGGCCTGGCACGGTCAGCAGCCGGGGTGGATGCAGGGCATGGAGGGCACCGCGCTGCGCAACGCGATGCTCAACCACGTGACGCAGGTAGTGACCCACTACCGGGGACAGATCTATTCCTGGGACGTGGTGAACGAGGCGTTCGCCGACGGCAACTCCGGCGGCCGTCGGGACTCGAACCTCCAGCGCACCGGCAACGACTGGATCGAGGCCGCGTTCCGGGCCGCCCGCGCCGCCGACCCGGGCGCGAAGCTCTGCTACAACGACTACAACACCGACAACTGGACCTGGGCCAAGACGCAGGGCGTCTACAACATGGTGCGGGACTTCAAGTCCCGTGGTGTGCCCATCGACTGCGTGGGCTTCCAGTCGCACTTCAACAACGACTCGCCGTACGCCAGCAACTACCGCACCACGCTGTCGAGCTTCGCGGCGCTGGGCGTGGACGTGCAGATCACCGAGCTGGACATCCAGGGCGCCCCGGCGAACACCTACCGCAGCGTGGTCGAGGACTGCCTGGCCGTGGCCCGCTGCAACGGCATCACGGTGTGGGGAATCCGCGACAGCGACTCGTGGCGGGCGTCGCAGACCCCGCTGCTGTTCAACAGCAACGGCTCGAAGAAGCCGGCGTACGACGCGGTCCTGACCGCGCTCAACAACGGCACCACGCCGACCACTCCGCCGCCGACCACTCCTCCGCCCACGACCCCGCCGCCGACCACTCCTCCGCCCACCACTCCGCCGCCGACCACTCCTCCTCCGGGCACCGGTGCCTGCACGGCGACGGTGACCGTCAACCAGTGGAACGGCGGCTTCGTGGCGAACGTACGGGTGACGGCCGGCTCGTCTGCCCTCAACGGGTGGACCGTGACGATCGCGTTGCCGTCCGGCGCGACCGTCACCAACGCCTGGAGCGCCACCAACAGCGGTAGCACCGGCACGACGACCTGGCGAAACGTTTCCTACAACGGTCAGGTCGGCGCGGGCCAGTCCACCGAGTTCGGCTTCCAGGGCACCGGCACCGCCGGCACCCTCAGCCCCACCTGCGCCCCCGCCTAAACCCCACCTCCGGGTTCCACCCCACCCCCACCCCCCGGTCCCACCCCCGCTCTACCCTCGTGATCAAGAGGTTTGCGTCACCCGCCCCGGCGTGTCGTGACGCAAACCTCTTGATCACCGGGGTCGTGGGGTGGGGGCCTGGTGGGGGTGGGGTTAGCCGTCGATTCGGGTTATGTTGCGGATCTTGTTGGAGGCGTCCAGCGCGGCGACCTTGTAGGCCTCGGCCAGGGTCGGGTAGTTGAACACCGCGTCGATCAGGTAGTCGATCGTCCCGCCGCAGCCCATCACCGCCTGACCGATGTGGACGATCTCGGTGGCCGCGGTGCCGAAGACGTGCACCCCGAGCAGCCGGCCGTCCTCGGGGGAGACGAGCAGCTTCAACATCCCGTACGAGTCGCCGACGATCTGGCCCCGGGCCAGCTCCCGGTAGCGGGCGACGCCCACCTCGAACGGCGTCGACGCGTCGGTCAGCTCGGCTTCGGTCTGGCCGACGAAACTGATCTCCGGGATGGTGTAGATGCCGATGGGTTGCAGGCCGTGCATCTCCCGGATCGGTTCGCCGCAGGCGTGCTGGGCGGCCAGCCGACCCTGCTCCATGGAGGTGGAGGCCAGCGCCGGGAAGCCGATCACGTCACCCACCGCGTAGATGTGGTCGACCGACGTGCGGTAGTTGGCGTCGACGGCGATCCGGCCGCGTCGGTCCGCCGTCAGCCCGGCCGCCTCCAACGCCAGGTCGTCGGTCTGGCCCTGCCGACCCGCCGAGTACATGACGGTGTCCGCGACGATCTTCTTGCCGCTCTTGAGGATGCACAGCGCCGCCGTCTGGTGCTTCTCCACGGCGGCGACCTCCTCGCCGAAGCGGAACGCCACCGACAGGTCCCGCAGGTGGTACTTGAGCGACTCGACGATCTCCTCGTCGCAGAAGTCGAGCATCTGCTCGCGGCGTTCGACGACCGTCACCTTGGTGCCGAGGGCGGCGAACATCGACGCGTACTCCATGCCGATCACGCCGGCGCCGACCACGACCATGCTGCGCGGTACGGCCTGGAGGTTGATGACGCCGTCGGAGTCCACGATGGTCCGCTCGTCGAAGTCGACGCTGTCCGGCCGGGCCGGGCGGGTGCCGGCCGCGATGACGGCCTTGTCGAAGGTCACCTTCGACTCGCGCCCGGAGCCCGCGTCGACCCAGATGGAGTGGGCGTCCGCGAAGCGGCCGGTACCGGTGATCATTGCGACCCGGTTGCGGGCGAGTTGGTTGCGGATGACGTCGGTCTGCCGGGTGATGACGTGCTGGGTGCGGGCGGCCAGGTCGCTGACCGTGATCTCCTCCTTGACCCGGTAGCTGCTGCCGTACAGGTCGCGCTGGCTCAGGCCGGTCAGGTGGAGCACGGCCTCGCGCAGCGTCTTGGACGGGACGGTGCCGGTGTTGATGCACACCCCACCGAGCATGTCGCGGCGGTCCACGATGGCAACCCGCCGGCCGAGCTTGGCGGCGGCGATCGCGGCCTTCTGACCGCTGGGTCCGGAGCCCAGCACCAACAGGTCGTAGTCATACACGAGCGTTAGCGTCGCAAGATGTCGCCGTCGACACCAGACCCCGGACGCGAGCGTTACTCGTCTGCCACCACACAGACGCCACCGTTGAGCGTGACCTCCTCCGGCAGTTGGGTGCCGGTGGCGACGATGCCCAGCGACACCGTGCCGCCGGGCCTGATCAGCGCGTTGTGGCTGGTGTTGCGGACCCGCAGATAGCTGTTGTTCGGCCGGTCGACGACCTGCGCGCCCCAGAGGGCCCGCACCTGCTGGCTGGCCCAGAACCGCCACGTCATCGTCCAGCCGTTCACCGCCGCCGTGCCGGTGTTCTCGACGGCGAGGTACGCCACGAAGCCGTCCGGCCACTGCCGGACGACCGTGCGGACCGCGCAGCTCGGCGGGGGCGGCAGGGTCGTCACGGTGACCGGCGGCGACAGCGCCGACCAGTTGCCCGCCTCGTCGCGGGCGCGCACCACGAAGGTGTACGTCGTGTTCGGCGTCAACCCGCTGACCTGGGTCATGGTGGGACTCGGCGGGAACTGGTACAGCTCCCTGACCAAGGTCAGCTGACCACCGGCGTCGACCCGGTACACCTCGTACCGGTCGAGCACGACGTTGTCGGTCGACGGGGTCCACCGCAGCCACACCAGGGTCGCCGCGACGTCGTACGCGACCGGCTGGCCCGGCGCGCTCGGCGGCTGGGTGTCACCCGGCGGCATGGTCAACCGCAGCGTCGGGTTGGACACCGACCGGTTGCCCGCCGCGTCCAGCCCCGCGACGCTGAGCGTGTACGTCCGGGACGGGCGCAGGTCGGTGATGCGGATGCTGGTGGTGTCGGTCGAGTACGCCCGGCCGGTGTCCTCGAACAACGCCGAGACCGCGTAGCCGACCACGCCCACGTTGACGGTCGACGCGGCCCAGGTCAGCTCCACCCAGGTGGTGTCGACGGCGGTGACCGTGATCGGGGCCGTGTTCGGATTGGGTGCACGATGAATCCCTCGCCTCCGGTTGTCCGCAGCGGGCCGGCGATTCGCTGCCGTCGATTTTAGGGCAGTGGGCGGCGCGAGGATGCCCCGTCTAGCTGACCAGGCGGCGTTCCCAGGCCCAGGCGGCGATCTCGACGCGGTTGCGGGCCGGGAGCTTCGCCTGCACGCTGGCCAGGTGTGTCTTGACCGTGCCGACGGCGATGAAGAGCTGGCCGGCGATCTCGGCGTTGGTCAGGCCCCGGGCGACGAGCTTCACGACGTCGAGTTCCCGTGGGGACAGGCCCGCGTCGTCGCGCGGCGCGGTGGGCGAGCTGAGGTGCTCCAGCAACCGTACGGTGATGGACGGGCTGATCAGCGCGTCACCGGAGACGGCGGCGCGGACCGCCTCGACGAGCAGCGTCGGTCCGGAGTCCTTGAGCAGGAAGCCGCACGCGCCGTGGGACAGCGCGGTGTGCACGTACTCGTCGAGGTCGAAGGTCGTCACCACGACGACCCGCACCGGGTCGGCGACGCCCGGCCCGGCGAGCAGCCGGAGCGCCTCCAGGCCGTCGAGGCGGGGCATCCGGATGTCCAGCAGCACCACGTCGGGGCGGAGCCGACGGGTCATCTCGACGGCCGCGATCCCGTCGGCGGCCTCACCGACCACCGCCATGTCCGGCTGCGCCCCGATGATCATGCCGAAACCGGTGCGGACCATCGCCTGGTCGTCGGCGATCAGCACCCGGATCATCGGGTCACCGCCGCGCGCAGGGGAAACGCCGCGTCGAGCACCCAGCCGCCGGACACGCCCGGTCCGGCGGTGACCGTGCCGTCCAGGGCGCGTACCCGCTCGGTGAGGCCGACCAGGCCGAAGCCGTGCCCCCGGGCGGGCGTCGTGCGCGGGCCCGCGCCGTCGTCGGCGACCCGGACCAGCAGCCAGTCCGGCGTACGGCGCACGGACACCGCCACCGACCGGGCGTCCGACGCGTGTTGGCGAGCGTTGGTCAGCCCCTCCATCACCACCCGGTACGCCGAGGTGGAGACCTCCACCGGCAGTCCGTCGAGCGGACCGTCGACGTACAGCCGGGCTGGCGCGTTGGTCGTGCCGTTGTGGCCCTCCAGCAACGGCGCGAGATCGGCCACACCGGCCAGCGGGGCCAGCGGCGCGTCCGGCCTGGCGTCCGGATTGCGCAGCACGCCGACCATCCGCCGCATCGAGGCCATCGTCTCGGCCCCGGCCCGTTCGATCTGCTCCAGGGCGACGATCACCCGTTGCGGGTCCTGTTCCGCGACGAACCGGGCGCCCTGCGCCTGCACCACGATGCCGGTGACGTGATGGGCGATGAAGTCGTGCAGGTCGCGGGCGAACTCGGCGCGCTGCTCGGCGCGTACCAGCGCGATGGCCCGCTCCCGGCCGCTGGCGACGACGCGCAGGTAGATCCCGGCGGCGGCGGCGCCGACCGCGCCGAGCGCCTGGAGCAGCCCGAAGATCACGTAGACCAGGTCGGCGCCGGCGCGCAGCGGAAGCGCGGCGGCGGCGAGCGCGGCGACCACCGCCGCCCCGGGGGCGAACCGGGCCGCGCCAAAGCGGGTCACCACGAACACCACCGCGATCATCCCGGCGGACTCGGCCAGCCCCCAGGTGCCACCCAGCAGATAGGCCCCGCTCGTGCCGAGCAGTAGAAAGCCCGCGGTGACGGTGAGTGAGACGGCACCGAGCGCGAGCGCCGCGATCGGTAGCGCCCGGGATTCCGGTCGGTGCACGGGCAGCCAGACCACCGCCGTCGCCGCCGCCAACCCCACCTGGAGCAGGGCCCGCAGCGCGTCGACCACCCCCATCCCGCTGGCGAGGCCGTACCGCAGGTCGAAGGCACAGAGCAGGGCCAGCGCCGTCAGACCGGCGAGCTGACCCAGGCGTACCCACCAGGTCGAGGAGATCGGCGCGTTCATCGTGACCCAGCGTAGCCACGCGCAGGGCCGGCCCAGATCGGCCGAAAGACAGACCCCTCGGCCGCGTTCCCCGACCGGGGACCGATGCGGCCGCCGCCCGGCGGGGGCGAGGCTTCCGGCGGTCACATCGCAACCACTGGAGGAACCCATGACAACCCACGCCCCACCGCAGACCGGGCAGGCGGCCGTCGCGGCCGTCGACCTTGTCAAGGTGTACGGCAGCGGCGACACCGCCGTCCGCGCCCTGGACAACGTCTCGGTCGCCTTCGGCCGGGCCGGGTTCACCGCGATCATGGGCTCGTCCGGGTCCGGCAAGTCGACGCTGATGCACTGCCTGGCCGGGCTGGACACCCCCACGTCCGGGCGGGTCCTGCTCGGCGGCACGGAGCTGACCGGACGGTCCGACCGTACGCTGACCCGGGCTCGCCGCGACCGGATCGGCTTCGTGTTCCAGTCGTTCAACCTGCTGCCGCAGCTCACCGCCGCGCAGAACATCACCCTGCCGCTGGACCTCGCCGGCCGAGAACCCGACCGTGACCTGTTCGCGCACCTCGTCGACGTGCTGGGCCTCGGGCAGCGGCTCGGGCACCGGCCCAGCGAGCTCTCCGGCGGCCAGCAGCAGCGGGTGGCGCTGGCCCGGGCCCTGGTGTCACGGCCCGAGGTCGTCTTCGCCGACGAGCCGACCGGCAACCTCGACTCCCGCTCCGGCGCGGAGGTGCTCGCCATCCTGCGCGACTCGGTACGCGACCTGGGCCAGACGGTGGTCATGGTCACCCACGACCCGATCGCCGCCGCGTACGCCGACCGGGTGGTGCTGCTCGCCGACGGTCGGATCGCCGGCGAGATCCACGAGCCGGACCAGGGCTCGATCACCGACGCGCTGCGCGCCCTGGCGGTGGCGGCGTGAGGACGACCGTGCTGCGTACCCAGGTGATCGCCGCAGCCCGACGGCCGGGCCGGCTGGTCCTGACCGGCCTGGCGATCCTCGTCGCGTCGTTCGTGGTCTTCGGCACCGTGCTGGCGCGGGACATCACCGAGCGGACCGCCCGGGACACCCTCAGCGGCACACCGGCGGCCACCGACCTGGCGGTCGGTGACCCCGAGCGGCCGCCCGCCCTGACGGAGTTGCGGGACGTCCGCGCCGTACCCGGTGTCGTGGAGGCGGTGGGTCGGGTGACCATCGGTGTCTCGGTCGGCGGGGGATACGTCAACCTTCAGGCGGATCCGGGCCGGGGCCCGCTGGCCACGGTCCGCCTGGTCCAGGGCAGCTATCCCGACCAGCCCGGCGAGATCGCGGTGAGCCCGCGTACCGTCGAGCGGCTGGGGCTGACGGTCGGCACGGTGACCACCGGGACGGGCGGCGACCGCACGGGCGAGTCGCCGCTCACCGTCACGGGAGTGGTCGACACCCCCGTCGACGACGGGGCCAACGCCTACGCGCCGGACGACGTCGTGGCCGCGTGGGGTCACCTGAGCCTCGTGGAGCGGATCGACCTGCGGGCGGCCCCGGGCGCGACGCAGGCGGTCCACCAGCGCCTGGCCGCGGTGGTCCCCGCCGAGCAGCCGATCCGCTCGGGCGCCGAGGTACGCGACGCCGAGGCCGACGCGGCGGCCGAGCAGGTCGGCAGGCTGTTCGCGCTGGTCGGGATGTTCGTCGGGATCGCGGTGGCCGCCGCGGCCCTGGTGGTCACCTCCACGTTCCGCATCGTCTTCGCCCAGCGGATGCAGCACCTCGCGCTGCTGCGGGCGGTCGGCGCGGGTCGGGGAGCGTTGGTGGGCGCGCTCACCGCCGAGGGCGCCCTGACCGGGTTGGTGGCCGGTGTCGTCGGGGTGGCCGCCGCGTTGGCCGTCGGGCAGGCGCTTCAGCCGGTGCTGCGCGCCTTCGGCACGGTGGTGTCGTCGCCGGGGCTCCCGCTGACGGCGGCGGTCGCGGTGGTGGTCGGGGCGGTCGTGATCACCGTGCTGGCGGTCCTCGCCCCGGCGTTCTCCGCCGCTCGGGTATCGCCGCTGGAGGCGTTGCGCGCGGCCAGCGTCACCGCCGGCCGGCGTGGCATCGGAGCGGCCCGCCTGGTGTCCGGAGCGCTGCTGGCCCTCGGCGCGTTGCTGGCCGGCGTCGCGGCGGTGCGCCGCATGCCGACCCCGGGCGCGGAGTCGTACGACCCGACGCTCGGCCTGCTCCTGCTGGTCGCCTCGGGCGCGTTGGCGTTCTTCGCGCTGGTGGCCCTCGGGCCGCTGCTGGTGCGTCCGGTGCTGGCGGTCGTGGGCTGGCCGCTGCGCCAGCTCGGCGCCCTCGGACGCCTGGCGGTCGGCGGGATCGGTGGAACACCGCGCCGCGCCGCGGCCGTATCCGTGGTGGTGGCGCTCGGCGTGACGCTGATCTCCGGCGTGGTCATCGGCGGCGCGTCCATGCGGGTGGTCGCCGATCGCGACATGGCCCTCTCCGCGCCGGCCGACTTCGAGGTGGCCTCCGCCGAGGGTACGGCCCTGCCGGTCGCCGTCCTGGGGCGGGCGCGGGCGGCCAGCGCAGCGCTGACCCGGGTCGTGCCGTACCGGATGGTCCACGACGTCACGCTGTCGCGGGGCGGTGCGCGCCTCGGCGACACCGAGGCCGGGTACTCGACCACCGACCTGGACCTGTCGGCCCTGCCGACCCTCGCCGACCTGCCCGTGGCGCAGGGCAGTCTCGCCGACCGGGGACCCGGCCGGATCGTGCTCGGTCAAGCGGTCGCCAGCGTCACCGGGCTGCGGGTCGGCGACACGGTCACCCTCGGCCGCGCCGCGTCGACGGTCGACGTGCGGGTGGCGGCCGTCCTGCCCGACCGTGGACCCCTGTACGCGGGGATCCTCGCCGACCGTGCCGACCTGGACCGGATCGGTGGACCGACGGCGTACACCGGTCTGCTGGCCGACGCGGCCCGCGCGGGCGAGGACGGCCGCACCGCCGGGGTGCGGGCGCTGCGGCAGGCGGTAGGGACCACCGCCGGGCTGCACATCGGCGTGCTCGCCGACGACCGGGACCGCAACGACGCGGTGCTGACCGCGCTGGTCTGGATCACCGCCGGCCTGGTGAGTCTCACCGTGCTGATCGCCGTGGTCGGTGTGGGGTCGACGACCGCGCTGTCGGTCGTGGAGCGGGTACGCGAGTCGGGGCTGCTGCGCGCCGTCGGCCTGTCCCGGGCCGGCCTGCGCACGATGCTGACCGTCGAGTCCGGCCTCTACGGGGTGATCGGGGCGACCTTCGGTCTGCTGCTCGGCGTCCCGTACGCCTGGTTGGCGGTGCGGGCGCTGGGGCTCAACGCGCCACTGACGCTGCCGGTGCTGCCCCTGGTCGGGCTCTTCGTGGCGCTCGTCGCGCTGACCGCGTTGGCCGGGGTGCTGCCGGCGCGGCGGGCCTCGCGGGTGAGCCCGGTGGCGGCGCTGGGCGTCGAGGGATAGGTACGGGGGCGGGCCGGCGTTCAGGGTGGGCGCCGGCCCGCCGCGCCGGTCAGTTGGGGTTGCTGGCGTGGGTCAGCGTCTCCCAGGCGACGAAGAGGTTGTTGCTGCCGGCGGGACGCTGTTGCAGCGTGAGGGTCTGCGTGTTGGTCATGACGTTGCCCAGCCGGTTGCTCATCGCGTTGAAACCGACCTCGGTGATCGGGCCGAGGCCCCGGGTGAGGGTGCCGCCGCACAGCCAGGAGGGCGCCGCCTCGCCGAGTTGGTAGCGCGAGTGGAAGCCGAGGGCCTGCCGCAGCCGCTCACCGACCTGCGGGTACAGGTCGCGCTCCTGGATCCGGGAGGTCTCCGCGACGTGCGAGATGGCGGAGATGCCGTACCCGGTGTGGACGAAGTCCCGGCAGGTCTCCTGCGCGAGGCCGGCGACGAAGGTGGACTGGCCCTGCCAGTAGCCGATGATCTCGCCGCTGGTGTCCAGGCCGCTGCCGGGCACGGTGTACGGCAGCGCGCCGTCACTGGGCAGGTAGATGAAGGCGCGGGCGCGGTTGAGGAAGCGGGTCACCGCCGCGTCGTAGGCCGTCCGGTCGTCCAGGTGGACGGCGATCCCGATGGCGGCCTCCATCATGGTCAGCTCCCAGTTGCCGTTGCTGTTCGAGCCGTTGCGGACCACCGGCAGGTAGACGGTGCGCAGCATGGTGGCGAACCGGTTGGCGTTGGGCCAGCTGCTGTACGTGTACTTGATGATCTCGGCGGCCCGGGGCCAGGTCGAGGCCGCCCAGCCGGTCTGCAGGGGTGCGTTGCTGCCGGTGTGGGAGGTGATCGTCGCCGACCAGGCGTCCATGATCTGGATCGCCTTCTGCGCGTACCGGGCGTCGCCGGTGAGGTACCAGGCGAGCGCGTCGGTGTACGCGGCGATCGCGTCCTCGCGCTCTTCGGTGCAGCCGTTGTTGGGGTTGGAGTAGGAGCCGCACTCGACGACCGCGCGCGGGGCCGGGGTGCGGGACAGCGAGGCGTACCGGCTGGACATCATCTGGTTGTAGGCCGCCGCCCAGGGCTGTGCGCCCGCCTGGACCCGCCCGCGTACGAAGTCGAGCTGACCCCTGCTGACCAGCACTCCGGGGTGGGTGAAGCCGCTCGACGACGGTGGGGTGGTGCCGCCGGTGGGCAGCGTCCAGAGCTGGTTGGCGGTGCCGGTGCAACTCCAGATCTGTAGCGGCGTGCCGTCCGCGGAGCTGGTGCCGGTCGCGTCGAGGCACTTGCCCGAGGCCGGGTTGACCACCTGCCCCGCGTTGGACGACCACTGCTGCGCCCCGGTGCCGTTGCAGTCGTAGATCTGCACCCGGGCGCCGTTGGCGGTGCTGGCGGCGGCGATGTCGAGGCACTTGCCCAGGGCTCTGATCGTGCCATCGTCGGCCACGGTCCACTGCTGCGCGGTGGAGCCGTTGCAGGCGTAGAGCTGCACCGGGGTGGAGTTGGCCGAGTTCGCGGCGGCCACGTCGACGCATTTGCCGCCGTACCCGGTGATGGCGCCCGTGGCGGCGGCGGACGCGGGGGAGACGCCGACGACAAGGGCGGTCGGTACGGCGAGCAGGGCCGCGGCGAATGCGGCGGTCAACCTGGTGCGGCGGGGCGTCTGCCCGACCGTTCGTCGCGCCATGCGGGGTCCTTCCGGGGCGGCGGAAACAACTGTAAAGTGTGTTAATCATTACAGCCGCAGGCATCGATATCAATGTCTTCGCCGCAATTGCCGCCGCACCGGCCTGGACGCTCAGAGGAGTAGGCGCAACCTGTCGTCGCTCTCGGAGCCGGGCGCGGCCGTGAAGACCAGCAGGGTCTGGGACCGGTCCGGGTCCACAAGCGTCTGGCAGTGCAGCTCCAACGGCCCGACCTCCGGGTGCAGGAGGTGCTTCGGTGGGCACTGGCCGCCCGGCACCGGGTGTTCGCGCCACAACTGCGCGAACTCCCCGCTCGCGGCCAACAGGTCGTCGACGATCGCCGCGGTGCGCGAGCCGCCACCATCACGGGTGTACGCACCGTGCAGGTGCGCCACGAACAGTCGGCTCAGCAGCGGGTGATCCTGCGCCGGATGCCGATCCCGGGCCGCAGGGTCGGTGAACCAGCGGTGGTGCGCGCTGCGGGCCAGCCCGGTGTGCCGGGTCTCGTCGCCGAGCAGGGCGACGGCCGGCGCGGTCTGCGCGAGGGTCTCGCCGAGGTGGTTCACCACCTGGGCCGGGGTGTCGTGCAGCCGGTCGAGGATGCGCATCATCCCGGGGTTGACGTGGTCGGCGCGTACCGCGCGGTGGGGCACGGCGTGCCCGGCGAGCTGGAACAGGTGGTCCCGTTCGGCCAGGGACAGGCGCAGGCCGCGGGCCAGGGCGGCGAGCATCTGCTCGGAGGGGTGCGGCCCGCGCTGCTGCTCCAACCGCGTGTAGTAGTCGGTGGACATGCCGCTCAACGCGGCGACTTCCTCGCGCCGCAGCCCACCGGTGCGTCGGCGCGGGCCGCGCCGCAACCCCACGTCCTCGGGGCGCAGCGCCTCGCGTCGGGTGCGCAGGAAGCTGGCGAGGTGGGCGCGGTTCACGGTGACTCCGATCGGGGTGGGCGCCGGCGGGTGGTCCGGCACGGTGGGTGCAACAGACGGGCCGGCGCAGGATGTTCCGCGCCGGTCGCTGGCTGGTCGGCGGTACGGGCCACTCCGCCGACCGGCTGCAATCGGACGGCTGATCGGTTTACGCCACACGGCCGTCACGAAATCCGGAGGCAGAGCGTCACAGTCCCCGGTTAGTCTGCCTCCGCGCGTCGTCGCCCCGGCACGTCGCGTCCCGCGCCTGGTCGGCGCGGCGATCGCCGCCACCGCCCACCATCGGTCCGGATCAACCGACCTCAGGAGAGTTAGTGACACAGCAATCCGTCGCGACATCGGACAAGCTCGACGCCGCGGTGCTCAAGGTGGCGGGTGTCGTCGTCCTTGGCGCGATCATGTCGATCCTCGACGTGACGGTGGTCAGCGTCGCGCTGCCCACGTTCCAGACCGAGTTCGACGCCTCCTACGCCCGGGTGGCCTGGACGATGACGGGCTACACGCTGGCCCTGGCCACGGTGATCCCGCTCAGCGGGTGGGCGGCCGACCGGTTCGGCACGAAGCGTCTCTACATGGTGGCGCTCGCCCTGTTCACGATCGGGTCGGGGCTCTGCGCCACCGCCGACTCGATCGGCCAGTTGATCGGCTTCCGCGTCCTGCAGGGCCTCGGCGGCGGCATGCTCATGCCGCTCGGCATGACGATCATGACGCGGGCGGCCGGGCCGCACCGGATCGGCCGGCTGATGGCCGTCCTCGGCATCCCGATGCTCCTCGGCCCGATCGGTGGTCCGATCCTCGGTGGCTGGCTGATCGACACGGCGAGCTGGCACTGGATCTTCCTGATCAACCTGCCGATCGGTGTCATCGCCCTGATCTACGCGCAGTTCGCCCTCCCGAAGGACGCCCCCGAGCCGTCGGAGTCCTTCGACTTCCTCGGCATGCTGATGCTCTCCCCGGGTCTCGCGCTCTTCCTCTACGGCGTCTCGTCGCTGCCGGAGGCAGGCACCTTCAGCGCGACCAAGGTGTGGGCCCCGATGCTGGTCGGTGGCGCGCTGGTGGTGGCGTTCGTGCTCTACTCCTTCAAGCCCCGGCACCCGCTGCTCGACCTGCGGCTGTTCCGCAACCGCAACCTCACCATCGCGGCGGCCACGCTGTTCGTGTTCATCATCGCGTTCATGGGCGCCGGCCTGCTCTTCCCGAGCTATTTCCTGCAGGTGCGCGGTGAGTCCACGCTGGCCGCCGGACTGCTGATGGCCCCGCAGGGCATCGGCGCGATGATCACCATGCCGATCGCCGGAACGCTCGCCGACCGGGTGCCCATCGGCCGTACCGTCCCGTTCGCGCTCGCCCTGATCGTCGTCGGGTTCTTCGGCTTCACCCAGGTCGACCCGCAGACGTCGTACTGGCTGCTCGGTGGGTCGCTCTTCGTGATGGGCCTGGGCATGGGCGGCACGATGATGCCCATCATGACGTCGGCGCTGCGGACGTTGCAGGCGCAGGAGGTCGCGCGCGGCTCGACGCTCGTCAACATCCTCCAGCAGATCGGCGGCTCGGTCGGCGCCGCCGTGATGTCGGTGATCCTCACCAACGAGCTGAACGGCTCCCGGCCGATCCCCGGCCTGGTCGACGAGAGCGGCAAGCCGGTCACCGAGGCCGGGCTGGCCATCGCCTCCCAGCAACGGCCGGAACTGCTCGCGCAGATGCCGGTGGACCCCTCGATCATCGAGCGCGGTCTCGACTTCGCCGCGAAGTCGTTCGCCCACACGTTCTGGGTGGGGTTCGCGCTGGTGCTGGCCACGTTCATCCCGGCCGCCCTGCTGCCGCGTCGGCGTACGCCCGCGCAGCCGCTCGGTGACGAGCAGACCGACCTGCCGAAGACGCCGGTCGTCATCCACTGACCCGACGCGCCCGCCGCGCTCGACGCCCGTTGCGGTGTCGAGCGCGGCGGTCTGTACGGGGTCAGCGCAGCGGACCGTCGCCCGGCCCGTTCGGGTCGTCGACCACGTGCACCGCGGCCTCCTCGGCGCTCGCGCCACCCGCGTCGATCCCGGCGTCCCACGCCACCGAGTCGGCCTCGTCGTCCTCGCGGACGCCCTCGTCGTACTCGACGAGACGGCCCGCGCGCGCCTCGGTCTCGTACCCCCGGCGGGTCAGCTCGTCCTCGTCGTCGCCCCCCTCGGCGTACGGGTCGACGTCCGGCTCCTCCTGGGCGAGGTACTGGTCCAACGACTCGCCCGCCCGCTCCTCGGCGGGGGTGGTGCCGAACCGGTTCGCCGCCGTCCAGTGGTCCGCGGCGACGATGCCGGTGTCGAGGGGGTCGCCGACCCGATCGTCGTCGAGGGTGTCGGAGGCGTCCAGCACCCCGTCGTCCTCGGCCACGTTCCACTCGTCGACGGAATCCGTCTGGCTCACGGCGATCTCTCCTTCGTCACGGCGCAGCGAAGTGCCAAGCCTATGACCGTGCAACGCGGCCGGCACCCGAGGCCTGCCCGCTGTGACGAACCGGCCTCGGGGGCAGCGGGGATCACCGCTTCAGCAACTCCACCACGGCCTCGGTGAACTCCTCCGGCTGCTCGATGTGACCGAAATGCCCGCTCTGCTCCAAAAGGATCAGCCGGGAGTCCTTCAGGCCGGCGTGCAGTTCCTCGGCGTAACGCGGACCGCAGATGAAGTCGTACGCCCCGACGATCACCACGGCCGGAGCGGTGATCTCACCGAGCCGGTCGCGGACGTCGAAGGGAACCGGGTCCTGCGCGCCGGCCGGCGCCGCCCAGGCCCGCAGACCCGCCTGCAACGGGGCGAACTCGGCCTGCCGAGCCCAGAAGTCCGCGAAGTAGACCGGTAGCGCGGCGCCCAGACCGGCGCTCAGCGTCTCGTCGTCGGTGGCGGTGAGGGCCCGTTGGAGAGCGGCCGGGATCTCCGCCGCCTCCGGCCGGTCCGGGTGCCGCTGCGGGTAGGCGGCGAGATTGGTCATCGCCTCGGCCCAGAAGTCGGCGCCGGTGAGCGGTGAGGTGTCGTACAGGATGAGCCCGGCGACCCGGTCCGGGTGCTCCAGGGCGTAGCGCTGGATGACGAAGCCGCCGTACGAGTGCCCGAGCAGGTACACCCGGGGCTCCCCGAGGTGCGCGACGACCGCGTCCAGGAAACGGACATAGGTGTCCATTCGGTAGTCGTCGGCACTGTCGAGTCGTCCCGACGCGCCGGTGCCGACCGGCTCGACGTACACCATCGTGTAGTGCTCTTCGAGGCTCGGCGTCCGCAGGTAGGACCACTCGATGCCGGGGCCGCCCGAGTGCGCCACACAGACCGGGCCGGTGCCGGCGACGTGGTAGACCTGCCGCACCCCGTCGACGCTGAACGAGTGGGCGCCGGGCGCGAGCGCGCCGGCGTCGTGGTGGGTGGAACCCATGAACTGTCTCCCGATCTCCTGACCCGTGCGGCGTGTGCCGCGACGGCAACTGGTGGCTGGACACCGACCAGATGCGCGGGTCGTCGGGAAAGTTCGCTCGGCGGGGGACGTTTTCTCAGAGCCGTGCCGGAACGGGGTGGAACAGCGTGAGCTGACGTACCCGCCCCTCGCGCAGCACCTGCAACCACAGCGCCGCCGGTGGGCAGTGGTCCGGGTTGTCCGGTGGGCTGAGCAGGTCGGTCTCCCAGATGAGCACGTCGCCGCTGGCCACGACGGTGCGCAGCCGTTGGCGTACCCCGGCGTTCAGGTCGCTGGTCATGCCACGCAGCGCCAGTTCGCGGCCACCGCGTGGCCCACCGGGAACGACCATCTGAGCGTCCGGCCACCAGGTGTCGTGGACCACCTGGTCGAAGTCGCCCCGCATCGCCGTGGCGATCATGTCGACGCCCTCGCGCCACCGCGCGTCGCCGGCCGCCCGGACGTCGGCGTGGGTCGAGGTCGCCGCCGCGCGCAGGCCGCCGGCGAGGGCCCGCCGGGCGTGGCTGAGGCGGCTGCGGACGGTGCCGACCGGCACGCCGCACACGGCCGCGATCTGGTCGTACGAGGAGGCGTCGCTGAAGTAGCGCAACAGGGTGACCAGGCGGTCCGGCTCGGACAACTCCCCGATCGCGTGCCACACCCAGTCGCGCAGCGCGCCGGAGTCCAGGGCCTGCTCCGGGGTGGGATCGGTGGCGGGGTGGGCGAACCACTCCGGATCGGCGACCGGCGTCGGACGCGGCGCGCGCAGTGCCATCCGGGCGTTGTTGCGGACGATCGTGCGCAGCCACGGCCCGACGGCTGCCGAGTCGCGGATCTCGCCGACGCGCCGCAGCGCCGTCACCATCGCGTCCTGCACGACGTCCTCGGCATCCGGTCTGTAGCCGAGCAGGCTCACCGCGACCGCCCGCATGCCCGCCTCGTGGCGGGTCAGCAGCACGCCGAGCGCCCCCGCGTCGCCCGCCTGCGCGAGCGCGACCAGCTCCGCGTCACCCTGCGTCACGCCCTGTTCCTCCCCGAACCGCCTGTTCTGAACACTTCTGCTCACTCAAGCGTACGGCGGGCCGGCGTGGTCCCGGCCGGGCGCGGGGCGGTCCGCTCCGCGGCCTGGGGGCTGGCGGCGCGGGTGGCGCGAGTGCCGATCTGCCGCAGGTACGCGATCAACTCCGGCGGCTCGTGCACGTCGATGTCGCAACCGAGGGTCAGCAGGCGCCACGCCAGCCACTCCAGGGTGTCCGCGTCGCTGCGCAACCGGCACGAGACGCCGTCGATCGGCTCCAGGTCGACCCCGGCGCCCAGCGGGCCGGCCATCCGCTCGACCGGGGCGTGCAGCGTCACCACCGCCCGGTAGACGGGCGTCAGCTCGCGCAGCTTCTCCGCCATGAACGACGCGGCGTCGGTGGCCGGCAGTCGACGGGCGGCGACCTGGGTGCGGGTGGGCCGCTGGCCGGTGATCCGGTCCACCCGGAAGATCCGCCAGTCAGCGCGATCGTTGTCGTAGCCCACCAGATACCAGCGCCGGCCCGCCGACACCAGCTTGTACGGCTCGACGAGCCGCTCGCCGTCCACGCCGTCGCGACGGCGGTAGGTGAACCGCAGTTGCGCGCGGCTGTTGACGGCGGCGGCCAGGGCGTTCAGGTGCTCGGGGTCGACCGTCGGCGGGCCCCAGGTGAGCAGCGGTTCGGTGGCCGCCCCCAGCGCCCGGACGCGTTGACGCAGCCGGGACGGCAGCACCTGTTCGAGCTTCGCCAGGGCTCGCACCGAGGCATCCTCGATGCCGGCCACCGCGTGACCGGCGGCGGTACGCAGACCGACCGCGATCGCCACCGCCTCGTCGTCGTCGAGCAACAGGGGCGGCATCGCCTTGCCCGCGACCAGGCGGTATCCGCCGATCACGCCCATCGTCGCCTGCACCGGGTAACCGAGGTCGCGCAGCCGCTGCACATCGCGGCGAATGGTGCGCAGACTGACGCCGAGCCGGGCGGCCAGCTCGCTGCCGGGCCACTCCCGGGGAGTCTGCAACAGCGACAGCAGGCCCAGCAGTCGAGCGGGAGTGTCGGACATGGTTTTCACCATGCCAGTGATGTGTGCCAGATCCTGACCTATATCGGCCCTAGCGTTTGCCGGCATGACGCCGTTTCGCATCGACATTCCCGAGTCCGACCTCGACGACCTGCGCGACCGGCTCGCCCGCACCCGGTGGCCCCGCTCGCTGCCCGGCGCCGGCTGGGACCGAGGGGTGCCGGTGGACTACCTCCGCGAGCTGACCGAGCACTGGGCGCACGGTTACCACTGGCGGGCGCACGAAGCGCGCCTGAACGACTTTCCCCAGTTCGTCACCGAGATCGACGGCCTGGACGTGCACCTGCTGCACGTACGCTCGCCGGAACCCGACGCGTTGCCGCTGCTGCTGACGCACGGCTGGCCGAACTCGGTGGTCGAGTTCACCGAGCTGATCGGCCCGTTGACCGACCCGCGGGCCCACGGCGGGGACCCGGCGCAGGCGTTCCACGTGGTGGTGCCGTCGGTGCCCGGCTTCGGCTTCTCGCAGGCGCCACCGGCCGGGTTCACGATCGACCGGCTCGCCCGGATGTGGGCCGAGCTGATGGCCCGCCTCGGCTACCACCGCTACGGCACCCAGGGCGGCGACTTCGGCGCCTACGTCGCGCCCCGGGTGGCGACGGTGGCCCCGGAGCGGGTGGTAGGCGTGCACATCGACGGCGGATTCGGCTTTCCGACCGCCGCCGATGTGGCGGACCTGAGCGAGCCGGAACGCGCCGAGTGGGAACAGATGCGGCGGTGGATGAGCGGTGGGGTGGACCACCACGCGCTGCTGCGGGCCGCGCCACAGACCTTCGCGTACGCCTGGACCGACTCGCCGGTCGGGCTGCTGGCCTGGATGATGCAGAAGTTCAAGGAGTTCACCATGACGGTACCGACACCGGAGCAGGCCATCGACCGGGACCATCTGCTCACCAACGTGAGCCTCTACTGGTTCACCGGCACATCGGGAACCTCCTCGTGGCCCATGTACGAGCGGCTCACCCTCGCCGACGACGGCGGATTCGCCTGGCCCCAGGGTCAGCGGCGGGTGCCGTCGGGCGTCTACGGCGGTGGGACCGCGCTGATGCGCCGCCTGGCCGCACGGGACAACACCATCGTCCACTGGCCGCAGGGCAACCCCGGCAGTCACTTCGTGGCGATGGACGAGCCGCTGGCGCACGCGGCGGACATCCGCGCCTTCTTCGCGAGCCTGCGATGACCGACCTGAGCTGGGCGCGGGTGTCCGCCCGACGTCTGGCACGGCACCGGCTCACGACCCGGTACCGGACACCACGGCGGACGTCGACCGCGTCGCCGACGTGGTGTCCGTGATGTGTGGCGGGCACGCCCAGGTCGCCGCCACCGCCGAACTGTCCGTCGGGCTTCGGAACCGTCGCCGGAGTGCCTGTCGGTCCGCACGCCTGAGTCAAGATGAAGGGCGTGGACATCGAACCGGTCGACGACGCGCCCCGGCGAGCCTTCGTCCAGACGATCCTGCGGCAGCGTTGGGAGGACCTCACCTTCCTGCACTGGGCCGTCGCTCCGGAACTCGTCGCGCCGCTGCTGCCCGCCGGCACTCGTCCGGACACGCTGGACGGCGTGAGCTTCGTCGGGCTGATCGGCTTCCGGATGGTCGGGCTGGGCTTCGGTCGCGGCCCGGGGGTGCCGTACTTCGGTACCTTCGCTGAGACGAACGTCCGGCTCTACTCGGTCGACGACACCGGCCGACGGGCCGTCGTGTTCCGCTCGCTCGACGCATCCCGACTGGTGCCGGTGCTGGTGGCACGGGCGACGCTGCGTCTGCCGTACCTCTGGTCGTCGATGCGGTTGGACCGCGACGGCGACCGACTCACCTACCGGTGCCGGCGTCGCTGGCCCGGCCCGGCGGGTACGACGAGCCGGATGGCGGTCCGGGTGGGGGAGCCGATCGCCGACCCCACCCCGTTGGACCATTTCCTCACCGCCCGGTGGGGGCTGCACACCCACGCGTACGGTCGCACGCTGCACCTGCCGAACTGGCATCCCCGCTGGCCGCTGCACCGGGCCGAACTCCTGCACCTGGACGACGGGCTGGTCGCCGCCGCCGGGCTGCCGGCACCGGTTGGCCCGCCGGTCAGCGTGCTTTACTCGCCAGGTGTCGGGGTGCGGTTCGGCAGGCCGGTGACGCTCCGGCGGCCCGGCTGAACGCCGGGCCGCCGGATGCTCAGTACCGGCCGCCCTCGGGGGCGGGCAGGGCGTCGAGGTCGGTGAGCTCCTCCGCGCCGAGCCGCACGTCGCCCGCCGCGCAGTTGTCCACCAGATACTTCGGGGTCTTGGTACCGGGGATCGGAATGACCTGGTCCCCCTGGGCGACGACCCACGCCAGGGCGACCTGCGCGGGGCTGACGCCGGCCCGGTCGGCGATCTCCCGGACCCGGCCGACGATGGCGAGGTTGGCGCGCAGCGCGTCCTGCTGGAAGCGCGGCAGTCCACGTCGGAAGTCGTCGGCCGGCAGGTCGTCGAAGGAGGCGAACCGTCCGGTGAGGAAACCACGACCCAGCGGCGAGAACGGCAGGAAGGCGATGCCCTGCGCGGCGCAGTACGGCAACACCTCGGTCAGCGGGTCCCGGGTCCACAGCGACAGCTCGGACTGCACCGACGCCACCGGATGCACCGCCTGGGCCCGTACGATCTGGGCCACCGTCACCTCGGACAGGCCGATCTGTCGCGCCTTGCCCGCCGCGACGACCTCCGCCATCGCGCCCCAGGACTCCTCGATGGGCACCTCGGGGTCGACGCGGTGCAGTTGGTAGAGGTCGACGTGGTCGGTGCCGAGGCGGCGCAGACTGTCGTCGATCGCCGCCCGGATGTGCTCCGGCCGGCCGTTGTTGCCGATCTTCGGTGAGTTGCCGGGGCCGCCGGTCGGGGACGTCGCGACCAGCCCGACCTTCGTCGCCAGGACGGCCCGCTCCCGGGGCCCGCCGGCCAGCGCCCGCCCGACCAGCTCCTCGTTGGTGTACGGCCCGTACACATCGGACGTGTCGATCAGCGTGGCGCCCAGCTCCAGCGCCTGCCGGATCACGGAGATCGAGGTGTCGTCGTCGCGAGGGCCGGTGATGTCGTATCCGTGGCTCATGCCCATGCACCCGAGACCGATGACGCCGACCTCGGGCCCCGCACTGCCCAGCGTGGTGGTTCGCATGACCCCACGCTACGACCGTTGCCCGCCCCTCGCCGTCCTGGCCGGGTGCGGCATCGTGACCGCACCCCAGTGACGGCGGTGCCGCCCACACCCCCGGCGTGGGCCCGGGTGGTGACCATCGGCTCGACCTAGAATCGACAATGCTCACTGCTTTTGTCGGTGTGGGCTGGGGGCTGGCGCGAAGGGCGGTAGGCGGCATGGGACCGGACGAGCGGCGACGGTTGTTCGAGCAGGCGCGGGAGCGCTCGACGCGACAAGAGACGTGGGCGGAGGCCGACCGGCTCTGGGCCCGGGTGATCGAGGCGTACCGGGAGGCCGTGCGGGAGCCGGGTCGGGCGGCGCGGGAGGACCAGCAGCAGTTGGCCCGGGCGCTGTGGCGACACAGCATGCTGCTGTCCGCGCGGGGCCGGGCCGCCGACGCGATGGCGCCCGGCGGTGAGGCGGTCGTCGTCTTCGAGCGGGTGTACGACGCCGTAGCGGCCGAGTTCGCGAGCGTGCTCGCCACGCCCCGGGACGAGGCCCTGGCCGAACTGATCACCGCGCTCGTGGATCTGGCCGAGGTCTCGTTCGCCGCCGGTCAGCCCGCCACCCGACGGGACCTGTTGGAGCGTGCCGTGACGGTGGGCCTGACCTCCGCCGGGTCGCCCCCGTCCGCCGGGCCGCGGACCCGGGAGGCGATGGGGACGGCCTACCACAACCAGGCGGTCGCGCTGCTGCACCGGCACCTCACCCGGCCGTCGCCGACCGAGGGCGCCCAGGAGGCGGCGCTGGCGGCGTCGCGGGCCTGTGAGCTGCGGCAGGGTCTGCTGGAGATGGCACGTCCGCTGTCGTTCTGGGAGATGGCCAACACCTACGGGGTGTACGCCCAGTGCCTGGTCCTGATCGGTGACCTGGACCGGGCGGCCATGGTGCTGTCGATGGGCAACCGGTTCGTCGAGACGCTGGGTCCGGCCGCCGCCGAGCCGGCCCAGAAGTTGCGAGTCGCGGCCGAGATGCTGGCCCGGGAGAAGGGTGGGTCGCGGGGCGCGGCCGGTTCGCGTCGCTGGGGATGGCGGCGCTGAGCCGTCCGGCCCGGCTTGCATGGACATCGTCAACGATCGATACTGTGCGCGAAGGCGCCGCCCCGCCGCAGACCATCACCGTCGATCCGAAGCGGGTTCCGCATGCGCACACTGAGACTTGTCACGTCGCTGGCCGTCGCCGGCCTGCTCGCCGGCGCGGTGGCGACGATCGCCACGCCGGCCAGCGCGGCGACCGCCGCGTTCTCCGTGACCAACAGCTGGGGCAGTGGCTATCAGGGCCAGGTCACGGTCACCAACGACACCTCCGCGCCGATCAGCGGCTGGCGGGTCGAATTCGACCTGCCGGCCGGGTCGCGCATCAGCCAGTCGTGGAACGCCCAGCAGGTGACCTCCGGCAGCCACTACACGTTCAGCAACGTGTCGTGGAACGGCGCCCTCGCGGCCGGCGCGTCGACGTCGTTCGGCTTCCTCGTCGAGGGCTCGGGCACGCCGGTGAACTGCACCGTCAACGGCAACAGTGTGTCCTGCTCCGGTAGCGCGCCTCCGCCGCCGACCACGCCACCGCCGACCACGCCACCGCCGACCACTCCGCCACCGACCACCCCGCCGCCGACCACCCCGCCGCCCACGACTCCGCCGCCGACCACCGGTACGCCGGTCGAGCGGTACGGGCAGCTCCGGGTCTGCGGTACGACCATGTGCGACCGGAGCGGCGCCCGGGTGCAACTGCGTGGCGTCAGCAGCATGTGGCTCAACTGGGAGACCGCTCCCTACGCCGAGAACCTGTCCGCGCTGCGGTGGATGCGGGACAACTGGAACCTCCAGGTGATCCGCGCGGCGATGGGCGTCGAGCCGGCCGGGGCGTACCTGAGTGACCCGAACAAGGCGCGGGCGCAGGTGGAGACCATCATCAACAACGCGGTCAGCGCCGGGGTGTACGTGATCGTCGACTGGCACGCCCACGAGGCGCAGAACAACCAGTCCCAGGCGGTGGCGTTCTTCGGTGACCTGGCACGCCGCTACGGTCACCTGCCCAACGTCATCTGGGAGACGTGGAACGAGCCGTTGCAGTTTAGCTGGACCGGCGTCATCAAGCCGTACCACCAGGCGGTCGTCTCCGCGATCCGCGCCGCCGACCCGGACAACATCGTGGTGCTCGGAACGCCGACGTGGTCGCAGGACGTGGACGCCGCGGCGGCCAGCCCGCTCTCCGGCACCAACCTCATGTACACCCTGCACTTCTACTCCTGCACCCACGGCGCGTCGCTGCGTACCAAGGGCGACGCGGCGATCCGGGCCGGCCTGGCCCTGTTCGTCACCGAGTGGGGCGCCAGCAACGCCGACGGTGGCCTCGACGGCCGGGCCTGCCTGCCGGAGGCGCAGTCCTGGATCGACTGGATGAGGGCGAACGGCATCTCCTGGACCGCCTGGAAGCTCGACGTCGGCACCGACACCACCAACCTGCTCAGCCCCGGCGCGCCGGTGACCGGCGGATGGAACAACTACCTGCACGGTCACGCGCCGTTCGTGGTGGCCAACATGCGCTGACCCGGTCGCCCCGGGAGGGCGCGCACGAAGGACGAGCGGTGTGTCGCGCGGTCAGAACGATGACCGGGCGGCATGCCGCTCGTCGCTGTCCGAAGGTGATCAGAGGGGCCGGTGACCACGAGGCGGAACAGCGCGTCACCTTAACGTGCCGGAAACACCCTCGGTACCAAGCCTGGGAACGCTCGTCGGACAGTCGAGACCACCGACACGCGAACCGGGGTGACCATGGTCGACAACACCACGAACGCGGCGACGTTCGACGGGCCGGTGGGCCGGTCCGGCAACGGACGGGCCGTGCCCGCGTCCCGTCCGGCTCCGGTCCCACCGGGGCACGACGACCCGGCGGACCTCGCCACCCTCGGCGTGGAGGAGGAGTTCCACGTCGTCGACCTGCACACCCGGGAGCTGGTGCCCCGGGCCGGCGAACTGCTCGACCGGCTACCGGCCACGTCGTTCACCGCCGAACTGCACCGTAGCGTGGTGGAGACCAACACCGCCGTCTGTCGCACCCTGGACGAGATCCGCGCCGAACTGACCCGGCTGCGGCAGTCGGCGATCCAGGTCGCCGACCGGGCCGGGCTGGGCATCGTGGCGGCCGGTACGGTGCCGCTGCGCGCCGACGGCGACCCGAGCGTCACCCCCACCTCGCGGTACCGGCGGATGGTCGACGAGTACCAGTTGCTCGCCCGCGAGCAGTTGATCTGCGGCGCGCAGGTGCACGTGGGCGTCTCCGACCGGGACCTGGCGGTGGCCGTCACCCGCCGCGTCCAGCCGTGGCTGCCGGTGCTGCTCGCCCTCTCCACCAGCTCGCCGTACTGGATGGGCCAGGACAGCGGCTACGCCAGCGTCCGCTCGTTGGTCTGGCAGCGCTGGCCCACGGCCGGAGACCCGGGCGAGGTGACCAGCGCGGCCGACCACGAGGCCCTGGTCGCCGAGCTGATCTCGTCCGAGACCATCACCGACCCCGCCATGATCTACTTCGACGTCCGGCCGTCGGCGCACGTGCCCACCGTCGAGCTGCGCATCACCGACGCCAACGCCGACGTCGAGACGATCGTCCTGCTCACCGGCCTGTTCCGGGCGCTCGTGCGGCGGGAGGTCGCCGCCCTGCGCGCCGGTGTCGAGCGCACCGCCGTCCGGCCGCCGGTGCTGCGCGCCGCCGTGTGGCGAGCCGCCCGCTCCGGCCTCGAAGGTGACCTGCTCGACCTGCCCCGCTCGGCGCGGCCGGTGCCGGCCGCCGAGGCGGTCCGCCGCCTCGTGGCCGACCTGCGCCCCCAGTTGGAGGCGACCGGCGACTGGGAGCAGGTCTGCGAGCTGACCCGGTACGCCCTCGACCGGGGCAGTTCCGCCGCCCGACAGCGACGGGCGTACGAGCGACGGGGCCGGCTGGCCGACGTGGTCGACCTGCTGCTCGACGAGACCCGGGGCCGGGTGCGCGCCCCCCTGCCCGGGGCGACGCCCCCGCCCGCGCTGCCCACGTACGTCGACGCCGGCGACGAGGTCTTCGGCCCGGCCGGGCCGACGTCCGTGTACCGTCCGCTGCTCACCGCCCTGCGCGCCCTCGGGTCCGTCGGCCTGCGCCACCGCGAGCACGACCGGGACGAGGAGCAACGCGCCCGGGGCGTGACCTTCAGCGTGGCCGGCGAGGCCAGCACCCGCCTCTTCCCGGTGGACCTGGTGCCCCGGGTGGTACCCGCCGACGACTGGCGGACGTTGCGTGCCGGCCTGGTACAGCGCGCCCGTGCGCTCGACGCGTTCCTGCGCGACGTCTACGCCGAGCGGGCGGTGGTGGCCGACGGTGTCGTACCGGCCTGGGTGGTGGAATCCTCGCCGGGGCTGCGCCCGACCGGCGCGCTCATGGGCCGACACGGCACGCGCGCCCAGGTGTCCGGAACCGATCTCGTACGCGACCCCGACGGCGGCTGGTACGTGCTGGAGGACAACCTGCGGGTGCCCTCGGGCATCGGTTATGCCGTGCAGAACCGCCGGCTCACCCAGGCGGTGCTGCCCGAGCTGCCGGTGCCCGACGACCTGCTGCCCGCCGACGAGACGCCGGCGATGCTGCGCCGGGCGCTGGTCGCCGCCGCGCCGGCCGCCGCCGACGACCCCGCCGTGGTGGTGCTCAGCAGCGGCCCGGGTGACCCGGCCTGGTTCGAGCACCGGCTGCTCGCCGACGAGATGGGTGTGCCGCTGACCGAGAGCGGTGACCTGCTGGTCCAGGACGGCCGGGTGCACATGGTCACCGAGGGCCACCGCAGCCCGGTGGACGTGATCTACCTGCGGATGGACGAGGAGGCCCTGCTGCACGCCCCGGGCGCGGACGGTGTGCCGCTGGGCTGGCCGCTGCTCGCGGCGGTGCACGCCGGGCGGCTCACGCTGGCCAACGCGCTCGGCAACGGCGTCGGGGACGACAAGGCGCTGTACGCGTACGTGCCCCGGCTGATCGAGTACTACCTCGGGGAGAAGGCGCTGCTCGGCGACGTGCCGACGTACCTGTGCGGGGTGCCCGAGCAGTGCGCCGAGGTGCTGGGCCGGCTCGGCGAGCTGGTGCTCAAGCCGGTCGACGGGTACGGCGGCGACCGCGTGGTGATCGGCCCGCGCGCCGAGGCGGAGGAGCTGGACGCCGTCCGGGAGCAGATCCTCGCCGCCCCACACCGGTGGATCGCCCAGGAGATGGTCACGCTCACCACCCACCCGGTCTTCGACGGTACGGCTCTCGCGCCTCGCCACGTTGACCTGCGGGCCTTCGTGTTCCTCGGCGAGACTGCGGAGGTGGCGCCGGTGGCCCTGACCCGGGTCGCGCCGGCCGGCAGCATGATCGTCAACTCGTCGCGGGGAGGTGGGTCGAAGGACACCTGGCTGCTCGGCGGAGCCGGAGAACCCTCGGTGTAACCCACGCTTGATGCGGATGTCATCGGGACGCAACCGGGTCCACCAAGCCTGGACCGGTCAGCGGCCCGAGCGGACCGAGCCGATGAGAGGTGTGTGCCATGTGCGGTATCGGAGGCGAGTTCCGCCTCGACGGGGCGTCACCGGACCTGGCGGCCCTGGAGCGGATGCTCCCCGTCCTGTCCTCCCGCGGCCCGGACGGTGAGGGGCGGTGGCAGCACGGTCCGGCGGCGCTGGTGCACCGCCGGCTGCGCATCATCGACCTGTCCGACACCGGCGCCCAGCCGATGGTCGATGCTGAGCTGGGCCTCGCCCTGGTCTTCAACGGCTGTATCTACAACTACCGGGAGCTGCGCGACGAGCTGACCGCCGCCGGCTACTCCTTCCGGTCCACGTCGGACACCGAGGTGATCCTCAAGGCGTACCACCGGTGGGGGACGGCGTGCGTCGAGCGGCTGTTCGGGATGTTCGCCTTCGCCCTGGTCGAGCTGGCCACGAACACCCTCGTGCTGGCCCGCGACCGGCTCGGCATCAAACCCCTCTACCTGGCCGAGACGCCGGGCCGCATCCGGTTCGCGTCGACGCTGCCGGCGCTGCTCGCCGCCGGTGACGTGGACACCGACCTGGACCCGGTGGCGCTGCACCACTACATGAGCTTCCACTCGGTGGTGCCGCCACCGCGCACCATCCTGGCCGGCGTCCGCAAGCTCCCGCCCGCCACCGTGCGGGTGATCACCGCCGACGGCCGCAGCACCGACACCGTCTACTGGCGGCCCGAGTTCAACCGCGCCGCCGCGCCGGCCATGTCCGCCGAGGAGTGGCAGGAACGGATCATGGCGGCGCTGCGGACCGCCGTACGGCGGCGCATGGTCGCCGACGTGCCGGTCGGGGTGCTGCTCTCCGGGGGCCTCGACTCCAGCCTGATCGTGGCCCTGCTCGCCGAACAGGGCCAGACCGGGCTGGCCACCTTCAGCATCGGGTTCGAGGCGGCGGCGGGGGAGACCGGCGACGAGTTCCACTACTCCGACCTGATCGCCCGCCACTTCGACACCGACCACCAGCAGATCCGCATCGACGCCGCCCGCTTCGTGCCGGCCGTGCACGACGCCATCGCGGCGATGAGCGAGCCGATGGTCAGCCACGACTGCGTGGCGTTCCACCTGCTCTCCGAGGAGGTCTCGAAGCGGATCACCGTGGTCCAGTCGGGCCAGGGCGCGGACGAGATCTTCGCCGGCTACGACTGGTATCCGCCGATGGCCAACGTCTCCCGCGAGGACGCCGTCGAGGCGTACGCCCGGGTGTTCTTCGATCGTCGCCACGACGCGCTGGCCAACCACCTGGCGCCCGAGTGGATGCTCGACCACGACGCGAGCCTGGAGTTCGTCACCGCCCACTTCGGCGCGCCGGGCGCGGACACCGCGCTCGACGCGGCGCTGCGCCAGGACAGCCTGGTGATGCTCGTCGACGACCCGGTCAAGCGGGTCGACAACATGACGATGGCGTGGGGGCTGGAGGCCCGGGTGCCGTTCCTCGACCACGAGGTGGTCGAGCTGGCCGCCGCCTGTCCGCCGGCGCTCAAGCTGGCCCTGGGCGGCAAGGGTGTGCTGAAGGCCGCGAGCCGGGGGATCGTCCCCGACGAGGTGATCGACCGGCCCAAGGGCTACTTCCCGGTCCCCGCGATCCGGCACCTCTCCGGCCCGCTGCTCGATGACGTCCGGGACGCGCTGACCGCCCGCCCGGCGCGTGAGCGTGGTCTGTTCCGCAAGGACTACCTGGAGGAGTTGCTGGACACGCCGAACGCCCAGCGGACCACGTTGGGTTCCAACGCGCTCTGGCAGCTCGGGCTGCTGGAGCTCTGGTTGCAGCGGATCGGGGTTTAGATGAGCGTACGGACCGAGGTGCCGCGCCGGACCCGCCCCGCGCGGCACCGGCCGGCGGTGACCCCGCCCCCCGGCGAGGACTTCGCCCCCGCGCCGTCGCCCGACGGCCGGCGGGTGGCGTACGTGTCCGACCGGGCGGGCACCCCGGCCGTCTGGGTCCGGGACGTGGACGCCGTCGAGGCCGTCGCGCTGCCCGGCGGCGACGAGCCGGTCCTCTCGGTGAGCTGGTCCTCGGACGGGCGGTGGCTGGCCTGCGTCGTCGCGCCCGGCGGCGCGCCCCGCACCGAGCTGTGGGTGCTGCGCCCGGACGGTACGGGACTCCGCCAGGTCGCCGGCTTCGACGGCCGCAGCGCGAGCCTGTCCCGGTGGCTGCCCGGCGGCGCGCTGATGGCGGTCACCGAGAGCGCCGAGCGGAGCGCCGCCGTACTCATCGACGCCGAGACCGGGCACCGGCGGGTGCTCGCCGAGGACGACCTGCTCGCCCTCCTGGACGTCACCGACGACGGCGGGTCCGCCCTGCTGCGGCGTGGCCCCCGTAACGCCCGCTGGTTGGAACTGCTGGACGTGACCAGCGGCGACCGGGTACGCCTGCTGCCGGACACCGGCCGGGGCAGCACCGACCAGGGCTGGTTCGGCCCCGACGGGACGAGCGTGCTGGCGCGTACCGACGCGTTCTCGGAGCTGGCGGCGGTGGTGCGCGTCGACCTCGCGCGACCGACCCTGGCCCCGACCCGCGTCGCGGCGCGGCCGGACGCGGAGCTGGAGCACGTCGCGCTCGACGCCCGGCGGGAGCGGGCCGCGCTGCTGTGGAACACCTACGGCGGGCGCAGCGAGCTGAGCCTGTGCGACCTGACCAGCGGCGTCCAACGGGCCGCGACCGCCCCCGGCGAGGTGCTCAGCGACGCCGTCTTCGCCGACGGCGGTGACCTGCTCTGCGTCACCGCGCAGGGGCCGGTGCAGCCCCGGGAGGTGTGGCTGGTCGACCTGGCGACCGGCGATCCGCGCCCGTTGCGGCCGGACACCGACGCCGCGCGTACGGGTGGCCCGGGTGTCGCGCCGCAGTTGGTCGACCTGCGCGCCCACGACGGGTTGCCGCTGTCCGGTTGGCTCTACCGCCCGGCCGGCCCGGGCCCCTGGCCGACGGCGATCAGTCTGCACGGTGGTCCGGAGGCGCAGGAACGCCCCGGCTACAACCCGCTGTTCCAGGCCCTGGTGGCGCAGGGCGTCGCGGTGTTCGCGCCGAACGTGCGCGGTTCGTCCGGCTTCGGCCGCTCCTTCGTCACCGCCGACAACCTCGCCGGCCGGTACGGCGCCATCGCCGACGTGGCGGCGTGCGCCGAGCACCTCGTCGACAGCGGCGTCGCGATCCCGGGCCATCTCGGCTGCCTGGGCCGCTCCTACGGCGGCTACCTGGTACTCGCGGTGCTGGTGAACTTCCCCGGCCTGTTCGCCGCCGGCGTGGCCGAGTGCGGCATCTCCGACTTCCGCACCTTCTACGCCGGCACCGAGCCGTGGATCGCCGCCGCCGCCGTCAGCAAGTACGGCGACCCGGTGCGCGACGCCGAGCTGCTGCGGGACCTGTCGCCGATGACCCGTATCGACCAGCTCGACGTGCCGGTGCTGCTCATCCACGGTGCGAACGACACCAACGTCCCGGCCGGGGAGTCGGCGCAGGTGGCGCAGGCTCTGGCCGCCCGGGACGTGCCGCACGGGCACCTCGTGCTCGCCGGTGAGGGGCACGACTTCCTGGCCCGCGACAACGCCGAGGCGGCGCGCACGGCCACCACCTCCTGGCTGACCCGGCACCTCGCCACGACGGTGATCACCCTCGGCTGAGGCGTTATCCTGCGCCGGTGGACGTCACGGCGCAGGGTGAGCGGCTGGCCGCCGACCTGGGCCGGTCCCTGGCCGAGCTGACCTTCGTCGACCTGGACACCGACGAGGTCACGGCGCTGGTGATCGACGCGGTGGTGCGGTGGGCCGGGGCGCAGGGCTGGCGGGTCTACCGGCGGGCACCCAGCGTGCTGCCGTTGCCGCCGCCGATGCAGCAGCGGCACTCGGTCCTCGACGTGGCGTGCGCCCGCCCGGACGGGCCGCCGGTGGTTCTGGAGGTCGACCACACCGACCGGGCCCGTACGGTCCAGAAGCTGACCGCGGAGGCGGACGCCGGGCGGATCCCCATCTGGGTGCGCTGGGGCGTCGGCCGGTTCACCGTCCCGCCACCACCGGTGGCGATGGTGACCGTCGAGGTCACCCGACGTCCCGGACCGGCCGGGCGCGGACGGCTGCACAGCCGCGTCGACGACCGGCCCGCGCCGGCGCACTCGGCCGGTGGCGGCACGGCGGCCACGCAGGCGCTGCCGATTCCGCTGGTGGAGCCGCTGGTCGACCCGCTTCCGGACCCGCTTTCGGACCCTGGTCAGGGCACCTGAAGCGAATCGTAAGCGGGGCCGGGCAGTGTCCTGGGTGTCACCGGAGCACACGACCGACACCCAGGAGAATCTGATGCGCAAGCTCGTCAACTCGACCTACATCACCCTCGACGGCGTCATCGAGAACCCGATGTGGACCGCGCCGTACTTCGACGAGGAGGCCATGGGCCTCGCCGGCGAGCTGACCGACGCCGCCGACGCGATGCTGATGGGCCGGGCCACCTACGACGGCATGTCCGTCGCCTGGCCGCAGCAGGACGAGAGCGACCCGACCACCGGTGCGGCCTACTTCAACAACGTCAAGAAGTACGTCGCCTCGACCACCCTCACCGACCCCACCTGGAACAACACGGAGGTGCTCCAGGGCGACCTGGTCGAGGCGGTCCGCAAGCTCAAGGCCCAGGACGGCAGGAACATCATCCAGTACGGTTTCGGTTCGGTCACCGCCCAGCTCGTCGACGCGGGCCTGGTGGACGAGGTCCGCTTCTGGATCCACCCGGTGTTGCAGGGCGCGCCCAGCGTGACGACGCCGCTGAACGACTTCACGGCGTCGTTCGACCTGGTCGACACCCGGGTGCACAAGAGCGGCGTGATCGTCGCGACGTACCGGCCGAAGAGCGCCGCCTGACCGTCGCCGGGGCCGTCGCCTTACGGTCGCCCTCAGAGCTGGGCCCGGGCCTCGCCCGGGCTCAGCTTCGCGCCTTCGTCGGCGAGCGTGTCGAAGCGCTCCGGCCCGAGGTCGGCGCGGACCCGCCCGGTCACCCGGTCCACCTCGTCGCGTTCGGCCGGCGCGCACGGGGCCTGCGCGGCCAGCCGGGCGGCGGCCGCCGCGCCGAGCAGTCGGGCCGCGGCCTCCGGCACCCGTACCGCCGACGCCATCCCCTCCAGCGCGAAGATCGCGTCCCGGGGCGCGGCCATCGCCTCGGCGGCCTCGAACGCCTCGACGTGCAGGGCCAGCGCGGCGTCCGGGTCGCCACCCTGCTCGATCGCGTGCCCCAGCTCGACCAGGACCGGCGGCAGGTACAGCGCGGTCTGCGCCTCCGCGCGCCCCCGCTCGGCGAGGTTGCCGAGGTGGGTGACGGCCAGGTCGAGCTTGCCGTCACGGCGGGCGGCCAACCCGAGGCACAACTCCGCGAACACCAGCGCGCCCGGCGCGTCCTGCTCCACCGCCAGGTGGTACGCGCGTTCGGCCAGCTCCCGGGCCTGCGAATAGTCCCGGGTCTGCACCGCCAGCCAGGCCAGCCAGGACAGTTCGGTGCACACCTGCGGCCACAGCCGCAACTCCTCGGCCCAGCGCAGCCCCTCGGCGTGCAGCGCGGCGGCGCGTTCGTGGTCACCGCGCATCTCGGCCAGCCCGCCCACCCACTCGGTGGCCTGGAGCCGGCCCCACCGATCGCCGATCTCGGCGAAGAGCGCCGCGCTGCGGGTCGCCGTCCGCTCCAGGGTCGCCTGGTCGCCCGCGACGTGCGCGATCTTGGCCTGCGAGGCGAGCGCGGCCGCCTCGGTCCACGTGTCGACGTCTGCCGGCATCAGCTCCATGGCCAGGGTCAGGTCACTCTGCTCGATCAGCGCGTTAGCCGCGAACCACGCGCCCCGGCCCCCCGGGTCGCCGGCGACCGCCGCCCGGATGTCGGCCGGCGCGACCGCCCCGCCCCGCAGCAGCGCGAAGCCGGCCCGCCAGGGGGCCGCCTTCCGCTCCTGTTCCGGGTCGCCGGTGACGGCCAGGGCTCGACACGCCTCGGTGAGCCGGCCGCGCAGATACCAGTACCAGCTCAGCGCGACGGCCAGCCGCAACCCGCCGCCGTGGGCCAGCGCCGCGCGCAGGTTCGCCGTCTCCGCGTCCAGCAGCGCCAGCCACCGCCGCTGCTCGGGCCCGCGTAACTCCGGGTCGGCGCGCTCGGCCAGCTCGGTGTAGTAGCCGGCGTGCCGCGTCCGGACCTCGTCGGCGTCGTCCAGGCGGTCCAGGCAGAACGCGGCGACCGATTCGAGCAGCCGGTACCGCGGCCCGTCGGGAGCGTCGTCCAACACCACCAGCGACCGGTCCACCAGCCGGGCGAGGGCGTCCAGGTCGGTCTGACAGACCCGCTCGGCGGCGTCCGGCGTGCAGCCGTCGCGGAACACCGCGAGCCGGGCGAGCACCCGCCGGTCGGCCTCGTCCAGCAGGTCCCAACTCCAGCCGATCACCGCCGTCAGCGTCCGCTGGCGCGGCGGAACGTCGCGTTGCGGGGTGCTGAGCAGCCGGAACCGGTCGTCGAGGCGCTCCACCACGCCCTGCACACCCAGGGCGCGGACCCGGGTGGCGGCCAGCTCCAAGGCCAGCGGCAGGCCGTCCAGGCGACGGCAGAGCTGGGCGACGGCCGGCGCGGTGCGCTCGTCGAGGCGGAAACCGCGCTGCTGGGCGGCGGCGCGGGCGGCGAACAACCGGGCCGCCGCCGAGCGCCGGACCGCGTCCGGGTCACCGTCCGACGGCGGCAACGACAACGGGGGTACGTCCCAGAGCAGTTCCCCGGTCAGGCCGAGGGGTTCCCGGCTGGTGGCGAGCACGTGCACCCCGGGCGCGTCGCGCAGCAGCCGGGCGACCAGCGCGGCGACCGGCTCGACGACGTGTTCGCAGTTGTCCAGGACCAGCAGCAGGTGCCGGTGCCGCAGCGCCGTGACGAGCCGGTCGGTGGGGGACAGGCTGGTGCCGGCGGCCTCGCGGACGTCCAGCGCGCCGAGCACCTGCTCGGCGACTCCCGGGTCGCCGGCCGGCAGCGGCGCCAGCTCGACCAGCAGGACGCCGTCCGGCGGGGACTGGGTACGGGCGGCCTCGGTGGCCAGCCGGGTCTTGCCGACACCACCCGGTCCGACCAGTGTGACCAGGCGCTGCCCGGGCAGCAGGGCACGCAGCTCGGTCAACGCCTCGGCCCGGCCGACCAGCTCGTCGAGCTGCGCCGGCAGGCTGTTGCGGATGATCGCGGCCTTCGGCGGCGCGCTCAGACCGGCGTCCTGTTCGAGGATGCGGCGGTGCAGGGCGACCAGTTCGGGGCTCGGGTCGAGGCCCAGCTCGTCGGCGAGCCGGGCCCGCAGGTCGGTGTAGCTGTCCAGCGCCTCGGACTGGCGACCGGCCGCGTACAGCGCGCGGAGCTGCACCGCCCGCAGCCCCTCGTGCAGGGGATTGCGGGCCACCAGCTCGGCCAGGTCGGCGGCGGCCAGGTCGTGCTCGCCCCGGGCCACCCGCGCCTCGGCCAGCCGCTCGTGCACGGCGAGACGCTGCTCGGCGAGGCGGGTCGCCTCGGCGCGGACGAACTCGGCGTCGGCCACGTCGGCGTACGCCTCGCCCCGCCACAGCGCGAGGGCCTCGGTCAGCCGGCCGACGTCGGTGTGCCGGGCCAGTTCGGCGAACCGGTCGGCGTCGACCGTCCCGGCTCGCAACAGGTAGCCGGGAGCGCGGGACTCGACCAGGTCGCGGGCGCCCGGCTCGGCGTCGTTGAGCGCCTTGCGGAGCTGCGACACCCGCACCTGGAGGGCTCCGGTGGGGTTGGCGGGGGAGTCGTCACCCCACAGGTCGTCGATGAGCCGGTCGGCGGAGACGACCTGGTTGCGGTTGGTGAGCAGGTCGGCCAGGAGGACGCGGACCTTGGCGCCGGGCACCACCACCGGCTCGCCGGCGTCCGTGGTGACGGCGAGCGGCCCGAGCACCCCGAACTGCACGGCGGTCATCCTATGGCCTGTATCGACGTCCCCGGTCGGACCAAAGGGTTCGGCACGGTCCCGAACGCCGGTAAGCCGACCTGAAGCGGACCGTAAGCGGGCCGGCGCACCGTGTGGGCATGGACATCTACCACGAGATTCATGGCACCGGCGAGGGCCGGCCACTGCTGCTCATCCACGGCGCGCTCTCCGGCATCGGCACCTCGTTCGGCACGATCCTGCCGCTCCTCGCCCGGTCCCGGCGGGTGATCGCCGTGGAGTTGCAGGCGCACGGCCACACCCCGGACGTGGACCGTCCGTTGACCGTGGAGCACTTCGCCGCCGACGTGGTCGAGCTGTTGGACCGTCTGGGTGTCGAGCGGGCGGACGTGTACGGGTGGAGCCTGGGCGCGGCGGTGGCGCTGCGCCTGGGCACCCACCACGCCGACCGGGTGGGGCGGCTGGTGCTCGCCTCGGTGAGCTTCGACGACGCGGGCCTGCACCCCGGGCTGCTCGACGGCATCCAGGACCTGCGACCGGAGCACCTGCACGGTTCCGAGTTCCACGACGAGTACCTGCGGACCGCACCGGACCCGACGGGCTGGGCCAACCTGGTCACCAAGATGAAGGTCCTGGACGCGAACCTGCCCCGGTGGACGCCCGAGCAGATCGCGGCCCTGGCCGTACCCACCATGCTCGTGCTGGCCGACGCGGACATCGTCCAGCCCGAACACGCGGTACGGATGTTCCGGCTGCTCGGCGGCGCGGTGCCCGGCGACCTGACCGGCCTACCCGCCTGCCGTCTGGCCATCCTGCCCGGCACCACCCACACGACGATCCCGCACCGCGCCGACTGGCTGGCCCCCATGATCGACGAGTTCCTCGACGACCCCACCCCCACCCCGCCCCTCCCCGCGATCTTGCACTTTCTGTCGCGGCATAGGGCGTGAATGCCGCAGAACGCCGACACAAAGTGCAAGATCGCGGGGAGGTGGGTGGGCGGGGCAGGATGGGGGCTGTGAAGGTCGACGATGACGGGGCTGTGCTGTCCGTGCTGGGCCGGGAGATCGACGCGTTTGTCGGTGCGCTGGCTCAGGTGTCGGCGCCGGGGTGGGAGCGGCCGACGCGTTGCGACCCGTGGCGGGTACGCGACGTGGTGGGGCACGTCATCGTCGTACTCTCGCGGGTTCCGGACATGGTGGCCGCGCCCGCCCCCGAGCGGGCGGTGACCACCGCGGCGGGCTACTACCGCGCGGACGGGCGGTTCAGCGACGACACGAACGACGAGCGGGTACGGACGGCGCAGCGCCGCGCGGCCGACCCGGACGCGGCGACACTCGTGCGGGATCTCGCGGACACCGGGCGGACCGTCGTCGAGGTGTGCCGCGAGCAGCCCGCCGACCGGGTGGTCCGGACCCGACACGGCGACCCGATGCTGCTGTCGCACTTCCTGACGACCCGCCTCGTCGAGGTGGTCCTGCACGGCCTCGACGTCGCCGACGCGGTACCCCGCGAGCCGTGGCTCACCCCGGCCGCCACCGAACACCTGCTGCGCCTGCTCTTCGGCCCACAGTGGCAGGTCGCGGTCGACGCCACCGGAGACCCGATCACCCTCCTCCGCAAGGCAACCGGCCGCGCCCCCACCACCGCCGACGACCGCGATGCCCTGGACCAACTGGGCCTGCGCCCCCTGACCCTGGCCTGACCCCGCCGGGCCTCCGGCCCCCGCTCCGCTCCGCTCCGCCCCGCTCCGCCCCGCCCCGCTCCGCTCCGCCCCGCCCCGCCCCGCCCCGCCCCGCTCCGCTCCGCTCCGCTCCGCGATCTTGCACTTTCGGTGGCGACATAACCCATTCAAGGGTGCGAATCGTCGACACAAAGTGCAAGATCGCGGGGGAGGGGACGGGGGCGATGGCGTACGGGGCGTCGAGCGGGTAGAAACGGGGTCAGAGAGCGCTCTCACCGTCGAGTGCGCCCATGGTCCGCCCAGTCGATAGGACGAACCACATGACGAGCCCGTCCCGACGTACCTTCACCCTTGCCCTGCTGGTGACCGCCGCCGTCACCGTGAGCGGCACCGCGGCCAGCGCCGGCCGCCCGACGCACAGCGCACCCGATTTCGGGCCGAACGTGACCATCTTCGACCCGTCCATGCCGGTCGGGGAGATCCAGCAGACCCTCAACGCCGCGCACGCCCGCCAGGTCGACAACGAGATGGGCACCGAGCGGCACGCGTACCTCTTCAAGCCGGGTAACTACGGCACGACCGAGCAGCCGTTGCAGGCGAAGGTCGGCTACTACACCGAGGTTGCCGGCCTCGGCGCGTCGCCCACCGACGTCGCCGTGAACGGCAAGATCGAGGTCTACAACCGTTGCCTCGCCGACGGCGGCACCGGCAACTGCCTCGCGCTTGTCAACTTCTGGCGCACCCTGTCGAACCTCTCGCTCACCGTCAACGCCGCCGGCCAGGACGGCTGCCGCTCGACGGCGAACTTCTGGGCGGTGTCCCAGGCGGTCTCGATGCGCCGGCTCAACATCACCGGCGGCGGGCTGTCCCTGATGGACTACTGCACCGCCGGCCCGCAGTACGCCAGCGGCGGCTTCATCGCCGACTCGCGGCTGCCCGCCACCACCAACGGCTCCCAGCAGCAGTGGCTCACCCGCAACAGCGAGGTCGCCGGGTGGTCCAACGCGGTGTGGAACCAGGTGTTCGCGGGCGTCGAGGGCGCCCCGGACGACGCGACCTTCCCCGACCCGCCGTACACCACCCTCGACACGACCCCGGTGAGCCGGGAGAAGCCGTACCTGTTCGTGGACGCCAAGGGCCACTACAACGTGCGGGTGCCGGCTGCCCAGCGCGACAGCCGGGGCGTCTCGTGGGCGAACGGCATGACCCCCGGACGGACCATCGGCATCGACGACTTCTTCATCGCGAAGCCGTCCGACCCGGTCCGCGTGATCAACGCGCAGCTCGCGCGCGGCAAGCACCTGCTGCTCACCCCCGGCGTGTACGACATCGCGCGGAGCATCGAGATCCGGCGGGCCAACACGGTGGTGCTCGGCATCGGCCACGCCACCCTCACCGCGGTGAACGGGGCCGTCCCGCTGGAAGTCGCGAACGTCCCCGGTGTCATCGTCGCCGGTGTCACGATCGACGCCGGCACGGTCGAGTCGCCGGTGCTGCTGCGGGTGGGCCGGCAGCACGGCCACGACGCCAGCAGCGCGGCCAACCCCACCACGCTGTCCGACGTGTACTTCCGGGTCGGCGGCCCGCACATCGGCCGGACGAACACCGCGCTGGAGGTCAACAGCGACAACGTGCTCATCGACCACACCTGGGTGTGGCGCGGCGACCATGGCGTCGAGGGCTTCACCGAGGGCGTCAACGGTGACACCGACCGCTGGCGCACCAACACCGGTCGGTACGGCGCGGTCATCAACGGCGACCACGTGACCGCCACCGGCCTGTTCGTCGAGCACTTCCAGCGCTACAACACCGTCTGGAACGGCGAGCACGGCACCACGGTCCTCTACCAGAACGAGCTGCCGTACGACCCGCCGACGCAGGCCGACTGGATGAACGGCCCGGTCGAGGGCTACGCCGGCTACAAGGTCGGCGACCGGGTACGCCACCACGACCTCTACGGCGGCGGGGTGTACGTGTTCAACCAGAACAACCCGTCGATCCACACCGAGAACGGCTTCGAGGCGCCGAACCGGCCGGGTGTGCGGCTGCACCACATCATGACCGTCAACCTGAGCGCCGGCACGATCGACCACGTCGTCAACGGTGTCGGCGACGCGGCCGACATGACGAAGGTCGGCGTGCCGATCTACCTCGCGCAGTACCCGGCTTCGTAGTTCGGGTGTGGCAACGAGGGCCGGAGTCGGTATGTGGCTCCGGCCCTCGCGGCCGTTCAGCGCAGGTCCGGCCGTACCTCTGGAGAACGGCCAGTGCCCGCCGGCGATGTCACCGGGTCGACGTCACCGCGGCGCTCTGCTCGGGCCTGGTGGGTGCGGACGTGCCGGGCAGGCTTGCCGTCTGCGGCGCGGTCACCGTCGTGGCCTTGACCGGTGGGACCAGGAACGTCAGGTCCGTCGTGCCGGTTCGGGCGGGACGGCGCAGCGCGGGCCCCGCCTTCGGGGTCTGGCCGTGCCGGGCACCCGCCTGGTGCCGGCCGGTCGAGGGACGCGCTCCGGCCCTGGTGGCGCCCACCGGGCCGGCGGCGCGCTGCGGGCGACGCCGGGCGGCCTGCTTGGCGACCCGGTGCCGTGCGCGACCGCTGCCCGTCTTGAACCCGAGCGCGGGGCGCTCCACCAGGTGCCAGGAGAGGGCGGCGAGCAGCAAGCTGCCGAGCAGGCTCAGCACGATGTAGCCGAGGATCCCGAACCGGGTGCCGCCGAGCAGGGCGGTCAGCTGCTGCACCGGGAAGCCGTAGATGTAGATGCCGTACGTGTAGTCGTGCCGGCGGCTGACGCGGGACCAACGCTTCGGCAGCGCGACCGCCGCGAACAGCACCAGGTAGGCGAACGCCGGAAGGCCGACCGCGAAGAATCCGCCCAGCCACAGCGAGCCGACCAGCGTGACGGCGGCCAGCACGGCCAGCGTCGAGTTCATCGGAACCCGGTGCGCGTACAGGCGGGCGGCAGCGCCCAGCAGGAACAGGAAGCCGAGCATCAACGTCCAGTCGGCGGCGAAAGCCCCGATCAGCGGGAACGGCCCGATGGCGCCGTGTTGGGGCGGCCGGGAGCTCCAGCTCGACGCCGCGAAGAAGTCCGCCAGGATCAGCGCGTAGCAACCGCCGGTCAGCACGAGCACCGCGCGCGGGGCCCGGCGCAGCACCGAGGTCACCATGAGGACGGCGACGACGGCGTAGAGCGCCAGGTCGTACCGGAGTGTCCACAGCGCCCCGTCGAACGCGCTCGGCCCGCCGACGATCTGCCCGTACGGGGTGTCGGCCAGGAGCCCGGAGATGGGGAACTGCTCCATCGAGGCGGCGATGTTGGTCAGGACGTAGTCGAACGGGCCCTCCGGGTGCCCCCAGAAGCCGTCGAGGCTGCCGTTCTCGTAGAACGCGGCCAGCGGGGCGAAGACGAACGCGGTGACCAGCAGGCAGACCCACAGTCCCGGGAAGACGCGCAGCGCGCGGGCGCGGAGGTACTGCCGGAGTGTGGAGCGCAAGGCGCTGTCGGTGATGAGGAAGCCGGAGATCAGGAAGAATCCGTACAGGCACAGGGTGCCGAGGTCGCTCTGCCGGCCGAATGTCGCCGCCCCGATGTTCGCCGTGCCGAAGCCGAGCGGGCCGGCGTGCGCGATGATCACGCCACAGGCCATCGCCAGTCGGAGCACGCCGAAGGCGTTGTGCTGGGCCGAGAATCTGCCCTGCAGGGTCGGGGACTGCTGCCCGTTCAAAACCGCCTGCACCTGACGACTCCTCTGGTCGCTGATGTGTCGGGAACTCCGACCGGAAACGCTGCCGATCGATGGACCAATTATCAGGCGATAAAAGAGCTTTGTCCGGTAATTCGGATGATTGTCCGTTTCGCTGGTCCGTCAGGTCACCGTGGCGATCGTCCTGCGCGCCTGTGTGACCGGTCGAGCCGGTGCGTCCAGGAGCCGTGCCATGGCGGCGACGCAACGTTCGGCCGCCCGTCCGTCGCCGAACGGCGAGCCGACCGTCGGTACGCGACCCAGGGCGAGGTGTCGGAGCCCGGCCGACAGGAGCAGTTCCGGATCGGTGCCGACCAACTCGCCCCGACCTGCCGCGAGTGCCTCCGGACGTTCGGTGGTGTCCCTGGTGACCAGCAGTGGCACCCCCAGGGTGGCAGCCTCCTCCTGGAGCCCGCCGGAGTCCGTGACGACCAGGTCGGCGCCGCGCAGGAGCCCGATCATCTGCGGGTAGGCCAGCGGTGGGGTGACCCGGGCGTTGGCGACGCCCGCGAGGCCCGCGCTGACCTCCGCGCTGAGGCGCGGATTCGGGTGGGAGACCATCACGACCTGGACCTCCGGGCACCACCGTGCCAGGCGGCGGAGCCCGTCCATCGTGGCCGCCACCCCCTGGCCCCAGTTCTCCCGACGGTGGGCGGTGGCCACCACCAGCTTGCGGGTCGGGTCGACCCAGGGCGGCGGCTGGGCCACCCCGCGGTCGACGAGGTCCTGGAGCGCGTCCACGACCGTGTTGCCGGTCACCGTGATCGCGTCGGCGCGGATGCCCTCGTCCAGGAGGTTGGACCTGGCCTCCGGCGTGGGCGCCAGGTGCAGCGCGGCGATCCGGGCGAGCATCGCCCGGTTGGCCTCCTCCGGGAACGGCCGGTCCAGGTCGTTGGTCCGTAGGCCGGCTTCGAGGTGGACGACCGGAATGCGTCGCCAGAACGCGGCCGTCCCGCCGGCCAGGGCGGTCGTGGTGTCCCCCTGCACCACGACCGCCGCTGGACGGTGGTGTGCGAACAGGTCGTCGATCCCCGTGATGAGGGCCGCCGCCAACTCCGCAAGCGAGCCGGTGCGACGTTGCGGGCGCAGGCTCACCTCCGGGCGGAGACCGAACGGGGTGAGTGCCTCGGCGACGCGTCCCGGCTGTTGGCCGGTGTCCGCCACCCGCACCGTGAACCTCGGATCATCGAGGAGACGGCGGATCAGAGGCGCGGACTTCACTCCCTCCGGCCTGGTGCCGGCGAGGATCAGGACTTCTCGTGTCGTCGACCTGTTCGCACACATGGTGGGTCAGCTCCTGGCCGCCGCGCGGCGACGCCGGTAGAGCGAGAACCCGCCGGTGGTGCCGGCCGCGAGCGCGCCGATACCGAGTGCGAGCGGTGCCCCGGCGAGCGGGATCACCGGAATGGGCGGCGCGACCGCGTTGGCCCCGCAGCTCGACGTGCCGATGGTCACCCCGGCCAGCGCTCCGCCGAGCGCCGTCAGGTTCAGCGCGGTGACGGTGAGCTGACCCACGCCCGAGCTGGTCTGGTTGTTGAGCGTGAGGTCGATCAGGCCCGGCACGCTCAGCCCGGTGTTCGGCAACGGGTTGGCCGGCAGGTTGAGCAGTGTCGTCTCGATGCCCAGCAGGGTCGAGGTGATCCGGGCGTTGACCAGGGTCGTCGTGCCGGTCGCCGACGGGCTGCTGGTGGCGGTGCACGACGAGTAGATGGCGTCGGCCACCAGCGCGATCGTGGCGAGACCGTTGGTGCCGAGGTTCAGCGTCACCGCGGCGCCGGGCGTGACGAGGCACGACCCACCGGCACCGATTGTCACGGTGCCGCCCACGCCGAGCACACCGGCGCAGGCCGCCGAGGTGCCGTCGTTGAAGGCGCGGACGTTCTGGGCCAGCACGCCGGCGGTGATGACGGTCTGACCGCCGAGCACGGCCAGCGGGGGACTCTGGTTACCGGAGATCGACTCGGTGGTGCCGTCGTTGGTCGCCGACGCGGTGCCGGAGCTGGCGAAGCCTCCGCCGAGCAGGCTGATCTGCAGCGCGGACGCCGACGACTGGGAGGTGTCGGCCAACGCCGGGGAGGCCGCCAGGACGGCCATGGCGAGGCCACCGGCCAGCACCGCAGCGGTACGGGCGAGACCGGATCTGACTCGTGGCATAGATGTCTACTTTCTGACGTGGGCGGTTGTGGGGCGGTCTGTGGTGGGGGTGGCCGGGTGCGCGAGGTGGCTCAGGTGCCGGGGCGGCCTGATCGAGCGCGGCCCGTCCGAACGACGGCCGGGCCGGCGTGCCGGGAGCAGTCGGCGTGGCTGGGACGGCACGGCCGCCGCACCCACCGCGGCTGCCGCCGCGGCCGCCTGCACGGACACCCGGCCCACGGCCCGTACCGGGGCCGGTTGGGGCTTCGGGTCGGCGGCCCGGGCGGTCTTCTGCCAGTCTGTGCGGGCGGTCACCATGCGGGCGAAGGCCAGCCAGACGGCGAGCGACTGGGCGTAGCTGTACAGCCAGTGGCAGACGCCGAGCAGCAACGCCGTGCCCACCGACAACTGCGGCTCGCAGCGGGCCCGGTAGACGATGCCCCACAGGGCGAACGGCCCGACACCGAAGACGAGCACCAGCGGGGGTACGCCCCAGCCACCGCTGCTCCACCAGCCGCTCAGTCCGCCGACCGTGTGGTCGATGTAGTAGGTCATCACCAGCAGGCAGGCGAGGTAGACAGGCGTGCCGAGCAGTTGGGTCCACGGTGCGGCCAGGAAGTGGGCGATCTCCAGCGTCGCGGAGTTGCGGATCCGGGGGGAGCGCAGCACCCTGCCCAGATAGCGGCCGCACTGCATCGACCCCTGGGCCCAGCGGGTCCGCTGCCGCACGAGCGGCTTGATCCGGGTCAGCGCCTCCTGGGCCACCCAGCTCTCGGCGCAGTACTCGGTACGCCCACCGGCCAGCAGGATGTGCAGGCCCAGCTCGAAGTCCTCCAGCAGCGCGCCGTGCCACGGTGTGCCGTGCTCGGCGGCGATGTCGTTGAGCAGCGACAGCCGGGTGAACTGGCCGTTGCCGCCCATCGCCACGCTGCCGGTCTGTCGACGCAGGGACTGCATGGCGGCGATCGGCGCCCGGAACTCCATGTCCTGTAGCCGGATCAGCAGCCGTCCCCACCGGCTGACCTCGCTCGCCGGGGCGTACCGACGGGGGGCGCACTGGAGCATCCGCACCTCGACCTGCACGGCGCCGACGTCGTCCGCACCGAAGTACTGCCGGCCGGAGAGGGCGACGGGGCCCTGCGGGTCGAGACGGCTGTCCGCGTCCAGGACCCCGACGATCACCTTGGTCCGGTCGACGCCGGCCGGGAGCGACTGCTCGATGCACCGCCAGGCGGCGTTGAGCGCGGCGCCCTTGCCCTGCCGCGCATCGGGTAGTTGACGCCGGACGACGTGCACCCGGGGCTGGTCGGCGAACGCGGCCAGTTCGGCGAGCGTGCCGTCGTCGGAGGCGTCGTCGACGCACCACACCGTCGTCTGCGGGAAGTCGGTGAGCAACCGCCGCAGCGTGTCGCCGATGACTGACGCCTCGTTGCGGCACGGCACGATGACGTGCCAGTCGAAGCCGTCCGGGCTGCCGCCTCGGCTACGTCGGGTCTTCAGGTGGAAGACCAGGATGCTCAGCACGTACGCGCAGAAGCTGACGCACAGCAGGAACGCCGCCGTGTTGAGCAGTGCGAGGGTCTGCGTCTCAGCGGACACCGGCGATCGCCCCCCGCCCACGCTTGGTGCGGCTGACCAGGACGATGAACAGGATCGCCACGGCGATCAGGCCGGCGGTCGTGATCACGGATCCGATCAGCACGTGGCTGCGCTCGTAGCCGAGCCGGAAGCCCCAGGTCTGCATGGAGACAACCACCGCGGCGAGTCGGACCTGGTTCACCGTGACCAGCAGCAGGGCGGCGATGGCCAGGGCGTTCAACCCACGCGACAGCGAGATGCGCCGGAACCCGACGAGCGTCGAGGCCAGCACGATCGGCGGAATCAGCAGCATGGCGACCGAGCATCCACTGGAGACCATGAAGCCGACCCAGCGCTCGTCGAGTGGAAAGATGACGGCCGCGCCGATCGACTTGGCGTTCGCCAGTCCGGTGGCGTCGACCAGGCGGGCGTTCAGCCACGCCTCGCCGCTGGCGATGTCGTGCCAGCGCCACAGGGTGGCGGCGGCGACGGCGATGCCGAACAGGACGCCCGTGCTGGCGCGCAACCATGCCCCCCGGGGGGAAGCTGTCATCGCTCGCGGCCCAGCATGGCGACGAACCACAGCGCCAGGCCGAGCACCACCAGGCCGACGCCGACCAGCAACCACGACTGAATGGCGACTCCGGTGGCGGCGAGCCCTCCGCCGATGTGTGGACCCTTGGTGGGTACTCCGTACATGGCCAACCCCCTCGTCAACTCGGTGGTCAGGATGGCATCGCTCGAATCGGGCAAACAGGATAAAAGACCCTAGAAGCCCCTAAAGAGTGATTAAATGCCACTTGAGTGGGGGGCCCGGCCGTTTGCCGAATCCCTTGCCCCGCAAGAGATTCCATGTCCCTACAGGCGCCGCAGAGGTGGTCACAATGGCGACCGATTACCCCCGCGGGACGGTCCCGCCGGCAACATCCAGGTGGCGGGCCATGGCCGGCTGGAAGAAGGCCATGCTCGCCCTGATCGCGGTCTTCGCGGTGCTGTGCGCGGGCCTCGTGACGGTGGGCTTCGGCCTCAAGCACCGGTACGAGAGCCGGGTGCAGCGCGAGGACATCCTCGGTCAGGGCACCGCACCCCACGACAAGCGTCGGTGGGAGTCCGGACCGCTCAACCTCCTGCTGCTCGGATCGGACTCCCGCGACGGTGAGCCGGACCAGGCGCTCTACCCGGGGCAGCGCTCCGACACCATCATGCTCGTGCACGTGAACGCCGCCCGGGACGCGGCCGCCGTCGTGTCCATCCCCCGTGACAGCTATGTCGACGTGCCCGCCGCGGGTGGGGTCTGGTCCGGCGGCCTCAACAAGATCAATGCCGCGTTCGCCTTCGGCGGGGCCGCACTGGCCGCCGAGACGGTCGCCAAGCTCACCGCCCTGCCCCTCGACGGCGTGCTGGTGGCCAACTTCGCCGCCGTACGCAAGCTCGTGGACGCGGTCGGAAAGATCAACGTCTGCCTGCCGTACCCGGTCACCTCCTCCGACACCGGCGTCACCTGGACCGCCGGGTGCCACGACCTGGACGGTCGGGCGGCCGACGACCTGATGCGGCAGCGACACGGCGTGCCCGGCGGCGACTTCGGCCGCATCTACGACCAGCAGCTGGTGGTCCGCGCCCTCGCCGAGCGGGTCACCGCGACGAGTCTGCTCACCAGTCCGACCCGACTCGACCGGGTGCTCACCACGGCGGCCGAGTCGCTTGTCGTCGACCGTGACCTCGACCTGGCCGACCTGGCCCTCGCGCTGCGTCGGGTCAAGCCCGAGACGGTCCAGTTCGTCACCGTTCCGTTCAGCGACGCCAACCTCCAGACCCCGGCCGGCTCCGCGGTCCGTCTCGACGAGGTGAAGGCCCCGGGGCTCTTCGCGGCCCTGCGGGACGACCGGGTCGCGCAGTGGCTCGCGGCCAACCCGCAGACGCCCCCGGCCAACTGAGCGAGAGCCTGCGCACGACAGCGGCGGGTGGGAGATCCGGGATCTCCCACCCGCCGTCTGTGCGCAGCTAGCGCGAGCGCTGCCAGTAGCGACACGTCCAGTCGACCTGGTGCAACTCGTCCTCGATGCCGTGCTCGGCGCGGAAGTCGTCGACGGCCTGCTTGCACCCGCGTACGGCGTGGTAGTCGTCGATGATGACGTACCCGCCGACCGACAGCTTCGGGTAGAGCGCGCGCAGGGCCACCATCGTCGAGTCGTAGAGGTCCCCGTCGAGGCGCATCACCGCCAGGCGCTCCACCGGAGCCTCGGGCAGCGTGTCCGCGAACCAGCCCTTGAGGAAACGGACCTGGTCGTCGAGGAGCCCGTACCGTTCGAAGTTCGCCTGGACCTGCTCCTGCGACACCGCCAGGAAGGGCACCTGCCACAGCGCGTCCTCGATGTCCTCGACCCGATGCGGGGCCGGCTTGGGCAGCCCCCGGAACGAGTCGGCGACCCACACCGTTCGCTCCCGGTCACCGTACGCGCGCAGCATCCCGCGCATGAAGATGGTCGCGCCGCCCCGCCACACCCCGGTCTCGATCAGGTCGCCGGGTACGCCCTTGTCCAGCACGTCCGCGATGCAGCGCTCGAGGTTGTCCAACCGGCGCAGCCCGATCATCGTGTCGGCCTCCGGTGGCCAGTCCTGGCCGTTGGCTCGCGCCTCCGCGTCGAACGGGAACTGGAGAACCAGCTCCAGTCCCTTGCGTTGCAGCAGATGCCGGCCGCGCTGGTAGAGCCTGCCGTGCAGCGAGCCCCGGCGGGGCTGGTAGGGCATCCACGTCTCGCGGAAGACGTACCTGGTCAACGCCTTCTTGAGCAGGTCGCAGTAGAGCGTGCGGGGGTCTTCCAGCATCGGGTCGGACGATTGTGTCGGTGCCACCATCTCACTCATCGGCAGTCTCCTTGTCGGTGTCTTGGATCGGCAACTGGGCGGTCCGCCCACGGTGTGCGGTCAGCCGTTCGCCGTGTCTGACAGTCATCAGCCCCAGCGTTCGCCGTCGCCGACGGCCACCGCGCGGCGCAGGACGATGGCCGTCGAGGCGGGCCGGTCCGGAGCCGGTCGCGCGGCTGTCAGCAGTTCCTGCCCGAAGGCCGGCCACCGCTGCGCGAGATCGGGGGCCGACGCCTGCGGGGACGACGACGGCGCGGCGGTCTTGGTCGCGACCGACCGCCAGGTCGTCTCGGGCCGGGCCAGTGGACGGCCGAGGACGCTCACCTGTGCGGCGCTGCCCGGGGCGGGCGAGCCGTCCGCCGGCCCGGATCGGGCGGGGGGAGTCGGCGCCGGCTCGGGGCGTTCCGGGACGTCCGTCACCACCGGGTTGGGCTCGGTGATGGCGTCCTCGATGCGGGTCGGCGCGACCGGGGCCGGGACGGGACGGGTGCTCGGCGTCGGGCGCTCCACGGCCGTGCCCTCGACCGTCTTGCCACTGCCGGGCGGGCGTCTGGATCCGCCGGTGTCACCGGTCTGCCGGCGATGCCGCCCGCCGGTGCTGTTGGAGGAGTCCTCGACGAGCGCGCTGACCAGTTCGCGGATGACAGCGCCCGATCGCGCCGACGGCAGCGACAGGCTGTCGTGGACCGGGTCCAGCGCGGCCGTGGGGTGCTGGCCGGCCACGCGCTGGTCCGCCCGCGACTCCGCGCCGATCACCACGACACCGGCCAGTGGAAGGCCGAGCCGCTGGACGAGCCGGCCCGCCCGGGTGCTGTCGTCGAGGTTCGTCCGGCCGGCGCGGACGACCAGCAGCACACCGTCCGCGTGCTGGGCGAAGGCCGAGATCTCCCGTCCGGCCAGGATCGGCGGCGCGTGCACGAGCACGCAGTCCTCGTCCTCGCCCAGCGTGTTGAGGAGCCCGCCCAACTCGTTCAGTGACTGCGTGTCGGAGCCCTCGCGGGGCTCGGCCGGCAGCACGGTCAGGGTGGGGTAGTCGACCAGGCGCACCGGAGCGCAGTTGTGCGTCAGCACCTGCTGCCACGTGTAGGGCGCCTCCGGGAAGTGACCGGACAGCACCGGGTCCCGTACCGCGCCGTCGACGAGCGTGGCGCGGCAGTGCTCGTCGGCCATGCCGAGACCGAGCAGCGCGGTCACCAACGCCTTGCCGTCGTCGTCGTGGGCGCTGGTGACCAGCAGTCGCCGACGCGGGAGCGGGGCGCTGAGCACACTGAGCGTCGAGATCGTGGCGCGTACGGCGTCGGCGACGTCCGTGCGCCGGTACAGCGCGGAGGCGTGATGGCGGGCGAATCGGCGCGGCAGCTTCGGCAGCACCCCGAGGACCGGCAGGCCGAGGCGCGCCTCGATCTGCCCCACGTCGCGCAGCCGGCTGTCGAACCGGTCGCGCAGCAGGGTCGCGCCCCAGCCGGCCAGCAGACCGGCGAGGGCCCCGAGCACGCCGTTCAACAACGGCTTCGGGAACGCGGGCGTGACCGGTGCGCTGGCGGTGTCCAGCACCCGCGCCCTGATGCTCGTGGAACCGCCCATGTCCAACTGGCTGAGCCGTTCGCTGGCGGCACGGGAGGCCGCGTTCGCGATGGCGGCGGCCTGCGCGCCGGACCCGGCGCTTGCGTGCACGGTGATGATCTGGAGGCCAAGTTCGTACTCACCGCTGACGTGGCCGAGCACCGCGTGCTCCGGCAGTTGCAGCGTGCGGGCCGCCTCGATCGCGACCTCCCGCGACCCGACGAGTCGGGCGATGGTGGGTGTGAGGTTCTGCGCGAGCGCCAGGTCCGCCGGCCGGCTCTCGTCGGGCTGGTCGGCGCTGACCAGCACGGACGCCTCGGCCTCGTAGCGGGCCGGGAGGAGTTCGGTGACCCCCTGGGCGGCGGCCAGGCCCGCGCACAGGCCGATCAGCGGTACGCCCACGCGGCGCCAGGAGGCACCGAGCAGGCCCTTGACATCTATCGACGCGCTCATCAGGCGATCGCCTCTCTTGTTGAATGCCCGGCCTCGGCGGGCGGTGTGCGAAAGGGGCGGGTGGGGGACCGCAGCCCGCGCCAGGTGGCGCAGAGAGTGTCGGCGATGCGTGCCCAGTCGAACTCGGCGTGCGCTCGGCGCAGCCCCTGGTTCGCCAGCCGGCCGGCGAGTGGGGGATCGTCGCGCAGCCGCGCCAGGCAGGTCGCCAGCGCGGGCACGTCACCGGCGGGAAAGACCAGGCCGGCGTCGCCCACCACGTAGGGGATCTCGCCCACGTCGCTGCCCACGACCGGTACGCCACAGGCCATGGCTTCGACCAGCACCCGGCCGAACTGCTCGCGAAGCGGGATGCCGATCCACGGCAGGGTGTTGCGCTGCACCACCTCGATCGACGGCATCGCCAACGCGTCCATCCGGTTCAGCAGAGCGGGCAGTTCGGAGTGCCCGGCCCAGCCGTGCCGGTGCACCCGGCCGGGCCGTCGTGCGGCTGCCCGTTCGATCTCGCTGCCCAGGCTGCCGTCCCCGACCAGCGATACGTCGCAGTCGATCAGCTCGGCGGCGCGCAGCAGGTCCGTCACGCCCTTGTGCGGCTCGAACCGACCGACGAATCCGACCGTGAACGGGCGCATCGCCGGATCGGTGGGCAGCGGACGGAAGACCCGGGTGTCGACACCGAGCGGCACGATCGTGGCCGGACCCCGGTATCCCTTGACCCGCAGCACGTTGAGCGCGGCGGGCGTGATCGGGAAGGCATGGTCGACGGACAGGTACGACTGCCGCTCGATGCGGGGGAACGGCGCCGGGAACCGGGTCACGACGTTCTGCGCCGCGTACAGGGTGGTGGGCACGCCGGCCCAGCAGCGTTGCCGCAGCCGCAGGGCCTGCCAGGTGGTGAAGTACGCGGCCTCGCCGATGACGTGCAGGATGTCGGGGCGCGCGGTGGTCACGTCGTGGTGGCCGGGCAGCCGGAACAGCACCGAGGCCATGTGCCCGGTCAGCGACTCGCCCAGCAGGTGCGGGACGATGTGGTACCGCAGGCCCAGGTGCCGGCCGGCGAGCCGGGCCAGCTCGCGTCGCGTCACCGGCGACACGTCCGCGGCGAGGACGGTCAGGGTGACGTCCGGCTGTTCACACAGGACGTCGAACAGGTCCGTCCAGTGTTCGGTGCGCTTGCCGACGACCGTGATCAGGACGTGCATCACGCTCCTCCTCTCGTCTCTCCTCCGGTGACCGCGATCCGGCCGATGTGGGCCCAGGCCCGCAGCCGTGCCGTTCCGGCCCGGGGTTGCAGGGGCATCCGCACGCCGGCAAGACCGATACCGATCAGCGCGCGCAGCAACACGGCACCACGTACGGCGCGCAGGGTGCCGGCGCGGTGCCGGGCGAAGTACCGAAGCATGCTGCGGTACAGGTGGGGCCAGATCCAGGCCGGGTCGGAGCTGCTCGCGCCGCCAATGTGCAGGGCGGTCACCGCCGGCACGTACAGCACCTCGGCGCCGCGTCGGGCGGCCTGGAGGCACAGCTCCTCGTCCTCGTAGTACAGGAAATAGCCCTCGTCGAGCCCGCCGACCGCCTCGAACAGATCGGTGCGCACCGCCAGGCAGGCCCCGGAGACCCAGTCCACCGGCACCGGCTGCGATCCCCGTACGCAGGCGTCGTAGGCGGCCCGGCGCTGCCGGCCGGTGAGCAGCCGGCGCAGCGCGACCGGCGTCAGCGATCCACCGAAGCGGCTGGCCAGCACCGTGCCGAGGGACTCGAACCGGTGCGCGCTGATCGCGATCCGGCCGTGCGCGTCGATCAGCCGCGGTCCCGCGATGCCCACCGACGGCCGGCTCCTGATGACCCGGACCAGCTCCGTGGCCATACCGGGGGTGACCACGCAGTCCGGGTTGACCAGGAGTACGACGTCGGAGTCGATCCCGGCCGCGCCCCGGTTCACCGCGCTGGCGAAGCCGGTGTTCGTCGTGTTGGCGAGGACCGTCACCTCCGGGAAGCGGCGTCGGACGAGCGCGACCGTGCCGTCGGTGGAGGCGTTGTCCACCAACCGCACCGGCAGCCCCTCCTGCGCCAGCGCGGTCAGGGCGGCGACGATCTGCCGCTCCGAGTTGTGGGTCACCACCACGGCGGTGGCGTCGGCGTTTCTCATGCCGGGACTCCCGTCCGGTGCAGCGGCCGGCGCAGGAGCGGGGCTCCCGCGAGTCGCCGGAGCGGCGCACCTTCCTGTTGTGCGGTGAGCAGGGTCAGCGCCGGCAACAGGCCCAGCTCCCAGTGCCCGTCGGTCGGCGCGGCGAAGACGGCGGCGGCCAGGAAGCCGCAGGACAGCGCCGCGAACGGCAGCGTGATCCCGTTCCGACTACGCAGGCCGACGCGGACGCTGCGCAGGATCGGCCAGAGGACGAGCAGGAGGCCGACCAGCCCGATGTTGGCCAGCACCGTGACGTAGAAGGCGTGGTAGACCGGCCCGACGTCGGTGAGGGTGAAGCCGGACAGGTAGACGCCTCGGGTGCTCTGCCCCAGGCCAGCACCGACAAGTGGCTGGTCGGCGAAGACCCCCAGGCCCACCGACGACTCCACACCCCGGTAGCCGGCCGACTGCTCTAGACCCTTGGTGATCTCGCTGGCCCGGTCCCGTACCCCCGGTTGCAGGGCCAGGACCGCCGCCACCGCGATGGCGGCGGCGGCGGTGGCGGCCAGCCCGGTCCGGACGGTGCGCCCACCACGGACCGCCACGATCAGCAGGGCCAGCGCTGCGGCGAGCCAGATTCCCCGGTACGAGGCCAGCAGGACATCGACGGCGAAGAACCCGCCGAGCAGCAGGACGCCGACACGACGCCAACCCCTCAGTCGACCGGCGGCCCAGATCAGCGGCGGGATCGCGATAACGGTGATGAGGCCGCCGTGCCGCCCCGGCGCGGTGACGGCGAGCGCGGTGAAGACGCCCGCCAACACCACGTACAGGACGCCGGCCGCCAGGATCCGGCGGGTCGTGGTCAGGGTGTGTGTCGCGACGAAGAAGTACACCGGGATCGTGGCCATCTGGTATGCGGCGACCAGCACCTCCTCAGCCCGGTTGCCCACGGCGAGGCCGTAGATCGCGGCCACGACGGTCAACGCGATCAGGCACAGCATGCCGACGTCGGCGGGCGTACGCCGGGTTGGCCGTTCCACGCGGAGCCACTGGCGGACGGCCAGCGCGACGCCGCCGGCGGCCAGCAGCAGCACCTTCACCGCGATGAACCCGCGGACGTCACCGCCGCTGAGCATGGCCCCGATCACGGCGCCGCCGATGATGCCGACCGGCAGCACCGCCCAGGGCCAGAGCAGGAACACGCCACAACAGAGGACGCCGGCGGCCGCGGCCAGCCCGACCGGGCCGGGTAGCAGGGTGACCATGGTGACCAGGGCGCCCATCCCCGCGCCGCCGAGCAGCACGGTGGGTCCGACGATCGGCACTCTCATCGCGGCAACCCCGCCAGCAGTGAACGCAGCCGCACACCCCGCACCGCCCAGGTGTTGCGGACGGCGACCGCCCGGCGTCGGGCGGCCTGCTCAAGTACGCCGGCACCGTCCAGCGCGTCGCCCACGGCGGCGGCGAAGCCGGTCGCGTCGCCGGCGAGGGCGATGACGTCGGCGAGGGCGTGCAGCGCCGGCAGCGGCGTGGCGACCACCGGCTTGCCGAGGGCGAGGTACTCGTAGCACTTCTTCGGGTGCACGTAGTCCACCAGGCTGCCGACCCGGTACGGGATGATCGTGACGTCGCAGGCCCGCAGGATGTTCGGCACCTCGGCGAAGCCGACGGGGTTCAGCAGGTGCACGTTGGACAGGTGCGCCAGCGGGGCGCGGCCGGCCCGGGTGGACGGTCCGATCAGCAGGAAGGTCCACTCGGGGTGCGCCCGCGCGACCTCGGCGACCAGGCGCGCGTCGAAGGCGCGGGTGTCGACCGCACCGCTGTAGCCGATCAGTGGCCGGCGCAGCCCGGCCAACCAGGGCGCGACGGGGCCGTCCGGCGAGAAGTGTTCCGGATCGCAGCCGTTGGCCAGTACCACCGGCGCGGGGTCGATGGCGGGCATCCGTTCCGGCAGGGCGCTGGACGAGGCGAGCACGAGGTCGGCCGCGCCGACGGCGGAGTGCAGTGCCCGCCGCAGGTGTCGGCGGTTCCAGGGTCGCGTGAACGTCCAGTCCAGGTCGGTGGCGTCGTACACGACGGCGGACGCGTCCAGTCGGGCGGCGACGGGCGCGGCCAGGTCCTCGTCCAGCCACAGTAGCCGTACCGAGTGGTTCTGCCGGCGGAACCAGCGGCGCAGCCGGAGCGCGGCGAACCAGCGGTTGACCCGGTTGACCGGCGGTACGTGCCGGCCGAGCGGAAGGAGCGCCGGCCCGGCGCACTGCCACAGGCCGTCGCCCACCTGCCGGACGCGCAGCCGCCACCGTGGGAGGTGCCCGGCGGGATCGATGAAGAGCACCCGGTGGTCGACGGTCAGCTCGCGCGCCAGCGCGTGCTGCCGGTGGGCGCCGTTCGCCCACGGGATGCCGCTGAAGACGACCACCCAGTCCCGGTCGTCGGTGACCGTCGGGTCGGCCGGTGCCTCCGGTCGGCGGGGCGTGCGATCAGCCACGACCCGACCGTTCCATCGGCCGGGGCGCTGCGGCCGGCAGCACCTCGTCCTCACCGAGGCGGCCCAGCACCGGACGCGCGCGTTCGTCGTCGAGCCGCAGCAGGCGTGCCCCGGCCTGCCGGTCCAGCCAGCCACGCAGCACGCTGGCCGCGATCCGCCGGTTGATCCAGTTGACCGGCGGTAGCGCGTTACCCAGCGGCAGCGCGGTCGGCGCGACCGCGCGCCAGGCCGTCGAGCCGACCGGGGTCATCTCGCACCGCCAGCGGGGACGACGACCCGGCGGGTCGACGAAGAGCAACCGTTGCCCGGGCGCCAACTGGCCCGACAACGCCTGGTGCCGTTCGACCGACCAGCGGTCGCGGCTGAACAGCACCACCCAGTCGCGGGTGTCGCCGTCGGGTAGCGGACCGACGTCGCCGCGCAGCGCGGCGAGCAGGTCGGTCATTCCGAGCTGGACGGGGCGGCCGAGGAGCCGCTTGCCGAGGTGGTCGAGGACCAGGGCGACCTGGAACGCCGCCATCCGGTGCCGGGGCTCAGTGGTCCGCAGGTAGGTGACCATGCTGCCCAGCAGGTGTCGGAAGCGGATGGCCGGTCCGAGGAGCCGGCAGGACGCGCCCCGGGTGTGTGTCACCACCGCGTCCGGGATCATCCAGAGCTGGTGTCCGGCCTGTTCGAGCTGCCGGGCGAGGATGGCGTCGTTCCAGTAGACCGGGAACGCCTCGTCGAAGATGGTCTGCCGCCCGAGCACCGCACGGCGCAGCAGCATGCAGCTTCCCGAGGCGAGCCGTCGGGGCCGGCTGAAGTCCTCACCGCGCATCTGGAACCGGTTCAGCGCCTGACGGAACCCGGGCAGCCGGCGCAGCGCGGTGACCAGCGCGATGGTGGCCACGAAGCTGGGCTGCTGGACGTAGTGCTGCTGGAACGTGCCGTCCGGGTTCAGGTAGAGCGGGCTCACCCCGGCGACGTCCGGCCGCTCCCGCAGGTGGTCGATCATCCGGCCCAGCGCGCCCGGGTGGAACCGGATGTCGCTGTTGAGCAGCAGGACGAGTGGCCCGGTCGAGCGCCGGTACGCCTGGTTCACGGCGGCGGCGAAGCCGGTGTTGTGACTGTTACGGATCAGGCGGACCCGGGGTTGGTCGCAGAGCATGTCGGCGGAGCCGTCGGAGGAGCCGTTGTCGACGGCCACCACCTCGTAGTCCAGGTCGGCGGGGGCGGTCGCGGCCAGCGACTCCAGGCACTGCCGGGTCTGCTCGCGCGTGTTCCAGCTGACCAGCAGGACGGACAGCAGCGGGGCGCCCATCACGACACACTCCGGTCGTCGCGCCGGGCGAAGATCCGCAGCAGGTCACCCTGGCGTGGGTGCGTCACTCGGGGTGAGCCGCTGGCGGCCACGTCGGCGACCAGCAGGTTGCGCGCGTTGCGCCACCGGGCTGCCGGTCGCCAGTAGAACCGCGAGAAGACCGTGTCGTGCGAGACGACCCGGAAGCCGGTCTCCACCAGCATCCGGCTGAGCGTGTCCGGGGTGAAGTGCCACCGGTGGTACGCCGGAGCGATGGCGGGCCAGTCGGTGCCGAGTCGTTGGGCGGCGGCGGAGTCGATGTTGGGTACTTCGAGGGCGAGCCAGCCGCCGGGGGTGAGGGTGGTGTGGGCGGCGTGCAGGAAGGCGCGGGGGTCTTGGACGTGTTCGAGGACGTGGAAGGCGCAGATGGTGTCGGCGGTGAGGGTGGGTGCGATGGCTTCGAAGTAGCCCTGGCGTACGGGCATGTGGAGGTGGTCGCGGGCGTAGGTGGCGGCGGCGTGGCTGACTTCGATGCCGGTGGCGTTGATGCCGGTGTGGTGGGCGGCTTCGAGGAAGTAGCCGCCGGCGCAGCCGGCTTCGATGAGGACGGTGGGTCGGGTGGCCGAGAGCAGCCAGCGCAGCCGCCGCTTCGCCTCGAACCGGCGTTGCGCGGCGGAGGCGAAGTACTCCTGGTATCCGTCGGTGGTGTAGTACGCCTCGTCGTACAACTCCTCCGGGTCCGGCGCGTCGCCGGCCGTCCAGACGAAGCCGCAGTCGGCGCAGCTCCACAGCAGGTCGCCGAGCGTCGGCGAGTGACCGCCGGCGCGGCCGCAGAGCCGGCAGCGGACCAGCTCGATCCCATCCAGTTTCATCGCGTACTCCGTCTGGTTCGTGGCGTCCGGGCGATCACCCGGAGCAGGTCGCCGAGGCGTGGATGGGTCAGCCGCGGTGAGCGGAGCCCGACCAGGTCGGCGGGGAGGAGGTGTCGTGCGTGCCGCAGCCGGTACCGCAGCGGCATGTAGTAGCGGAAGACGGTGGTGTCCTGCCGGACCACCTCGAAGCCGGCGTCGGTCACGAGTCGGACCAGCGTCGCGGGGGTAAAGTGCCAGCGGTGGTAGCGCGGTTGCAGACCCGGCCAGTCGGTGCCGAGTCGTTGGGCGGCGGCGGAGTCGATGTTGGGTACTTCGAGGGCGAGCCAGCCGCCGGGGGTGAGGGTGGTGTGGGCGGCGTGCAGGAAGGCGCGGGGGTCTTGGACGTGTTCGAGGACGTGGAAGGCGCAGATGGTGTCGGCGGTGAGGGTGGGTGCGATGGTTTCGAAGTAGCCCTGGCGTACGGGCATGTGGAGGTGGTCGCGGGCGTAGGTGGCGGCGGCGTGGCTGACTTCGATGCCGGTGGCGTTGATGCCGGCGTGGTGGGCGGCTTCGAGGAAGTAGCCGCCGGCGCAGCCGGCTTCGATGAGGACGGTGGGTCGGGTGGCCGAGAGCAGCCAGCGCAGCCGCCGCTTCGCCTCGAACCGGCGTGGCCCGGCCCGGAAGTAGTCGTCGTAGCCGCCGTCGGCGAAGTAGTCCTCGTCGTAGCGCCCGTCCGCCTCGGCCTGCTCCTGTGTGGTCCAGGCGAATCCGCAGGCCGCGCAGCGCCGCAGCAGCCCTCCGAGTTCGGGTCGGTGGTTCTGCCGTGGCCCGCACACGAGGCACCGCGCGGTCTGCCGGTCGACGCTCATCGCGGACCACCCGCCGTCGGTGACAGGACGTCTGCGGGGGCGCGCAGGAGCCGGTGCAGCCGGGTCCGGTCGGTCGCGGTGAGGTGCCCGCCGACGGCCAGCAACGTGGCGGCGACGACCAGGGTCAGGCCGGCCCGGGTGGCGAGGGCGAGAGCGGCGTCGAGTCGCCCCGGGCCGTCCGGCAGGTATGGGATCGCCGCGCTGGCGACCAGTCCGGCCGCGACCGCCACGGCGACCGGCGGCCAGATCGCCCGTGCCAGCGGCGCGAGACGGCGGGCCGTCGCGGCGTGGAAGTAGACGAGGAAGTACCCGGTGCTGAACACCACGGCCAGCGCCGTCGACAGCGGTACGCCCAGCGGCCCGCACAGCCAGATCAGCGGCACCGTGAGGGCCAGGTTGAGCACGACGCTGAGCAGTACGTACCGCGTCTCCAGCCCGGGTCGACCCTCGGCCCGAGCCACGACGGTCGTCGCGCCGCTGATCAGGTTGAGGGCGTAGGCGGGCGTGAGCACGAGGATGTTCACCGTGGCCCAGGCGACCTGGTGCCCGAGCCACAGCCGGATGAGCGGGTCGGCGCTGACCATCAGGGCTGCGGCGGCCGGGGCGAGGAACAGCGCCAGGTAGCGGGTGGCGGTCAGGTGGAACCGGTCCGACCACGCGGCGCCCCGGTCCACCGATCGGGCGACCGCGGCGGGGAACAGCACGACGAGGGCGAGACCCGGCGGTAGCCGCAGCAGGTTGAGCAGGCGGGTGCCCAGATCGAAGTCGCCGGCGACGGCGGGACCGTAGACCCCGCCGAGGATGAGACGGTCGAGTTCCACGTTGACCATGCCGGCTCCGGTGGACACCTGCACCCGCATGCCGTAGCCGCCGATCCGGCGGACCTCGCGCAGGCCCAGCCGTCCGTAGCGTGGCGACAGGTCCGGGCGCTGTCGGTGGGCGACCCCGGCGAGCAGGAGGGTGCGCATCGCGCCGGTGGCGGCGGCCGAGGCGGCCAGTGCCACCAGCCCGCCGCCAAGGCGTACCGCCAGGATGGCCAGGGTCGCGCCGAGGACGGCGGTGCCGGCGCTGATCGCCGCGAGCGACCCGTACCGCTGGCCGCCTTCGAGCACGGCGCGCCAGGGCAGCTCGACGGCGCCGGCCACCAGGCCCAGGATCAGCCAGAGGGTGGCGTGCCACGCCTCCCCGGCGAGGTCGCCGAGCCGCAGCAGCCCGGTCAGCCAGGGCCAGAGGGCACCGAGCGCTCCCACGGTGAGCAGGCCGAGCAGCGCGGCCCAGCCGAGCGCCAGCCCGAGCAGCCGTCGCACCAGGTCGCGGTCCGCCGCGCTCCCGACCCTGGCCACCTCGCGCACCAGTGCCGAGGCGAGTCCGAGATCGATCAGAGCGGCCATGGCCAGCAGGCCGGACAGCACGATCCAGACCCCGAACTCCCGCGAGCCGAGGGTCTGGTAGACGACCGGCACCGAGACCAGCCCGGACAGCGCCATGACCACCCGCGCGCCCAGCATGCTGGCGGTGTTGCGGGTGATCCGGGTGTCGACCGCGTCGGAGGCGCTACCCACGTGGGAACCCTCGGAACAGCTCGACGACGGTCAGCAGGAGCAGGGCCAGGTCGACCCGCATGGAACGGCAGTTGAGGTAGAGCAGGTCGCAGCGGAGCTTGTCCTCCACGGTGGCCGCGTAGCCGCCGGTGAGTTGCGCGATGCCGGTCAGTCCCGGGCGGATCAGGTGGCGTAGGTCGTAGTGCGGCAGGCGTTCGAAGCCGGCGGTGAACTCCGGGCGCTCCGGGCGCGGGCCGACCAGGCTCATCTCGCCGCGCACGACGTTCCACAGTTGAGGGAGTTCGTCCAGGCGGGAGCGTCGGAGCCAGCGTCCGACCCGGGTGATCCGGGCGTCGTCCGGCTGGGCGAGGACGGGACCGGTGGCCTGTTCCGCGCCGACCCGCATGGTCCGGAACTTGACCAGCCGGAACAGCCGGCCGCCCGCGCCGACGCGCTGCTGGAGGTAGAACGGCGGGCCGGTGAACGACACCACGGCGGCGATCACCGCGATCAGCGGGAGCACCACGACGGCGCTGAGCAGGATGACGCCGAGGTCGAAGGTCCGCTTCAGTCGCTCGTGCCGGGGGCGGCCCGCGCCGGAGCCCAGCCGGATCCAGGGCAGCCCGCCGAACCGGGCCATGGCGGGCGCCCGCAGCAGGCCGTAGACCGGTCGGGCCAGCACCATGATCTCGACTCCGGCGCTCAGGCAAACGCTCATGAGGCGTTCGTCGATACTCTCCAGCGAGTGCTTGAGCAGCAGGATTCGGGGGCGGAGACGGGCCAGGGCCGCCGTCACGTCCGCGGGGCGCGCCGGCATCGGCAGCCGGGCGGCGACGTCGAACTCCTCGTCGAGCCGGTCGGGCACGGCAGGGACGTCATCGGGCTCGATGACCATCACGCGTACCCGCCGGGGGGTCTGCTCGGGCTTCGGGGCCCGTCCGGGCCGCTCGGCGCGGTGGGCCGGCGTGCCCGGACGGGATCCGGCCGGCGACCTCGGTGCCGTGTGGACACCGAACGAGACCTCGGCGCGGTCGAGCGACGCCGAAGACTGGCCCGCCGTGATGGGACCCCGGGTCTTCCTCAACGCGTCGACCTCCTCCGTTGCGAACCTGCGCGGCATGCACACCGGCCTCCCGGGAGCAAGTGTCTAGGGACAAAAGAGCCAAGAAGGTCAAAACGGCAAAAAAAGGATTCCGGGGACGAACAACCCGATATGGACCAACCTTGGGAGTGAAAAGTACCGTTTCGGGGAGTTGGACGCCGCTCGTCGGCTGCTGGCCCCTGTCGTGCTGAGGAGTTCCTGATGGATCTGCCAGACACCGCCGTCAGTCCCGAACCGTCGGCAGTCCCGGTGCCACGGCGCGTTCTGGTGACCGGAGGCGCCGGCTTCATCGGCAGTCACGTGGTCGCCCGGTTGATGCTGATGGGGAGTCAGGTGCGCGTCCTGGACAACTTCTCCACCGGGCGGCTCGAGAACCTCGCCGACGCCGTGTACGGCGGGCTGACTGAGGCCGACGTGGTGACGGGGGACATCCGTACCCCGGAGGGCCTGGAGATCGTGCACGAGTGGCAGCCTGAGGTCGTGGTGCACCTGGCCGCGCAGCCCAGCGTCCCGGCGGCCCGCCGCTCGCCCCTGTACGACGCCGACGTGAACGTCTTCGGCACCGTCAACGTCCTCGACGCCTGCGTGCGCAGTGGCGTCCGGCTGGTCATCAACGCCGCCAGCAGCGCCATCTTCGGCCGGGTGCCCGCCGACGAGTTGCCGATCCGCGAGGACCACCGGATCGCCCCGGTCAGCCCGTACGGCATCAGCAAGGCCGCCGGCGTGCACTACCTCGACTGGTACGGGCGGCAGCACGGCCTGGCGTACACCTCGATGGTCTTCGGCAACGTGTACGGACCGCGACAGGAGGGCGGCGACTGCGGGGTCGTGTCCCTGATGGCGGATGCCCTGGTGCGTGGCCGGCAGGTCGTGATCTACGACGACGGCGCGCAGACCCGGGACTTCATCCACGTCAGTGACGTCGCCGAGGCGGTGGCGGTCGCCTGTCACCATCCCGGGACGGGACTGGTCAACATCGCCTCGGGCCGGCAGGCGAGCATCAACGAGGTGTACGACGCCGTCCGGGACGCCTCCGGGGTCATGACGGCCGCCCGGTACGAGCCGCTGCCGTGGTTGGGGGAGGTGCGGAACATGGCACTGGACACCCGCAAGGCGCGTGAGCTGCTCGGGTGGTACCCGAAGGTCGGCCTCGTCGAGGGCGTGCGGATGACGGTGCGCGATGCCCGCCGTCGCCACGGTGGCCAGGTCCTCACCCCGGTGCGCGATGTCGACCAGGTGATGGCGGCGCAGTAGCGGCCGGGTTACCGCCCGGACGTCTGAAGGTGGGGTGACCGGGCGCGGGCGGTCTCCGCGAGAGCGGCGAACGCCGGCGTCCGCAGCGCCTGTGCGAGCTGCTCCCGCCACCGCGCCTGCGGGCTGACTCCGGCGATGCCCCACCCGTCGTGGCCGAGCACACCGTAGGTGGGACGCTGGGCGGGGCGCGGGAACGTCGTGTGCGGCACCGGCCGGACCCGACGCGGATCGAGCCCGGCCAGGTCGAACAGCGCGCAGGTCAGGTCGTACCAGGTCGAGTGGCCGGCGCTGGTGCCGTGGTAGATGCCCGGCGGCGCCACGTTCCCGTGCGCGGCCTGGCCCAGCTCCACCAACTGCCGCGCCAGCGCGCGGCTCCAGGTCGGCTGGCCGGTGTGGTCCGCCACCGCCCGTAGCTCGGGCGACTCGGCGGCCTGCGCCAACATGGTGGCGACGAAGTTGCGGCCGTGCTCGCCGTACAACCAGGCGGTACGGACGATGTAGCCGCGTTCGGGCAGGAGTCGTCGCAGCTCCCGTTCGCCGGCGAGTTTGCTCCGGCCGTACGCGTTCACCGGGCCGGTGATGTCGTGCTCCCGGTAGGGGGCGCAGGCGGTCCCACTGAAGACGTAGTCGGTCGAGATGTGCAGGAGGCGGGCGTCGGAGTCGGCGCAGGCCCGTGCCAGGTGGGCCACGGCCGTGCCGTTGACGGCGGTCGCGGCGTCCTCGGCGTCCTCGGCGGCGTCCACGTTCGTCCAGCCGGCGGTGTTGACCACGACGTGGTGACCCGCCACCAGGCGCGCGACGGCCACCGGGTCGGTGACGTCGAGCATGGCGCGGTCGGCGGCGGTCACGACGGCACCGGGTTGACGCAGGAGCGTGTCGACGACGTCGCGGCCGAGCATGCCGCGCGCTCCGGTCACCAGCCAGCGGACTTCTGTTCCCATCAAAACAGGATAAATCGGATATAAAGCACAAGAAGGGCGTTTGACCTACAAACCATGACACCCTCGGTCTGCCTCCCGGAACCTGACGATTTTTTCCATCAAACCGTCGCACTCTTGCTGAAGCATATTCAGAACTGCCAGGATGGCCGTCAATGCCTTCCGTCCCGAAGGAGTGGTCCCCATGGCGGTCTCCCGCCGCAGGTTCGTCACGTCCGTGTTGGCGGGTTCCGCCCTCGCCGCCGCCTCCACCACCGAACTGCTCGCCACGCTCGACAGCCCCGCCGAAGCCGCCAGTCCTCCCGGCGACGTCGTCGGCAAGGTGACCGTCGGCTACCAGGGGTGGTTCAGCGCCCCCGGCGACTCCGCGCCCATCGGCGGCTGGTGGCACTGGAGCCGCGACCGGTTCCAGCCGCCGTCGCCCAGCAACACCACAATCGTGTCCTGGCCGGACATGCGCGAGTACACGCGCAGCTACACCACCGCGTACCCGAACCTCGGCAACGGGTCGCCGGCGACCCTCTTCTCCTCCTACGACCAGCAGACCGTGGACACCCACTTCCGCTGGATGCAGGAGTACGGCTGCGACACCGCCGCCCTGCAACGCTTCAACCCGACGGGCGACGAGGGGCCGACCCGCGACGCCATGACGCTCAAGGTCCGCTCGGCGGCCGAGCGCTACAACCGCAAGTTCTACATCATGTACGACGTCACCGACTGGCTCACCATGCAGTCCGACATCAAGACCGACTGGCTGAACAAGATGTCGACGCACACCGCGTCCAGCGCGTACGCCCGCCAGAACGGCAAGCCCGTCGTCTGCATCTGGGGCTTCGGCTTCAGCGAACCGAGCCGACCCTTCACCCCCGGGCCCTGCCTGGAGGTCATCAACTGGTTCAAGGCGCAGGGCTGCTACGTCATCGGCGGCGTGCCAACGTGGTGGCGGCAGGGGATCAACGACTCCCGCTCCGGCTTCCTCGACGTCTACCACGCCTTCCACGCGATCTCGCCGTGGATGGTCTACCGGACCGACACCCTCGAAGGCCTCGACTCGTACTACAACAACGTCAACATCGGCGACATGGCCGACTGCGCGGCGCGCGGCATCGACTACCTGCCCTGCGTGATGCCCGGCGACCTGGCCGGCGGGCACCGCCGCCACGGCGACTTCTACTGGCGGCACATCTACAACATGGTCCGGCTCGGCTCCCAGGGCCTCTACGTGTCCATGTTCGACGAGTACAACGAGGGCAACCAGATCGCCAAGACCTCCGAGACGCAGGCGACCACCCCGGCCGGCGCGAACATCCGTGCCCTGGACGAGGACGGTGTCGCCTGCTCCGCCGACTACTACCTGCGCATCACCGCCGACGGTGGCCGGATGCTCAAGGGACAGCTCGCCCTCACCGCCACCCGACCCACCCCGCCCATGGTCGGCACCCCGCCCCCGACCAGCGGCGACCTCGCCGCCGGCCGATCCGCCTCGGCCAGCAGCCAGAACGGATCCCTAGTCGCCGCGAACGCGGTGGACTCCGACGCCGGCAGCTACTGGGAGAGCGGCGGCGGCACGTTCCCGCACTGGTGGCAGGTCGACCTCGGCACCAGCCAGCAGGTCAGCCGCCTCGTGCTGCGGCTCCCCGCCGGCTGGGAGGCGCGTACCCAGACCATCACCGTGCAGGGCAGCGTCGACGGCAGCATTTTCTCGACCATCGCCGGGGCCTCGGCGTTCGCCTTCGACCCGGCGACCGGCAACACCGTCAGCCGCACGCTGACGACCACCACGGCCCGCTACCTCCGGCTGAGCATCGCCGGCAACACCGGCTGGCCGGCGGGCCAGCTCGCCAAGGTCGAGGTGTACGGATCCAGCGGCACCACGGACAACCCGCCGACCGCCCCGAGCAATCTCGCGGTGACCGCCAAGACGTCGAGCAGCGTGTCGCTGGCCTGGACGGCGTCGACCGACGACAAGGGCGTCACCGGCTACCAGGTACGCCAGGGCGGCACGGTCGTCGCCACGGTCACGGGCACCACCGCCACCGTGAGCGGGCTCAGCGCGTCCACCTCGTACACCTTCACGGTCGTGGCGCGTGACGCCGGCGGCAACACCTCGTCCGCGTCGAACGCCGTCACGGTGACCACCGACGCCGCCGCCAACTCCGACCTGGCCCGCGGCCGATCCACCTCGGAGAGCAGCCACGTCCAGAGCTACGGCTCGGGCAACGTGGTCGACGGCGACGCGAACAGCTACTGGGAGAGCGCCAACAACGCCTTCCCCCAGTGGGTGCAGGTCGACCTGGGCGCGACCCGCACGGTCGGGCGGGTGGTGCTCAAGCTGCCGCCGTCATCGGCGTGGGGTGCTCGGACGCAGACCGTCGCCGTCACGGGCAGCACGGACGGTTCGAGCTTCGGGACGCTGGTTGGAGCGGCGGGGCGGACGTTCGACCCGTCTACGGGCAACTCGGTGACGCTGACGTTCGGGGCCGCGCAGGCTCGCTATGTGCGGATCACGGTTACCGGTAACACCGGCTGGCCGGCCGGGCAGTTGGCGGCACTTGAGGTGTACGCGAGCTGACCGGACGTGGGGCGGCCGCCGGACGCCGACCGGCGGCCGTCTCCCACCAGCCTGGTACCGGGCCACCACGCCAGATGGTCTCCTGCTGACCGGGAGCCCGATCATGCCGAGTCGCGGGAGAGTCCGGCGGAACTATGGCGGTCTTGCGGAACGAGAGCTGGTGTCCGCGGGAACGCAGCCGCAGAATTCATCAGGTCCTGCCGGCGCGAAATCGGCCAAAGCGAGGGTTGCGAGACGGGGACACGCGAAGCTTCGGCAGAACCGGAGCGGGCGGCTCTCTTCGCCGTCGACGTTGCCAAGCCTCTGGTCGAAGAACCGAGCGTTTTGTCGCCGACTGTAGAGGACGAGGCAGTCTTCAGGGCCTATCGGCTGGTACAAGCACGACAGTAGGCTCGGACCTCCGCCCGCTATTCAGGGCAGTCCTTGACGGGCAAGACACGCTGCCGCCGAGGCCCCTGTCGATCACTGCCGCAGCCGCTCCACGGCCAACACAGCCCTTCTCCGGCAGTTAGCGCGGGAGTGACGAGTTCGGCGCTACATAGATGAATGCACATATTGTGCCGCTCGCGGCCCACGCTGGCGCGAACACCCTGACCTAGTTGCCTCCGTACCCCAACGGCACTCCGCCCAGTCGATAGCTATAGCAGCGATCAACGGCGGTATTGCGAGCCGTGCTCGAATCAACTCAGCTTCGGACTGGAAACACAACCCGCCCGGATCTTTGTCGGATCGGCGACGCTGTTGCATGATCCATCTACATCGAGTGGAACGATGACGCGACCCGCCCGTGAAGGAGCGTGAGTTGGCGCAACCTCTCGACCCTAGGCGTCGATTCTCAACTAACGAGCGCGCCGCCCTGTACCTGGCAGCTGACGGACGATGCGTCCGCTGCGGTACGAATCTGCCGGCCGGCTGGCACGCCGATCACACGGATCCGCATTCAAAAGGTGGCGTCACGGACGTCATGAACGGGCAAGCGCTCTGCCCTACCTGCAACCTTAGTAAGGGAGACAGCTTGACCACTCTGCGCACATGGCAACAAGAGGCCCTCCGGGTCATCAGTAACGGTTCCAAGCCCGACCATCTGATCACCGCTACTCCTGGAGCTGGAAAGACTACCTTCGCGTTAGCCCTTGCGGCACGGCTACTTGAGGAAGGCTCGGTACGCCGCGTCGCTGTCGTCGTGCCGACCGACTCGCTTCGAGAGCAGTGGGCCGACGCGGCTGGGCGGCTGGGGCTCAATCTCATGCCGGTGTCAGCACCGGAGGATTATGAAAAGCCGGGCTACCGGGGTTGCGTGGTCACTTACGCACAACTAGCGACTGGTGCTGGCCGCGAGTTGCTGCGCAGGACCACGCGGGTGCCGACGCTGGCCGTGCTCGATGAGATTCACCACGCGGGAGAGTCCCGATCTTGGGGCGACGGCCTTCGCTATGCCGTCGAGAATGCGGTGATGAGGGTCGCTCTTACCGGCACACCGTGGCGGCGCGATAATCAGTCACCGATCCCGTTCGTCATGTACGACTCCGATGGTCAAGTGCTGGTCGACTACGCCTACGAGTATGGGACCGCTGTAGCTGACGGTGTGTGCCGTCGCATCGAGTTTCATGCTTACGACGGCGAGGCAAGGTGGATCGACTGCGGTGTTGTAGGGCAGGCCAGCCTCGGCGCCCAACTGAGAGACGAGGACGTGTCTACCGTCCTGGACGGCGTCTTCCACCCGGAGCATGCATGGATGCCGGTGCTGCTCAGGCAGGCGGATGACGCCCTAACTGAGATCCGGCAAGAGATCCCAGATGCTGGCGGACTGGTTGTTGCCGAACGACAGTGGCATGCACAGCAATACGCGGCATTGTTAAGAGAGATCTCGGGTACAGAGCCGACCGTGGTGGTGTCGGACGACCCAACTGCCAAGGAAGCCATCGATAGGTTCCGGCGCTCCACAAGTAGATGGATCATCGCCGTGAAGATGGTATCCGAGGGCGTTGACATCCCCCGTCTCGCGGTTGGTGTGTACGCGTCCAAGACACGCACTCCACTTTTTTTCCGACAGGTGGTGGGGCGCTTTGTTCGCACCCGACCCAGCGAAGAGTTCAACGCTCGGTTGTATATACCCGCCGTACCCGCGCTGATGGAACACGCGCTGCAGATCGAGCAAGAGTTGCGTCATCAACTTGATGTCGAGACAGGCGGCGATGGCCCCGACGGCGAACGGGGGAGCACCCACGAGCAGCCGCTTCTTCCCACGCGGGAGTTGGTCTCCGCCACTGAAGCGGCGTTCGACCGGGCGATTCTTGCAGGTGAGGAGGTATCTCCGACGGATCTCGTTGCCGCGCAGGCCACGGCCCGGCAACTCGGCATTCCAACTCAATATGCCCTGAACCTGCTTCCGCTGATGCGTCAGCAAGCCCCAGAGGCTGCCCCTGTTCATCCACCCGCAACGGAGGTAGTGACACCTAGGCACCGTCAGGAGAGGATGCTGCGCGCTGAGGTTGAGACGCTCGCGCGGAAATATGCGTTTAAGGCCAAGCTGGAGCCTCGGCAGGTTAATACGGAGTTGCGTCGCGCCGGATTCCCGCCCCGAGCCAAGGCATCGATAAGTGAGCTTAGGGGCATGCTAAATATGCTTGCCCGCTGGCATGGTGGCCAATGACAGACGGGGTTGACCATTTGGTGCGCAACCGCCACCTAGTTGAGGATCTCGGTGGTGCCTTGCGTAGCGGACAGCATGGGCTCGACAACGCGCCTGGCCTCCTGAAGCGGGTCCTGAATGAAGAATCTTGGAGAGAGTTCAGGACTCAGCGAGGCGAACTCGTCCAGCACGATCGCCTTATGGACTTTGTGACCGCTCCACCTCTGAGAGGGCTCGGTGCGAGCCTCGATCTGATTCGGCGCCTCGTTGGCGACGATACCGAAGCCCTGGACCTTCTCAATCAGGCCCTTAACGAGCAGGAGGACGGCCCGGGAGACGGCAACGGCACCGCCAATAGAGCACGAGCGACCGCCAAGGAGTATGCATTACGTAAGCTCCGAAAGGATGCCCCTGCTCTTCACGCCGAGGTGCTGGAGGGTCGCCTCTCCGCTAATGCTGCAATGATCAAAGCGGGCTACCGGCCACCAACGTTCACCGTTCGAGCCGACTCAGCAGACTCGATCGCCTCCGCCCTACGTCGTCGCTTGCCACCGGAGGTTCTTAGCGAGGTGTTGAACAAGTTGAAGGGCTGAAGTCGACGGCAGGATTCGAGCGTCTCGACGCAAGAGAGCCTCGCGCCGTCGTAGCCCTCCTAGCCTGAGGCCAACGTTGCTTCGCCTACCACGTTGCTGCTCGTGCTTCCAGCGGCTACGGGATGGGCTCCTCGCGACGCAAGCGGAACGAACGGAACATCGCACGGACCCGCTTGAGGATCATGAAGATTGTGAGAAGTAGGTGCGCGCAGGCAAACACCACCATCATCGTCGCAAGCCGATTCAGCGGCTTGTCGACGTCGGTGAACATAACGAGGCCCCCGAGCAGGCCGGTCAGGAGGATTCCTACTAGGACGGCGTAGCTGACGTTGGCTCGCAGCTCGTCCGCTAGCTGATCGACGAACTCACGCACGCCCAGCGGCAAGGTGTCGGCCGCGCGGGCGGTGAGGTCGAAGATCAACACGAAGACGTTGAAGATCAGTCCAGTAAGGATGGCGACGGCCGCGAGCACATCGGGAACGTTGCGAGCCCTGCCGTCCAAGTACCACACCAAGCCTGCGAGCAGCGCCGGTAAGCCTAGGTAGATCAAGTAGTCAGCGGGACGGCTTCGCTTGGTGCTGTAGTTGCGCAGAGTGTTGTAGTGGTCCTGCACCAGGACAAGGGCTGAGAATTTACTGCTCTCCGTCCGTCGCATGGGTCAGCTCCTCCTGCGGCAGTGTGAGCCGGGTATCGAGCGCCTCCCCCGACCACTTGCCAGTGTCCCACCCCGGTCTGACATGAACACCGACAGCAGCCGATATATCGTTGATCGTCCTAGTCACCTCGTCATAGAAGCGTGAATCGTCGGGCCTGTCCCGGCCGGGCAGGTCGTAGACGAAAGATGGCACCCTCTCCGCGGTCACTGTCAGCGTCGTCTGCCGTTCACCGACTGCCATGACGACGCTCAGCTCATCGAAGTCGATGCCTGTCACGTGCAGTAGATTCCGCCGGACACGGTCGTCCTCGCCGCGTAGCTTTGCCACCAAGCTCCGCTTGAACTGTCGGATCTTTCCCGGCGTAATCTTCATCTCGAGCCTGCCGAGTTCCGCGTCCTGCGCGGACATCTCGACTGCATCGGCGACGTCTTGGGGCAGGCCGCTCTTGCGCAAGGTGATCTGGTGCGCCTCTGCCTCGGCGAGAAGCTTCGCCAGACCTTCTTCGTCCATGACAGATGAGATGTTGAGGATGTGGCCGGTGTGATAGCTAAAACCCCTCGACAGCGCGGGTCCCAGTAGGCTCTTTGCGCCCACCCGGCCGTGGACCTCCAGCGCGACCAAACCAGTCGTCGAATCAGCAGGAGCCATCAGCAGCCCGCGCAGCGTGGTGTGCTCGATGTGCCGGCCGTCGCGGAGAAAAACTACGGTCTGATCGTCGTCGCGGTCATAGAACTCGGACTGCTGACCGCTGTTACCGACCTTGACAGAGAATCGCACACTGCGTCCGACGGGCTCGACTGTCTTAGCACTCAAGTGTCGCTGGCGCTGTGTCACGGGCTCCGCCGTTAGACCGGAAAGAAGTCCATACAGGATCGGTAGGGAATCGGACTTGCCGTCAAATTTTCCCAATGGCTGAGGGTCGCCTCGATGGGGCCGCACTCGGAAGGCGGACAGGACGTAGCCGTACTTCATGCTGAGATTAATCTCCTCAATCATCGTGAGGTCGACGGCGCGACCCGAGACAAGGTCCCGGGAGTGGCTGAGGCACCACCTGCAGCGGCGACGTCCCATCCGCGCCCACGGCGTAGTGCCCGGTGATCGATAGTCAACGTATGAGCACCCGGTGCCCTACGTCAAGCAACACACTCACGTTCGGCGCGCTGGTGCTCGCCTTGCTGCATCATCTGTCGCGTCCGGTTCCCGCCGCTCCGCTAGAACGGCCCGGGAACTGCCACGGCGAACTGGAAGGTGGAGCTCGAACACGACCCGACAGTAGGAGCTTAAAAGAGATGATCGGCGGTGCAGGGTTCGACAGGAGCCTTCTTCGCGATGTTACCGATTTCTCCTGTACTGAATCACCGCGCTCGGCGCCGTGGGGGGGCCAGCCGGGCCGATGGCTCACCGCCCGGCCGCCTCTGGCGCCAGGTGGGCGAGCCACCGCGACCGCATGGCGTTGGCAGTACTCATGGCTGTTGCCATCGACCCTGATTGGCGCACCATCGGACCGATGGCCTGGGGACGCGACAGGCTCCAGCGCTAGTCATTGGACCCAGTCCTCAGGGCACCTCCGCGGCCTTGGGGGCGTCCTCAGGGCGTCAAACGCCGAGGGATCTTTACCATGAACGACCGCCGAAGCCCCGACCATGCAACCGATCAAAGCCTTGGTCGGGCTTCAGAGTTGGTGGGCGACGAGTAAATCGACCTGTACGGCGGGACCATGAACGCGAGCCTTGGCCCAAAAAGAAGCCTTCGACCCAAGCCGTAGCGACTCGGTGTGTGTTTCCCATGGCTTGGGCGGCGGCGACGGAGGTACTGTCCGAAGTGGCAGTTGCCAGGATCGGCGCTGCCAGGGCAGCTCAGCCGGGAGCAGTGATGTCGGAATCCGCCTCGCCCTTCGCCGATCGACTCCGCGCTCTGATCATGAATCGTGGCGTCAGCTACCGGGCGCTGGCAGGACAGACGTTCTACAGCAAGAGCTACCTGCATGACCTGGCTTGCGGTCGAAAGACGCCGACACTGAACACTGCCGAGCGCTTGGACACTGCCTTGGGGGCGGACGGCGCGCTAGTTGCAATCCTTACGGTCGCTGGTATCGAGGAGCATGCGGCGGGCACGGGTGGGACCGAATGGTCATCATGCGATGCGGAACAGCTCGCCGAACTGCTCGTAGGGCAGACGCCCACGTCTGAGAATGCTGCCGCGCTGGCTCATCAGTGGCTGATCGCCGAGCCGCCACAGCGATATGAGCTGAGTGCGGGCCGGCGGGTCGGGGACGAGACGGTGGCTCGGATTGAAGACCGGGTTCGTCAGCTGCGACGGCTGGACGACCACGTGGGTGGTGCCGAGACCTACGCGATGGTTTCCGCCGAGTTGACCGCCACCGCCGACCTGCTTCGTGAGGGTAGCTATCGAGAAGCTGTGAGCCGGAGGCTGCTCGTCGTCATCGCCGACCTGTGTCAGTTGGCGGGCTTCGTCGCCGAGGACGCTGGTCGGCTCGCCGAGGCACGCCATTACTACTTGACCGGGATGCGGGCTGCACATGCTGGTGGCGACACTGCGAGCGCGGCCAACTGCCTCAGCAGTCTCTCCTACCTTGAGGCGAATCTGGGCGACCGACGTGAGGCGGTAACCCTGGCTCGATCGGCCTACGTGGGAGGCAGGTATGCCGCTGAGGCCACTGGCCAAGCTCTGCTGCTTGAGCGCGTGGCCTGGGCGCACGCACGTATGGGAGATGCGAGTCTCGCCGAGCGAGCCTTGGGCGATGTCGCGGAGATCTATCAGCACGTCGACCTGGGCGATGCGCCTTCTTGGGCGTACTGGCTGACCCAGGACGAGGTCCAGGTCATGGCGGGGCGTGTGTGGACTGAATTGCGGCGACCGCTCAGAGCGGTGCCCATCTTGGAGGACGCCGTCAATCGCTACGGCGACGACTCGCCTCGCGAAACCTCCTTGTACCTCGGTTGGCTCACCCAAGCACTGCTGCAAGCCGGAGAAGTTGAGCAGGCCATCGCCGTGGCGGGACGTTCTGTGGCCTTGGCGCGCTCGGCGCGTTCGCAACGTGCCGTTGACCGTGTCGCCGAGCTGCGTCACATGATCGCCGCCGTCGGCGGCAGGACGAGCGCCGCTGACGAGTTCCTAGAGCTGTCCACTGGCCTGTCCGCCGACCCAGGCGGACACCTCGAAGGACAGTAGCGGACGCGATCCGTCTGGATCGCAAGCAATGATCGTCACAGGCTGTCACCTAGGCATCGCTGAATAGTCGCCCGATGGGGCGCGGCGAGCCGGGCGCGGCGGCCAACTGGTCATGTGCACGTCGCGCCCCGATCCGTGAGGTGAGGGAATGAGCGGCAGGCACCATGGGCGCGGCGACGAGACGGCGAGCAAGGGTGAACAGGCTGAGGCGGCCGAGCGGGAGGCTGCCAAGCAGCGCATTCTGGCTCAGGCCGAGGCGGAGCGCGTACCCGTGGACGACACGACCCGTGCGGTCCCGGACCGGCGGTGGCGGCGTGAGCAGCGATGACCTCCCGATCGGACGTCGGGTGGCCGGCTGGCGGGTGCGGCGGTCGATGACGCAGCAGATGCTGGCGGATCGCCTGCGCAGGTCGAAGAGCTGGGTGGACAAGATCGAGCGCGGCGTCCGCCCCCTGGACCGGTACTCGGTCATCCAGGAACTCTCCCGCGTCCTGCGAGTCGACCCAGAGGTACTGCTCGGCCAGCCGCCCAGCACCCCAGCGAGCACCCCGGCCGGGGTGGACGACATCCGAGCCGCGCTCGCCCGCTACGACACCCCGCCGACTCCGCCCCACCTGCACGAGCTGCGGCGGCAGGTGGGGCACGCCTGGTTGGCCTACCAGCACGCGCACTACCCGCAGTTGGTGCGCGCGGTGCCGAGCCTGCTCGACGCCGCCCAGGGCGCGCGGTCGCCCGAGCTGCTGGCGCAGGCATACCGGATCACCGCGCTGCTGCTGGTCAAGCTCGGCGAGGCCGACCTCGCCTGGCTGGCCGCCGACCGCGCCATGGGCGCTGCCCAGGACGACCCGGTCCTCGCGGCGACAGCGGCAATCGCGGTGGCCCAGGCGCTGCGCGCGTCGGGCCGGGACCGCCTGGCTCTGTCGGCGATCCTCACCGCTGCACACCGTGTCCTCCCACCGTCAGCCGACGACGGTGATCAAGAGGTTTGCGGCGCATTTGGAGATCAAAGCCGACGCAAACCTCTTGATCACCGGGGACAGGGCGAACACGCAGGGCTGGGCGACCGTCGAGCGTGGGCGGTGGGTGGGGCGGTGCTGGTGCAGGGCGCGCTGGCTGCTGCTGGCTGCGGTGAGCACCGCCGCGCCACCGAGCTGATCGACCGGGCCGCGGGCGTCGCCGCGAACCTGCGGGGGTACGACGACCCGCACGGCACCAGCTTCGGAACGGTCACCGTGGAGATGGCGCGGGTGCTCCTCGCGGCGCAGCGGGGTGACGTCGACGGCGCACTGGCGCGGCATGTGGGCGTCGTTCGGCGGGAGGTGTGGCGGCGGTTGCCGGCCGAGTATCGGGGTGCCTACCTGCTCGACGCCGCGCGGATCTACGTGCACGCCGGGGACCTGCGCGGGGCGGCGCGGGCGCTTGTCGACGCGGACAGTGTCGCGCCGGCTGAGGTTCGGGGGCGGCCTCTGGCGCGTACCCTCATCGCTGATGTTGCCCGTGCCAAGCCGGCGCCGGCCGGCGTGGCGCGACTGGCGACGGTGGTCGGGCTTACCCGGTGATGGACTCGCGGCGGCGTACGTCGTCGGCGGGGTTGATGGTGCGGACCGGGTTCGGGACCGGGCCGCGTCGCCGCCACTCGCGGGGGTAGCCGAGCGAGACCTCCTCGAAGCGGACGCCGTCGTAGAAGGTCGTGCGGGGGATGTGCAGGTGCCCGTAGACCATCGTGGACGCGCCGAAGCGCAGGTGCCAGTCGCGGGTGCGGACCGTGCCGCACCACTGGGCGAACTCCGGGAACCAGAGGATGTCAGTGGGCTCGCGCACCAGCGGGTAGTGGTTGACCAGCACGGTCGGCAGGTCCGGGTCGCGTTCGGTGAGTCGGCGCTCGGTCTCGGTGACGCGGGCGTCGCACCAGGCCTCGCGGCTCGGGTACGGGTCGGGGTGCAACAGCGCCTCGTCGGTGCAGACCACGCCGGCCGCGTACGCGATGTCGAGGGACTCCTGTTTGGTGCTCGCCTGGGGCACCCGGAACGTGTAGTCGTAGAGCACGAACAGCGGGGCGATGGTGGCGGGGCCGCCCTCGCCGTCCCAGACCGCGTACGGGTCCTCGGGCGTGACGACGCCCAGGCGGCGGCACATCGCCACCAGCTCGCGGTAGCGGGTCTCGCCGCGCAGGTGCTCCGGGTCGCCCGGCGGGGTCCACAGCTCGTGGTTGCCGGGCGCCCAGACGACCTTGGCGAAGCGGTTGCTCAGCAGCTCAAGCGCCCACTCGATGTCGGCGAGCTTTTCGCCCACGTCGCCGGCCACGAGCAGCCAGTCGCCGGGGTGGTCCGGGCGTAGGTCTTCGACGAACGCCCGGTTCTCGGCGTAGCTGATGTGCAGGTCGCTGACGGCCCGCAGCCGGGGGGAAGCGCTCACGCCTTGAGGCTAGGCGGCGCTGGCCCGATCGGCACACCCCGATCTGGCCGTGTCCTCCTCCGCTCGCCGTGGGCTACCACGGGACGTACTCGCCGGCCGGCATATCCGGTGACCCGGCGGGAAAGCGCGGGGCGTCCGAGAGCCCGAAACCGGAGCAGGAGACGAAACATGCCTTTCATCACCGTGGGGACGGAAAACTCCGCACCCATCGACCTGTACTACGAGGACCACGGTTCCGGTAAGCCCGTGGTGCTTATCCACGGCTTCCCGTTCAACGGGGCAACGTGGGAGAAGGAGACCAGGGCGCTGCTGAACGCCGGATACCGGACGATCACCTATGACCGCCGCGGTTACGGTAACTCGGCGCAGCCGGCGTTCGGGTACGACTACAACACGTTCGCGGCCGACCTGGACGTGCTGATGACCGAGCTGGACCTGAGTGACGTCACCCTGGTGGGTCACTCGATGGGCACCGGCGAGGTCGTCCGCTACCTGGGCAACTACGGCTCGCAACGGGTCAGCAAGGCGGTGCTGCTCAGCCCGCTGCAGCCGATGTTGGCCAAGGCGAACGACAACCCCGAGGGTGTCGACCTGAACCTCTTCAAGGGCTTCCAGGACGCCATCATCAAGGACCGGTTCGCCTACCTGACGTCGTTCTGCGACGCGTTCTTCAATCCGGACCAGAACATGGGTAAGCGGGTGAGCGAAGAGGCGTACCGGGCGCACTGGCAGATCGGTGCGATGGCCTCCGGCAAGGCCACCCACGACAGTGTGGACGCCTGGCAGGAGGACTTCCGGCCGGACCTGCCGAAGATCAACATTCCGGTGTTGATCGTGCAGGGTGACCAGGACCGGGTGCTGCCGTACCCGGTGACCGGCCAGCGGCTCGGCCCGATGATGCCGACCGGCACGCTCGTCACGCTCAAGGGCGCGCCGCACGGTATCCCGTGGACGCACGCCGACGAGGTCAACAAGGCGATCATGGACTTCATGAAGCAGCCTGCGAAGGCGCGCGCCTGACCCGTATCGGTAGCCGATCGGACGCCAGCGCCGTAACGGCGCTGCGGCACCCGGCCCCAGGGTTTCGCACCGGGGCCGGGTGTCGGCGCGCGTCACGCCCGGATCAGCGTCACCAGCCCCGCCGCCACCAGCACGCCGGCCCAGAGTCGGTCGACGTTGAACCACGCCTTGCGCAGCACCCCCACCCCGAGCACCTCGTAGACCAGCACCGCCACGACCAGGGCGGTGCCGAACATCGCCACGGTGTGCACGCCCGCCGCGGCCAACCCGGGCAGCGCGCCCACCGGCGCCGCCGCCAGGTGTCCGGAGTGACCTCCGGACACCGGCTCGGCCACCAGCACCGGCAGCAGCATCAGCCCCGCGCCGTGCGCCGACGACATGAGGAACGACCAGCCGGCGAGCTGTGCCGCCGACAGGCGCATGCCCGCCCAGCGGAAGTGCCGCTCGGAGAGCAGCCGCCACAGTCCGAAGCCGACCAGCAGCAGCCCGCCGACCACCGCCAGGACGGTGCTCGCCGTCACCGATCGGGTCGCCGTGACCAGGGCGGCGACGATCGCCACCGAGGCCAGGTGCCCCGCCGCGATCGGTGGCAGGGCCCGCAGCAGCGCCGAACGGCTGCGCTCCTGAAGGCCCCGGGCCACCGCGAACAGCCAGCCCATCGCCGGGTTCAGGCCGTGGAACGCGCCGAGCGCCGCGAGCGTCGCCAGGGTCCCGAGGGTCACGGGAAGCAGTACGAGTCGGAGGACGCGTCCCCACCCTGGAGGCGCGTCTGGTGCACGCGCAGCCCCCGGAACTCGTCCCCGTGCGGGAAGAACCGCTCGTCCGGGGTGAGCCCGCCGGCCTCGACGTCCACGTCGAGCTTGGCGAGCCACGCGCCCACCCCGTCGGGATAGAACTGGTCGTCCCACGCGCCGTAGAGCGAGTTGCTGACGTAGACCCGCCGGCCGTCCCGGCTCACCTCCACCATCTGCGGGCCGCCCGCCAATGCCTCGTCCGGGGCGGACGGGTGCGCGGTGCGACGGACGATTCCGCCGAGGTGCACCGAGCCGGTCTGCACCGGGTGCAGCGGGTCGCTGACGTCGTACTGGCGCAGCTCCCCGGTGCCCCAGCACGACACGTACAGGAAACGGTCGTCGACGGACAGGTCGATGTCGGTCACCAGTGGCGGCACCGCGCCGAATGGCTTGAGCAGGTCGGGCAGGTGCTCCGGGTCGGCCGGCTCGGCCGGGATGTCGATCACCTTGGTGACCGCCCAGGCGTCGCCGTCGCGGTGCCACAGCCACACCGAGGCGGACAGGTCCTCGACGCTGATCACCACCCCGACGAACCCGTACGACTTCGTCGGATCGTGCGCCGGGCGCAGCTCCAGCGGCATCTGGTACTGATCGCCCAGGTCGACCCGCTGCACGTGCCGGCGCTTCGCGAGATCCCAGAAGTGGATCGCGTGACCGTACCGGCGGCCCAGCAGCAGCTCCCCGATGATGCCGTCCTCGATCATCGACGGGGTGCCCCACTCGCTGGTCACCAGCACGTCCTGGTTGAGGTGCCACCACACGTCGTACGCGAGGAACTGCGGCCCCCGGTCGGCCTCCCACGCCCCGCGTACCTCGAAGGTGGTGTGGTCGAGGATCGCGATACCTCCCGGGCCCTCCTCGCCGTCCGCGCCGCCGAGCGCGGACAGGTAGATGCCGTCCGGGCCACAGTGCACGGTGTGCGGGCGGGAGTAGCCGGCCCGCTTCGCCAGCTCCTCCGGGCCGATCACCTTGACGACCTGCGGCTGGCGCGGATCGGGCTGGGTGTCGACGACGTGGATACGCGAGGAACGCAGGCCCGGCACGATCAGGTAGCGCCGCTCGACGTGCGGGTGCGGGGCGGTCGGGCAGAGCGCGCTGCTGCACGCGTTCCAGCCGAAGTGGTGCAGCTCGTCGCCGAGGTGCGGCAGGTCGGTCCAGCCGACCACCCGGCCGTAGTCTGGGGAGTCCGGGTCGGTGTCGAGCACCACGATGGCGTCCGGGCGGCTGGCCGTACGGTCGAAGGCCGCCACGTAGGCGAGCTTCTCGGCCGGCGCGGTGGCCGCCTCGCGGGGTGACGGGTAGAAGGTGGGGTCGGGTGTCCAGCGGGTCATCGCATCTCCGCTTCGTCAGGTGGTGGTCAGGTGGTGGGCCTCAGGTGGTGGGAACGCCGAGTCGGTCGAGCAGGAGGCGGCGCAACGCGCCGAAGCCCGGCTCGTCGGGCGTGCGGGTGGGTGGCAGGTCGACGGGCAGGTCCGCGGCGATGCGGCCCTCGTCGAGGAGCAGGATCCGGTCGGCGAGCAGCAGCGCCTCCTCCACGTCGTGGGTGACGAGCAGGGCGGCGAAGCCGTGTTCGGCGCGGAGCCGGCGCAGCAGCACCTGCATCCGCAGCCGGGTGAGCGCGTCGAGGGCGCCGAACGGCTCGTCGAGCAGCAGCAGGTCCGGTTCGCGGACCAGCGCCCGGGCGACGGCCACCCGCTGCGCCTGCCCGCCGGACAGCTCGGCCGGCCAGGCCCGGTGCCGCTCGGCCAACCCGACCTCGGTCAACGCCCGCTCGATCCGGCCGGCGGTGTCCGGGCCGGTCAGGCCGAGCCCGACGTTCGCCGCCACCCGCTTCCAGGGCAGGAGCCGGTGCTCCTGGAAGACCACGGCGGCGGTGCCGTGCACGACGGTCTCACCGGTCGCCGCACCGTCCAGGCCGGCGAGGATGCGCAGGAGAGTGCTCTTGCCCGAACCGCTGCCGCCGAGCAGGGCCACGACCTCGCCCCGGGCGATGCTGAGGTCGACCCCGGCCAGCACGGCCGTCGGCCCGAAGGACCGGCGGATCGCGTGGGCGGTCAGCACCGGGGTCGCGCCGATCAGGTGGCTCGCAGTCCGCGTCGCCATGTCAACATCCTCCTCTCCGCCACGCGTAGGGCAAGGTCGGATATCAGCCCGAGCAGCGCGTAGACGAGCAGGCCGAGGACCACCACGTCGGTCTGGCTGAACTCGCGGGCCTCCATCATCAGGAAGCCGATGCCGGTCTGGGCGTTGACCTGTTCGCCGACCACGAGGCTGAGCCAGGCCGCGCCGATCGCGAGGCGCAGACCGAGAAAGAGCGACGGCAGCGCCCCGGGCAGCACCACGTGACGCAGCCGGGCGGCCGGCCCGAGCCCGCAGGCCCGGGCCGCCTCCACCAGCCGCTCGTCGATGTCCCGGATGCCGGCGTAGGTGTTGAAGTAGACCGGGAAGAACGCGCCGAGCGCCACCAGGCTGATCTTCAGCGACTCGCCGATGCCGACCCAGATGATCAGCAGGGGCACCAGGCCCAGGTGCGGCAACATGCGGGCCATCTGCACCGGAGGGTCGACGAGGTCGTCGCCGAGTCGCAACAGCCCGGCCACCGTACCCAGCACGAGCGCCAGCACGCCGCCGATGAGCAGCCCCGCGCCGGCCCGGGTCAGGGAGTCCACCAGGTGCACGGCGAGCGTGCCGTCGCGGGACAGTCGCCAGCCGGTCGCGAGGACGTCGCTGGGCGCGGGTAGCTTCTCCGGCGCCAGCACGCCGGTCCGGGCCGCCAGCTCCCAGCCCAGCACCAGCACGACCGGACTGACGATCCGCCGCCACCGCCGGGTCCGCCGTGGGCGCGCTTGCGGCGTCGCTTCCGCCGCCACCTCCGGCGGCGTGTCGAGCAGCGGGGTACGACTCACTGGAACACCGCGCTGAAACGGTCGTCCACCCGGCTCCTAATGTCGACCGGGCCCGGGATGAGCTCCAGCTTGACGAAGCTGTCGGTGATCGCCTGGAGTTCGTCGCCGATGGCCGGGGTGACCGGGGCGAGCGGCTTGGCGCTGCGGCTCAGGGCGCGGCTGGTGACGTCCTCCGAAATCTTCAACTCCGGCGCGAGGACGCGGGCCCGCTCCTGCGGGTTGGCGATGCCCCAGTCGGTCACCTCGCGGTACTTCTGGAGGAACGCCCGGACGTCGTCCGTGCGCTTGGTGACCGCGTCCGGGGCGGCGAGCACGTACTCGCGGTTGCTGGCCAGGCCGGTCGCGTCGGCGAGCACCCGCACGCCCGGCTGCTCGGCCAGGGCGAAGTACGGATCCCAGATCACCCAGGCGTCGACCTGACCGCTGTCGAAGGCGGGGCGTCCCTCGGCCGGCTTGAGGTACTTGACGTTGATGTCGCGCAGCGTCATCTTGTTTGCCTCCAGCAGCCGCACCAGCAGCCAGTGCACGTTGGAGCCCTTGTTGAGGGCGACCGTCTTACCCTTCAGGTCGGCGAAGCTGCGGTAGCCGCTGGCGGCCTTGACGAGCACGGCCTCACCCTGCGGGATCGGCGCCGAGGTGCCGACGATGGAGAACGGGATCTTGCCGGCGGCGGCGAAGACCGGCGGGGCCTCGCCCACCTGTCCGATGTCGATCGACCCGGCCTTGAGCGCCTCGGTGAGCGCCGGCCCGCTCTCGAACAGCGACCACTCGACGTCCGGGGCCGCGTCGCGCGCCTTGACCAGGCTCAGCCCGCCGAAGCGCTGGTAGCCGATCCGCAACTTGCCCTTGCCACCGCCGCCGCCGGCGTCGGCCGGTCCGCCGCAGGCGCTCACGCCGGCCGCGGCGACGAGGACGAGGGCGGTGATCGCGGCCGTGAAAAGGCGGCGGCGCGGGGGATTACGCATGACGGCTCCTTGGGCGAGCGGGTGGGCCGGGCCGCGTCGACCGGCGTGGGATGGCGTGGGCGGTAGCCTACTAACCCGATAGGTTTTATGGGTAGGCTGTCGGCGGGTTCGTCCCACCCCTCAGGAGCGCCACGCACACACGGAAAGAGTCCCGATGACCCTCACCTTCCACTGGTTCCTGCCCACCAACGGCGACAGCCGGGACGTCGTCGGCGGTGGACACGGCGTACCCACCGGCACGGCCGGGGGCGCCCGCCCGCCGAGCGTGGCCTACCTGGGTCAGATCGCCCGCACCGCCGAGCAACTCGGCTTCGTCGGCGCGCTCACCCCGACCGGCGCGTGGTGCGAGGACGCCTGGCTCAGCACCGCGATGCTCACCGAGGTCACCGAACGTCTCAAGTTCCTGGTGGCGTTCCGGCCCGGCCTGACCTCACCCACCCTCGCCGCGCAGATGGCCTCCACCTTCCAACGGCTGTCCCGGGGCCGACTGCTGCTCAACGTGGTCACCGGCGGCGAGTCGACCGAGCAGCGGGCGTACGGCGACTTCCTGGACAAGGACGCCCGGTACGCGCGCACGGACGAGTTCCTGCACGTCGTCCGCGCGCTGTGGCGGGGGGAGACCGTCGACCACGCGGGCGACCACCTGCGTGTCGAGCAGGCGCGACTGCACCGGCTGCCCGACCCCACGCCGCCGGTCTACTTCGGTGGCTCGTCCGCCGCCGCCCTACCCGTGGCCGTGCGGCACAGCGACGTCTACCTCACCTGGGGCGAGCCACCGGCCCAGGTCGCCGAGAAGATTGACCGGGTACGGGCCCTGGCCGCCGACGCCGGCCGGGAGCTGCGCTTCGGCATCCGGCTGCACGTCATCGCCCGCGACACCGCCGACGAGGCGTGGGCGCAGGCTCGCCGGCTGCTCGACGGCATCGCCGAGGCCGACATCAAGGCGGTGCAGGTGGGGCTGCGCCGCAGCGAGTCGGAGGGGCAGCGCCGGATGCTCGACCTGCACGGCGGCTCCCGCGACAGCCTGGAGGTCGCACCCAACCTGTGGGCCGGCGTCGGCCTGGTCCGGGGTGGGGCGGGCACCGCCCTGGTGGGCAGCCACCGCGAGATCGCCGACCGGATCGCCGAGTACCACGCGCTCGGCATCGACGAGTTCATCCTCTCCGGCTACCCCCACCTGGAGGAGGCGTACTGGTTCGGCGAGGGCGTGCTACCGATCCTGCGCGAGCGCGGCCTGTGGCAACACCCCGACGCCCAGCCCGTGGATCTCCCGGATATCCCCTTCGCCGGCACGACGACACTCCGCCCGACGCCGGAGCCCGCGATCGTTGGTCGTTGAGCGACACGACACGCCGTGCGGTTCGCCGCTCAGCGACCAACGATGATCACGTCATGCGCCCGTGGTCGTCCCACTGACCGGCCCGCGGACGGGTAGGTAGGCGGCGCGCCAGCACCCAGCGACGCGCCGCCGCCTATCTGCCCGTTCCCTCCGTGCCGGTAGTCTCGCCGCGTGAATCCGAAGGTGATCGAGGGCCGGTTGACCGAGACGCAGGCCGGCTCGGGTGTGGAACGGCGCGCTTTCGGCGAGTTCGTCGGGCCCCGTGGTGAGCTCGCGTCGTACGCGTTCGGCTGGACGACCAACTCCGAGCACCACGTCGCCCGGCTCACGGTAGGGATCGGAGCCGGAAACCCCGGCGGCGCCAGCATCCACGCGATCATCTTCAACAGCGAGAACAGCTATGCCTGCTCGCTCGTCGACGAGCCGTTCGAGCGAGTCCCCGAGGGCGGGCCGGACCTCACGGCGACCGAGGCCCGCGCGCACGAGGATCTGCCGTTCATCTGGTGGGTGGTGGACCTCGTCATGGAGCGTGACCGGCGCGCGCGGTGGATGAAACACTGGCTGCTGGGGACCAGCAGCATCCAGACCGGCGAGGTCTTCGACCAGAAAGAGCCGATCCTGTACGTCAGCCACGACGCCGACGACGGACTCTGGCAACTCGTCGGCGCGAGCGATGCCGACCCCGCGACGGGCAAGCTCAGCCACCTCCACCACGCCGTGGAAAACGACCGCACGCTGCTCGACGTTCTCGACCTCGGTCCCGGCGAGAGCGCGTACCGCACCGGTCCGGACGCGCCCTGGACCGCCGGCCCGTCCTGAGACGAGCGGGGGCCTGATTAGCGCCGTGGCATCCCGCCATGAGGACTGTTGACGATGAGCGGCACGCTGTCCGGTGCCAGGAAATAGTGGCCCTCGAAGTACTCGAGGTGAACGTGGCCGCCGTCGTCCATGCTGGCTACCTGCCGTAGCAGGTCGGCGAGGAGCGACCGGCTTTCCGCGCCACCGTGGATGCTGAGATAGTGGCGATCGTCGACACCAATGACGACGGGCCCCTGCGTCACTTCGATGAGAACACCCCGTAGGTGCCGAGAGTGAGCCGACGGCGCAAGGCTCAACTCGCCTCCGCCTGCTACCAGCTCAGCGAGGTGACAAAGCTCAGCACGGGCACCCACGATGTCGACGCCTTCGGCTGCTGAGTAGTAGTCAAGGTTCATCCCGCAACCGTAGGCTCCCGCCTCTGACCAGCAACTTTCAGCTCTGATCGCCGAGGGTCTTGTCGTTCCTCCGGCAGACCGCCAATCCGTGGCGCGATCGGCGATCCCGTCGGCTCACGGCTCAGCGCAATTCGATCTCGACCTGGTGCTCCGTGAGCATGCGCAGCAGATAGTCCAAGGTGGTCGCCGAACGCAGCAAACGCCGGTCGTAGCCGGCGACGAGGTGTTCGCGGGCGATGGCAGAGTTGTGCCACACCAGCCGAAATGGTGTACGCGCGCCGAACCCTCCGGCGAGGCAGTCGTCGAGGGCGTCGAGGTTCCAACCGAAGTATCCGCCCGGGCCGTTGATCGCCTCGCCGATCGCGCAGTAGAACCCTTCAACGTCGGTGACGAACCGGCCGTCGAGTTCGTACGTGCTGCCGGCCGGCCGGTCCGGCGCACCGGATTGGTGGGCGAGTGCTGCTCCTGCCCAACGTTGACGCAGCTCTCGGTCGTAGCCGGCCCACAGGTTCTTCTCGATGGGCCGTCCGGTCCACCAGTGCCTGAGGACGCCGAGGACGCCGGTCGGCATCGGCTCCTGCGGGTCGCTGTCGATGATCACGTCGAGGAGTCCGGGACCGAGCCGCGACGGCTCGCCGGCCTGGACGGTTCCGGACACCACGGCGGCGATGACCGGGCTGATCGAACCGTCGGCGGCGACCATGTAGACCTCGGCGCGGATCCGGCGGTGGCGCAGGCCGCCCTTGGTCGACTGCCCGACCGCGCCCAGCGCATTCAGCAACAGTGGTTCCGGTCGGCAGCCGAGCAACCGGACCTGTGGCACCGGCGGTGCGGTTTGCTCGCGGAATACGCCGATGACGTCCCGACAGGTACCGTAGGGAGCCTCGTCCAGGCCCAGGAGTACGAATTCGGTGACGTCGTCGCTAGGACGTTCGACGGCGTCCGTGCGGTCATAGACGTGGACGAACCCCTTGAGGTCGATGTCCACGGTTTCCGGCATCGTCGCGCTTGGCCGTTGCGCGAGGACGACGACGTCGGCGAGATCCTCGCCCCACCAGGACGGCGGCGTGCCCGGTGGTGGGGGAGGTGCCGTTACGGAGACGTTCCCCAGCCAGGCTCTTTCGGTGCCGAGTGCCTCGGCGGGCAGCCGGTCGAGCAGGTCGGCGAGGGCGCCGGCCGGAGCGCAACCGACGAGCGTGAACCGCTCCCGTGGCCGGGGCGGCAGGTCGACGAACACTCCTTCGATCTCCGCGCACAGCGCCAGCGGGATGTCGATCTCGTAGGAGCACTCGAAGCCGACGTCGCCGAGGAGCAGCCAGCGCGGGCTGACCGGATGCTCCCACGTCCACCGCCGCAGCTCCGGCGGAACGCCAGCATCAAGGCCCGCGCTCGTCGTCACGCCGCGACCCTACCAACTGGAAATGCCACGGCGGAGAGCTCGTTCGCGGACGACGGAGCACGGCATCCGCAACCTCAATGCGTCCGCTCATCCGCAGAATCGGGCTCCGCGACGCAAGGCGGCGCACGTGGCAACCGATGCAGGTTGGGCTGCCTGACGCGCGACCAGCGGCATGAGCGGGGACGTCGCCTGAGGTAGCTTCTGCGGATGCCTCATGATCCGTTGCAGGACATGCCCGCCGAATCTCGCGCGGAGCTGACGGCAACTGTCTGCGCTGCCATCGACACTGATCCGGCTACGGCGGAGGACGTCATCCGCTCGACTGAGCCATTTTGGGATGCGATGGAACGAGCCGGTGGCCTCGTGGACGCGTAAGGTGGCGGCGAGTTCTGTTACGTCCTGCCGAGGGCCTTGTCGTTCATCCGGCCGACCGCCAATCCCTAGCGCAATCGGCGATCCCTCTTGCCCCTGACCGGCGGGACCGGACGGCACCTGACACAAGCGATCGTGACGCTGCGCGGCGCGCGAACAGCGGCAGATCCGGATACCGGATTTGGTCCGGAATGCTGGAGAAGGGCCAATCGGGGTTGTTTAGCTCAACGATGTCAGGCGCGGCTTTATCGATATCGGGTGACCTGGGTGGTGTCAGCTTGGGACGCTGCCTGAGGTGGTGTTTGCGGGTCGGTCAGGGTGGATGCGCAACTAGCCGGCGGTGAGGCGGCTGAGGAACGCAGATGTGTTCAATGGTTGCTCTGGGAGCGACGTCGGCGCGTCCGCACGTAGGCCATCAAGGAGAATCGGGAGAAAGCGGCGCCAGAGCCGTGGGTTCGCGTCGCCGAAGGTCTCGATGAGGTGAGCCATCAGGGACATCAGGACACCGACGTCGGTGGTTGCGACGTCGGCCCGGATCACCCGCTGCTCGCGACCGCGTTGTAACAGTTGGTCGATGCAGCGCTTGACGCGCGCCTGGACGTTACCGGCTCCAGGGTCCTCGGTCGGTGTGCCTCTCAGAAGCTTCCCGAGGGCGCGCTTGTTCGCCTGCGGTTCGAGCACCGCCTCGAAGAAGGCCGCGAGTCCGTCGGCCGCGTCCTCCATCTTTGCCGCGCATTCTGCGGCCTCGAGCATTGTCTCGACTGTCTCGGCGAAGACTGCTTGCGCGAGCGCGTACTTGTTGGGGAAGTGACGATAGGCGGTGCCAACACCGACTCCGGCTCGTCGCGCGACGTCGTCAAGCGTCGGCAGCAGCCCTGCCGCGTCGAACAGCTCGCTTCCGGCGGCGATGAGCGCAGAGCGGTTCCGCTCCGCGTCCTTGCGTCGCGTCCGTCGGTCGGGCTGCGGCTGGGCTGGGCCTGCGCTCTCGTCCATGCGTCCTCTCCTCAAGCGATCACCGGAATCGGAGACGCGTCTCCGTTATGATAGCTTGGCCGTATCGGAGACGTGTCTCCGCTTTGGTGAAGCGGTCGGTCCACGTGATGAGGAGGTCTTCTGTGCCTGTCGAGCGGATCATCTTCGGCACCATGACACTCGGCTACCACGGCAGAGGAGCGCGTGTCCGCGACGTCCCCACAGCGAGGCGGATGCTCGACCAGTTCCGTAGCCGCGGCTACCGCGAGATCGACACCTGCTACGTCTATGGCGCCCCGCTTCCTGCCGAGTTGCTCATCGCGATCGACGAGGCAAGCGAGACCACTCGCCCGGCCTGGCCGTCGACGCGCCGAGCCTGACACCCACGGATAGTGAAAGTGATAAGGAGTTCTTTAGCATGACGACAAACACCCCTAGAGCCTGGTTCATCACGGGAGCATCGCGAGGCCTGGGCGTCCGGTGGGCGGAAGCCGCGCTATCCCGCGGCGACCGTGTCGCTGCGACCGCACGATCTGCCGACGCGTTGCGCCCTCTCGTTGAGAAATACGGCGACCTGGTTCTTCCGCTCGAACTCGATGTCACGAATGAGGCGGCCGTGCATCAGGCGATCGAGACTGCCGAAGATCGACTCGGCGGTATCGACATCCTGGTCAACAACGCGGGGCAGGCGGTGATGGGCGCCATCGAAGAGGTCAGCGCGGCGCAGGCACGAGCGCAGATGGAGGTCAACTACTTCGGCGCTCTGTACGCGACTCAGGCAGTTCTGCCGCACATGAGGGAGCGTCGCAACGGCCGCATCATCCAGATCTCGTCCATGGGCGGGGTCATCGCCACCCCCGTCATGGGGACCTACCATGCAACAAAGTGGGCGCTGGAGGCGTTGAGCCAGGCGCTGGCGGCAGAGGTCTCGGAGTACGGCATTCACGTGACACTCATCGAGCCACTCACGTTCCCGAGCGAACTCGGTACTCCCGCTCCGCAGATGCCCGAGTACGACCATGCCCGCAAGGCGCTGATGGCTGGCTTCGAGGGCACCGGAATCGCTCCGGGTGATCCGGCTGCGGCCGCACAGGCGATCCTCGCCGTCGCTGATGACCCCAGTCCGCCGTTGCGAGTGTTGTTCGGCGCGAATGGCCTGAAACTGCTCCGTCCGGAGTACGCGCGCCGGATTGCCCTGTGGGAGGAGTGGGATCACCTCGCCCGGCTCGCACAAGGCACCTCACCAACATGAGGTTGGACCCCGCCCCGGGTTCGGTTCGACGACGGTGTCGGGCATTCCTCAGGAGGCGCCCGACACCGTCGGACGGGGTCGCCACGGCACGCGAGAGAGCCAGCCACGCCTGGACCTGATCGGCCTGCTCGTCAATCTCGGGCGCGACGACCAGAAAGTGCCACGGCGAGACTGCTTCAACTCGCGAACCTGGTCGGGAGCTTGCGAAGCAGCGTCCGGCAGTGGTGGCGAATCGCGACCAGTCGAACGACACGACGCGACCCGTGGTGGCGGTCAATGCGGCCGCAGTCTCGAACGAGGTCTGCGCGTCCACCTGGTCGAGACCGGCCTCGGCGGACGCGGCGGCGGCGATGCCGGCCTCGCCCAAGGTAGCCAGGGCGGGGTACGGCCGGAACAGGGCGTCGATTTGGTACGGGAGCTTACAGGCGGCAGCAACGGACCCGAGTGATCATGACCGCTGAGGAGCGGACAGCCTGTCGGCGGACATGCCACCTCTCGTCTCTGCCGTGTACTACCACTCCACCGGAGTGTCCCGCCGGGTCGGCGGTGAAACCGGCCTCGCGCGCCGCCTCGAACACCCCGAGCACCGCAGCGGCTGGACGCTGGGCGGCGCGTACATGACGGGGCTCGACCGGCTCTCTGTACGTCCCTCCTGGTCGGCGCCCGTATGTGCGGCGGGCCGGAGTCGACAGGGCCCGCGCCAGGATCCTCACACGATGGTGCGGCCGCCGTTCACGTCCAACACTGTGCCGGTGACGAACCGTGCCTCGTCGCTGACGAGGAACGCGATCGCTGCGGCGATGTCTTCCGGATTGGCGACGAAGCCCAGCGGGGCCTGCGCTGCGAGCAGCTGCAGGTACTCTCCCAAGGCTTCGGATCCCGGAGTACGGGTCGGACCGGGGCTGACGGAGTTCACCCGCACTCCGGCAGGGCCGAACTCGGCTGCCCAGCTCTTGGTCAGCAGGTCCAGGGCGGCCTTGCTCGCCCCATAGACCGACAGACCGGGGAGCGCGACTCCGGCGGCGAGGGTGGACACGTTGACGATCGCTCCACTGCCCCGTGCCGCCATCGTGGGCGCGATAGTCGCGACCAGATAGAACGGGGCCTTCAGGTTGGTGCCGAGCACCGCGTCGAAGGTCGACTCCTCGGTGCCCGCAGTCGGGCCACCGGCCCCGGTCGCCGCATTGTTCACCAGGATGTCGAGGGCTCCGCCGGCGACCTCGGTGGCCTTGGTCGCGAGTTCGACAGCGGACTGTGCGTCACGCAGGTCCGCGCGGACGAAGTGAGCCTCGTTTCCTTCGGAGCGGATCTGCTCCACTACTTCTTGCCCTCGTTGCGTATCGCGGCCGGAGACGACGACACGGATGCTGTTGCGGGCGAGCTTGAGCGCGGTGGCGCGGCCGATTCCGCTCGTCGAACCGGTGATGAGGGCGGTCTTGGTACTCACGGGATCTCCTTGCTGGTGGTTCTGACGGTCAGGGGAGTTGACATGTGGGCCAGCGAGCGGTCGGTGTTAAAGGCCCTGAAGGAAGGCGACACGGTCCGCGAACGTGCTCTGTGCGATGCGGGAGTTGGGCGCGAGCTGGTCGAAACCGTGGAATGCGCCGGGGCGCACCGACAGGTGCACGGGCACACCGTGTTCCATGAGCCGCGTGGCGTAGGCGACCGTCTCCGCGCAGAAGAGATCCAGTTGGCCGACTTCGAGGTATGCCGTCGGCAGATCGTGGAGTGAGTCTGCGCGGGCGGCGGAAGCGGAGGCCGGCACGTCGTCCGTGCCGTACGTGTCGCCCAGGTAGGCCCGCCAACCGGTGATGTTGTCGGCCACCGACCAGGCAAGAAACGGCTCGACCGCCGGGTCGGCGACTGCGGTGCGATCATCGAGCATCGGGTAGATCAGGATTTGCGCGGCCAGGGGCCCGATCTGACGGTCGCGACACACCAGCGCGGTCGCTGCGGCGAGACCGCCTCCGGCGGAGTCGCCCATGAGCGCGACGCGGGCCCCGGGTACCCGCTCCGCGGCGTGCGCGATCGCCCACTGGACCGCGGTGACACAGTCCTCGACCGCGGCTGGGAACGGCGCTTCGGGTGCCAGGCGGTAGTCGACCGCGATCATCGCTACCCCGGCCTCCGAGGCGTAGCGGCGGCAAACGTGGTCGTAGCCGTCGAGGCTACCGGCGATGAGACCGCCTCCATGGGCATAAACAACAAGTGCGTTCGGCGGGTTCTCCGGCTTGTACAGGCGTAGCGGAAGAGCGTGCCCGTCCGAAGACGGCACGGTGAAGTCCACGATCTCAATACTGTCGTCGGGTGTGGCGACGGCAGCCAGTCCGTTGTAGAGGGCGTCGATGTTCGCCCGCCGCGTCTTCCAGTCATCGACGACCGGCGGCGTGGGTGGGGCGGCTGCTGCGATCGCGTTTGCGGCTTCGAAAAGTTCCTTGTCGATACTGAACATGCAGTCCTCTGAAGGAGAGTGAAATTGCCCCGGCCCCGCTGTGCTCTTGAATGGGCCAGCCGGCCGGGATCCGTCTGTCGATTGCGTGGGGCGGCACTTCGTGCGCCCCGAACAAGACACGTACAACGTACGTAAGCCTGTCTCGCGTACGCCGTACGTGTCAAGTGATCTGGGACACCTCGCGCCGAGGGCTGGGCCCGGCGCGAGGCAACTGGGCCACATGAGGCCGGTCCCGTCTCAGAGTCGGCTTGTCAGGGTGGCGACACCGCTGCCGGTCAGGTCGGGGATGGCGTGGTGTCGGCCGGCGAGGACGGAGATGATGTTTTCGGCGGTGCCGAGCACTTCGAGGTCCCGCCCCGACGAACGTGACCAGTTGGTGTCGGTGGCGCGGAACGCGATGCCCCGGGCTCGCGCGGCCGCCGGAATGAACGGGTTGGGCACGCGCGTCTCGACGGCGAGGACCGCGTCGGTCACCTGCGGCGACAGGACGCCGGACCGGCCGAGCGCGAGCGCGATATCGAGGTGGTGGACGGCGTGGTCACCGAGCATCAGCGGCGCCGGCAGTAGGCGTCCGATACCTTTCGGGCGCGCCCGCGCGCGGTCGAACGCGTCAATCAACTCCCGAGCGGTGCACCCGCTGGCGTACTCGCGACTGAGGACGTCGTTTGCCGCGTCGAACGACCAGTGCCGCCGCGCCATCGCGAGCAGCAGTCGGGGCGGCGGTAGGCGCAGGCCGAGCACGAGGTGGGCGAGTACGTCTTTGTTCGTCCAGCCCGCACAGAGGCTGGGTCGCTCCCACTCTTCGTCGGTCAGGGTGCAGGCGAAAGCAACGAACGCGTCGTCCTGGTGTCGAACAAGGTCGCGGAAGTCGGTTCCGCCCCTGTGGCCGGTTTGGGACGGCAGGCCCCTCGTTCTCGTGATGGTCACCGAACTCTCCTCTACTTACGTACGTTGTACGTATAGTAGCCTGAGATACGTACGCCGTACCTAAGCCGGGAGTAGCCAGCATGAGAGCCCGTTTCACCCTCGTGGATATCCAGCAACACGCGCTGGCGATCGTCGACCGGGACGGTCTCGTCGGGCTCACCATGCGCTCTCTCGCGGCGTCCCTGCAGACGGGAGCCATGACCCTCTACAACTACGTCGACAGCCGTGAAGCCCTCGAGGAACTCGTGGTCGACGCCGTCTCCGCCCTCGTCGAGATACCGGAGCCAACCGACGACTGGGTGGCCGACACGCGCGCGGTGGCCACGGCCCTGTGGCGAACGTTCCGCGCGCATCCCGCAGTCATCCCGCTCGTACTCACCCGCCGCACCTCCTCCCGCGCCAGTCTCGCGCCAGCCGAGGCCCTCGCGGCAGCGCTGGCACGCGGAGGCATGGACGGCGTCGACCTGTTCGTCGCATTCCGGACCGTCTCTGCCTTCGTCATGGGCATCGCGCAGAACGAACTAGCTGGCCGGCTATCGCGCGAGAAGGATGCCGGCGACGCCGCCCAACGTGTGGCAGCGCTCGCACCCGACGCACTCCCTACCCTCTCGAAACTGGCCCCAGTCGGCGCCGAGTTCACCGGCCAGGAATTCGAGCGAGGATTGACGGTTGTGCTCAGCGGCCTCGTGCACACGCCCCGTCCGTTCGATTCCAGCGACCAGGCATCTGGTCTTTCGTAATTGATACCTGTAGCTGGCATTGATCACGCGTAACTCCTGCTGAGTCGCAACGAGTCCGGCGACACCTGCTCCCGCGCCGCGCCAGTTCACGATGCTGCTCGGCCGCAGTGTGCAGGCCATCGCGGTGCCGGCCGTACTGCTCGTAGACAGCCTGCGGGTGCAGGCGGAGCAGGTCGCCCAGTCGCACCAATTCACGTCGGCACCAAGCATGCCGCACACCACCGCAGCCTCGAAGCGACGAGGTGTGTTCGTCGGCATGATCAGGGTTTCCTTGTTCGCCTCGCGGGGCGCGTGTCCACACGGGCGCCGACCAACGAGCCGGTGCGAGGTCGTCGGGATGCGTCCTAGGCGGGACGGCCAACCCGGCCACCGGCAACCTGCCGGACGGCGAGGCTCACCGCCGTACTGCCCACCGCCATCCCGACCAGCACCAGGACCGCTCCCACAACCCACAGCCCGCTGTCGTCGCGCGACGCCGCCTGGCGGGACCAGGCAGCGGTGAAGGCGACAGTCATCACGGGCGCCACCAGCCACGGGCTGAGTCGCCACCCGGCCAACGCGGCCAGCAGCACGAGCGTCAGCACGCAGCCGATCACCTGCCACGCTTCGTACGGACCGCTGGTCGTCCCGGTCCGCGCGTCGACCGTGTAACCGGTGTCCCAGCCCAGCCAGAGCAGCCATACCCCGACGGTGGTCACCGCCAGGAGCAGTGCGCCGATCAGTGCGCCCGTACGCCTCGTCGCGGTCATCGAGCGATCATCCCCCGCAGTGACGTCTCGCGGAAACGACTACCCGGCGCAGCGTCAACTGCCCGTGGCGTCCCACACCACGACGTGGACCACGAACGCCTTGTCGGCACGGCTGTCGTTGGTGATGGTGGCGAACCCGAGGTGCCCCTCCGAGGTGCGGAAGCACCAGTCGGCGCCGGGCGTGAACAAGGCCCGCGCCGAGCCGGTGGCGGACGCGACGCAGCCCGCGTACGCCTGGCCGGGGTTGCCGCCGGAGTACTGGTACACGCTCGGCGTGTTGGCGACCTGGATGTTGTCCGAACGGAGATCGCCCCAGTCGTGGTAGAGGTCGAGCCCGTCCGTCGCGCCGTCGGAGTGGTTCGGGACGACCGGCTGATCCGGTTGGTCGACGTCGACGGCGGCCGACCGGGGCAGCACCACGTTCCGGTCGACGAGGGTGCGGGGCGCGTCGGGGTCCGTCGTACCCCCGGGGGTCGGGGTGGTCTGGCCGGTGGGCGGTGCGGCCGGGCTGGCGCTCGGCGTCGCGGCCCCCGTTGGCCCTCCGGCGGCGGGCGGTGACGTCGACGGTGCGCCAGCGGTGGGTGGCGGCGTCGACGGGTGGCGGAGCTGGGTCGCCAGGACACCGCCGAGCAGCAGGCAGCCCAGCGCCAGCAGGGCGATCGCGACGCGGGTCCGCCGACGCCACAGCCAGAACCCGCCGAGGACCAGGACCGCCGTCAGGGTGAGGGCGAACAGCAGCACGTCCCGCTTGAGCCAGCTCTCGACGGCGGTCACCACACCGAGGACGTTGGCCGCCACACCGATCACGGCGAGGGTCCGGAGCCGGCGGTCGTCGCTGTTGCCGGTCGTCGGCGCGGGGGGCGGGGACTCGCCCAACGGTTGCCTCCACTGTGGATAGATGCGCGGCACTGGGCGGGCCGCACCCGTCATGATTCCATCGACGCGCTCGTGGGGGGAGGCACTGCGAAACGTGGGGCGGCGTGCGGGCGAGTCGACTTTCCGACGCCGGGGCCGCCCACGGCGTGATCTCTCATCCCGGGCACACTGTTGCCCCGCCCGACGGCGATCCTCTACGGTCTGCTGAAGCGGTGGGCGGTGCGGTCCGCATCCGACCGACACCGCCGGGTGTCCGTCGTGCGGGCCGGGATGGTGGAGTCCCGGGCCACCCCGTCGACGGTCGTCACGGCGGTCGTGTGATCCCAGCTCGTACCCCGGGTGGTGCTGCCCGGGCGTGGCTCAGCGCGGAGCCGACGGCGAGCCGACCACGCCGATCCCCACCGGAGAATCCCGTGTTTCTCAGCCCGCACGAGCAGGACCGCCTGCTCGTCCACGTCGCGGCCGATGTCGCCCGGCGCCGCCGCGAGCGCGGCCTGCGACTCAACTATCCCGAAGCCGTCGCGATCATCACCGCCTTCCTGCTCGAAGGGGCCCGGGACGGGCGGTCGGTGGTCGACCTCATGTCGGCCGGCCGGACCGTGCTCGGCCGCGACGACGTCCAGGACGGCATCCCCGAGCTGCTGAGGGAGGTGCAGGTGGAGGCCACGTTCCCGGACGGCACCAAGCTCGTGACGGTGCACCACCCGATCCCGTGATCCCCGGGGAGATCCTGCCGGCGGCCAGCCCGGTGGAGATCAACGTGGGCCGACCGGTGACCACCCTGGTCGTGGTCAACACCGCCGACCGTCCGGTGCAGGTCGGCTCGCACTACCACTTCGCCGAGGCCAACCCGGCCCTGGCCTTCGACCGCGACGTCGCCTGGGGGCAGCGTCTCGCCGTCCCGGCGGGTACCTCGGTCCGGTTCGAGCCGGGCGTGAGCCGCAGCGTCGACCTGGTGCCGCTCGGCGGCGCGCGCGTCGTGCCGGGCCTACGGGGCGAGTGCGCCGGCCCACTGGACACCGCGTCACCGGCCGCGAAGACGACCGACGCGCCGACGACCGACGGGTCGGCGCGGTGAGCGCCGTGCGGCGGGACCGCTACATCGATTTGTACGGGCCCACCACCGGCGACCGCATCCGGCTGGCCGACACGAGCCTGCTGATCGAGGTCGAGACGGACCACTGCGTGGGCGGCGACGAGGCGGTCTTCGGCGGCGGCAAGGTGATCCGCGAGTCGATGGGCCAGTCGCGGGCCACCCGCGCCGAGGGCGCCCTCGACACCGTCATCACCGGCGCGGTGGTGCTCGACCACTGGGGGATCGTCAAGGCCGATGTGGGCCTGCGGGACGGGCGGATCGTCGCCCTCGGCCGGGCCGGCAACCCGGACACCATGCCCGGTGTCCACCCCGACCTGGTCATCGGCCCGGCCACCGAGGTGATCGCCGGCAACGGCCGCATCCTCACCGCCGGCGCCGTCGACACCCACGTGCACTTCATCTGCCCGGAGATCGTCACCGAGGCGCTCGCCAGCGGCGTCACCACCCTCGTCGGTGGTGGCACCGGCCCCGCCGAGGGCACCCGGGCCACCACCGTCACCCCGAACGCCTGGCACCTGGCCCGCATGCACGAGGCGCTGGACACGATGCCGGTCAACGTGCTGCTGCTCGGCAAGGGCAACACCGTCTCGGAAGAGGCGCTGTGGGAGCAGTTGCGTGCCGGCGCGGGCGGTTTCAAGCTGCACGAGGACTGGGGCACCACCCCGGCGGCGATCGACGCCTGTCTGCGGGTGGCGGACGCCTCCGGGGTGCAGGTGTCGATCCACACCGACACCCTCAACGAGGCCGGGTTCGTGGCCGACACGCTGCGGGCGATCGGCGGTCGGGCCATCCACTCGTACCACACCGAGGGCGCGGGAGGCGGGCACGCGCCGGACATCATCACGGTGGCCAGCGAGCCCAACGTGCTGCCGTCGTCGACCAACCCGACCCGGCCGTACACCGCCAACACCCTCGCCGAGCACCTGGACATGCTGATGGTCTGCCACCATCTCAACCCGTCCGTGCCGGAGGACCTGGCCTTCGCCGAGAGTCGCATCCGACCGTCCACGATGGCCGCCGAGGACCTGCTGCACGACCTCGGCGCGATCTCCATCATCGGCTCCGACGCGCAGGCGATGGGCCGGGTGGGCGAGGTGATTTTGCGGACCTGGCAGAGCGCGCACGTCATGAAGGAGCGGGTGGGCGCGCTGCCCGGCGACGGGGCGGCCGACAACCACCGGGCCCGGCGGTACGTGGCGAAGTACACCATCTGCGCGGCCATGGCCAATGGGCTGGACGGCGAGATCGGCTCGGTCGAGCCGGGCAAACTCGCCGACCTGGTGCTGTGGGACCCGGCGTTCTTCGGCGTACGACCACACCTGGTGATCAAGGGCGGCATGATCGCGTACGCCCAGATGGGTGACGCCAACGCCTCCATCCCCACGCCGCAGCCGATGCTGCCGCGACCGATGTTCGGGGCCTACGGCGTCGCGGCGGCGGCCACCAGCCTGGCGTTCGTCGCGCCGGCCGCCCTCGACGCCGGGCTGCGCCTGGACGTGCGGCGACGGGTGGTGCCGGTCGCGGACGTGCGCTCGCGGGGCAAGGCCGACCTGCCGGAGAACGACGCGATGCCCCGGATCGAGGTGGACCCGGACACCTTCACCGTGCGGATCGACGGGGAGGTGGTGGAGCCGGATCCGGTGCCCCGCCTGCCGATGGCCCAGCGGTACTTCCTGTTCTGATGCCGACGCCGAGCCTGCTCCTGCTGCTCGCCGACGGTCGCTTCCCGGCCGGCGCGCACGCGCACTCCGGCGGTCTGGAGGCCGCCGTCGCCGCCGGCCGGGTCACCGACCTGGCCTCGTTGGAGGCGTTCCTCGTCGGCCGGCTGGCCACCGCCGGGCTGGTTGGCGCGGCGTTCGCGGCGGCGGCGCACCGGACGGTGACGCCGGCCAGCGTCGGCCCCACCGTGCGCTCGGTCGGCCTCGGCCATCCCGCGCGGCGCGCGACCACGCCGACCGGTCCCGGCGTACGCGGGGCGGTGGCGGCTGATTCCGCCGTACGCGGGGAAGCGCCGGCCGACGACAGCCCGCGCCGGAACGCGCTGGCGCGGCTCGACGCGGAGTTGGACGCCCGGACCGCGTCGCCGGCGCTGCGGGGGGTGTCCCGCCGCCAGGGCCGGGCCCTGCTGCGCGCCGGCCGGGCCATCTGGCCGGATGGCCCGTTCGACGACCTGCCCGCGACACCGCAGGGAGCGCACCAGCCGTTGGTGCTCGGGCTGCTCTGCGCCGCCGCCGGCCTGAGCCGCGCCGAGACCGCCACGGTCGCCGCCTACGGGACGGTGACCGGCGCGGCCAGTGCGGGCGTACGCCTGCTCGGCCTCGACCCGTACCAGGTGCAGGCCCTGCTGGTCGGTCTCACCGACCTCTGCGACGGCACCGCCGCCGACGCGGCGCGGGCCGCCGACGATCCACCCGAGCGGCTGCCCGCGGCGGCCGCGCCCCTTGCCGACATCTACGCCGAAGCTCATGCCACCTGGGAGGTGCGTCTCTTTGCGTCCTGACACCGTTTCGCCGACCGTTGCGCCCACTGCCGATCCGCACGACGAGACCGTTCCGCACACCCACCCCGAGCCGGGGGTGGACCCGCATCCGCCGCTCGCGCGGGCCGGCCGGGCGCTGCGCGTCGGCATCGGCGGGCCGGTCGGGTCCGGCAAGACCGCCCTGGTGGCGGCGCTGTGCCGGGCGTTCGCCGAGGAACTGCGACTCGGCGTGGTCACCAACGACATCTACACGACCGAGGACGCCGACTTCCTCAAGCGGGCCGGCGTGCTGGACCCGATCCGGATCCGCGCGGTGGAGACCGGGTGCTGCCCGCACACCGCCATCCGCGACGACATCGGGGCCAACCTCGACGCCGTGGACGAGCTGGCCGAGGCGGTCGGCCCGTTGGACCTGGTGCTGGTCGAGAGCGGCGGGGACAACCTGACCGCCACGTTCAGCCGGGGCCTGGTGGACCGGCAGATCTTCGTGGTCGACGTGGCCGGCGGGGACAAGGTGCCCCGCAAGGGCGGCCCCGGGGTCACGTCCGCCGACCTTCTCGTGATCAACAAGACCGACCTGGCGCCCATGGTCGGCGCGGACCTGGCCGTGATGGACCGGGACGCGCGGGCCCGGCGCGGCGACCTGCCGACCGTGTTCCTGTCGATCGTCGGGGACCCGACGGCCGGTCGGGTCGCCGACTGGATCCGCCACGAGCTGGCGCACCACGCGGCCCTGCACCCGATCGCCGCGCAGGCCGGCCCGGCCTGATGCGCGCGTTCGCCCGGGTGGTGGCCCGCGCCGACGGTCGGGGCGGGACGACCCTGACCGAGCTGCGCGGCGAGACGCCGCTGCTGCTGCGGCAGACGCCCGGGGACGGTCGCGTGGTGACCGTGTACGTGGTGGGCGGGGCGGCCGGCCCGCTCGCCGGCGACGACCTGCGGCTGGAGATCGACGTGGGGCCGGGGGCGGCGGTGCGGGTGCACAGCGTCGCCGCCTCGGTCGCCCTGCCCGGCCGGCCCGGCGCCGTGTCGCGGATGGCGGTACGCGCCGTGGTGCACGACGGCGGCGCACTGCACTGGCTGCCCGAGCAACTGGTCGCGGCGGCCGGCTGCGCGCACCTCGCCGAGTCCCGCATCGAGCTGGCCCCGGGCGCGCGGCTGAGCTGGCGGGACGAGGTGATCTGCGGCCGGTACGGCGAGACGCCCGGCGCCGCCGTCGTGCACACCCGGGTCGACTACGACGGCCGGCCGTTGCTGCGCCAGTCGCTGGCGGTGGGGCCCGGCGCGCCCGGCTGGGCCGGCCCGGCGGTGCTCGGCGGCGCGGCGGCCACCGGGTCGCTGCTGGTGGTGGACCCGTCGCGCCCCGCCGAGCCCGCGATGGTCGACGGCACGCTCGCGCGGCTGCCCCTGGCCGGTGGTCCGGCGACGCTGTGGAGCGCCACCGCGCCCGACGCGCACACGCTGCGCGCCCACCTCGGCGACGCGGGTGGGCGCGAGCGTCCAGGGCTGATCCCGTTAGGAAGGGCCCCTTCTTATACACCAGGCGTTAGGAAGGGGCCCTTCCTTGCACGCTCTGGTCATGGCCTGAACCCCGACGCCGTTATGCGGCATCTCGGCCCCGCCGGATCGGAATGCTCCTAGTCTTCGAAGGTGCGATCGTCGGTTGCCGGAGGGCTCACAGGAGGCCGTGATGGGTGGCAAGGCTCGACCCGAGGGCATCAGTCCGACAGCCGTGGAGGGCGCTCCCGGGCTGTGGCGCGTCGATCTTCAGCGGCACGATCTCAGCATCGAGGGCCGGGAGGTCGTGCAGAGTCGGGTCGAGTTCACGCCGGACTCGCCGCCGTTCAAGCACTTCCACCCCGGTGAGGAGATCATCTGCGTGCTCCAGGGGTCACTGGAGTACACCCTCGACGGTCAGCCGCCGGTGGTGTGCAACGTCGGTGACGCCCTGACCGTGCCGTACGGGGTCCACCACCAGGCCCGCAACGTCGGCGACGGGGTGGCCGTGGAGTTGGCCACGTACGTCGTCGAGAAGGGCAAGCCGCTGCTCACCAAGGTGGAGTGAGCCCGACGTCAGCGGCGCGGGCCGGCCGCCTCGGCGTGGTCGCGGCGACCGGCCGGGTCGAGGCGGGCGATCAGTTCGGCGAGGTCGTCGAGCAGGGCGGTGTCGGCCGGTACGCCCACCTCGGCGAGGCTGGCCCGGACCCGCTCGTCGATGCGGGCGTGCTCGCGTCGGCCGCGGGCAGTCAGGTAGGCCCGGATCCGTCGGCGGTCCAGCACGTCGATCCGGCGGAACACGAGGTTGCGGTCGACAAGTTGGTCGACCAGCTTGGTGAGGGTGCCCGGTGGCAGCGAGGCCTCGGCGGACACCTCGCTCATCGGGTGGCCCTGACCGTCGGCGAGCAGGCAGAGCACCCGCCACGCCTCGGTGGTCAGCTCGTCGTCGGCCAGGACGGCGGCCAACCGGCGGGAGAGCAGCCGTTCGGCGCGGGTGAGCGAGCGCAGCAGGTCGGCTGGCGCCCCGGGCACGTCTGACATGGAACTCCCTGGGCCGGTGGCCCTGTCATCGTAGCGAGTCGTCCCGGTCCGTGGTGAGGTCTGGTTTTGCGTCGTTGTCCGGGCAATCATGTGCTCATGTCCGCGCCGGCACCGCCGTGGCTCACCGTCGATCGGGCCGTGGTCAGCATCGCGCTGGTGTACCCGATGCGCGGTCCGGCGGGAATGTTCGGCCCGACCTGCGAACTCTGCGCCCAACTCGCGGTCGAGGAGATCAACGCCTGCGGCGGGGTGCTGGGCCGGGAGGTACGGCTGGTGCCGGTCGACGGTGGCGCCCCGCCCGCCGAGGTGGCCGCCGAGGTCGAGGCGCTGGTGTCGGTGGGCGCCGTGCAGGGCGTGACCGGTTGGCACATCTCCTCGGTGCGGCAGGCGCTCGCGCCCCGGGTCGCCCACCGCGTGCCGTACGTCTACACCGCCCTGTACGAGGGCGGTGAGCGTACCGAGGGGGTCTATCTGACCAGCGAGACGCCGGACGCCCAGTTGTGGCCCGCCATGCGGCTGCTCGCGGGCGAGCAGGGCGTCCGCCGTTGGTTCGTGGTCGGCAACGACTACGTGTGGCCCCGGCGCACCGCGCGGGCGGCCCAGCGGTACGCGCTGCGCGGCGGTGGTCGGGTGGTGGGGCAGGCGTTCCTGCCGTTGGAGACGCACGACTTCGACGAGGTGCTGCGCCAGATCGAGCGCAGCGAGGCCGACGCGGTGGTGATGCTGCTCGTCGGCGCGGACGCGGTGCGGTTCAACCGGGCGTTCGGGCGGGCCGGGATGGACCAGCGCTGCCTGCGGCTGAGCACCCTGATGGACGAGAACATGCTGCTGGCCAGCGGTGTGGGCGCGACGCGGCGGCTCTACAGCACGGCGGGCTTCTTCGCTGGTCTGGTGACGCAGGAGAACCTGGACTTCCACGGCGAGTTCGCCCGCCGGTTCGGGGTGGAGGCGCCGCCGCTGGGCAGTCTGGGGGAGTCCTGCTACGAGGGTGTGATGCTGCTCGCCGCCCTGATCGCGCAGGCCCGCACTCTCGACGTACGGGCGATCGAGACGGCTGCCGACTCGGTGGCGTACCACGGGCCGCGCGGTCGGCTGCGGCTGCGTCGGCGGCACGTGCGCCAGCGGATCTACCTCGCCGAGGCCGACGGTCTGGACTTCACCGTGCTCGCCCAGCTCTGACCGCCCGTCCGGACGCTTGACAGGTCCACCCGGCTCGGCCCTAAGATACTTCCTGCGTGAAGTATCTGGCTCGGGGGCCGGATACCGCGATTGTGTCCACCGTCGGCGGAAATCTGTCCGCCGACCATTGTGGTGGCCCTTTCCTCACCCGAATTAATCACTGCCGGCATCGTCGTGCGAACGCGATGTCGGCCATTGTGGCGTGCGCCCTCTCCAGGCGTCGGGGAAACAGTCAATTAAGGACTGGGAAACACTCACGCAATCATGTCGGTCGACGCTTTGCGTGCCCGTACCCGATGCGATGACCACCGGCGACGTCCACCCGTCGACCTCGGCATCGCCAACGTCAGCTCCACCGGACCGCACCGACCGTCCTTTCGCTACTTGAGTGCACCGCAGGGAGATTAGATGTCACTTCTTTGGAGCCGCCGCATCCTGGCGGGTGCCATGACCCTCGTCGCCGCGGCAGCCATGACCGCGTGCGGCAGCAAGACCAATGACGAGGGCGGCACGGCCGGCGTCACCGCCGACGTCTCCGGCGACACCGTCAAGGTGGGCCTGCTCAACTCACTCTCCGGCACCATGGCGATCAGCGAGGTCACCGTCCGCGACTCGATCATGCTCGCCGTCGAGGAGATCAACGCGGCTGGTGGGGTCCTCGGCAAGAAGATCCAGCCGGTCGGCGAGGATGGCGCGTCGGACTGGCCCACCTTCGCCGAGAAGGCCGAGAAGCTCATCTCCGAGGACCGGGTCGCCGCTGTCTTCGGCTGCTGGACGTCGGCCAGCCGCAAGGCGGTCAAGCCGGTGTTCGAGAAGAACAAGGCGCTGCTGTTCTATCCGGTGCAGTACGAGGGCCTGGAACAGTCGCCCTACATCTTCTACACGGGCGCGACGACCAACCAGCAGATCGTCCCCGGGCTCGACTACCTCAAGTCCCAGGGAACGAAGTCGGTCTACCTGGTCGGCAGCGACTACGTGTTCCCCCGAACGGCCAACAAAATCATCAAGGCGTACGCGGCGGCGAACGGGATGACCGTGGTCGGCGAGGATTACGCGCCGCTCGGGTCCACCGAATTCGGCACGATCGTCAACAAGGTCAAGTCGTCCGGCGCGAAGGCGGTCTTCAACACCCTCAACGGTGACAGCAACGTGGCCTTCTTCAAGGAGTACAAGTCGGCCGGGCTGACCGCCGCCGCCATGCCGGTGGTGTCGGTGTCCATCGCCGAGGAGGAGGTCAAGGGCATCGGCACCCAGTACCTGGAGGGTCAGCTCACCGCCTGGAACTACTACCAGACCACGCCCGGCGCGGCGAACAGCAAGTTCGTGGCCGCGTACAAGGCGAAGTACGGCGCGGACAAGCCGACGAGCGACCCGATGGAAGCCGCCTACGTCAGCGTCTACCTGTGGAAGGCGATGGTCGAGAAGGCCGGCGCGTTCGACGTCGAGAAGGTCCGCGGCGCGTCCGACGGGATCACCTTCGACGCGCCGGAGGGCCTGGTCACCGTCGACGGCAAGACCCAGCACATCGCCAAGACCGCCCGCATCGGCAAGATCGGCGCGGACGGTCTGATCACCGAGGTGTGGAACTCCGGCAAGCCGGTCGCGCCGGACCCGTACCTCAAGACCTACCCGTGGGCGAGCGGCCTGAGCTGACGACGCCGGCCCGGGCGGGTGGCGCGACGACGCGCCTCCGCTCGGGCCCCCCGACCAGCAGTACGGAGTACCCACCGTGACAGTCCTCTTCGGTCAACTCTTCACCGGCATCAGCATCGGCGCGGTGCTGCTGCTCATCGCGCTCGGGCTGGCGCTGACCTTCGGCCAGATGAACGTCATCAACATGGCCCACGGCGAGTTCATCATGGCCGGCGCCTACACCACGTACGTGCTGCAACAGAGCATCAGCGGGGCCGGTGTGTCGCTGCTGGTGGCGTTGCCGGTGGCGTTCGTGGTCGCCGGCACGATGGGTGTGCTGCTGGAGATCCTGCTGATCCGTCGGCTCTACGCCCGCCCGCTGGACACCCTGCTGGTCACCTGGGGCGTGTCCCTGATGCTGCAACAGCTCGCCCGGGACGTCTTCGGCAGCCCGAACGTGCAGACCCGCGCGCCGGACCTGCTCACCGGCAACGTGGCGCTGCCCGGCGGGCTGACCGTCGCCAACAACCGGCTGTTCATCCTGGCCCTGGCGCTGGCCGCCGTCGCCGCGCTCACCCTGGCGCTGCGGCTCACCCCGTTGGGACGTCGGGTCCGCGCGGTGGTGCAGAACCGCGACCTCGCCGCGGTGTCCGGTATCCCCACCGCCCGGGTCGACCGGACGACGTTCTTCATCGGCTCCGGCCTGGCCGGGCTCGCCGGGGTGGCGCTCACCCTCCTCGGCCCGATCGGCCCGACCATGGGCACCAACCTGATCATCGACGCCTTCCTGGTCGTCGTCGTCGGCGGGATCGGCCAGCTCAAGGGCAGCGTGATCGTCGCCTTCGCCCTCGGCGTGCTCCAGGCCACCGGGGAGTACCTCACCACCCTCAGCGTCGCCAAGGTGATCGTCTTCGTGGCGATCGTCGCGTTCCTCCAGTGGCGACCACAGGGCCTGTTCACCCTGCGGACCAGGAGCCTCGCATGACCGCCGTGACACCCGCGCCGCCGAGCACCGCCAGCACACCGGCTCCGGCCGACGCCGTGCCACCGAGACGGCCCGGTGGCCGCTCGCGGCTGCGTACGCTGGCCGGGTTCGCGTTCGGCGCGGCGCTGCTGTTCGCCGTCGCGCCGCTGGCGCTGTCGGACTTCCGGCTGGCCCTGCTCGCCAAGTACCTCTGCGTCGCCATGGTGGCCGTCGGCATCGGCATCGCCTGGGGCCGGGGCGGCATGCTCACCCTCGGCCAGGGCGTCTTCTTCGGCCTCGGCGGCTACGCGATGGCCATGCACCTCAAGCTCGCCGACGCGGGTCCCGGTGGGATGCCCGACTTCATGCAGCTGTACGGGCAGCTCGACGAACTGCCCGTGTGGTGGCGGCCGTTCGCCAGCCCGTGGTTCGCGCTGCCCGCCACGGTGCTGCTGCCGATGGCCGTCGCGTTCGGGCTCGGCTCGCTGGTGTTCCGCCGCCGCGTGCGGGGCGCGTACTTCGCCATCCTCAGCCAGGCCCTCGCCGCCGCCATGGTGATCCTGCTGATCGGTCAGCAGGGGACCACGGGCGGCACCAACGGGCTCACCGACATCCAGGGCTTCTTCGGTTACGACCTGGACGACCCGGTCAACCAGCGGATGGTCTACTTCATCATCGCCGGCGTCCTGTTGGCGCTGCTCGCCCTGGCCCGCCAGCTCATGCACAGCCGCTACGGCGAGCTGCTGGTGGCGGTGCGCGACGGCGAGGAGCGGGTCCGTTTCCTCGGCTACGACCCGGCGTCGGTCAAGCTCGTCGCCTACGTGGTGGCGGCGGGTATGGCGGGCCTCGCCGGCGCGCTGTTCGTGCCGGCGGTGGGCATCATCTCGCCCGCCCTGATCGGCATCGTCCCGTCGATCGAGTTCGTCATCGGGGTCGCGGTGGGCGGTCGGGCCACGCTGCTCGGGCCGGTGCTCGGCGCGGTCGCGGTGGCCTGGGCGCGTACCGCCCTCTCCGAACGCTTCCCGGGCACCTGGACGTACCTGCAGGGTCTGCTCTTCGTGGTGGTGGTGGCGTTCCTGCCCGGCGGCCTGGCGTCGCTGTGGGCGCTGGCCCGCCGCCGCGACGCGGACCCCGCGTCGAGCCGGCGCGGGTGGTTCCCGCTGGCCCGGCGACGCGCCGACCGAGCGGAGGTGGAGGTGGCATGAGCGAACGCACCGAGCGCAGCGAGGGCCATGAGCGCATGCCCAGCCAGCCCGGCATGAGCGAACGCACCGAGCGCAGCGAGGGCCATGAGCGCATGCCCAGCCAGCCCGGCATGAGCGAGGAGCGACTGGACGGGTTGTCCGTCCGTGACGTGCGGGTCAGCTTCGACGGTTTCACCGCGGTCGACGGCGTCTCGCTGGAGGTGCCCGCCGGGGACATCCGGTTCCTGATCGGGCCGAACGGCGCGGGCAAGACCACCCTCGTGGACGCGATCACCGGCCTGGTGCGGGCGACCGGCTCGGTCCGCTTCGGCGACCAGGAGCTGCTGGGTCGCCCGGTGCACCGGATCAGCCGCCTCGGGGTCGGACGGACGTTCCAGACGTCGACGATCTTCGAGGAGCTGTCGGTCGTGCAGAACCTCGACATCGCGGCCGGCGCGCGCCGGAGCTGGGTCACCCTGGCCCGGCGACGGCGGGGCATCCCCGACGAGGTGGCCGCCGCGCTGGACACCATCGGGCTGACCGGCCGGGCCGACCAGCTCGCCGGCACGCTCGCGCACGGCCAGAAGCAGTGGTTGGAGATCGGCATGCTGCTGGTGCAGGACGCCCGGCTGCTGCTGCTCGACGAGCCGGTCGCCGGGATGAGCCACGAGGAGCGCGACGCCACCGGCACCCTGTTGGAGACGGTGAGCCGCGACCGCACGGTCGTGGTGATCGAGCACGACATGGACTTCCTGCGTCGCTTCGCGCGCAGCGTCACCGTCCTGCACGCGGGCAAGGTGCTCAGTGAGGGCACGGTGGCGCAGGTCCAGGCGGACCCGCGCGTGCAGGAGGTCTACCTTGGCCACCCGGTCGACGCCGGGTCGGTCCCCAGTCCTCTGGAGGCATGATGCTGACCCTGCGTGGGGTGCACGCCGGTTACGGACGGTCCCGGGTGCTGCACGGGGTGGACCTCGCCGTCCCGCCGGACGGGGTGGCCGCGGTGCTCGGGCACAACGGCGCCGGCAAGAGCACCCTGTTGCGGCTCGCGGCGGGCCTGCTGCGCCCGACCGCCGGCACGGTCGAGCTGGACGGTGAGGACGTCACCCGGCTCGCGCCGCACGAGCGGGTGGCACGCGGGATGGCGTACGTGCCGCAGGGCCAGCAGTGCTTCCCGCACCTCACGGCGGCGGAGAACCTGCGCCTGGTCGCCGACGGCCGGCGGGACGGCGCGGTGGCCACGGCGGAGGTGCTGGACCTGTTTCCGGCGCTGCGCCCGCTGCTGCGGCGGCGGGCGGGGCTGCTCTCCGGCGGTCAACGTCAGCAGCTCGCCATCGCCCGTGCGTTGATCACCCGGCCGCGGCTGCTCATGCTCGACGAGCCGACCGAGGGCATCCAGCCGTCGGTGGTCGCCGAGATCCAGGAGCGGATCGTCGAGCTGACCCGGCAGTCCGGGTTCAGCGTGCTGCTCGTCGAGCAGCACCTCGGGTTCGCGCTGCGGGTGGCGAACCGTTACCACGTCCTCGAATCCGGCCGGGTCACCTCGCACGGCGACGGGGGAGTCACGGCGGAGCGGGACGTACGCGCGGCCCTGGCGGTCTGAGCCGGGTCGGGCCGGAGCGTGCCCCGGCGGCACCTTCCGGTTCGTAGAATCCCTGCCATGGCGCAGATCGTCGAGTTGCTGGCCTCGCCCGTGCACCGCTTCCTGGGCCGGCCCAGCGACGGTCCGGCACCCGCGCCACCCGGCGAGCTGGTCGACGCCGTCCAGATCCGGGCCGGCCTCGGCATCGTCGGCGACCGCTACTTCGCCAAAGCGGCACACCGCGACGCCAGCGTCACGGTGATCGCCCAGGAGTCGTTGCCGGCCGGCATCGGGCTGGCGCAGGTCCGCCGCAACATCCTCACCACCGGCCTCGCCGTGGACGAGCTGATCGGCCGGGTGCTCGTGCTCGACTCCGGCGACGGCCCCGTGGGCCTGCGGGTGAACCGCGCCGCGCGCCCCTGCGCCTGGATGGACGTCACGGTCGGCCCGGGCGCCTGGAAGGCGCTGCGCACCACGGGCGGCGTCCGTTGCACGCCCCTGCACGACGGTGTGCTGCGCGTCGGCCCGGTCACCGCCACCGTGAGCTGACCGGCGCTCAGACCTGGCTGATGTGCGCGGCGAGCACCCGCCACCCGTGGAGGTCGTCGTGCACCCAGGTGCGGGTGTAGCGCAGGCGCGCGCTGAACGGGGCGCCGTCGAACGTCCCGGCGACCCGGGCCAGGCAGAACGTCACACCGGTCGACCCGACGACGAGCAGGTCCAACTCCTCCTCGGTCAGCTCCTCGACGACCGAGGTCCGGTCCCGGTGCGCGGCGAGATCCTCCGCCTTGGTGTGCTTACGGCCGTCGGGACCGATCGCGATCAGTTGGTCGACAAGCAACTGGTCGAGGGCGTCCGCGTCACCGGCCCGCTGCACGGCCTGCAGGGTGCGTTCGGCGTCGAGCAACTCCGCCTCGCGTGCGCTGTCCGGCATGGCGCCGTCCTCCCGGTCTCCCGCTCCCGGCGTCACCGTCCGGACTGACCGCATTGTGGCAGGCCGCACCGCCCGGACGCGGGCGCATCGGCGCGGCGGCGCGCCCGCCCGTCTCAGGAAACCGCCGGCAGGAGTCTGATTGATCCCGAATACTGGCTCTATGCCACGAAAGGTGATGCCGTATGAGTGCCTCTGACGCGTCCGGCCAGCAGGCGGGGCTGCCCACCATCGTGCTCGTGCACGGGGCCTTCGCCGACTCGTCGAGCTGGAACGGGGTGATCGCGAACCTCAAGCGCCGGGGCTATCCGGCCATCGCCGTGGCCAACCCGCTGCGCGATGTGCAGGGGGACGCGGCGTACGCCCGCTCCGTCGTGGACAGCGTCGACGGTCCGGTCGTGATGGTCGCGCACTCGTACGGCGGGCTGGTGATCACCGAGGCCGCGGACGGCGCCGCGAACGTGAAGGCCCTGGTGTACGTCGCCAGCATCAGCCCGGACGTCGGCGAGAGCGTGGTCGACCTGGTCATGAAGTACCCGGGCAGTCAGCTCGTCACGTCCATCGAGATGGTTCCCTTCCCGCTGCCCGACGGCGGGACGGCCATGGACCAGTACATCAAGCAGGACATGTTCCCGGCCGTGTTCGCGGCCGACGTCGACCCCGAGCTCGCCGAGCTGATGGCGGTCACCCAGCGACCGGCCTCCGCGATGGCCCAGACCGGGTCCGTGAAGAAGGCGGCCTGGAAGACCATCCCGTCGTGGACCCTGATCAGCACCCAGGACCAGGGCATCCCGCCGGACCTGCAACGCTTCCTGGCGCAGCGGGCCGGGTCCACCGTGGTCGAGGTCGAGGGGTCGCACGCGGTGGCGGTCTCGCAACCGGGCCCGGTCGCCGACCTCATCGACACCGCTGCCCGCGCCACCATGGGGTAGCTCGGACAGCGGTGCGTACTAGGCTTCGTGCCATGGCGGACCAGGACGGTCCGGGCGCGCCCGCCGGAGCGACGCGGCCGGTCGAGGCGGTCGTCCGGGAGATCCTCGCGGTGGTCCCGGCCGGGTGCACCTGGCTGGTGCCGGTGCCCGACGACCACCGGGCCTTCGCCGACTGGCGGATCGAGGCCACCAGTGGGCAGAGCCCGGACATCTACGGTCGGGGCGTCGACCGCGTCGGCGCCTGCCTCAGCGAGCTGTACCCCAGCATGGTCGACGGGCCGCTCTGGCAGCTCTACGAACGGGTGTTCACCTCCGGGTCGTCCGGCCGCCTGGCCGACTTCCGGTACGTCCAGAGGCGTGCCGGCGTCGTCGCCGACTCGCTGTTCGACATCGAGGTGCACCGCGTCCTCGACGGCCTGCTGGTGTCCTGGCAGCGGCTCGACGAGGACCGCCGTCGCCTGGATCGCACCGAGCTGCTGGGCAGCCTCGGCTGGGCCGAGTACGACCTGGCCAGCGGGGTCAGTCAGTGGTCACCCGGCATGTACCGCATCTTCGAGCGGGATCCCGCCCTCGGGCCGCTGTCGCGCGCCGAGCAGACAGCCGCCCTGCTACCCGACGACTACCTGCTGCGCGAGGCGGCGTGGCAGACGTTGGAGGGTGGGGAGTCCTCCGACGTGACGGTCCGGTTCCGGACGACCGGCGGGGTGCGGCATCTGCGGATCCTCTCCGACGTGTCGCGGGACGCGGACGGCGTACCGCTGAAGATCCACGCCGTGGTGCAGGACGTGACCGCGCGGGTGGACTCGCGTACCGCCATCGAACGGCTCAACGACCAGTTGCGGACGCGGGAGCTGACCGCGCTGGCCGAGCACCGGCTCGCCGGGCAGTTGCAGAACCTCATCCAGCCCGTGCCCCGCGAGACGTTCGCCCTGCCCGGCATCGAGGCGGTGGTCAACTACCTGCCGGCCGAGCACACGGCGCAGGTTGGCGGTGACTGGTACCACGCGCAGGCCCTGCCGGACGGCACGGTCGTGCTCGCCGTCGGCGACGTCGCCGGTCACGGACTGGACGCGGCGAGCGGAATGGCGCACCTGCGCTTCGCCCTGGTGTCCTGGCTGTCGATCGGCATCGGGGACCCGTCGGTGCTGCTCGGGCACCTCAACCGACTCTGCGGTCAGCTCTCGATCACCGGCACGGCGGTGGTCGCCGTGTACGACCCGGCCACCCGGTCGCTCTGCTGGGGCCGGGCCGGGCACATGGCGCCGCTGCTGTCCCGTGCCGGTCGGACCGACCCGCTCGAAAGCCCTCCGGGTCTGCTGCTGGGCGCCATGGTCGACTCGACGTACCCGGTGCTCACCGCGCGACTGCGCCCCGACGACCTCGTGCTGTTCTACACCGACGGCCTGGTCGAGCGCCGGGCGCCCGAGCAGGACCGGTTGCGGCAGGTGAGCGCCACCCTGTCCGCGCTCAGCGCGACGCCGGGGGAGCAGACCCTCGCGCGGCTGCGGAATCTGCTGCACCACCCCAGCCCGGACGACGACACGTGCACCCTGGCCGTCCGCGTGCTGCCCTGATCAGCGCCCGGCTCACCGCGACAGTCGGATCCGGACCACCGTGCCCTCACCGGCGGTGAACACCCGTACCTCGTCGCAGATCTGCTCGACGATGGCCAACCCGCGACCGCGTACCGCGTTGGCGGCGGGCATCTCCCGGCCGAGCGTCCGCGCCGGGCCCTGGTCGACGACGTCGCAGAAGACCTGGTCACCCTCGGCCCAGAGCCGAACCCGGCCGCCGCCGGTGGTGTGCTGCAACGTGTTGGTCGCCAGCTCGCTGACCGCGAGCGCCAGCAACTCCACGCGCTCGGCCGACAGGCCCCGCGCCGTGGCGCCCTGGCAGACGAACGTGCGCAGCGCCCGCAGGTCGGCCGCCACCTCGTACGCCATCGCGTCGGTGCGCGGGGCGGACGGCGGCTCCTCGGCCACGGTGTGCGCGTTGGGTCGGTCGGCCGCCATCAGCCCCCCAGCCGCGGGTCGTCGGTGGGCGGACGCAGCAGGTTGCCCACGCCGGTGATGTCGAGGACCGTCGCGACCGGGCCGGAGGCGTTGACCGCGTACAGGTGCCGGCCGTCGGCGCGCGCCGCCTGGTGGGCGGTCACCAGGCCGTGCAGGCCCGTGGAGTCGAGGAACCGCAGCCCGCCGACGTCGACCACCACCACCGCGGCGGCCCGTACCGCCGCGGACAGCACGGTCGTCAGCTCGGGCTGGGCCGCCAGGTCGCACTCACCGGTCAGCGTGACGACGATCCGCCCGGGTGCCGTGGACGTGCGGGCCTCGAAGTGCGCCATCGGACAGCAGCACCCTTTCTCGTCGCGTCGGCCGTTGTCGGAACATCATGTCATCCGATGGCCGGTCCGCCGTGTCCTCCGTTCGGCGGTTGATCAAGAAGGTGCGGCCACTGTGCGACGGCGGACAGGTCACGACCCCGGGTCGAACGCGACGGACTCGCTCAGCTCGCGCCACCGCGCGTCCGACGCGGCGAGTGCCTGGCCGACCGTCGCGGCGGCCGCCACGGCGTCGGTGCCGAGGAGCAGACGTGCGGGTGGGTCGTCGGCGAGGGTGATCTCGATGATCGCCCGCGCCGCCTTCGCGGGATCGCCCGGCTGGTTCCCGCTGGTGCGGCGCATCCGCTCGACGACCGGCTCGATCACCGGCCGGTACGGCTCGCTGGTCGGCAACATGCTCATCGACGCGCCCGCCCAGTCGGTGCGCAGCGCGCCGGGCTCGACCGTGGTGATCCGAATGCCGAACGGGGCGACCTCGGTGGCGAGCACCGCCGAGAAGCCGGCTACCGCCCACTTGGCGGACTGGTACGCGCCCAGGCCGGTGCTGGCGACCCGGTCGCCGACGCTGGAGATCTGCACGACGTGCCCGCGCCCCTGCTCCCGCAGCACCGGCAGGGCGGCGCGGGTCAGGTTGACCACCCCGAAGAAGTTGGCCTCGATCTGCGCCCGGAAGGCGTCGTCGGACATGTCCTCGATCGCGCCGACGTCGGCGTACCCGGCGTTGTTGACCAGGACGTCCAGCGCGCCGAAAGCGTCCACCGTCGCGCGTACGGCCGCCCGGGCGGCGGCCGGATCGGTGACGTCGAGCGCGATCGCCCGGACCTGGTCGCCGTACCGGGCGGCGAGGTCGGCGAGCTGCGCGGGATTGCGGGCGGTCGCGACGAGCTGGTCCCCGTCGGCCAGCACCGCTTCGGCGAGCGCCCGGCCGAGCCCTCGCGAGCACCCGGTGACGAGCCAGACTCGTGGCACGGCATCTCCTCCTGACAGATGGCGCGCGGTCGCTACGGGCGGATGTCCAGGGCGCCGATCAGGCCGTCGCGCAGCGTGAACCGGTACCGCAGCTCGACCGGGCTGCCCGGGAAGTCGCCCGACACCCGCGTGAGAACGAGGTAGGAGTCGCCGGCCTGGGGCGTGACCCGCACCGGCTCGGCGGTGTACGAGTACTGCGCCATCGATCGCTCCCGCCAGGAGCGGATGGACGGACGGCCGTCGTACAGCCGGTCCTCGTCGGCCACGCTCGCCGTGTCCGCGAAGCAGGCGACGAAGGCGTCCACGTCCCGTTCGCCGACGGCCCGGAAGTACCGGTCGATCACGTCGGGCAGGTCGACCGCCATCTGCTCCTCCTGCGGCCCGGGCCGCCCGTCGGGGCGGCCACCATGGTCCCGGTCCGACCTCACGGTACGAGACGCGGCGGGTGGGGCGCGGCGCAACCGGCAGAACCGCCGGGCCGGCACCTCGCGGGGTTTGCCGCCGGGCCGGCGCCTCCCGGGTTTGTCGCCGTCCGGCCCGGGTAGCCACGCGTTCCGGCGACGGAAGGGGCGGGTCCATGGCCGAACTGGCGTTCGTCGACAAGGTGGCGGCACGGGCGGGTATTCCGCCGGCCGAGGCACGCCCGCTGACCGAGGCCGTGCTGCGGACGCTCACCGAGCGTCTCAGCGGGGGAGAGGCCACCGCCCTCGCCCCGCACGTGGCCGACGAGCTGGGTCCGCTGCTGGTCAAGGCCGCCGAACCGCCCGAGACATTCGGGTACGACGAGTTCCTGCGCCGCGTCGCCGATCGCGCCGGCACGGACCGGGCCGGGGCCGAGCGGGGCGTGCGGGCGGTGCTGGAGACGATGCACCGGGTGGTCGGGCACCGGGAATTCTCCGATGCCCTGGCCCAACTCCCGGCGGATCTGCGGGCACTGGCGCAGCCCCTGCCGCACGGCCCCTGACCGACGCGCGCCTGATGCGTCGGTGACCGTTCGGTCCCTGGCGTGCCGCCACGACACCGGATCTACTGTGCGTAACCGATCGAACGCGCAGTGGCGGTTGTCCCGCGCCCGCCCGCCGGGTCGTCGCCGCTCCGATCCGAGGAGCGTCGCCTTGGCGTCCATGGTGTCCCCGCGTCCCCTGCTGACCGCAGCGACGACCGTCGTCGCGCTGATCACCCTCGCTCCCGCTCCCGCCGTCGCGTCCCCGCACAGCTATCGGGTCGTCGACCTCGGCACCCTGAGCGGAGGTGACGGCGCTGCGACGGCGATGAACGATCGCGGCGACATCGTCGGCTGGAGCACGGTCGCGGGCGGCGCCCGGCACGCCGTGCTCTGGCGACACGGCGTCATCACCGACCTGGGCGTGCTGCCGGGTGACACCGATTCCTCCGCCGTGGACGTCAACGAGTTCGGTGACGTGGCGATCACCTCGTTCGGCTCGGACTACCTGACCCGCGCGGTGCTGTGGCGCGACGGCCACCTCCGTGACCTGGGCACCCTGGGCGGGGAGAACAGTGTGGCGATCGGCGTCAACGACCGGCGGCAGGTGCTCGGCACCAGCGATCCGGCCGACGACATGCGGCACCGTTTCCTGTGGCGCGACGGGGTCTTCACCGACCTGGGTCGGGAGTACTTCTACGAGTTCACCGCCGACTTCAACAACGCGGGCGACGTGGTGGGCGGGTTCAACGTGCCGCCGCAGGACTACCCGTGCACCTGCGTCGGTGGCCGGTTGCGCGACGGCGTCTTGACCCAGATCGGTAGCGAGGCCCTCGGGGTCAACAACCGGGGCCAGGTGGTGGGGGCGGCGAACGGCCGAGCGTTCCGCTGGCAGAACGGGACACTGACCGACCTCGGCACGCTCGGCGGCGAATGGAGCCGCGCCACCGCGATCAACGACCGCGGTGAGGTGGTGGGCCAGAGCGCCACCACCACCGCCGCGTGGCACCCGTTCCGCTGGCGCAACGGTGTGCTGACCGACCTGACCACCCGAGGCGTGGGGGAGACCGACTCGATCGAGGACATCAACATCCGGGGCCACCTCGTGGGCGCCCGGGGGAACCGGCCGGTGCTGTTCCGCTGAGCATCAATCCCCATCCGGCTCACGAGACGGGGCGTGACCTGACCCGCCGGTCAGACCACGCCCCTTCGTCCGAGGTCAGCCGGTTACCCCGCTACTGACCACCCACTTCTGGTGGGCGCTGCCCGCGTACGTGCCGAGCTGGATCTGGGTGCCGTCGCCGGTGTTGCCGCCAGCGGCCTCCATGATCTTGCCGGACTGCGGGTTGCGGATCGACCCGTCGCTCTGCGGCTGCCAGACCTGCGCGCCGGTGCCGTTGCAGGTCCACAGCTGGATCTTCGTGCCGTTCGCGGTGCCCGCGTTGTCCACGTCCAGGCACTTGCCCAGCACCCGGTACGTGTCACCGACCCGGGTCCAGGACTGGGCGGCGGTGCCGTTGCAGGTCCAGAGCTGGATCTTCGTGCCGTCGGCGAAACCGGAGTTGTCGACGTCCAGGCACTTGCCGCCGACGCCGGTGATGGTGCCGCCGATCGGTGGCGGCGGGCTGCCCGGGATGGAGTTGAGCGTGTACCACGCCTCGGTGCTCCACAGTGACTGGCCGCTGGTGGAGGTGAACGGGCGCGGCGAGCGCAGGTACACCACCCGACCGGCCTTACGACCCGCCACCACGAGGCTGACCTTCTTCCCGTCCGCCGACAGGGTGGCCGAGGTGACGGTCAACGTCTCCTCATCGACCTTCGGCCCGCCGTAGGCCGACGTCGCCACGTACCGCCACTGCTTGATCCTGTAGTGGGACGCGAGGTTGGCGGCGGTCTCCGCCGAGACCGGCTGGGTGTACTCCACCTCGAAACCGGTGCTGGTGGCGCGCATGGCCAGCATCTCGAAGGTGCTGGCGCTGTTCGGGGTGAGCTTCTGCAACCCGTACGTCAGCTTGCCGGTCTGCCCCCAGTTGCCGCCCGCGCCGAGCCCGCCGACGTAGATCGCGCCGTCCGGGCCGAGGTTGACCTCGGAGACGCCCGCCTCCAGGCCCTGGGTGAGCCGGAACAGCGCACCCTGGTACTCGCCGTTGACCTTCTCCACGTTCGCGCGCTGGAGACCGCCGTAGGTGACGTCGCCGATGACGAACTGGCCGGCGTACCGCCCGCTGGTGAGGTAGAGCGGTGTGCTGGGCGAGTTGGCGATCTCGTTCTGCGGCATCCACAGCACCGGCGGGGTGACCAGCTTGGCGTCGAACGGGCCGGCCGGGGTCGTGTAGTGGTTGAAGAAACGGCCCTGCTTGATGTGCACCAGCTTCGACGACGGCAGCCAGCCGCCCTGGTTGTCGGTGACGAAGATGCCGCCCTCCGGGCCCCACCCGATGCCGTGCGGGGTGCGCAGGCCGCCCGCGACGTAGCTGACCGCACCGGTGTCCTTGCTGACCTTGATGGTGGTGCCCCGGTTGGCGGCGGGCTGCGGCACGGTGGTCGCGCCGCCGTAGTCGATCGACACCGACAGGTTCACGTAGAAGAACCCGTCCTGGTAGAGCAGACCGAAGGCGAACTCGTGGAACTTGCCGCCGTACGGCCAGGTCGCGACGGTGTCGAGACGGTCGGCCACCTCGTCGCCGGTCGTGTCCACGAGCCGGGTCAACCGCTGCTTCTCCGACACGTACACCACCCCGTCGACGACCTTGAGCCCCATCGGCTCCTTGAGCCCGCCGGCGATCTTCTTGGTGGTCACCGCCCCGGGACTCGTCGCGCCGCCGGTGCCGCCCATGATGTACACCTCGCCGTCCTGGGAGGTGCCGGACTGGTCGCTGCCACCCCAGGTGCTGATGACGAGCCGCCCGTCGGGCAGCCAGTCCATCCCGGTGACCTTCGGCTGGAAGCCGCTGGGCCGCAGGTTCGTGAGCGTGTAACCGGGGTGCACGCCGGTCAGCGGCAGGCCGTCCCCGGGGGTGTCGCTGACACCCTCGCACTCCTTGCGTCCGGGCGCGGTGACCCGGACGACACCGGCGTCGGTGCTCAACGCCGAGTTCGGTACGACCACGAAGGACGACGAGCCGGGCGTCCGCCACTCCAGCGTGATCTGCTGGTCACCACCGCGCTCGAAGTGGTCGATGCGCAGCGGGTGCAGGCCGGCGGCGAGGGTGACCGTGCCCTCCTTGGGCGGGGTGGCGCCGTGCAGGCCGTCGTGGTTGACGACGACCGTGTTGTCGATCGTGAGCCTGGACCCGTCATCGCTGCTGAGCCGGAAGGTGTAGCTACCGGCCTGGGTGACGGTGATGTTGCCGAGCACCTGCGAGACGAAGTTGTCGTCGAAGCCGAAGTCGGCCGCCGACGTCCAGTTGATCGTGGACATGAGCTTGTCCACGTTGGGGGTCTGCGCCGGCTTGAGCGTACAGATCTCCGAGAGCGGCACCTGGACGTCGTAGACGCGCAGGGTGACGCCCGGTTCCTGCTCGGCGGCGGCGTCGGCCGGATCGGCCCAGAAGCCGACGGTGAGGACGAGCGCGAGCGCGCCCAGGACGGGACTGCGGAATCGGCGAGGCAGCCGTGTACCCATCGTTCCTCCAACGAGGATGAGGAGTGACCGACGGCCGGCGTGCAGCGATGGTGAGGCGGTGGCCGCCGGCCCCGGTCCGTAACGTCCTCGACGCCGACGAGTGACGATCCGGAAACACCGGGTTGATGGGTCGAGACATTAAGGGGTTTCGATTGAGGTGTCCATGCCTTTGCATCGATACATCAAAAGTTCTCGATGTCTGTGCGAAAGCTCGCGGCACTGATCCCGGAATGTCCGGGGATGTGACCGGCTAACCGGGCCTCAGCGGCGGCCGCGACGAGCCGGCCGGCGGTTCGTGCCGCTTCGCTGACGCGGGACGCCGCCGCCTTGTGCACGTGAAGCGCCGCCGCGCGGGCGGGCCGCTTTACCGGTCGGCCGGGACGCGGGGCGACGACGGGCCGCCACGACGATGAGCGTGCCCACGACGGCGACGATGACGACGGGGATCACCCAGGACGGGAGCCCGCGTTCCTTCGACGAAGACGGCGGCGCGGCGGCGCCGGTGACGGCCGGGTCGAGTGTCGCGGCCGGCACGGCGGACGCCGATCCGGTGCCCTCGGCCTGGGCCAGCAGGGCGGGATCGGGGCCGTTCGTCGGCGCCGTCCAACCGGCCGGAGCCGCCGTGCTCGGCCCTTGGTAGTCGAAGGTGACGGTGCCCTTCACGGCCTCACCGTCGGACGCGACCGTGAGGTAACTGGCGGTGTAGCGGCCCTTCGCCGGCCAGTGCGCGACGGTCACCATCGCGGGAAAGCCGGTGTGGTACAGCCGCGGCTCGAAGGTGCCGTTGACCATGAAGTACTCCTGGACCGGCTTGTCCAACCGCTTCGGCTCGCCGTACGACCAGCCGCTGTCCACCCGTGACCCGTTCGGGCCGGTGAGGGTGAAGTGCGCGTTGGCGGCCGGCTTCTCCGTGAAGTACAGCCCGACCCTCTCGAGGGGCTGGCGCACCACGGTGCCGGTCAGCGGAGTGGAGGTCGCCAACTGGCCGTGCGCGGACGCCGGGGCGGCGGGCAGCGCCAGCGACGCGACCACGAGCACGGCCAGCACCGCCAGGGCGCGACGTACGACATTACCGACAGTGACCAGCCTCGATCGCATTCGTTCATCATGGTCATTTCGCCGCCGCCGAACAAGACGTAGAGTTCACCCTCCGACGATCACCTCGACACCCCGTCCCCTCGCGTCGTTCGGAGTACACCCGTGCCCGTCCCCGGTTCGCGCCCCACCGCCCGCCCCACCGCCCGCTCCGCCGCCCTGCTGATCACCGGTCTGCTCACCGCCGTGCTCGCCACGGGCTGCGGGCAGGACGACGACCCGTCCGTGGCCGCCCCCTCGGCGGCCCCGACCTCCGCCGCCGTGCCGACGACCTCCGCCGCGCCGAGCCCGACGGGCGGCCCCGCCCCTGCCACCTCGCCCAGCACGGCGGCGGTGGACCGGGAGATCACCGTGACCATCGCCAAGCGAAAGGTCACCCCGCCGACCGGCCGGGTGACCGTGACCAAGGGTCAGTCGGTCCGGATCACGGTCACCTCGGACGTGGCCGACGAACTGCACGTGCACGGCTACGACCTGGGCGCCCGCCTGCCCGCCGGCACACCGGGCTCGGTGGAGTTCCGGGCCGACAAGACCGGGTTGTTCGAGGTGGAGACGCACGAGACCGAGCTGGTGCTGTTCCAGCTCGTCGTCCGCTGATCTCTGATGTCCGCCGCACCCACGCTGCTGGCGCACGGCGTCGGCGGCCGTCAGGACCTCCCGATCACGCTGCCCGAGCTCGTCGTGGCCGCCGCCCTGACTCTCGTCGTCACGTTCGTCGCGCTGGGCGTGCTCTGGCGTGAGCCACGCCTGGACCGGGACGCCTCAGGTGGTCGGCCGGTGCCGGACCGGCTGGCCCGCCTCGTCGACGCCCCCGCGTTCCGGTGGGCGCTGCGCGCACTGGGCCTGCTCGCCGCCGGCTGGTTCTGCGTGGGCCTGCTCGCCGGGCCGGACACCCCGGAGAACCCGACGGCCGGAGTGCTCTACGTGCTCCTCTGGGTCGGCCTGGTGCCCGTCTCGCTGCTGTTCGGCCCGGTGTGGAGGGCGGTCAACCCACTGCGTACCGTGCATCTGCTCGGCGCGCTGGCGGCCCGTCGCGACCCGGCGCGCGGCGTCCGTGAACTGCCGGCCGGTCTGGGCCTCTGGCCCGCCGCGCTCACCCTCTTCGGGTTCGTCTGGCTCGAACTGGTCGCGCCGGACCGGGCCACGCTGCCGGTCATCACCGCGTGGCTGGCCGGGTACGCCGTGGTGATGCTGGCCGGCGCCGTGGTGTTCGGCGCGGCCTGGTTCGACCGGGCCGACCCGTTCGAGGTCTACAGCGCGCTCGTCGGCCAGCTCGCCCCGATCGGCCGGGCCGCCGACGGTGTGCTGGTGTGGCGCAACCCGCTCGACGGGATCGCCGGGCTGCGGCCCCGCCCCGGGCTGGTCGCCGTGGTCGTCGTGCTGCTCGGCTCGACGATGTTCGACAGTCTCTCCAACGCGCCGGTCTGGCTGCGCTTCGCGCAGGAGAACGGGCTGCCCCCGGTGGTCACCGGCAGCGCGGGACTGGTCCTGGTGATCGGGGCGGTCGCCGTGGCGTACCTCGCCGCCACGGGCGTCGCGGCCCGCGTCGGCCGCACCGAGCACACGGACGCCGGCGCGGTCGGGGCGCGGCGCGTGCCGGGCGAGATCGCGCACTCGATCGTGCCCATCGCGGTGGGTTACGTGGTGGCGCACTACTACTCGCTGCTGATCCTGGAGGGTCAACGCACCCTCGCCCTGCTGTCCGACCCCCGCCACACCGGCGCGGACGTCTTCGGCACCGCCGGGTGGGAACCGCACACCGCGCTGGTGACCCCGTCCGGGGTGGCCAACCTCCAGATCACCGTCATCGTCGTCGGGCACCTGCTCGGCACGCTGCTCGCCCACGACCGCGCCCTGTACCTGTTCCCCCGGGCCCGGGCGGTCGCCGGTCAGCTTCCGCTGCTCGCGCTGATGGTCGCCTACACCGTCGCCGGCCTGCTGCTGCTCTACGCCGGTTAGGCCGAGTGTCAAAGCCCCTGGCCGGCCGGCCGAGGGCCCGGACGGCGACCGTCCGCGCCGTCCGCCGCCGGTCTGCCGCCTGGACTCCGCCTCGGCTCGACCGAGGACCTTGACCACCCGGCCTGGGCGCGTCCGCGCCCGCAGACGAGGATGGGCGCGTGGACTCCGCTCTGACGCGCTACCTCGACGATCTCGTGGCCACCGCCCGCGAGGTGCTCGGCGACGACCTCGTGGGCGCGTACGCGGCCGGTTCGGTGGGGCTCGGCGCGTACCAGGCGGGCCGCAGCGACGTGGACGTCGCGCTGGTCTGTGCCGGCCCGCTCACCGGCACCGTCAAGCGGACGCTGGTGGCGCGACTGCGACACGAGGCTCTGCCCTGTCCGGCGCGCGGGCTGGAACTGGTCGTCTACCGGCGGGCCGTGGCGGCGGCCGGCAGCCCCGAACCCGGCTTCGAGGTCGAGCTGAATACCGGGCGCGCCATGCCGTTCCGCCGCACCCTCGACCCGGCCGACCGCCCGAGCGCCGACGGCCGGTTCTGGTACGGGCTGGACCGCAGCATCCTGCGCCAGAGCGGACTGGCGTTGCTCGGTCCGCCGGCGGCCGAGGTCTTCGCCGACCTCGCCCCGGCCGACCTGCGTCGCCTGTTGGTCGACGCGTTGAGCTGGTGGCTGGCCCTGCCGACGCCGCCGGACGACCGACCCGCGCCCGGCACCGAGGACGCCGTGCTCGGCGCCTGCCGCTCGCTCGTGCGGCACCGCGACGGCGTGTGGCTGTCCAAGGTGGACGCCGGCCGGCGGCTCGTCGACACCGACGGGTCCGCCGAGATGATCCGTCGGGCGATCGCCGCCCGGCACGGCGGTCCACCGCCCACCGGCGCCGAGGCCCGCGCCTTCCAGCGACGGGTACGCGCCGAGATCGCCGGCTGACCGGGGCCTCAGCGCACCGGTCGGCTCTGCAACGAGGCGAAGAGCAGGTTGAGGCCCTCGGCCATGGTCGGATGCGTGATGATCGCGTCCCGCAGCGCGGTCCACGGCATCCGCGCGAGCATGGCCAACTGCACCGAGGTGATCACCTCACCCGACTCCGGGCCGAGCAGCGCCGCGCCCAGGATCAGGTCGGTGCGGGTGTCGAGCACCGCCTTCCACATGCCCCGGGTCTCGCGCAGGGTGCGGGCGCGGGGGATCGCGGCGACCGGCAGGTGGGCCACCTCGACGTCGTACCCGGCGCGGCGCGCTTCGCTCTCGCTCAGACCGACCCGCGCCAGCTCCGGAGTGGTGAAGACGGTGTACGGGACGAGCCGCCCGGCCGTACTGCGCCGCTCGCCGGCCAGGTTCGCCCGGATGACCCGGTAGTCGTCGAGCGACACGTGCGTGAACTGCGGACTGCCCGCGACGTCCCCGGCCGCCCAGGTCCGCTCGGCGCTGGTGCGTAGGTACTCGTCGACCAGCACGAAGCCACGCTCGTCGAGCCGGACACCGGCCGCGTCCAGCCCGAGCCCGTCGCTGACCGGCGCCCGTCCGGCCGCCACCAGGACCTCGTCACCGGTCACCACGCTGCCGTCGTCGAGGGCGACCCGGAGCGTCCCGTCGGTGTCCCGGTCCACCCGGGCGACGGCCACGCCGACGCGGACGTCGATGCCGTCGGCGAGGAAGACCCGCATCAGCGCGTCGGCGACATCGGGGTCCTCGCGGCCGAGTAGTTGCGGGCCGCCCTCGATCACCGTCACCGCGCTGCCGAACGAGGCGAACATCTGCGCGAACTCGACCCCGACGGTCCCGCCGCCGAGCACCACCAGCCGTGCCGGCAGCCGATCCAGCCGGAGAAGGTCGTTGCTGGTCAGCACTCCGGCCTCGGCCATCCCGGGCACGGACGGCAGATGCGGGCGGGTGCCCGTGTTGATGACCACGTCGGCGCCCCGCAGCAGTCGTTCACCCCCGTCGGCAAGCTGCACCCGAACGGTCCGCGCGGCGACGAACCGGGCCGCACCGATCACCAGGTGCAGACCCGAGTCGAGGAACTGCTGCCGGTTGGCGGCGACCATCTGCTCGACGACGTCCTGCTTGTGCGCCCGCAGCAGGTCGACGTCGACCCGGCCACCCTCGACGGCGAGGCCGAGCGCGGCGGCGTGCCGTAGCTGGTGGGCCGCCCGCGCGCTCGTCACCAGCGCCTTGGTGGGGATGCACGCGACGTTGATGCAGCTCCCGCCGATCATGCCGCGCTCCACCATCGCCACCCGGCGTCCGGAGCGGGCCAGGTCCATGCTCAGCGTCTTCCCGGCCTTGCCGCCGCCCACGACGAGCAGGTCGAAGTCCTCCGGTTGGTCGGTCACGGGCGCTCCTTCGCGGCCACGAGGCGCTCGTCGCCACCCGGGCCGGCGGTCGTCGGTGCGTGTCGGCCAGCCCAGCCTGCCAGCTCCGACGGGACGTCCGGGGCCGTTCCCGGCGAAAGCCGGCGTGCCAACAGGGCTGCCCGTTGCTCCTCAGGCCTCGGCCGTGACCAGGTAGAGGGTGAAGCTCGCCAGCAGCGGACCGGCGGTGAGACGGCGTAGCCACGGCCGGACCTGCGTGTCGGTCAGCTCGCCGGCCGCCACCGCGCGGGCGGAGTTGCGCCGCAGCCCCAGGATCCGATCGGCCGTGCCGAAGTCCTCGAAGACGACGGGGATCGCCTCGACCGATCGCACCCGCAGACCAACCCGCGCCGACAACCGGACCAGCTCCCGACCGATGGTCGGATTCCGCACCTGCCCCGCCACGGACCGGGCGAAGCGGCGGCTCGTGGCCACGTCCTCGTCGGCGACGGCCAGCGTGTCCCAGTCCGGCTCGGTCACCACGAGCACACCGGTGGGGCGCAGCACCCGGCGAACCTCCGCCAACGCCGACGCCGGATCCTCCACGTGCATCAGGACGCGGTCGATCCGGGCCCGGTCCATGCTGGTGTCGTCCAACGGAAGCGCGTGGACGTCGCCCACGCGCAGGTCGACCCGCGGCCGGTCGGCCAGTCGCCGACCCGCCTCCGCGAGCATCCCCGGGTCACGGTCGACGCCGACCACCAGGCCGTCGGCCCGGACCACGTCGGCCAACCGCCCCAGGTCGGTGCCCGGCCCACAGCCGACGTCCACCACGGTGTGCCCCGGCCGCAGGTCGAGAGCGTCGACGGCACGCCTCTTGTAGTCGCGCCCGACCGGGGTGGCCGCGGCCGTGTCCAGGTACGCGATCCGATCCGCACTCGTGAGCTGGCTCATCCGCCCATCCCACCATCGACTCGTGGGCGTGCGGTGCAGCCGGTGCGTGGGTTCGGTGAAGACCGCCGACCGCGGATCGTGCCGGGCCCGGAGAGCGTACGCGCCCCGGGCCCGGTCCACCGGTCAGTGCCGGGAGGTGCCGTTGTCGTTGACCGGCTGCCCGAAGGCCAGGAAGGGTACGGGCGTCGGGTCGGGGCGGGTGAAGATCGGCTCGGGTTGCGGTGCGGGCGTCCCCGAGGTGGCCGACCGGTCGGCAAGCGCTACCGGGTACCGCACGGGCGTGCCCTCCGGGTGCTCGTCATCGGTCCGGCCACCATCGGTGTGCTCCGCATCGGCGGGGGTCTCGTCGGCTCGGGTCCCGTCGTGAGCGGCCGCCTCGTGCGGACCGACCTCGTCGTCACCGAGCCGGTCCGCGTCGACCCGCTCGTCGCGGGACTGCTCGGCGTCGTTCCCGTCGCCGCCGGCACGCTCGGCGACGTCGGTGCGGTCACTCGCGGGCTGGTCGACGGAGAGCAGCTCCACACTGGCGCGGGACGGTGCCGACCGTGGACCGACCATCGGATACTCGGCCGTCTCCGTACCACCGGCAGCGGCGGCCATCACGGCGGCGGCGGCCAGGTCGGCCACCCGCTTCGCCTCCCGCTGCACCCGGGCGCGCACCTCCTTGGCGTGCCGCTCGGCGGAGTCGCCGGCCCGCCGGGCCTCGTCGAGCCGGGTCGCCTCGGCGGTCAGGTCCCGGCGCACCTCGCTCAGCCGTTGCTGCATCCGGGACAGCTCGTTCTCCAGGGTCTCACCCTCCTGGCGGACCTCGGCGAGCTGCTGCTGGGCGGTCTCCAACTCGGCGTGCAGTTGGGCCGACTCCTCCCGCCGCTCCTCGATCTCCTGCTGGAGCGCGGTCAACTGCTCCTGGTGGCTGGCGGCCTGCTCGTCGGCCCGGTTCCGCAGCTCGGTCACGTGCTGCTGCGCCTCGGCGAGCAGCGCGGCGATCTGCTGCTCGGTGGAGCTGCGCTGCTCGGCCAGCTCCTCCTGCGAGGCCGCCTGCAACTCGGCGATCTCCTGCTCGGCGGCGCTGCGCCGCTCGGCGACCTCGCGCTCCACGCCGGCCTGCCACTGCGCCATCTCCTGCTGGTTCTTGGCGCGGGCGGCCTGGACCTCCTGCTGGATCTGCGTACGCGCCGACTTCATCAGCGCGTCGGCAGCCACCCGGGTCTGGTTGAGCTGCTGCGCGCTCTGCTCGGTGATGCGCTTCGCCTCGTGCTGGGCGCGTTCGTGCGCGGCCTCACCGTCGGCGCGCAACTGCTCGGCGCGTTCCCGGATCGCCGTCAACTCGGCCTCGACCACGGCGCGACGCTCCTCGTACGCCTGCTCCTGCTCGCTGCGCCGCGCGGCCACCTCCTCGGAGAGGTCCTGTCGTGCCTGCGCGGCCCGCTCCCGGGTGTCGGCGAGGATCCGCTCCGCCTCGGTGCGCAGTTCGTTGGCGCGGTCGGCGGCCGACTCGGTGATCAGGGCGGCCTGCTTCTCGGCGAGGGTCAGTATTTCGCCCACCATCGGGCCCAGGTCCTGGAACGAGGCGCGGTCCACCTGGACCGGCTGCTCGTGCATCTCGGCCAGCTCGGCCCGCAGCCGCTGCACCTCGGCGGTCAGCTCGCGCACCCGTACCGCCGACCGCCCGTGCTCGCCGCTGAGCATGGCGATCTGCCCGTCGAGCTGCTCCAGGTGCCGGTCCACCTGGCGTTTGTCGTAGCCGCGCAGGGCGAGCTCGAAGCTCGGCCGCGAGGCCGCATCGTCGCGTGTTGCGAGCGGCTCAGCGCCGATGGACATGCACCATCCTCCGTACGGTCGGGCGCAAGGTCAACCGCCCTGCGGGCCGTGAGTGTGGCGCAACGCTACCGCCGAGCCCACCCCTGTGCGAAGGCACGCACCCCTCATTCGCCGATCACGGAGTCGTGGTGCCCGGAAGGCCCTGATTGGCGGCTCTTGTCAACCACCACGAATCCATGATCGACGGTGTGGGGTCAGCGGCGGCGGGCCAGCAGGACCGCGTCGTGGTGGATTGCGTCGTGGGGGCCGGGGCGGGGGCGGGTCGCGGTGGTTTGGACGTCCCAGTGGGTCGGGTTCAGGTCGGCGGCGACGTCCTCGGCGGTGTACATCATGTCCGGCATGTGCATCCGGTGGCTCGACGTCCACAGGTCCATCGGGTGGTGGCCCACGATCAGCAGCACGCCACCCGGGGCCACCGCGGCGGCGAGGTGGGCGAACAACTCCCGCCGCTGCGTCGGGGGCAGGTGCATGTAGTGCGCCGTCACCAGGTCGTAGGCCTGCTCGGCGGGCGGCTTGTCGCGCAGGTCGGCGTGCGTGAACTCGATCCGGTGACCGACCCCGGCGGCGTCGGCGTGCTCGGCCGCCCGACCCAGGGCGGTGGTCGAGATGTCCACCGCGGTCACCTGCCAGCCCCGCTGGGCCAGCCACACCGCGTCGGCGCCCTCACCGCTGCCCACGTCCAGCGCCCGCCCGGGGCTGAGATCGGCGGTCTCGGCGACCAGCTGCGGGTTCGGGCGGCCACTCCAGACCGCCGGCTTCGACAGGTACCGCTCCTCCCACGCCGGCTCCTCGAAGGTCGTGGCGACCAACTGCCGGTACGCGGTCACCGCGTCCCGGGTCTCCTCGGCGATGAGGTCGGCGTTGATCGCCGCACCGGCCATCAGCCCGGCGGCGGCGGACGTGATGACCTGACCACGCAGGTCGGCCACGTTGCCGGCGACCCAGACGCCCGGCACAGTCGTCGCGCCGGTGGCGTCGGCGGGGATCTGGGTGCCCACGACGTGCCCGCCCATCGTCACCTCCTCCGGGGCGAGACCCAGCCCCACGAGCAGGTCGGCGCGGGGCGACGTGCGGGTGGCGACCACGACGACGTCGAGCGCCACGACGCGGCCGTCGGCGAGCCGGACACCGCTGATCGCGTCCCCGGTCACCTCGAGCGCGGCGATCGGGCCGGGTACCACCGGGATGCTCCGGGCGGCGAGCCGTTCGGCCGTCTCCTCGTCCGGTGTCGGCGCGTCGTGCAGCAGGAGCAGCACGTCGGAGGACCACTGCCGCCACATCTCGGCCTGGTGCACGGCCATCGGCCCGGTCGCCAGGATGCCGATCCGCCGGTCCCGGACCTCCCAGCCGTGGCAGTACGGGCAGTGCAGCACGTCGCGACCCCACCGCTGCGCCACCCCGGGCACGTCGGGCAGCTCGTCGGTGAGCCCGGTCGCCACCAGGAGCCGGCGGGCCCGCACCGCGTCGCCGTCGTCGAGGGCGAGCCGGAAGCCGTCGTCCTCCCGAGTCACGGTACGGACCCGGCCGTCGCGGAACTGCCCGCCGTACCCGGCCACCTCGTCGCGTCCGGCGGCGATCAGCTCGGCCGGCGGCGTCCCCTCCCGGCCCAGGTAGTTGTGCACGTGGTCGGCGGGCGCGTTACGCGGCTCGCCCGAGTCGATCACCAGCACCGACCGTCGTGCACGGCTCAGCGCCAGAGCGCCGCTGAGCCCGGCCGCGCCACCGCCCACCACCACCACGTCGTACGTCTCGTCCACCGGAATGTCTCCCTCTTCGTCGGCTGAGCCCACCATCCGTCGCCGTCGCCGAGATGGCAAGTATCGTTGCCGTTATGGCAAACGACGACAACGCCGCGCTGGCCGCCGTCGGCCCCCGGTTGCGGGCTCTGCGCCACCAGCGCGGCACCACGCTGACCCAGCTCGCCGACCTGACCGGCATCTCGGTGAGCACCCTGTCCCGGCTGGAGTCCGGCAGCCGCAAACCCACCCTGGAGCTACTGCTTCCGTTGGCCCGCGCCTACCAGGTCGCCCTGGACGAGCTGGTGGACGCCCCGGCCACCGGCGACCCCCGCGTACGCCCCAAGCCGATCGTGATCCACGGCGTGACGCACCTGCCGCTGACCCGCCGCCCGGGCGGCCTTCAGGCGTTCAAGCAGATCTTCCCGCCGGATCCGGCCGCCGGGGGACGAACCCCGCAGGTCCACGAGGGGTACGAGTGGCTGTACGTCCTCTCGGGTCGACTGCGCCTGGTGCTCGGTGACCGCGACCTGATCCTGACGCACGGGGAGGTGGCCGAGTTCGACACCCGCATCCCGCACCTGATCATGAACCCCGGTCCGGGCACCGCCGAGGCGCTCAGCCTCTTCGGGCCGCAGGGCGAGCGGCTGCACGTACGCGCCCGCCCCGCTGCCACCGAGCGGGAGTAGCCGGGCGACCTGGCCGGCTGGCTGGTGCTCTCTGACGCGGAACTGCTGCCCCTGGCCGTGGCTCAGGCTCTGCTCAGAGTGCGGCTGGTCCAGGCCGACGGTTTAGCGCTCTGATCTGGCGGGGTGGGCCGGAAAGCGGATACGGTCGTCGGCGGCATACCTCAGAGTCATATTCATACCTCTGAGGTATACCGCTCACCAGCAGATCGGCACGGCGAGCAGCCACAGCGGACGACCAGCGCCCTTCGCCGCAGCCCCAGCCCTGTTCTGAGTCAGGACTTACTCGTCTAGGGTCACCCGGTGACCGAATATGACGGCGCCGGGCGGACGGACATCGCCGCGGTCGGCTACCCGATCGCCGGGGACCGCACGCACGGTGGCACCGCGACGGTCCGGGTCGGACCTGATGGGGCGTTCTCCGTGAACAGCGTGGGAGTGAGCGGAACGCCCTTCCCGTTGAGTTTCAGCGTCCGCGAGATCGACGGCTCCTGGCTGGTAGATGCGACCGCCGCGCAGGCCGTGGAACTGGCCGACGTGCTCATGCCTCCCGCCAACGACACGATCATGGTCGTTGGCCTGGAGACGGTCAGCTTTCTGGACGAGGAGTACCAGCAGTGGCTGCCGTCACGGATCGCTGCGGAGCAGGGCGTCAGCTTCGAGGCACACGATGTGTCGGTGCTGGCGTCCGGTGTCGTCGGCCTCAGCGAAGAGGCCCTACTGATCGACCGCGAGCAGATACCTCGTTTCCTGACCGGTTGGTCACCCTACGAACTGACACTGCTGGACCTTCCGGGTACGCCGACGGCCGAGCGCCTCGACGAGGCGATCATCGCCGTTGGAAGCGCCAGGTTCGACAAGCCGGTTCTGCCTGATCTTCCCGGCTCGCGCCTGTTCTTCTCCGGCCATGACAACTGCTATGTCTTCGTCGAGACGACCGACCGGGCTCTCCCCGCGGTGCTCCTGGGTCGTCTCCTGGCACTGCTGGTCGGCTCGGCGCTGGTCGACGCCTCGGTGGTGGAGGTGACGGCGCCGGAGGTCGAGACAGTCATGGGCCTGATCGAGGAGAGCCGGCACTGGGTCGGCGAGATCGCCGCCGCGACGCAGGACGCCGTGACCGTCGATCTGCACGCCACCTCTGAGCGGTGGCGGCTTGGTCGGTCCGTCCCGGCGCAGGTCGATCGCAGGGCTGTCTACGACGTCGCGACGGGCGCGTGGCGGATGTCCGGCGCGCCCGCGACCCGCACAACCGTGGGGTGATGTGCCGCGAGGGCCGGACCGGTTCCCCTCCGGTCCGACCCCCGCGACGTCCGCGCTAGGCGCGGAGTCGGCGCTGCCGGACGACCAGCAGCAACGCGGCACCGAGCAGTACCGCCAGCACCCCGGCGGTCATCCATCCGCCGATCGAGAACGACGTACCGGTCACCGGCAGCTTGCCCTTCACCGGAATGGTGATAGTGGACTCGGGCGCGACCGGCGCGGGACCGTCCGGCGGGGTGCCCGTCGCCGTCGCGGTGTTACGTACCGACCCGTGGTGGATGTCGGCCTTGCTGACCGCGTACGTCGCCGTGCAGGTCACCGCCGCGCCCGCGGCCAGGGTGACCGCGCCGTTGGGGGTCCGGTCAGGCCCGCAGGTGATCGGACCGAGGTTGGCCGGTGCCGCCGGCGCCGTGAGGGTGTCGGTGATCGTGACGTCGGTCAGCGTCACCTGCCCGGTGTTGGTGACGACGAACTGGAACGGCACCTGCTGACCGGGCCGGTAGATCTTCTCGGTGGTGCTGGACTTCACCACCGTGATGGCCGCGCCCCGGGTGGCGGTGACCTCGGCGGTGACGGGTCCGGAGCGTACCGGGGCGGGCGGCTCCTGGCCCGGGATGGTCGGCGGCGTGCCGGCCGCCACGGCCGTGTTGGTGATCCGGCCGGCCTCGATGTCCGCCGCTGTGACGGTGTAGGTCGAGGTGCAGGTGGTGCTCGCCCCGCCGAGCAGGGTGACGCTACCGTTCGGGACGGGCGGGGTGCCGCAGGTGATCGTCCCGGGCGTGCCGGTTCCGGAGAACTCCGTCTCGTCGACGGTCACCGAGGTGAGCGGAGTGTTGCCGGTGTTGCTCACCACGTACCGGTAGGTGACCACGTCGCCGGCCGCCGACACCACGGTGGGTGTGGCCGACTTGGTGATGGCGATCGCCGGGTGCGGGATCGGGATGTCCAGCGGGGACGGCGGCGAGACCGGCGGCGGCCCGAACGGCGGCGTTCCCGTGGCGGTGGCGACGTTGCGCAGCGACGAGCCGGTGAAGTCCTCCTCGGTCACCGTGTAGGTCGCCCGGCACTGGATCGACGCGCCCGGCTCCAGGGTCACCTCGCCGTTCGGGATGTTCTGCGGACCGCAGGTGATCAGGCCGAGCTCGGCCCGCGGGGACGGCGGCAGCACGGTGTCGTTCACCGTCACGCCGGTGAGGGTGAGGCCGCCGGTGTTGACCACCAGGAAGGTGTACGGCACCTGCTGGCCCGGCGCGGTGATCGCCACCGTGGTCGACGACTTGATCACTTCGATGCCGGGGACGACCCCCGCCTGGGGAATGGTCAGCGTCGAGGGCGGCGAGTCCACCGGCGTGCCCCCGGGTGGGGTGCCGTGTGCGGTGGCGGTGTCGGTGACCCCGTCGTTGTCCAGGTCGGCCTGGGTGACCGTGTAGGTGGCCGTGCAGGTGGTCGTCTCACCCGGCGCGAGGGTGGTCAACGCGCAGGTGATCGGGCCGAGGTTCGCGTTCGACGAGGGCGGCGCCTGGACGTCGGTGACGTTCACGTTGGTCAGGGTGAGTGCGCCGGTGTTGACCACCTGGAACCGGTACGGCACCTGCTGACCGACCATGCCGATCGTGGTGACCTCGGACGTCTTCACCACCGCGATCGCGGCCACCAGCCCGGATTCGGGAATCGTCAGTGTGGAGGGCGGTGAGTCCACCGGCGTCTCGCTGTTGGGCGGCGTGCCGTGCGCGGTGGCGGTGTCGGCGACGGCGTTGTTGTCCAGGTCGGCCTGGGTGACGGTGTAGGTGGCCGTGCAGGCCGTCGCCTCGCCGGGTGCGAGGGTGGTCTGCGGGCAGGTGATCGGGCCGAGGTCCGCGTTCGACGACGGCGGTGTCTGCACGTCGGTCACGTTGACGTTGGTGAGCGTGACGCTACCGGTGTTGGTCACCAGGAACTGATAGGGCACCTGCTGGCCGACCGTGGTGATCGCCACCGTGGTCGACGACTTGATGACCGCGATCGACGGCGTGACATCGGCGGCCGGGATGGTCAGCACGGACTGGTCCGAGTCGACGGGCTGCTCGGTGCCCGTCGGGGTGCCGTGCGCGGTCGCGACGTCGGTGACCTCGTCGTTGTCCAGGTCGGCCTGGGTGACCGTGTAGGTGGCCGTACAGGTGGTGGTCTCGCCGGGTGCGAGGGTGGTCTGCGGGCAGGTGATCGGGCCGAGGTCCGCGTTCGACGACGGCGGTGTCTGCACGTCGGTCACGTTGACGTTGGTGAGCGTGACGCCGCCCGTGTTGGCGACCAGGAAGTGGTAGGGCACCTGCTGGCCGACGGCGCTGATGGTCGCGCTGGTGGACGACTTCACCAGCGAGATGGCCGGGGCGGGCGCGTCGCCAGGGATCGTCAACGTCGACGGCGGGGACTGTACCGGCGGCCGGCCGCCGGGCGGTGTGCCCCGCGCGGTCGCGGTGTCGCGGACGGAGCCGAAGTCCAGGTCGGCCTGGGTGACCGTGTAGGTCGCGGTGCAGTCGGTCTGCGCCCCGGGGGCGAGGGTGGTCTGGGGGCAGGTGATCGGGCCGAGGTTGGCGTTGGAGGACGGCGGTGTCTGCACGTCGGTGACGGTGACGTTGGTCAGGGTGAGTCCGCCGGTGTTGACCACGTGGAACACGTACGGCACCTGTTGCCCGACCGTCTCGATCGAGACAGTGGTGGAGGTCTTCACGACCGCGATCGCGGCGACCAGGCCGGTCTCCGGAATGGTCAGGGTCGAGGGCGGCGAATCGATCGGCGTACCCCCGGGCGGGGTGCCGTGCGCGGTGGCGGTGTCGGTGACGCCGTCGTTGTCGAGGTCGGCCTGGGTCACCGTGTAGGTGGCGGTGCACGTGGTCCGTGCCCCCGGGGCCAGGGTGGTGGCGGCGCAGGTGATCGGGCCGAGGTTGTCGTTGGAGGACGGCGGTGCCTGGACGTCGGTGACGTTCACGTTGGTCAGCGTGAGTCCGCCGGTATTGACGACGTGGAACGCGTACGGCACCTGCTGGCCGACCGTCGTGATCGAGGCGGCGGTGGAGGTCTTCGTGACCGCGATCGACGGGGTCAGCCCGGCCGCCGGGATGGTCAGCGTCGACGGCGGCGAGGTCACCGGCGGGCCGGTGGGTGGCGTACCCCGCGCGGTGGCGGTGTCGCGCACCCCGTCGTTGTCCAGGTCGGCCTGGGTGACCGTGTAGGTGGCGGTGCAGGTGGTGGACTGTCCGGGCGCGAGGGTGGTCTGTGGGCAGGTGATCGGGCCGAGGTTGGCGTTCGACGACGGCGGGGTCTGCACGTCGGTGACGGCGATGCCGGTGAGCGTCAGGCCGCCGGTGTTGGTGACCAGGTACCGGTACGGCACCTGCTGCCCGACCGCGGTGATCGACGCGGTGGTGGACGACTTGATGACGCCGACGGCGGCCGTGAGCACCTGTGCCGGGATGGTCAGGCTGTTCGGGTCGGAGACGACGGGCTGACCGACCGGTGGGGTGCCCCGGGCGGTGGCCGTGTTGGTCACCCCGCCGTTATCGAGGTCGGCCTGGGTGACGGTGTAGGTGGCGGTGCACGCGGTGCGCGCACCGGGCGCGAGCGTGGTGGCGGCGCAGGTGATCGGGCCGAGGTTGTCGTTCGACGACGGCGGCGTCTGGGTGTCGGTCACCGAGATGCCGGTCAGCGGCACGCCACCGGTGTTGACCACGTGGAACGAGTACGGCACCTGCTGCCCCACGGTGGTGATCAACGTCGTCGTCGACGACTTGATCAGCGCGATGTCGGCCGGGGTGGCGCCCTCGCAGGAGAGCGTGGTGCCGAACGGAAAGTAGTGGATCTCGCCGCCGCGGTGATCCAGCGTGCGGGTGATGACGCTGCCCTCGGTGTTGCTGGCCGACAGGTCGGTGAGGCTGGCGTTGGGGGCGTAGATGGTGCCCTCCACCGTGGCCGCCTGCGGGGTGAGGGTGAGCGCGGTCGCGGTCGGGAAGTTGAACAGGACGTATCGCGCCTGCTCGCCGCCGATGCCGGCGAAGTTCGGGGCGGTCCAGTTGAACGTGTTGCCGACGCCGGTGGTGTCCACGTTGACCAGCAGCGGGGTGGACGCGGTGGGCTGGCTCGCGAAGGTCAGGATGGCGATGTTCGCCAGGTCGGTGGCGGTCAGGTTGAGCACGTTCGTCACACCCGGGGTGAGGGTGACCACGGCGTTGCTGCCCGGCGGGATCGGCCGGGGCAGCACGTCGCCGTTCGGCGTCCGGAGCACCACCGTGTTGTCGCAGGTGGCCAGGCCGGCGGTGGTGTCGCGGAAGGCGGCGAACGCGGCACCGAAGTTGATCGGCGAGGTGGGCCCGACGCTGGGTACGGGCTGCCGGGTGACCAGCTCGACCCGAGGGTACGCGTCGTAGTTGTTGGTCGGCAGGATCCGGGTGTTGACCTGGGCGCCGTTGTTGTCGGTGTCGCGTACGACCGTGCCGGTCAGGTTGCCGACCTTCGCGTACCCGTTGGAGAGCACCTGAAGGCGGGTGCCGCCGACACTACCGGCGAAGTTGACGCGTCCGCCGACGACGAGGGCGCTCGGGCGGGCGTCGCCCGGTACGACGAACGAACCGGCCGTCTGCCCGGCGAGCTGGTAGTTGCCGAAGGTGAGGTCACCGCCGACGGCGAGGGTGCCCTCGTTCTCGTCGTTGACTACGTTGGCGTCGCCCTCGGTCATCACCCCGAAGCTCTGCGCCTCGGCGACCGGGTCCACCGGGCCGATGGCCTCGTCGACCGCGGCGAGCACCCGGTTGACCCGGGTGGGCGCGGCGGACGCCGGCAGCAGGCCGGCGACCGCCAGCATTCCGCCGACGGCCAGCAGCGCCGTCGTCCGCGATCCACGGCTACCCCACGCAAAGATCCTCATCACGCCCCCGTTGCTCGATGTGCGAGCGAAGCGTAACGACGCTTATGTGACTATTGTAGGCTTTTGTCCGAATCGCTCAGCGGGGTGCGGCCAGCGGTGGCGTCGATGGTCCGAAGGCGGTCAGGAACCGGTCGCGGAAGGAGTCCATCGGCCACACCGGCGCCTGTGGACCCGGCCGCAGGCCGTCCTGCCAGCCCCACCCGGCGATCTGTTCGAGGACCTTCGGGTCCCGGGCGACGATCGTGATCGGCACGTCCCGGCTCGCGCCCTCGCCGGTTACCACCGGTGCGGGCTGGTGGTCGCCGAGGAAGACCAACACCAGGTCGTCGTCGCCGTAGGTCTGCACGTAGGAGATCAGCGACTGGAGCGAGTAGGCGATCGCCTGCCGGTAGCCGGCCCGTACCCGACCGGTGTCCCGGTCGTCCTTACCGCTCTCCTTCGCCCCGGCGTCGCCGTGGTAGACCGAGCCGTCGCCCACCGTGTCCCAGCCGATCATGCGGGGCACCGCCGTCCACGGCGAGTGGCTGGAGATCAGCGGGATCTCCGCCATGATCGGACGGTCCGCGTCGGCGCGCACCTGCTGCTGGAAGAAGGACAGCGTGTACTGGTCGGGCATCGGCGCGTAGGCGAACTTCGGGCCCCGGTAGCCGAGCGCCTCGGTGTCGTAGTAGCGGTCGTACGAGAAGAAGTCCTTCTCCGGCCAGGGCTGGGTCGCCGCCGGCAGCACCCCGACGGTCTGCCAGCCGGCCCGGCGGAACGCGCCGTTGAGGGTGAGCCGGTCGCTGGCCAGCAGACTGCGGTGCCGCTGCTCGTTGTCCGTCCACAGACCCGACAGCAGGGTGTCGTGCGCCAACCAACTACCGCCGCCGGACGTGGGGGAGGTGAGAAAGCCGCTGCGTGAGCCGTACCCGGCAGCGCGCAGGCTCGCGGTCCCGGCGTCCAGCACCCCGTTGACCTGCGGCGCCAACTCCGGGTCCTCGACGGCGTCGCGCCCGTAGCTCTCCACGAAGGCGAGGACGACGTCCTTGCCGCGCAGCCCGGTCAGCAACTGCTCGCCCGGGGCGTCCTGGAACGGGTCGGCGTCGATCTGGGCGGTGAACCGGCTCCGGTCGTGCAGCCGCGCGTCCACCTGCTCGGCGTGCGCGCCCACCAGCGCGGTGGTCCCGGCGTCGGCCACCGGCACACCCGGGACGATCCGCGCCCCGGCGACGGCGCAGACCACCCAGAGGACCGTCAGCGCGGCCACCGCCCGCGTCGCCGTCCGCTCGTGGTCCACCAGCAGCGACGCCAGCCGCCGCAGTGCCACGGTCACCACGACCAGCAGCGCTCCGATCAGCAGCACGACGCCGACCACCGCGCCGAGCGCGCCGGCCCGCCCCGCCGAGTCCCGGACGAAGCCGAACGCGTCGTCCAGCAACAGCCAGTCCAGCACCAGGTCGAACGGCCGGTCGAGGGCGGTGCGGAACCCCAGGTCGGCGAGTTTCACGATGGCCAGCAGGCCGAGCAGCGGCCCGAGCACGGCCACCACCATCCGTCGTGGTCGCGCCGGCAGCGCCAGCAGCAGCGCGGCCACCAGCAGACCCTCTAGCGGGATCCGCACGAACGCGCCGGGGGTCAGCTCACCGAGGCGGTCCGGTCCGACCAGGACCGCGTACACCAGCAGGACCGCCAGCACCGTGCCGACCCACCGCAGCGCCCGCCGCGCCGGGCCGCCCGATGCGGGCGACACCACGGGAGTACGACCAGCAGCGTCGCCGGTCGACGCGGAGCGCCCGCGCAGCCGGTCGGCGAGCCGGCGTCGCCGGGTGGGAAGGGTCATCGGGGCCTCCAGTCGGAGTGGACCGTACCGCCGGAGCGCGTTGCCAGCGCGGGCCTGGGCACCGGCAGCAGTGGGCGAGCCGGCCGGGACGCCGGGCGGCGACGCCACAGCCAGGCCACGTCCCGGCCGAACGACTCGACCAGCAGCGCCAACGCCACCACCAGGACCAGCGTGGTCCACGGCTCCGGGAGCGCCCGAGCGGCGGCCACCGTCAACAGCACCCCCTGGGCGGCGGCCACCACCTTGCGCCAGAAGCGCGGCGGCAACGTGCCCCGCAGCCAGGGCAGGACCGCGCTCGCCGCGACGAAGGCGTACCGCATCGCGCCGATGGCCAGCACCCAACTTCCGGCCGTCGGGGCGACGTAGACGCTCAGGACCAGGATGAGGAACGCGTCGACCTCCATGTCGAAGCGGGCCCCCAGGGCGCTGGCGGTGCCGGTGCGCCGGGCGACCTGGCCGTCCACGGCGTCCAGCAGCAGGGCCACCGCGCTCAACGCGACCAGCAGCCCCACCGGCGTCGGGCGGTCGAACGAGTCCACGACCAGCGCGGTGACCGCGCCGACCAGGACGCCCCGGGCCAACGTCACCCGGTCGGCGGGGCCGAGGCGGGACGCGCCGGACAGGTGCAGGCCCCGGCTCAACGCGAGGCAGGTGACCGCCGCGTAGCCGACGCCGGCCAGCCAACCCGCCGCGTCCAGACCCACGGTGGCGGCCAGCGTCGCCAGCACGACCAGTTGTGCGGTGAGCCCGATCACCGGACCGCTTCGAACTGTGGGCACCGTACCTCCGTGTTTATGATCGACGACCCCGACAGAGAACACGGAAATCAGGGCCGTTCGGTTCGACCGGGACAAAAGGTGAGGTGTACGAGGGTGAACCGCGAGGCGTACGCCTGCTGGGTGCGCGAGCCCGGCGCGGCGGAGATCCGGCCGGTGTCGCTGCCCACGCCGGGCCCCGACGACGTGCTGGTCCGCGCGCGCTACTCCGGGGTCAGCCGGGGCACCGAGACGCTGGTGTTCGCCGGTCGGGTGCCCGCCGACCAGTACGCGGCGATGCGCGCCCCGTTCCAGGAGGGCGACTTCCCGGGCCCGGTCAAGTACGGCTACCTCAGCGTCGGCGTGGTCGAACAGGGGCCGCCGGAACTGCTCGGGCGTACGGTCTTCTGCCTGCACCCGCACCAGAGCGCGTACGTCGTGCCGGCGACCGCCGTGGTGCCGGTGCCGGACGACGTGCCGCCCGCCCGCGCCGTGCTCGCCGGCACCGTGGAGACCGCCGTGAACGCCCTGTGGGACGCCGCGCCCCTGGTCGGCGACCGGGTCAGCGTGATCGGCGCGGGCATGGTGGGCTGCTGCGTCGCGGCGCTGCTGGCACGTTTCCCCGGTGTGGACGTCGAGCTGGTCGACACCGATGCCCGCCGGGCCGGGGTGGCCGGGGCGCTCGGCGTTCGGTTCGCCCGACCCGTCGACGCGACCGGCGACCGGGACCTGGTCGTGCACGCCAGCGCCACGTCCGCCGGCCTGCAACAGGCGCTGGACCTGCTCGCGCCCGAGGGCACGGTGATCGAGCTGAGCTGGTACGGCGACCGCCAGGTGCAGGTGTCCCTCGGTGGGGCGTTCCACTCCGGACGGCTCACCGTACGCAGCAGCCAGGTCGGCATGGTCGCGCCCGCGCGGCGCGGTCGCCGCAGTTACACCGACCGGTTGGCGCTGGCCCTGGACCTGCTCGACGACCCGGCGTTCGACGCGCTGATCACCGGCGCGTCCCGGTTCACGGAGCTGCCCGACGTACTCGCCCGACTGAGTTCGGGCGACCTGCCCGCGCTCTGCCACCTCATCACCTACGACGACGGGGAGTGACCGTGTTCAGCGTGACCGTTCGGGATCACATGATGATCGCCCACAGTTTCCGGGGCGAGGTGTTCGGCCCGGCCCAGCGCCTGCACGGTGCGACGTTCGTGGTGGACGCGACGTTCCGCCGGCCCGACCTGGACGCCGACGGCATCGTCGTGGACATCGGCCTCGCCACCGAGCAGCTCCGGGCCGTGGTGGGGGAGCTGTCCTACCGCAACCTCGACGACGAGCCCGCGTTCGCCGGCGTGAACACCACCACGGAGGTGCTCGCCCGTACCGTCGCGGACCGACTGGCCGAGCGGGTGCACGCCGGCGACCTGGGGGCCGGTGCCCGGGAGCTGGCCGGCATCACCGTCACCCTGCACGAGTCACACGTCGCCTGGGCCAGCTACGAGCGGTCGCTGTGACCGACGCGGGCCGACCGCCGCCGGCCCACGCCCCCGACGCTCCGCGCCGACGTACGGTGCACGTCGTCCTGCCGGGGGACATCGACGACCCGGGCACGCCCAGCGGTGGCAACACGTACGACCGGAGGGTCTGCGCCGGGCTCGCCGAGCGCGGCTGGACGGTGCACGAGCATCCGGTACCCGGCGCGTGGCCGCACCCCGACCCGGCCGACCGGGCAGCGCTGGCCCGCCTGCTCGCCACCACCCCGGACGATGCCGTGGTGCTCGTCGACGGCCTGATCGCCTCGACGGTGCCGGACCTGCTCGCCCCGCACGCGACACGGCTGCGCCTCGTCCCGCTGGTGCACATGCCGCTCGACGACGAGGCCGAGGGTCGTGCGCTGGCCACCGCCCAAGCCGTCGTCACCACCAGCGCGTGGACCCGCCGCCGGCTGCTGGCCCGCCACGCGTTGCCCGCCGAGCGCGTCCACGTCGCGCCGCCCGGGGTGACGCCCGCGCCGGTGACGAATCCCGGCAGCGCAACCGGTGACCGGTTGCTCTGCGTCGCCGCGGTCAGCCGTCACAAGGGTCACGACCTGCTGGTCGACGCCCTGTGCGTGCTGGCCGAGACGCCGTGGACGCTGGTCTGTGCCGGCACGCTGACCCGGGAACCCGAGCTGGTGTGCCAGCTGCGCGACCGGCTCGCCGGCGCCGGCCTGGCGGAACGGGTCCGACTGGCCGGCCCGCTGACCGGCCCGGCGCTCGACGCCGCGTACGCCGCCGCCGACCTGCTGGTCCTGCCCTCGCGGGGCGAGACGTACGGGATGGTCGTCACCGAGGCCCTCGCGCGGGGCGTGCCGGTGCTGGGCACCGACGTGGGTGGCCTGCCCGAGGCGCTCGGCCGCGCTCCCGACGGTGACGTGCCCGGGCTGCTGGTCCCGCCGGACGATCCGGCCGCCCTGGCCGGCGCGCTGGGCCGGTGGCTGGGCGACGAGGAGCTGCGGTCCCGGCTGCGACGCGCCGCGCTCGCCCGGCGCGACACCCTGACCGACTGGCCGGTGACGACCGCGCGCCTGGCCACCGTGCTGGAGGAGGTGACGGGGTGACCGTCGAGGAGACCCTGCCGTTCGCCGACTGGCTGCGTCTGCGGGAGCCGGCCGACGCGGCGGCCCGCGCCGACGACCTGGTGGACGCCGTCCGACCCCGGCTGGCCGGCTACGACCCGATCGTGATCCACGACCTGGGCAGCGGCACCGGCTCGATGAGCCGCTGGCTCGCCGCCCGGCTGAGCGGACCGCAACGGTGGGTGCTGCACGACCGGGACGCCGACCTGCTGGCCCGGGCCGCCGACGGCATGGCCGGGGTGACCGCCGCCGACGGAGCGCCGGTCACCGTCCACACCCGCTGCGGCGACCTGACCCGGCTCAGCGCCGCCGACCTGTCCGACGGTGCGCTGGTCACCGCGTCCGCGCTGCTGGACATGTTGACCGCCGAGGAGGTCGAGCGGGTGGTCACGGCCTGTGTGGACGCCGGCCGTCCCGCCCTGTTCGCGGTCTCGGTGACCGGACGGGTCCGGCTCACCCCCGAGGACCCGCTCGACGCCGTTGTCGAGGAGGCGTTCAACGCGCACCAGCGGCGTACCGTCGACGGCCGCCGGTTGCTCGGCCCGGACGCCGCCGCCGTCACCGCCGCCGCGTTCGCCCGGCGGGGCGTGCCCGTGGCCGAGCGGCCCAGCCCATGGCGGCTCGGCCCCCAGCAGGCCGACCTGGCCGCCGAGTGGTTCCGGGGCTGGCTGGGCGCAGCCTGCGAGCAGCGGCCCGACCTGGCCGGCCCCGCCGAGGCGTACGCCCGGCGTCGGCTGGCCGAGGCGGCGGCCGGCCGGCTGGGCGTGGTGGTCGAGCACCAGGACCTGCTGGCCGGTGGATGAACCATCCACGCCCTGGGTACGTGCACTAAGAGAGTGGACGATCTTCAGGGAGGACCGGCGTCGATGGTGTGGGCCTGGGCACGAGTGGTCGGCGGGGTGGGCCTGCTCGCCGTCCTGCTGTGGCAGGTGGGCGGCGGCGCGTTCCTCGCCGGCGTACGGCTGATCGACGCCCCGGCGCTGGCGGCGGCCCTGCTCATCGGCGCGCTCACCACGGTCTGCGCCGCGTGGCGGTGGAGTCTCGTCGCCGGTGGTCTGGGCGTGCGGCTGCCGCTGGCGACCGCGGTGGCGCACTGCTACCGGGCCGTGTTCCTCAACGCCACGCTGCCCGGCGGGATGCTCGGGGACGTGCACCGGGCGGTGCGCCACGGCCGCGACGCCGGCGACGTCAGCCGGGGCATCCGCGCGGTGGTCTGGGAACGTACCGCCGGTCAGGTGGTTCTGGTGGGCGTCGCCCTGGTCGTGCTCGCGGCGTTCCCATCCCCGGTGCGTCCGTACCTGCCGGCCACCGCCGCGCTGCTCGTGGCGCTCGGGCTGGCCGTCGTACTCCTGGCTCGGTTGTTGCCCGGGACCGGCCGGTCCCGGTGGGCGCGGGGCGTGCGCACCGCCGTCGCCGACGTGCGGACTGGACTGCTGGGCCGGCGGACCTGGCTCGGCGTGCTGGTCGCCTCCGCCGTGATGGTCGCCGGTCACCTGGCCACCTTCCTGGTGGCGGCCCGGACCGCCGGATCCGACGCGCCGCTGACGAGGTTGCTGCCCCTGACCCTGCTCGCCCTGCTGGCCATGGGCCTGCCGTTGAACGTCGCGGGCTTCGGCCCCCGCGAGGGGGTGGCCGCCTGGGTGTTCGGCGCGGCCGGCCTCAGCGCCTCCGAGGGTGTCGCCACCGCCACCGTCTACGGCGCGCTCGTGCTGGTGGCCAGCCTGCCCGGCGCGGCCGTGCTGCTCGCCCGGCGAGCCCGCGAACCCACCACCGCTCGGGAAGCCGCCTCGCCCGGCGGCTGTTGATTCAGTGGTGAAACGGTACGCGTCGCCGCCGTCCCGCGGCGCCGGACGAAGGAGTCCCATGCCCGAAGCACTGCCGATCGCCACGGTCCGTACGCAGGTCACGGTGCCGTTGGCGTTCCCCGACGGCTACACCACCACCGTTCGGGTGTTCACGTTCAAAGGTCTGGTGGACGGTCGCGAACACCTCGCCCTCGGCCTGGGCGACTGGGCCGGCGCGCTGGACCGGCTCGCCGCCGGTGGGGAGCCGCCGCTGGTCCGCCCGCACAGCGAGTGCCTGACCGGGGACGTGTTCGGCAGCCAGCGCTGCGACTGCGGGCCGCAACTGCGTGAGGCGGTGCAGCGGATCGCCGAGACCGGCGGGTTCCTGCTCTACCTGCGTCAGGAGGGCCGGGGCATCGGTCTGTACGCGAAGCTCGACGCGTACGCCCTCCAGGACGCCGGCCTGGACACCTACCAGGCCAACGTGGCGCTGGGCCGGGGCGAGGACGAGCGCGACTACACCGCCGCCGCGCAGATGCTGGCCACGCTCGACGTGCCGCGCGTACGTCTGCTCAGCAGCAACCCGGACAAGGCCGAACAGTTGACCCGGCTGGGTGTCGACGTCGTGGAACGCGTCCCCACCAGCGTCTTCCTCTCCCCAGCCAACGCCGACTACCTCGCGGCGAAGGCCGCCAAGGCGGCCGAGGCCGAGGCGGAGGTGGCCGAGGCGGAGGTGGCGGAGGCAGATGCGGAGGCGGCCGAGGAGCGGGCGGGCCGCACCCCTGACCGGCCCGTCTACCGGTGAGCTGCCGCCCGGCGTCGCCACGGCCCTACGTGCTGCTGAGCTGCGCCACCTCCATCGACGGGTACATCGACGACGCCTCCGACCAGCGTCTGTTGCTGTCCAACGACGACGACCTCGACCGCGTCGACGCGGTCCGGGCCGGCTGTGACGCGATCCTGGTCGGTGCCGCCACCGTCCGCCGTGACGACCCCCGCCTGCTGGTGCGATCGGCGGCGCGGCGGACCGAACGGGTGGCGTGCGGTCAGCCCGCCTCGCCGGTCAAGGTGACGCTGACCGCGCGCGGGGACCTCGACCCGACCGCCCGGTTCTTCACCGCGGGCGACTCCACCCGGCTGGTCTACTGCGCCAGCGGCGCGCTGGACAAGACCCGGGAGCGGGTCGGCGGGCTGGCCACCATCATCGACGGGGGAGAGCCGGTCGACCTCGGATGGGTCCTGGCCGACCTGGCGGCGCGGGGGGTGCGCCGTCTGATGGTCGAGGGTGGCGGAACGGTCCACGCCCAGTTCCTCACCGCCGGCCTCGCCGACGAGCTGCACCTGGTCGTCGCCCCGTTCTTCGTCGGCGACCGTCGGGCGCCACGCTTCGTCGACGAGGGCCGGTTCCCCTGGCATCCGGGCCGCCGGGCCCGACTGGCCGAGACGCGCCAGATCGGCGACGTGGTGTTGCTGCGCTACGCGCTCTCCGACCGCTGCCCCGACGGCTGAACGCGACGCCGTAGCGCGTACGCGAGCGCGCTGAGCAGGAAGAGCGCCCCGCTGAGCGCCAGCCAGCGCAGCAGGTACGGCCGCTGCGTCTGGCCGGTGGCCGCCTCGTGGGTCGTCTCGCCCCAGCGCAGGATGCCGGGGGAGTAGACCAGGAACAGCAGCGCCGTGCCGAGCGCCGGTACCCGCAGGTGGTTGAGCAGCGCGACGCGACCACGTGTCGCCGCCCGCAGCACGCGGTCGGCGCTCGCGTACACCGGGAACAGCACCAGGTCGTGCGCGACGACCGCGCCGACGAACCAGAGCAACATCCGGCCGAACGTCGCCTCGTCGGCGAGGCGTAGCGCCACCCAGCCGGCGAGCACGATCACCGCCGTCACCAGGGCGAGATGCCAGGGTGCCGCGCCGTAGGCCGCCCGCAGCCGGGCCGTCCGCCCGGCCGATCCCTGCGTCGGCCCGCTCCGCTCAGTCATCGCTCCGCTCCCGGAAGTCGATCTCGGCGACCCACTTGGTGCAGTGCACGCCGGGCAGGGCGGGCACGATGACCCGGGCCGGATAGCCGTGATCGGGGGAGAGGTCGACGTCGTTGACCCGCAACGCCAGCAGCGAGTCGGGGTCGAGGACCTGGTTGGCCGCGAGCACCGCCGTGCGGAACAGACCGGCCTGCTCCAGCGACGACACCCGCGCCGAGGCCGGGTCGGGGACGCCGGCGAGCGCGGCCAGGTCACGAAGGCGTACGCCGGTCCACCTCTGCCGGGTCGACCAGCCCTCGACGCAGGCGATGGGCAGCGCGGCCGTGTGCTGGGTCAGGGCCAGCAGGCCGGGCCGGTCCAGGGTCACCGTCCGCCCACCGCCGCGCAGCGTCAGTCGCCAGCTCGCGTCGGTCTGTTCGGGACGCACGCCGGCGGCGGCGACGGTGCGGTTGACCGGGAAGCCGTTCGGTCCGGTGCCGGGCTGTCGCCCCCGGGGCAGCAGCAGCGCCGTACGCCGCAGCGGACCGTCCAGGCTCTCCCCGATGGTCAGTACGGCCAGCAGCAGCGCGCCGCCGCCCACCACGGCCACCGCCCCACGCCGGCTGACCGTCGCCGGACCCGGTTCGGTCGCGACCAGGCCGTCCGGGTCGGGCGGCTCGGGCCGCGTGTCGGCGCGCGTCGTCCGTAGCTCCATGCCCGGCGAGCGGGACCGCAGCGCGGTCACCAACCGGGGGAACTTGATGATCACGTGGGCCACGAAGGCCACCGTGAAGATCCACGCGCCAAAGTAGTGGGCGGTGTAGAAGTCGAAGCCGAACACGTACGAGTACTGGATGTTGAGCAGGCCGGTGGCGATCTGGAACAGGATCCCGCCGACCAGCAGCAGCAGCGTGAGCCGTTCCAGCACCTGCGCCACCGAGCGGGCCGGCGGCCAGGTGAACAGCTTCGGCAGCACCGACCACAGCTTGCCCAGCACCACCGGGACGAGCACGATCCCGAGCGTCACGTGCAGGCCCTGGGTGACCCGGAACAGCCAGGACGGCCGCGTGGGCCAGTCGAAGACGGGCAGCCGCAGCCAGCCGACGTCCTGCGGGAACGCCTGGTCGAAACGGGGGCCGTAGGCGGCGTAGTCGAGCAGTCCCGTGATGATCACCAGTGGCAGCGCCACCAGCAGCGCCGACCCGTAGACGGCGGTGAGCCAGGGACCGCGCAACGGACTGCGCCAGGCGCGTTCGGTCGCGTCCACACCCGGCGGACGATGCCGGGCCAACCCCCGCCAGAGCCGGCGCGGTGCGCCGTAGCCGTCCGCATCCGACGCCGGGGCCCCGCTGTCGCCCAGGTCGGGCCTGCCTCCTGGCACTCGCTGTTCCCTCCTCGTCGTCACACCCCGCCGTCGTCGGCCCGCCGGGCGCGAGCGCCGGTGGCGGGCACTGCCGGCAGGTTAGACCGCAGGGGTACGGCGCGACGGGGTTTACCGCATTACCGAACGCTTACCGGGCTACCCCGGCCGGCCGAGCTGTTGCGAACTCCTTACGGCTACGCCGAACCGGCCCGTCGGACGCCCGACCGGCCCTACCGTGTCCGACATGCGCGTACTGGTCACCGGCGCGGCCGGGTTCATCGGGTCGCAGGTCGTCGACCTGCTCGTCGAGCAGGGCCACGAGGTGGTGGCGCTGGACGCGCTGCTGCCGCAGGCGCACGGCGGGGAGTTGCCGGCCTGGTCACGTGAGCACCAGGTGGTGCGCGGCGACGTCCGTGACGGCGCCCTGCTGGATCGCCTGCTGCCCGGCGTGGACGCGGTCTGTCACCAGGCGGCGATGGTCGGCCACGGCCTGGACCCGTCGGACGGCCCCGACTACGTCACGCACAACGACTACGGCACGGCCGTGCTGCTGGCCGCCCTGCACCGGGCGGGACTCGGCCGGCTGGTGCTGGCCAGCTCGATGGTGGTGTACGGCGAGGGGCGCTACGCCTGCCCCGAGCACGCCACGGTGCGCCCCGCGCCACGGCGCAACGAGGACGTGGCGGCCGGCCGGTACGACCCGACGTGCCCCCACTGTGATCGGGGACTCGACCCGGTGCTCGTGCCCGAGGACGCGCCGCTGGAGCCGCGCAGCACGTACGCCGCCAGCAAGCTCGCGCAGGAACACCTGGCCGCCGCCTGGGCCCGACAGACCGGCGGGACGGTGTGGGCGCTGCGTTACCACAACGTCTACGGCCCTCGGATGCCCCGCGACACCCCGTACGCCGGCGTGGCGTCCATCTTCCGGTCGGCGCTGGCGGCCGGGATGGCCCCCCGCGTGCTGGAGGACGGCCGGCAACGGCGGGACTTCGTGCACGTCACCGACGTGGCGCGGGCCAACCTACTGGCGCTCACCAGCGACCTGCCACCGGCCACCCTGGTGCCGGTGAACGTGTGCTCGGGCGAGCCGCACACCGTCGGGGAGCTGGCGGTCGCCCTGGCCGAGGCGATGGGCGGACCGGCGCCACAGGTCGTGGGCGGGGCTCGCGCGGCCGACGTGCGGCACGTGGTCGCCGATCCACGCCGTGCCGCGGAACTGCTCGGCTACACCGCCCGGGTCGGCTTCGCCGACGGGGTCGCCGGCTTCGCCACCGACCCACTACGCGAACCAGCCGCCGTGGCAGGCTGACCGCCCCGCCCCGCCCTGCCCTGCTGCGCTGTTGCCGCTCGCCGCTCGCCGCTCGCCCGCTCGACCTCCGACCTCCACTAGCTGCCGCCCCGAAAGTCGCTGCCGTGCCCGGCCGAACGGCGTGCCGGGGTCGGATCGAGTCGGCCAGCGTCAGGTCGCGGCGCTCGCGGTAGCCGCCGGGACGGTACCCCCAATGAGCGTGATGACTGTGAGGCATCAATATGCCTCACAATCATCACGCTCAACGGGGTGATCGGTCCCGCGTTGGCCGTGGCCCGGCGTGCCGAATGATTGCCCGTCAATGCCCGGCGTGGCCATGCGCCCGCGCGGGGTCTGGTGTCCGATCGCACTCCTCCTCGCCGCGCGCGTGGCCGTCGTCCGTGCCGCTCGCGCTGCCGCGTGCCGCTCGCGCTGGGCCGTGCCCCACGGTGCTGCGCCGCTCGCCGTCCGTGCTGCGTGTGGTCACGCGGCAGGGGTGGTCAGGAGACCGTCCAGAGCAGGTGGTTGACGGCCAGGGCGGTGAGCGCCTGCGCGGCCAGCCACCAGCGCCGCGAGGTCGCCGGTAGGTGGGCGGTGGCGACCAGTAGCCAGCCGACGAACGGCAGCCAGATCCGCTCCACCTCGGCCTTGCTCAGCCCGGACAGGTCCGCGCCGAGAACTGCCACCAGGGCCGCCAGCGGTAGCAGCACCGTGGGGCCGGCTGCGCGTACTCCTGCTGCCGTAGGTAGGGCCAACCGCCCGGCGACCCGCCAGCCGGGCGCGGCCGCCAGCGCGCGGCGCAGGGCCGGCCCCAGGACCGGGCCGGCGCTGAGCAGCAGCGCGGCCAGGTTGGCCCACACCCAGTAGGCGTACGGGCGGTCGGCGGCCCAGCCCTGGTAGTACCGCTGGACGACCAGGTGGTACCCGTCCCACCAGTGGAAACCCGCCGTGACGAACACCGCCGTCACGGCCGCGACGCCGACGGCGGCGGCGAGCAGCGCGCCCAGTCGGTGGGTACGGCGCAGCGCGACCACGGCCAGCGCGAGCACACCCACGAGGAGGAACCCGTACGAGAGGTGCAGCGCGAAGCCGAGCACCGCCCCACCGGCCAGGGCGGCCACGCGTCCCCGGACCACCAGCAGCGCCAGACCGGCCGCGACCACGGCGGCGAAGATGCCGTCGGCCGAGGCGCCCACCCAGACGGCCCCGGGCAGCAGCACCAGGAAGGGCACCACCGCGCGCGCCGCGTCGGGCGCGCCGAGCGCGCGCAGCGTCACCGGCACCGACACCGCGATCGTGGCGCCGAGCAGGACGCAGGCCAGCGCGGCGGCCGTGCCTCCGCCGAGGCCGACGCGGTCCAGCCAGACGAAGATGAGCAGCGCGCCCGGCGGATGGCCGGCGGTGTGGGTGGACCAGGAGTCGGGTTGGAAGTCCACGATCCGGCTGGTGAATCCGGCCAGCATCGCCGGGATGTCGGTCACGCCGGGTACCTCGTGCAGGTACTCGGCCTGCGGGGTGAGCCGTCGGGTCAGCCCCGCCGACGCGCCGTCGACCAGGGCCAACGACATCGTCCAGGCCACTGCCGTCAGCCACGCGGCGGCCAGCAGGCGACCCCACCGGGCGGTGCGGGCCCACCGGGTGCCCCAGCCCACCACCGCGACCGCCACCACCAGCGCGGCCGGGCTGCCCCAGCCGACGTGTGGCCGCCACGTCGCGTACAGCGGAGCGGCGTCCGCGTGCAGGCCGCCGCCGCGCGCGTTGAGCAGGGCCCCCACCAGCACGGCGACGCCGAGCAGCGCCGCTTCCAGGCCCAGCACGAGCAGGTCCCCGGCGTGGCGGCGAGGCGGGGTCCGCCCGGGGGCGGCGGCGTGAGCGGTGGTCGAGGCCATGACCACCGGACGGTACGGCGACAGCCCACCCTCGCGCTCGCCAATCGGCGGCCCGTCACCGGACGGTAAGAAATGCCCGGGCGGTAAGGGTTCGGTAAGCACATTCCGACCTCCGCCACGCGGACGTCCCCTTAGCGTCGGCGGTATGGCGACTGAGATCGACGTGGTGCTGCCCTGCCTGGACGAGGCAGCCGCCCTGCCGGGTGTGCTCACCGCGCTGCCGCCCGGCTACCGGGCCATCGTGGTGGACAACGGCTCCCGGGACGGCTCGCCCGAGGTGGCCGTCCGGTACGGCGCCCGGGTGGTGCACGAACCCCGACGCGGCTACGGCGCGGCGGTGCACGCCGGCCTGGAGGCCGCCGACGCCGAGCTGGTGTGCGTCCTCGACGCGGACGGGTCGTTCGACCCCGCCGAGCTGCCGGCCCTGGTGGCACCCGTGTCCGACGGTACGGCCGACCTCAGCGTGGGTCGGCGTCGGCCGGTCGGGGCGGGAGTGTGGCCGTGGCACGCCCGTGCCGGCACGGCGCTGGTCGCCGCGTTGCTGCGCCGTCGGGGCGTACCGCTGCGGGACCTCAGCCCGATCCGGGTGGCCCGCCGCCAGGCGCTGCTCGACCTCGGTGTCACCGACCGGGCCTTCGGCTACCCCCTCGAACTGCTGATCCGGGCCGCCGCCGCCGGGTGGCGCATCCACGAGACGGACGTCACCTACGCGCCCCGCGCCGCCGGCACCCGGTCCAAGGTCTCCGGTTCGGTGCGGGGCACCCTGCGTGCCACCCGCGACTTCGCCGGTGTGTTGCGGACCGTCGACGGCTCCCGGTGACCGTCCTGCTGGTGGTCGCCAAGGCGCCGGTCGTCGGGGCGGTGAAGACACGGCTCTGCCCACCGGTCACGCCGGCCCAGGCGGCCCGGATCGCCGCCGCCGCACTGCGCGACACCCTCGACGCCGTCCGCGCCACCCCCGGTGTCACTCCCGTGCTGGCCTGGTCGGGTCGGCTGGCCGAGGCGGAGGACGCCGACGCGTTGACCGCCGCGCTGGACGGCTGGTCGGTGCTGGAGCAGCGCGGCACCGGGCTCGGCGAGCGGCTCGCCAACGCGTACGCCGAGGTCGCTGCCGCGTACCCCGGGCGGCCGGTGGTGCAGATCGGGATGGACACCCCGCAGGTGACGCCGGGCCGGCTGGCCGCGGCGGTGGCGGGGCTGCGCGCCTCCGACGCGGTGCTCGGTCGGGCGCACGACGGCGGTTGGTGGTCGTTGGGGCTGCGCGACCCACGGCACGCCCGGGTGTTGCGGGATGTGCCCATGTCGATGCCCGACACCGGTCGCGACACCTGGGCGGCCCTGACCGGGCGTGGCCTGCGGACCGCGCCACTGCCGGTCCTGCGGGACGTCGACAAGTGGTCCGACGCCCTCGCGGTGGCCGTCGAGGTTCCCGGTGGACGCTTCGCCCGCCAGGTCGCGGCGGTCCGCCTCACCCTGCTGCCGGAGAGCCGGCGGTGAACCCCGTCGACACCGCCCCGGTCGAGGCCGCGTCACCGGTACGGTCACCGTCCGGGCCGACGTCGCGCCGGGGGTACGACGGATCCGGCGACCCCTTCGCCGCCGCGCTCGCCGCCGACCGCGTGGCCCTGCGGCGGTGGCTGGTGCACGGCGACGGTGTCCGTAGCCGGCTCCCGGTGGACCGCTGGCACGGCACGGCCGAGTCGGCGGTCACCGGCCTCGTCGCCCGCTGCGGTGGCCCGACGCTCGACCTCGGGTGCGGGCCGGGCCGGCTCACCGTGGCGCTGACCCGGGCCGGCCTGAGCGCGGTCGGCGTGGACGTCTCGCCGACGGCGGTGCGGCTCACCCGCGCCCGTGGCGCGGTCGCGGTGCACGGCGACCTGTTCGGGCCGCTGCCCGCCGAGGGCCGGTGGGCGCACGCGGTGCTGATCGACGGGAACATCGGCATCGGCGGCGAGCCGGTGGCGCTGCTGCGCCGCTGCCGGGACCTGCTCGCACCGGGTGGCACCGTCCTGGTCGAGCTGGAGCCGCCCGGCACGGGGTCGTGGCAGGGCCAGGCCCGGGTGGCCGCCGAGCAGCGGGCCGGCCGGGTGCTGCTCGGCCCGGTGTTCCGCTGGGCCCGGGTTGACGCGCGTGCGGTGCCCGCGGTCGCCGACGCCGCCGGCCTGGCGGTCCAGGAGGTGTTCCGGCAGGGGCGGCGCTGGTTCGGTGAGCTGCGGGCGAACCGCTGAGTGGGCGGGCGTCAGGCCGCCGGCAGGCGCACCACGAACCGGCACCCACCGCTGACGTTCTGCACGTCCACCCGACCGCCGTGCGCCTCGACCAGTCCGCGTACGATCGCCAGCCCCAGCCCGCCCGAACCCTCGCCGCCGGGGCGGGGCGTACGGGCCGGCTCGCCCCGGAACGCGACGTCGAACAGTCGGGGCAGGTCATCCTCGGGGATGCCGCCGCAGGTGTCGGCGATCGCCAGCCAGGCGGCGTCGCGTTCGGATCCGGCGTCCACCCGCACCGTGCCGTCGCTCGGCGTGTAGTGCACCGCGTTGAGCAGCAGGTTGCCCACCACCCGGGCCAGCTCGGGTTCGCTGGCCAGCACGGTGGGCCAGCCCGACTCGGCGGCCTCCAGCCGGATGCGCCGGGCCTTGGCCAGGGGCGCGGTGCCGGCGAGGGCGTCGGAGACGACCTCACCCAGCGGTACCGCCGACAGGGTCAGGCGCAGCGCGCCGGCGTTGATCCGGGACAGCTCGAACAGGTCGTCGACGAGTCGGGTCATCCGATCGGTCTGCACGCGGATCCGGCGGTGGTACTCGGCGACCGTCGCCGGGTCGTCGACCACCCGGTCCTCCAGCGCCTCGGCCATCGCCCGCAGGCCGGCCAGCGGCGTCCGCAGGTCGTGCGACACCCAGGCGACCAGGTCCCGACGGCCCTTCTCGACCCGCCGTTCCCGCTCCCGGGCCTGGGCCGCCCAGACCGCCGCCACGGCCAGTCGTCGCCCGAAGTACCAGCCCACGCCGAGGCTCACCACCGCCGCCGCGGCGACCGTGAGCAGGACGACCTGGAGGTCGTGCGGGGACAGGAACATCGCCTGGGCGACCACCACCACCCCGGCCACCACGGCGACCACGGTGACGGTGAGCAGGACGCACACGTGCACAGTGATCGACCGGTGCCGCAGCAGCCGCAGGGTCAGCGCGCCGAGCAGGCCCACACCGAGCGCGGCCGCGAGCGCCGCCCCGAAGATCAGCGCCAGGTCACGCATCGGCCGGCTCGTACCGGTAGCCGACGCCCCAGACCGTGACGATGCGTCGTGGCTCGGCCGGGTCGTCCTCGATCTTCTCCCGCAACCGGCGGACGTGCACGGTGACGGTGGACTGGTCGCCGAAGTTCCACCCCCACACGCGTTCCAGCAGCTCGGTGCGCTTGAACGCCCGGGTCGGGTGCCGCATCAGGTGCGCCAGCAGGTCGAACTCGCGCAACGTCAGGGCCAGCTCGCGGCCGTGCAGGCGGGCGATCCGTGGCCCGGTGGCCACCTCCAGCCCCGCGTCGGACAGCAGTTCGGCCGCCGGCGCGGCCGGCTCACCGGCACGGCGCAGCACCGAACCGACCCGCAGCACCAGCTCCCGCGGCGAGAAGGGCTTACTCAGGTAGTCGTCGGCGCCGAGTTGCAGCCCGAGCACCCGGTCGGCCTCGTCGCCGCGCGCCGTGAGCATGATGATGGGTACGCCGTCCGGCCGCTCCCGCAGTCGCCGGCACACCTGCAACCCGTCCAGTCCGGGGAGCATCAGGTCCAGCACGACCAGGTGCGGCGGCCGGTCCTGGACGGCCTCCAGGGCGGCCAGCCCGTCGGCGACGTGGCTCACCTCGTACCCGGCGTGTTCCAGGTAGCGGCAGACCACGTCGCTGACCGTCCGGTCGTCGTCGACCACGAGCACCCGCTGCGCCACCGGTCACCTCCCCGCGACCAGCCTAGCCAGGCCCGATGCGGCCGGCGATTGCGCAGATCTTGTGGTCTCCTTACGTCCCGTACCCCAATCGCCTGGACGCACCGACTGGCCGGTCCGCCTGGTGACGGCGAGGCCTGTGGGGCGCAGGGGGCTGCGTACGATGCGGGGCTGAGTTCCCTCGTCGCGGCGGAGGTATCGGGCAGATGGCAGGCCAGCACGAGGGTTTCGCCCTCGGCGTCGACCTCGGCACGTCCAACACGGTAGCCGTGCTGCGCTGGCCGGACGGTCGGACCCGTCCGGTGCTGATGGACGGTCAGCCGGTCAGCCCGTCGGCCGTGTACGCCGACCCGGACGGCACGCTGCACGTCGGCTGGGACGCCCGGCGGCTGGCGCAGGCCGATCCGGCCCGGTTCGAGGCGAACCCGAAGCGTCGGGTGGACGAGCCGACCGTGCTGCTCGGTGACCGGTCGTACCCGCCGGCGGAACTGCTCGCCGCGGTGCTGGCGGCGGTCGCCCGGGCCGCGGTGGGTGCGGTCGGCTTCCTGCCTCCGGCCGTGCTCACCTGCCCGGCGGCCTGGGACGAGTCACGGCGGCAGGTGCTCGCCGACGCGCTGTTGCGGGCCGGATGGCCGCAGGCGGCCGAGCACACGCTCGCCGGACCGACGCCACCGGGCACGCGTCTGCTGCGTGAGCCGGTGGCCGCCGCCCGCTACTACACCCAGGTCCTGCACCGGCCGGTGCCGGTCGGTGGCGCGATCGCGGTGTTCGACTTCGGTGGCGGGACGCTCGACGTCGCGGTGTTGCGCAACGAGGGGGCCGACCCGTGGGGTGACTCCGGTTTCCGGGTGGTCGCTGACGGCGGTCTGCCCGACCTGGGCGGCCTCGACCTGGACGCGGCGCTGGTGCAGCGGGTCGGCGAGCTGCTGGGCGAGCGGCACGCCCGGCGGTGGGCGCGCCTGGTCCGCCCGTCAGACCCGGCGCAGCGCCGCGACCAGGTCCGACTGTGGGACGAGGTACGCGGCGCGAAGGAGACGCTGTCCCGATCGACTGTGGCGCCGGTCGCGGTGCCCGGGGTGGCCGAGGCGGTGCGGTTGACGCGTGACGACGTCGAGCGGGTGGCGGCGCCGCTGTTGCGTCGTGCCGTGGAGCGGGCCCGGGAGGTGATCGCCGCGGCCGGCCTGCGCCCCGACCAGCTCGCCGGGCTGTTCCTGGTGGGCGGCTCCTCGCGGATTCCGCTCGTGGCACGAATGCTGCACGCCGAGCTGGGGGTGGCGCCGACGGTGCTGGACCAGCCCGAGCTGCCGGTGGCCGAGGGCGCGCTGACGGACCTGCCGCTGCGCCGAGCCCTGCCGGCGTACGCGGGACCGCAGGCCGGGGTGCAGGCCTCGCCGGCTGGCCCGTCCGCGCCGGCCGGTCCGTCGCCCGTTCCGGCCCCGGCCGGTCCGTCGCCCGTTCCGGCCCCGGCCGGTCCGTCGCCCGTTCCGGCCCCGGTCGGTCCGCCGGCAGTGCCGGCTGCGGCGGAGAACGCGCCGACCGTGCCGTCGCAACCCGGGCCGACGTCGGCCAGGCCGAGCCGGGCGGGCGTCACCCCGACGCCCACCCCGCCCATCCCGAGCGGCGGTACGACCTGGCGGCGGGCCCGGTGGGTGGTGCTCGGGGCGGTACTCGCCCTGGCCGGGGTGGCCACCGCGGCGACGCTCTACCTGCTGCGGGACCGCTATCCGGACCTGGAGTTCGGGCCGTTGCGCGAGCTGTCGAGGCCGTCGGCCGGCGCCGCGCGGCCCACTGGCATGTGGACCGCGGTGCTCGGCGACCGGGCCTATCTCGGGTACCCGCTGCCGGACGACCGGCTGGAAGTCGTCGCCGTGGACACCGGCACCGGCGACGAGCTGTGGCGCAGGCAGACCGGCGTCACCGCCGACGACTGGACCGGCCTCGTCGCCGTACCCGGGGCGGTTGTTGTTCTGGCGGACGCGCCGGGCGACAGCACTCCGCGTGAACTGGCCGTCCTGGACGCCCGTTCTGGCGCCCAGCGCTGGCACCGGGCGGTCCGCGGCGACGACGACGTCTACTTCTCCGACGACACCGCCGTGCTGGTGGACCGGGCCGCCGGACGGCTGGTCGGCCTGAAGCTGGGCGACGGCACCGGCAAGTGGAGCAGGCCCAACCCGCGTGACCAGTACGGCGGGGTGCGTACCGTCGTCCGGCCGGTCGGCACCGACGCGGCGGCTGGCGGGCCGGCCTTCCTCGGCGGCGCTGCCCGCGACCCGTGGACGGGCAAGGGGCGACGACTCGTGCAGATCGGGGCGGACCGCTCGGCGCGATTGCTCGACATGTCCTCCGGCTCGGTGCTGCGCGAGTGGGGCAACGTGGCCGACCTCGACGACCTGGTGGTGGCGCACGAGGACCGCCTCTTCGTGGCCCCCACCGACGGCGGGTACCAGGTGCTGGCGTACGACCTGGGTTCCGACGCGGCGCCGGTGGTCGTCTACCGGGCCGAGAACGCGGAGTACCGGCCGAAGGCGCTGGTGGCCTGCGGCGAGCGGCGGGCCTGTCTGGTGCAGGTACGCAACAGCGACGCCGAGCACACCGAGGTGGTGGCGGCGACCGAGGGGAAGGCGGCGATCTCCTGGTCGGCGCCGGGCGCGACCGACCTGGTGCCGGTCGGCGAGCAGGTGCTCACCCAACGGGAGTACCCGAAGGCGACGGTCACCCTCTTCGACACGGCCGGCAAGGCGGTACTGACCGACCGCCCCGGCGTGGCGGCCCGACTGGACGCCGGCAACCTGCTCGTCTTCGCCGAGCCGACCAGCACGGTGGCGGACAGCCGGAGCGTGGCCGGCGTGTGGGCCGAGTCGGGCGACGTCGACGAGTTGGGCCAACTCGTCGACGTGCGCAGCGCGTCCTGCTCGTGGAACACGCGGGTGATCGCGTGCGGCGCGGACAAGGACTTCGTGCTGTACCGGTTCGCCGACGACTGACCGCCGGCCGGACAGATGCCGGTGGAGTGCGCGACGGATCCGTGGAGGGCGGCCCGTACGATGCTCCGGTGAATCTTCGGGGTGTCGTGCGCGCCGATCGTCCGCTGGTGGTGCTCGCCGTGGGGGAGGAGGCCCGCTACCTGCCGGACGAGCTGCCGGTGCTGCTCACCGGCATGGGCAAGGTCAACGCCGCCAGCGCGGTCGCGGCGGTGCTGGCCGCCGGGCCGCGTCCCCGCCTGCTGCTCAACCTGGGTACGGCCGGCGCGCTGCGCCCCGGCTGGACGGGTATCCACGAGGTCGCCACCGTGCTCCAGCACGACCTGGACACCGCTCTGTTGCGTACCCTCACCGGTCAGACCTACGGCGCGCCGCTCGCGTTGGCCGCCGAGGGCGCGGTGCTGGCCACCGGTGACACCTTCGTGGCGGACGACGACGCGCGGGACCGGCTGGCGCAGCGCGCCGACCTGGTGGACATGGAGGGGTACGCGGTGGCCTGGGCCGCCGCGCAGGCTGGCGTGCCGTGTCGGCTGGTCAAGCAGGTCAGTGACGAGGCGGGGGAGGGCGCGGCCCGGACGTGGCGGGAGTCGGTCGACGACTGTGCCCGCGACCTCGCCGAGTGGGTCGGTCGACACCTCACCTGACCGGTCGAGGGGTCAGCCGCTGAGCCCTCGCGGGCGGAGCCCCCGCGTGGTCTCCCGGCCACCGGCCCTGGGGGCCAGGACGTGCCCGGCGAGCGCGAGGGCCACGATCGCGGTGACCACCACGGGTGGCCAGCCACCGGCCCAGGGCAGGACCAGAAGGGGCAGCAGTTGTGACGCCACTCGTCGCCACGGCACGGGTGCGGACAGCAGGTAGGCGAAGAGTGCCCGGCCGAGCACGAACACCAGCGGCCCGCCGATGATCAGCATCAGCCACCGCGCCGGGGTCGTTCCGGTCGGGTGGTCGACGACCAGGTCGAAGGAGGCCGCCGTGACGGCGACGCCGGCCAGCAGCACCAGATGGGTGTACGGGGCGATCCGGGTGGACCGGCCGGGCACCGACGCCTCCGCCGTCTCGAGCAACTCGCCGGCCCGGAAGACGTACACCTGCCAGAGCAGCAGCATGATGGCGAACGCGCAGAGCAGCGCGATGATCCGGTAGCGGTCGAACTCGCTGCGGCTGAGTTCCAGGGTGGGCACCAGGATGATGTCGCCGAGGGCCAGGATGGTGAACTGCTGGTACCGCTCGCCGAGGTGCGCGGTGGTCCGGTCGTACTGGTCGAGAGGCACCCGGCCGAGCCACGGCGTCGGGTAACGCGCCGCAGCGGAGAGCAGGTCGATGGCGATCGCGGTGGTCCAGATCCACCATCGATCGCCGTCGAAGAGCGTCCCGAGGATCCACAGGACGCCGGACACCAGGAACCAGAACAGGAACCGGGTGGCGCGGGCCATCGCCGCGCGGTGCTGCTGTCGGTACAACGTGCTGACCAGGATGATGCCGCGCGTCACGTGGGTGCCGACGTAGGCGAGTGCGAAGGCCAGCGACTGCCCTGTGGTGATCATCGGCAGCGACGCCGCCATCCCGACCGACCCGACCATGGCGATCATCAGGATGGCCTGGATCGGGCGCTGCTGCGGATCGTAGAACTCGGTCGTGGTGGTGGTGACCGACCACGTCCACCAGATCGCGATCAACATCAGCGCGACCGACGCGCTCTCGGCCCAGGACCGCTGGTCGGCGAGCAGAGTCGAGGTCTGCGCGAGCGCGGCCACGAAGACCACGTCGAAGAGCAGTTCGAGCAGCGTCGCCCGGGTCGACCCGTCCGGCCGGCGTACCAGCGCCGCGGTGCCTCCGGTGGTCATGCCCGGCCTCCCGCCGTGTCTTGGAGGATTATCGGCGGCGGGGGCGCGACGCGTCCGCGGATCGGCGATTCCCGCTGGCCGGGGAAGAGGGCGACCGGAGGTTGCCACGGCGCCGGGTCGGGGCGACGCTTGTCGACATCCATCGATCTCGATCTCCGTCGGAGGTTCGGATGCGCCGTTCCCCGCTCGTCGCCCTCGTCCTGACCGCCCTGCTCCTCGCCGCGCCGGGCGCGGCCCAGGCCGCCCTTCCCGACCGTGCCGCGTCCGACGTGGCCGGCGTCCTGTCCGGGGTACGCACGCCGGGCACCGCCTGGGGGCTCGACCCGGCCACCGGCCGGATGACCGTCACCGTCGACGACACCGTGACGCCCGCCGACCTGGCCAGGCTGCGGAAGGCGGCGGACCGCACCGGTGCGCTGCTGCGCCGGGAGCCCGGCACGCTGCGCACCCTGATCGCCGCCGGTCAGGGCATCTACGGCGGTGGTAGTCGCTGCTCGCTGGGCGCGAACGTACGCAGCGGCAGCACCTACTACGTGGTCACCGCCGGCCACTGCACCGGGACCGTCAGCACCTGGTACGCCGACAGCGCGCAGACCACCGTCCTGGGCACCCGTACCGCCACCAGCTATCCGGGCAACGACTACGGGCTGATCCGCTACACGGGCCGGATCGCGCATCCGAGCGCCGTCTACACCTACCCCGGGCTGCTGACCATCAACGGACCCGGCACCGCGTACGTGGGTCAGGCGGTGTGCCGCAGCGGCGTCACCACCGGCGTGCGCTGCGGCACGGTCACCGGGCTCAACCAGACCGTCAACTACGCCACCGGCGTGGTCTACGGCCTGATCCGCACCAACATCTGCGCCGAGGCGGGGGACAGCGGCGGGCCGCTGTACGTGGCGTCCACCGGCACGATCATCGGCATCCTCTCCGGTGGCAGCGGCAACTGCACGTCCGGCGGCACGACCTACTACCAGCCCATCGCGGAGGTGCTGGCGGCGTACGGACTGACCCTGCCCTGATCGCTGTTGCGCTCAGCGCAACGGGTTGCTCACGTGGCACAACGCGCCTAGGCTCGGCGGGACCCCGGACCCCTCCCCGAGGACGTGCGCCGCCATGCCGAGCGAGCCCCGAGAAGACCGCACGGCCACCTCGGCCGGCCCGCCGCCGGCCGAGGTGGTCACCGTGGGCGAGACCATGGTGATGCTGTGCCCGCCCGCCGGTGAGCCGCTGGAGCACGCCGAACGCGTCACCGTCTCGGTCGGCGGCGCGGAGTCCAACGTGGCCGGTTACCTGGCCCGACTCGGCCACCGGGCGACCTGGGTGGGCCGGGTCGGCGACGATCCCTTCGGCCGGCTCGTCGTACGGCACGTCGCCGACACCGGCGTCGACGTCGACCTGGTGGTGGTGGACCCGGCCGCGCCCACCGGCCTCTACGCCAAGGACCCCGGCCCCACGGCCACCGCCGTGCACTACTACCGGGCCGGCTCGGCCGCGTCCCGAATGGACGGCGACACGCTGGCCGACCCACGGCTGGCCGGCGCACGGGTGCTGCACCTGTCCGGGATCACCCCGGCGCTCTCCGCCTCCTGCCGGGCGCTGGTCGAGCGCGCGGTGACCGACCGGCCACTACCGGGCGCGCTGGTCAGCTTCGACGTCAACCACCGGGCCCGGCTCTGGCCCGCCGAACGGGCCGCGCCCGTGCTGCGCGACCTCGCCGACCGCAGCGACCTGGTCTTCGTCGGGCAGGACGAGGCGTACGCCCTCTGGGGCACGAGCGATCCGGCCGCCGTACGCCGGCTGCTGCCCCGCCCCCAGGCGGTGGTCGTCAAGGACGGCGCGGTCTGTGCCACCGTCCTGTTCCGCGACGCCGAGCCGGTCGTCGTCCCCGCCCCCCGCGTATCGGTGGTGGAACCGGTGGGCGCGGGTGACGCCTTCGCCGCCGGCTACCTGGCCGGACTGCTGCGCGACCTCGACCCGACGCGACGGCTGCGCCTCGGTCACCTCGTCGCCGCGCAGGCGCTGGGCAGCACCGGTGACGACGCTCCGCTGCCGCCGTGGTCGTGGTTCGAGCGGCTGCTCGACGGTCCCTGGTCGCCACCCGACCTGACCGCCGCCCGAGCGGAGGGCTGAGCGGTGTCCGAGGGCGTCGACCGGGCGATGCGCGTGCTCGAACTCCTGGCCCGCGAGCCGGCGCAGCTCGGCGGCGTGGCCACCCACCTGGGCGTGCACAAGTCCACCGCGCTGCGGCTGCTGCAGACGCTCGAGGCGGGTGGCTTCGCGCGCCGCGCCAACGGCGGCTGGACGGTGGGTCTGCGGCTGATCGACCTCGCCCAGCAGGCACTGGACTCGCTGGACGTCCGCGCGGTGGCCCGCCCCCACCTGGCGGCGCTGGGCCGCGACTGCGGGCACACCATCCACCTCGCGCAGGTGGTCGACGACGACCTCGTCTACGTCGACAAGATCGAGGCCCGGGGCCAGGTCCGCATGTACTCCCGGATCGGCCGCACCGCGCCGCTGCACGCCAGCGGGGTGGGCAAGGTGGTGCTGGCGTACGGTCCGGCGTCCCGGGTGTCCCAGCTGGCCGACGGCGGCACGCTGCCGGCGTACACCCCGGTCACCATCTGCGACCCGGCGGCGCTGCGCACGGAGCTGGCGGCCGTCGCCGCGCGGGGCTGGGCCACCGACGACGGCGAGTTCGAGCCGCTGATCAACTGTGTGGCCGCGCCGGTCCGACAGGCCGACGGCGCGGTCACGGCCGCGGTGTCGGTGACCGCGCCGACGGTCGTGGCCACCCTCGCCGACCTGCGCGCCCTACTACCCCGACTGCTGGCCACCACCCAGCAGATCTCCCGCGACCTCGGATGGAGTGGACCATGACCACAGCGGACTTCGCGCACCTCTTCGGCGGCGCCCGGGTGATGGCGATCCTGCGCGGCCTGCCGGTCGCCGAGACGGTCCGGCTCGCCGAACGCGCCTGGGACCTCGGCATCGAGGTGGTGGAGGTGCCGGTCGCCACCGCCGACGCGGTGCCCGCCCTGCGCGCCGCCGTCGAGGCGGGCGCGGCACGGGGCCGGATCGTCGGCGCCGGCACGGTGCTCGACGACGAGACGGTCGCGGCGGCCGCCGCCGCGGGCGCCGCGTTCACCGTCGCGCCCGGTCTGGACCTCGCGGTGGCCGACGCCGCCGCCGCGCGCGGTCTGCCGCACCTGCCCGGCGTCGCCACTCCCACGGAGGCGCAGGCGGCGCTGCGGCACGGCCTCACCTGGCTCAAGGCGTTCCCCGCGATCTCCCTCGGGCCGGCCTGGTTCAAGGCCATCGCTGGCCCCTTCCCGCAGCTCCGCTTCGTCGCGACAGGCGGCTTGGACGCCACGAACGCCGCCGCGTTCCTGGACGCCGGCGTCCGCGTGGTAGCCGTCGGCTCAGCCCTGACCGACCCCACCCAACTAGACCACCTAGCCAAACTGACAACCCCAAACTGACCCCCCGCCCCCCGCCCGCCCCGCCCCCCGGTCTGCGCCGCCGCCCGCCCCGCGCCGTCGATCATGGACTTGTGGTGGGGCGCGAAAGCCGCCTTTCACTCGACATCGGGCACCACAACTCCTTGATCGACGGGAGCGAGGGCGAGGGCGGCGGGTGGGGGAGGGATGGCGGCGCGGGGTGGCGGGTTTGTGCCATGGCATGAACGCGCCGGGGGTCGGCGGGGTGGGACAGCGGGGCGTTGCCTTGATGCTGTGCTGCGTACCGCTCCTCGACACAAAGAGGTCATCGTGGCTCTGTCTCCCAGGCGTCGCCGATCCGGGCTGATCGCCCTCGGTACCGCCCTCGCTCTGACCGCCGGGTTCACCCCACCCGGTACGGGGGCGTCCGCCGCCCCGCCCGGCAATCCCACCCGCCCGACCGGCCAGCCGCCCGCGGCCCCGGGTCGGGCGTCCACCGTCACCCTGATCACCGGGGACCTCGTCACGGTCACCACGGCGGCCGACGGCAGCACCGTCACGGCCGTTCGCCGGCCCGACGGCAGCACGCCGACCTTCCACCGCACCGTGCTCGACGGCGACACCTACGTCTACCCGGACGCCGCGCTGCCGTACGTCACGAGCGGCCTGGTCGACAAGAGGCTGTTCAACGTCACCGACCTGATCGCCGACGGGTACGACGACGTGCACACGAACGCGCTGCCGCTGATCGTCACCCTGACCGACGCCGCGGCCCGCGCCCGTACCCGCCCCACTGTGGACGGCTCCGAGCTGGTGCGGCCCCTGGACAGCGTGCGGGGCGCGGCACTGAACCGCCCGCGCGAGAGCGCCGAGAAGTTCTGGGGTGCGCTGACCGCCGGCACGGCCCGCCGGACCGGCGACACGCCGACGCTCGCGAGCGGTATCGCCAAGGTCTGGCTGGACGGCCGGGTCCGGGCAGACCTCGCCGAGTCGACCGCGCAGATCGGCGCGCCGAAGGTGTGGGACGAGGGCAACACCGCCGCTGGTGTGGACGTCGCCGTCCTCGACACGGGTGCGGACGCCGAGCACCCGGACCTCGCCGGCCAGATCGCCGCGTCCAGCAGCTTCGTGCCGGACGAGCCCGACATCCTCGACTACCAGGGGCACGGCACGCACACCGCCTCGACGATCGCCGGCACCGGCGCCGCGTCCGGGGGCGTCGAGCGGGGTGTCGCCCCCGGCGCGCGGCTGCACGTCGGCAAGGTGCTCAACAGCGAGGGCGGCGGGCAGGACTCGTGGATCATCGCCGGCATGGAGTGGGCGGCCCGGGAGCAGAAGGCCCGGATCATCAGCATGAGCCTGGGTGGTGAGTCCACCGACGGCAGCGACCCGCTGAGCCAGGCCGTCGACCGGCTCAGCGCCGAGACCGGCGCGCTCTTCGTGGTCGCCGCCGGCAACAGCGGCCCGGCGACCATCGGCAGCCCCGGCGCGGCGAACTCCGCGCTCACCGTGGGCGCCGTCGACTCGACCGACCACCTCGCCGACTTCTCCAGCCAGGGCCCGCGCGCGGGCGACGGTGGCCTCAAGCCCGAGATCACCGCACCCGGCGTGGACATCCTGGCCGCGCGTTCGCACCTGGTGCGCGGCGGCTCCGGGGACTACACGCTGATGAGCGGCACCTCGATGGCGACTCCGCACGTGGCCGGCACGGCCGCGCTGGTCGCCGCCGCGCACCCCGACTGGACCGGGCAGCGCATCAAGGAGGCGCTGGTCAGCACCGTCAAGGCCACCCCGGACTACACCCCGTACCAGGCCGGTGCCGGGCGGGTGGACGCGGTCGCCGCCGTGCACGCCACCGTCTTCGCCACCCCGAGCGCCTACTCCGGCTTCCAGGGCTGGCCGCAGCAGCCGGGTACGACGGTCGACCGGACGGTCACCTACACCAACGTCGGCAGCGCGCCGGTCACCCTGAAGCTCGCCCTCGACGCGCCGAGCGCCCCGGCCGGTCTCTTCGCGCTCTCCGCCGACACGGTGACCGTGCCCGCGAACGGCACGGCCACCGTCACCCTGACCGCCGCGTACGACAAGCTTGCGGTCGAGAAGCAGGTCAGCGGCATGATCGTCGCCACCGACGCCGCCGGTACGGTCCGCGGTCGCACCCTGATCGGGGCGAGCCGGGAGGGTCAGCGGCAGAACCTGACACTGGTCGCGAAGGACCGGGACGGCAAGCCGCTCGCCGGCAAGGTCCTGCTCACCACCGACGGCCTGTTCACCGCCGTCGACCTGCCCGAGAGCGGCACCGCGACGCTGCGGCTGCCGGTGGCGAGCTGGTCCGGTTGGATCACCGCCGACGTGCGCGGTGTGCACGGGCCGCGCTCCAAGGGCATGGCGATGCTCAGCTTCGTCGACGTCGACCTGAGCGCCGACCGCACCGTCGTCCTCGACGCGCGCAAGGCCCGGCAGGTGCGGGCGGAGGTGCCGCAGGAGGCCACCGCCACCTCGCTGCGGATGGACATCCACCGCTCCACCGGCAACAGTCTCACGGAGAGTCAGGTGCTGCCCGACGACTCGTACGACAGCATGTGGGCGTTGCCGACGGGCCGTGCGGTCACCGACGGCGAGTTCGAGTTCGGCGCGCGGTGGCGCCTGGAGCAGCCGGCGCTGACCGTGGCGGCCGGCGGCCGGTCGTACGACGATCTGCGGGTGAAGCGCTCGACCCCGGCGTTGCCGGAGGGGCGTCGCCAGCTCGACGCGGTCTACGTCGCCGACGCGTCCGCGAAGGAGCTGGCGAAGCGGCCGGTCCGGGACCGGGCGGTGGTGGTCCGGCGTAGCGACACCGTGGACGTCGCCACCCAGGCGCAGGCCGCCGCGGCGGCCGGGGCGAGGCTGCTGCTGGTGGTCAACGACGGCGTCGGCCGGCTCCAGCCGTGGGACGAGGCGATGTGGGGCCCGGAGAGCCCGGCCCCCCCGCTGACCGTGGCGAGCCTCAGCGCCGACGAGGGTGACCAGCTCGTCGCGGCGCTGGAGCGTGGCCCGGTGCGGCTGACCGTCGAGTCGCACCCGGAGACGAGCTACCTGTACGACGTGGCGCACCACTGGACCGGCGCGGTGCCGGTCGACCCGACCTACCGGTTCACGAAGCGGCAACTGGCCCGGGTGGATGTGGAGTTCCGCAACTACCGGCAGGGCCGGGCGCTGGAGTTCCGCACCGACATCTGGAAGGGCTTCGCGTCCGGCAACCAGGAGATCGCACCGGCACAGGGCCGGCGCACCGACTGGGTGAGCGCCGACCAGCGCTGGCTCGACGACGCGTTCATCCCCGGGGAGACCGGGCAGCACCCGATGGCGGTGGCGACCTACGCGGCGAACAAGCCGAGCACGGTCACCTGGTTCGGGCCCATCCAGCGCCCCCGCATGGGTGGGAGCTACGTTCCCGTGCGCTACCTGGACACCCTCTACCTGCCCGCGCCCGGGTGGGGCGACGGCGGTGGGCACGTCGGTGAGGCGTACGCCAACTTCGACATGGTCAACCGGACCACCCTCTACCAGGGGGACAAGGAGCTGAACTGGGGTAACGCCGAGTACCTCCAGGTGGGCGGCCTGTCCGCGCAGCGGCTGCCGTACCGCCTGGTGGTGGAGAACGACCGGGCGGCCTGGACCAACCCGTACTCCCGGCAGACCCGCACCGAGTGGGGCTTCAGCTCGGCGGCCACCGGCGCGGAGTCGGCCGAGGTGGTGCCGATGATCCAGCTCGACTACGAGGTGGCCATCGACCGCGACGGTACGGCGTCCCGGCGGGCGCCGCTCACCGTGGTCGCCTCCCACCTGGCCGGCGTCTCGGCCACGGTGGGTCCGGTCACCGTCGAGGTGTCCTACGACGACGGCAGGACGTGGCAGAAGCCACGGCTCACCCGGCACGGTGACGGCTGGCGTACGGCGCTGGACGCGCCGGCGAAGGCCAGTTTCGTGAGCCTGCGGACGACGGCGCGCGACTCGGCCGGCAACACCGTGAGCCAGAGCATCACGAGGGCGTTCGGCCTGCGCTAGGAACGACCGGCCGTCGGCCGGGGTGCACGCGCGCCCCGGCCGACGGCTGTCGCGGTCGCGGGAATCAGCCGGCGCTCTGCGGCCGGTCGAGGAAGTACAGCCGTGCGCTCTTCTCCGGCAGCTCGATCTCCGGGCCGGGACGAAAGCCGCTGCGCAGCAGCCGCCGGTGCATCCGGTCGTTGCGCACGTCCGGCTCCATGACGACCCGCAGCCGGCCCGGGTCGGCGAGGACGAACGCCAGGATCGCGTCGAACAGCGCGCCCGTGAAGCCCCGCTCGACGGTCGCCGCGGGACCGACCAGCAGGTGGACGCCGACGTCGCCGGGACGTACCTCGTAGCAGTCGCCGACCGGGTCGGTCCCGGGCTCGTACGTCTGCGCCAGCGCCGCCGGCACACCGTCGCGGTGCACCAGGTACGCGTGGTGGGTGGTCAGCGAATCCAGGTACGCGTAGATCTCGCGCACCCGCTCGCGGCTGGCGTCGCGCATCCCCCAGAACCGGGCCCGGTCGGTCGTGACCCAAGCGTGCAGCAGGTCGGCGTCGTCGTCGGGGCGTACCGGCCGGATGGTGACCACACCGAATCCCGGGACGTCGCGTCGGTAGTGCTGTCGGTCAGTGCTCATCCGGCTCCTCGGTGAGGCGGTCCCAGTCGGTCGTCACCGGCAGCAGCTCACCGGCCAGCCACGCGGACCGCTGGTCGTGGTGGTGCTCGTCGCCCGGCACCCCGCTGGCGCCGGACGGGACCACCCACCGGCTGTCCTCCCGCCGGGCCAGGTCCCAGACGTACCGTGCGGCCGGCCCCCGGAAGCATCCGTGGGTGACCCCGGGGACGCTCGACGTGGCCAGCACGCAGTCGTGGTCGCCGTCGAGGCGGGGGCCGGGGGCGGCGTCCGGGTCGGGCAGCGCCCGCCAGGTCGTCAGCCGGTGCAGGTCACCCCAGCGCACCGTGCCGTCCGTCGCGGCGGCGACCTCCTCGGCCGCCGCGCGCACCACCGCCGCGACGTCCACACCGGGCAGCGGGGCCGCGCCGAGCAGGTGCTCCAGCGCGTAACCGACCCGCGGCGTCAGCGCCAACCAGGGCGCGAACACGTCGGGGTACGCGGGCGGCTCGGCCAGCGCGGCCAGGGCCGGGTGGTCGGCGATCCGGCGTACGACGGCGGCGCGCAGGAGAGCGAAGTCGGCGGCGTCGACGCTGTCGGCGTGCATCCGCCGGTCCCAGCGCAGCAGCCGGTCGCGCAGCGTGGCGGCGGCCGGACCGAGCCCGGTCACCGCGTCGAGGACACCCAGCAGCGCCCCGGCGGAACCGAGGTACGTGTCGGTGTGGATCGCCGTCATGTCTACGGCGGTAAAGTCGCGGCCGACGTCCAGCAGATCGGCGATCCGGCGCGCGCGGTGCGGTGGGGCGAACTCGACGCCGAGCGGCGCGGACAGCCCGCGCTCGTTGGCCATCACCGCCCGGTCGGTCACCTCGGCCCGGGGCATCGGCGCGTACCAGCCCCGCCAGGCGTACGCGGTCTCCCATGCCGGGACCGGCCGCCGGCCGTTGTCCGGGTGCCGCACCGGCACCACACCGGCGACCCGGTGCAGCAGACCCCCGGCGGAGTCCGCGGCCTGCACCACGTTGACGGGCTCCACCCAGTGCCGCAGGGCGTCGTCCACATCGGACACGCTGCGGGCCCGCAGCAGCTCCGGTATCGCCGCGAAGCCCAGCTCGCCGGTGACCCGGGGCGGATAGCGCAGGCTCAGCGCCGTCTCATCGTCCGGCCCGCCGGCGATCACCGGGCCCCGGTCGGTCTCGACGATCTCCACCTCGACCGGGTCCGCGCCGGCCACCTCGATGGTCTCGACGTGCACGGACGCCTGCCGCCAGCCGTCCGGGCCGAGCGCCCGCACCCCGCTGTCGTGCCGGCGCAGCCGCTCGACGTAGACGTCCTGGTAGTCGGCCATCGCGTTGGTGATCGCCCACGCCACCGGGCCGGCGTGGCCGAAGTGCGCGATGCCCGGCACGCCGGGCACGGCCAGGCCGACCACGTCGTACTCCGGGCAGGCCAGCCGGATCTGCTGGTAGACGCCCGGGTCCTCCAGGATCCGGTGCGGGTCGCCGGCGAGCAGCGCCGCGCCGCTGGCCGTGCGGGAACCGGCGAGCAACCACCCGTTGCTGCCGGCGACGGCCGGCCCGTCGGTGGCGAACGCCCCGACCGCCGCCGGGCCGAGACACCGCGCGACGTGCTCGCGCCAGAGCTTGCCCGGGAACCCCGCGAACAGGATGTGATGCCCCAGCCACACCGCGAGCGGCGTCCACGGCTCCCACCGGCCCGGGGCGAGCCCGACGGCGGCGAACTCCGGCGCGCGGGCCGCCCCGGCGGCGAGGCCGGCGTTCACCCCGGTCACGTACGCGCCCACCCACTCGGCGGTCGACGCGTCCAGGTTGGCGTGAGCGCGGCGGGCGGTGTCGTCGATTCGTACCTGCCGGGCGAAACGGTCCCAGCCGAGCGCGTCGACGCCGAGGAAGGCGGCGCTGGTGCCCTGCGACCGGTGCCGCTCGACCTCGATCTGCCACGCCCGGTCGTACGCGGTCACCCGACCCTGCGCCGCCGCGAGGGCGAGCGGGTCGTCGGCGCGGACGTGCGGCACGCCCCACGGGTCGCGGAACAGTCGTGCCGTCATGCCGGTTCGGCCGTGCGTCGGCGGGCGGCCGGTACGACCAGCGGGGTGCCGGTCTCCGGGTCGTCGATCACCCGGCAGGGCAGCCCGAACACCTCGGCCACCAGGTCGGCGGTCACCACCTCGCGCGGGTCGCCGGCGGCCACCACCCGACCGTCACGCATGGCGATGAGGTGGGTGGCGTACCGGGCGGCGTGGTTGAGGTCGTGCAGCACCGCGACCAGCGTACGGCCCTGCTCCTCGTGCAGTCGGGCACACAGGTCCAGGATGTCGATCTGGTGGGCGATGTCGAGGTAGGTCGTCGGCTCGTCGAGCAGCAGCAGCGGCGTCTGCTGCGCCAGCGCCATCGCGATCCACACGCGCTGCCGTTGGCCGCCGGACAGCTCGTCCACCGGCCGGTCGGCGAGGTCGGCGACCCCGGTCGCGGCCATCGACTCGTCGACGATCCGCTCGTCCTCGCGCGACCACTGCCGCAGCAGTCCCTGGTGCGGGTAGCGACCCCGGGCGACCAGCTCGGCGACGCCGATCCCGTCCGGCGCGATCGACGTCTGTGGCAGCAGGCCGAGGGTCCGGGCGACCGTGCGGGCGGGCTGGTCGTGGATGTCCCGACCGTCCAGCAGCACCGTGCCCGCGCTCGGGCGCAGCATCCGCGACAGCGCGCGAAGCAGCGTCGACTTGCCGCACGCGTTCGGTCCGATGATCACCGTGAACGACCCGTCGGGCACCGCCACGGTGAGGTTCTCGGAGATGGTGCGCCGGTCGTAGGCGAGGGTCAGCGCGCTGCCGCCAAGGCGGGACGTCATGGGTGCTCCTTGTCCAGGGGTGGTCACAGCCGGCCCGCCCGGCGTTCGACGGCCAGCAGCCAGACCAGGTAGCCGCCGCCGAGCACGCCGGTGACGACGCCGACCGGAAGCTGATGCCCGGCGAACGCGCGCTGGGCCACCAGGTCGGCGCCGACCAGCAGGGCCGCGCCGACCGCCATCGAGGGCAGCAGGTTCGGCCCGGGCGCGCGGGTCAGCCGCTTGGCGACGTGCGGCGCGACGAGCGCCACGAACGACACCGGGCCGGCCGCCGCCGCCGCGAACGACACGAGCAGCACCGCCGCGGCGAGCAGCACCAGACGCATCCGTCGTACCGGCACGCCGAGCGCGCTGGCCGTGTCGTCGCCCAGTTCCATCATCCGCAGCGCCGGCGCGCAACCGACGAGCACCAGCGGCGTGAGTACGGCGGTGACGGCCAACAGCGGCCCGGCGTTGGCCCAACCCCGTCCGTCCAGGCTGCCGGTGAGCCACAGCACCGCGCGGGCGGCGTCCATCAGCGGGGCCCGGGTCAGCAGGTAGCCGTTCACGCCGGTGAGGATCGCCGCGACGCCGATGCCGACCAGGACGAGGCGGTAGCCGTGCACGCCCCGCCGCCACGCGAGCGCGTAGATCAGCAGGCCGGTGGCGAGCCCACCGACGACCGCCGCGCCGGCCAGGGCCAGGCTCCCGCCGCCCACGACGACCACCACCAGCGCGCCGGTCGACGCGCCCTGGGTGAAGCCCAGGATGTCCGGGCTGCCCAGCGGGTTGCGGACCAGCGACTGGAACAGCGTGCCGCCCAGCGCCAACGCGGCGCCGACCAGCAGGGCCGTGACCAACCGGGGCAGGCGCAGCTCGGTCACGATGAACTGCTCCGCCACGCTGCCGCCGCCGGTCAGGGCGCGCAGCACGTCGGTCGGGCCCATCGGGTAGTCGCCGCTGCCCATCGCGACCAGCGAGAGCCCGGCGGCGAGCAGCGTCGCGCCGAGACCGACGGCCAGGGCCCGGGGGCGGAACCGCACCGACAACCCACCGGGGGTACGGATGACCGCGCTCATTGGGCCATCTCAGTTCGCGACTGCGGGGCTCGCAAAACCGGCTCACTCCTCGCGCTCACGGGGCGGCCACCCGTGATCGGCTGACCAGCCAGAGGAACAGCGGGCCGCCCAGCACGGCGGTGACCATGCCGACCTGGAGTTCGCCCGGGCGGCCGAGCACCCGGCCCAGCACGTCGGCGCCGAGCAGCAGGACCGGCGCGAGCACCGCGCAGTACGGCAGCAGCCAGCGCAGGTCGGGCCCGGTGAGCGCGCGTACCAGGTGCGGCACGAGCAGGCCGACGAAGACGATGGGACCGCAGGCGGCGGTCGCCGCGCCGCAGAGCAGGGTGACCGCGACGATCACGGCGGCCCGGATCACGGCCGGTCGGGCGCCCAACGCCCGGGCCGCGTCGTCGCCGAGCGCGAGGGCGTTCAGCGGACGGGCGGCGCCGAGGGCGACCAGCAGACCGACCAGGATGAACGGCGTCACGCGGGCCACCGTCGCCGCGTCCGCGCTGGCCAGCGAGCCGACTGTCCAGAACCGCAGCCGGTCCAGCGAGGCGGTGTCCAGCAGCATGACCGCGCTCACGAACGAGTACAGGGTGGCGTTGAGCGCCGCGCCGGCCAGCGCGAGCCGGGCCGGGGTGGCGCCGCGCCCACCGCCGACGGCGTAGACCAGCGCGGTGACCAGGGCCGCGCCGAGCAGCGCGAACCAGACGTACCCGCCGATGGCCGTGACGCCCAGGAAGGCGGCGGCGGTGGCCACGGCGGCGGACGCTCCGGCGTTGATGCCGAGGAGCCCGGGGTCGGCGAGGGGGTTGCGGGTGAGCGCCTGCATCACGGCGCCGGCCACGCCGAGCGCCGTACCGGCGAGCAGCCCGAGCAGGGTGCGGGGCAGGCGCATCCGGTGCACCACGGCGTACTCGGTGGCGTCGCGGTGCAGCAGCCCGGACCAGACGTCGGCGAGCGGCAGCGACTTCGCGCCGACCGCGATGCTGAGCACCAGGATCACGCCGAGCAGCGCCACGGCGGCGAGCAGGCCGGCGGCGCGGGTCGCCCGGCGTCGCTTCGGTGCGGGGGCCGTCGACGCGTCCGGCACCGATGGTGTCGGACTGGTGACGGTGGGTGTGGCGTCCAGTGTGGGCTCCGGGGTGTGGCGACACGGCGAACCGCTGTTGACAACGAGCGAGGTTAGGCTAACCTAACCCCGCTGTCCCGGTCGACCCCGGCCATCCTTTGATCGAAAGACGACACCATGCCCGATGCACTGTCCGCCCGTCGCCTCTCCCGTCGTGGCCTGCTGGCCGCTGGCGGCGCCGCCACGCTGGCCGCGCTGCTCGCCGGCTGCGGCAAGGACGACTCCGCCAAACCCACGGGCAGCGACAACACTGCCGGCCCTTGGTCGTTTACCGACGACCGCACCAAGAAGGTCGAGGCGGCGGCTCGCCCGGCGCGCGTGGTGGCGTTCACCGGCGTGGCGGCGGCACTGGTCGATTTCGGTCTCGACAAGCAGCTTGTCGGCGTGTTCGGCGAGACCAAGCGCGCCGATGGCACGAAGGATCCCCAGGCCGGTGATCTGAACGTCGAGGCCGTCGAGATCCTCGGCAACACCTGGGGCGAGTTCAGCGTGGAGAAGTACGCGGCCCTGCGCCCCGAGCTGCTGGTCACCCACATGTACGACCCGGACGCCCTCTGGTACGTGCCGGACGAGAGCAAGGACAAGATCCTGCCGCTCGCGCCGAGCGTCGCGATCACCACCGCGCGGGTGCCGATGACCAAGCCGATCGAGCGGTACGCCGCGCTCGCGCAGTCGCTCGGCGCCGACCTGTCCGCCAAGAAGGTCACCGACGCGAAGGCCCGCTTCGACGCCGCCGCCGACGCCGTCCGGCAGGCGGTCAAGGCCAACCCGGGCATCCGGGTGATGGCCTGCTCGGGCAGCCCCGACCTGTTCTACGTCTCCAACCCCAAGGTCAGCACCGACCTCATGTACTTCGCCGAGCTGGGTGTCGACATCGTGGTGCCGACCAAGCTCGAAGCCGGCGACTACTTCGAGGCGCTGAGCTGGGAAAACGCCGGCAAGTTCCCCGCCGACCTGATCTTGCTCGACAACCGCAGCACCGCGTTGCAGCCCAAGGACCTCGCCGCCAAGCCGACCTGGACGCAGCTCCCCGCCGTGCGGGCCAACCAGGTGACGCCGTGGGACGCGGTGCCCCGCTTCTCGTACGCCGGCGCCGCGCCGCTGCTGGAGAACCTCGCCACCGCCATCCGGAACGCGAAGAAGGTCGGCTGACGCCATGAGTACGAGCACCGTCGCACCCGTCGCCCTGCAGTACCGCTTCTTCGCCGCGCACGTGGTGCGGGCCCGTCAGGTGGGGGCCTCGCTGATCCGGGTCACCTTCGGCGGCGCGGAGCTGGTCGACTTCGCCGGCGGCGGCCGGGACCAGAGCGTCTCGCTGTTCCTGCCGCACCCGGGTCAGGACGCCCCGGTCGTCCCGGTCGAGCGCGGCGAGGACTGGTTCGGCGCCTGGCGGGCCCTCCCGCCGGACGTCCGCGCGGTCATGCGCTCGTACACCATCCGGGAGCACCGCCCGGCGGCCGGCGAGGTGGACATCGACTTCGTCGGCCACGGCGGCACCGGTCCCGCCTCGCGATGGGCCAGCCTGGCGGTGTCCGGTGACCGGGTGCTGCTGCTCGGTCCGGCGGTGTACGACAACCGCAGCGTCTGTTTCCGCCCGCCGGACGACACCGACCTCGTGGTGCTGGCCGCCGACGAGACGGCGCTGCCGGCCACCGCCGGGATCCTGGCCTGGCTGCCCGCCGGCACCCGGGTCCGCGCCTGGATCGAGGTCCCGGACGCCGCCGACATCACCGAGCTGCCCACCGAGGCCGACGCGGAGATCCGCTGGATCGTGCGCGGCAGCACCGCGCCCGGGAGCGACCTGCTGGTCAGCGCGCTGCGCGCCGCCCGACTTCCGGCCGTCGCGCCGTACGCCTGGATCGCCGGCGAGTCAGGCGTGGTACGGGCGCTGCGCCGGCACCTGGTCGGCGAGCGCGGCTTCGACCGTCGACGGGTGACCTTCGCCGGCTACTGGCGGCGCGGGCTCTCCGAGGAGGACCTGCGCGCCGAGGCGCTGGCCGGCGCCACCGCCTGACCCGCAGTCCCACCAGAACGCAGCACGGCCCCCGGCGCGCCCACACGCCGGGGGAGGGTTCCGGCTGCCCATCGTCAGAACGTGGAAGGACATCCCGTGAGCGTGCCGACGTACCCCGACGAGAGCGACCCGCGCAGCGCACCGGCCGCTCTACCACCGGCCACAGCGCCCGCCGGGGCCCGCGCCCACCTGTTGCACGACGGGTCGGTCGAGCAGTACCGGCGCGTGATCGCCGACGGCGTCGACCGGGTCGCCCGGCGGGTCGCCACGGTGGACCGACCCACCACCGGAATCGCTCCGGCCGAGCTGGCCCCCCTCGTCGACGGCGTCGACCTGGACCGGCCCCTGGGCGACGCCGGCGCGGCGTTGGACGAGCTGGAGAGCGTCTACCTGCGCGACGCCGTCTGGTTCCACCACCCCCGCTACCTGGCCCACCTCAACTGCCCCGTGGTCATCCCGGCGCTGCTCGGCGAGGCGGTGCTGAGCGCGGTCAACTCCTCCCTGGACACCTGGGACCAGAGTGCCGGCGCGACGCTCATCGAGCGTCGGTTGATCGACTGGACCGCCGCCCGGATCGGCCTCGGTCCGGACGCCGACGGCGTGTTCACCAGCGGAGGCAGCCAGTCCAATCTCCAGGCGCTGCTGCTGGCCCGGGAGGAGGCGTGCCTCGCCGCGACCACCCCGGCGGCACGCCTGGACCTGCTGCCCCGCCTGCGCGTGCTCACCTCCGTCGCCGGGCACTTCAGCGTCCAGAAGTCCGCCAAGCTCCTCGGCCTCGCCCCGGACGCGGTGATCGCGGTGCCCACCGACGCGCGGCGACGCGTCCAGCCCGCCGCCGTCCGCGAGGAGATCGCCCGGTGCCGGGCGGCCGGACTGGTCCCGATGGCCGTCGTCGGGACCGCCGGCACCACCGACTTCGGCTCCATCGACCCGCTCGCGGACCTGGCCGAGGTCTGCGCGGAGACCGGCGTCTGGCTGCACGTCGACGCCGCGTACGGCTGCGGTCTGCTCGTCTCGCCGACGCGCCGGCACCTGCTCGACGGCATCGAACGCGCCGACTCGGTGACCGTCGACTACCACAAGTCGTTCTTCCAGCCGGTCAGCTCCAGCGCGCTGCTGGTCCAAAACCGGCGGACGCTGGGGCACGCCACCTACCACGCGGACTACCTCAACCCGGCGCGAATGGTGGAGCAGCGGATTCCGAACCAGGTCGACAAGAGCCTGCAGACCACCCGCCGCTTCGACGCGCTGAAGCTGTGGCTGACCCTGCGGGTGATGGGCCCGGACGCGCTCGGCGAACTCTTCGACGAGGTGGTCGACGCCGCGGCCGACGCCTGGCAGCTCGTCAGCGAGGACCCCCGCTTCGAGGTGGTGACCCGCTCGCAGTTGAGCACCGTGGTCTTCCGTTACCTGCCCACCGGTCCGGGCCGTGAGCTGGCCGACGCCGCGAACCTGTACGCCCGGGAGGCGCTGGCCGCCTCCGGCCTCGCCGTGGTCGCCGGCACCCGGGTGGACGGCCGGCACTTCCTCAAGTTCACGCTGCTGAATCCGGCCACCACCGTCGACGACGTCGGCCACGTCCTCGAACTGATCGCCGGCCATGCCGGGCGGTACGTGCGCGACACCGTCGCCGCCGACCTGACCTGCCCCGTCGGCTGACCCCGAACCCCCGCCTGGAGTAGAAGATGTCCACCCACGACTTCGTCGCCATCGGGCTCGGCCCGTACAACCTGGGCCTGGCCTGTCTCACCGCGCCGATCGACGAGCTGGACGGGGTGTTCCTGGAGGCTCGACCCAGCCTCGCCTGGCACCCCGGCATGCTGCTGGAGTCCGCCCGGTTGCAGACCCCGTTCATCGCCGACCTGGTCAGCCTCGCCGATCCGACCTCCCCGTACTCGTTCCTGAACTACCTCAAGGAGATCGGCCGGCTCTACCCGTTCTACATCCGGGAGAGCTTCTACCCGCTGCGCAGCGAGTACGACGCGTACTGCCGGTGGGCGGCGGCGAAGCTGCCGAACCTGCGCTTCGGTCAGACGGTGACCACGGTGGAGTACGACAGCGCCGACGGGCGGTACGTGGTGCGGGCCACGACCGGCGGGTCCGAGAGCGTCGAGTACCGGGCGCGGCACCTGGTGCTCGGCACCGGCACGCCGCCGCACCTGCCGGCCGCCGTCGCCGGGCTCGCCGGGGACGCCGTGCACAACTCGCGCTACCTGGAGCACCGGGACGCGCTGCGGACCAGGCGCAGCATCACCGTGGTGGGCAGCGGGCAGAGCGCCGCCGAGATCTACCACGACCTGCTCGGCGACATCGGCCGGTACGGCTACCAGCTCAACTGGGTCACCCGCTCGTCCCGGTTCTTCCCCCTCGAGTACACCAAGCTGACGCTGGAGATGACCTCACCGGACTACGTGGACTACTTCCACGCGCTGCCCGAGGAGACCCGCTACCGGCTGGAGTCCGAGCAGAAGGGCCTGTTCAAGGGGATCAACGCCGACCTGATCAACGACATCTTCGACCTGCTCTACGCGCACAGCGTCGACGGTCCGGTGAACACCCGGCTGATCACCAACACCGAGCTGGTCGACGCCACCCACCACGACGGGGAGTACACGCTCGGGTTGCGGCAGGTGGAGCAGGAGCGGGACTTCACCCTGCGGACCGAGGGTCTGGTCCTGGCCACCGGCTACCACTACCGGGTGCCGACGTTCCTCGAACCGGTGCGCGAGCGGATCCGCTGGGACGCGCACGGCCGCTTCGACGTGGCCCGCAACTACAGCATCGACCACGACGGGCGGGGCATCTTCCTACAGAACGCGGGCACCCACACGCACAGCATCACCTCACCCGACCTGGGCATGGGCGCGTACCGCAACTCCTGGATCATCCGCGAGCTGCTCGGCCGCGAGCACTACCCGATCGAGAAGAGCATCACCTTCCAGGAGTTCGGGGTGGTGTCGTGAGCGTGGTCTTCACCCGCGCCGACGACCGGCTCGGGGACTTCGCCCTGCGTACCCTCGATCCCGAGGGCGACGCCCTGGTGCTGCACGGCTGGGTGACCCACCCGAAGTCGGCGTTCTGGTTGATGCAGGACACCGACGAGGCCCAGGTCGTTGACGAGTACCGGCGCATCGCCGAGCACCCGCACCACGACGCGTACCTGGGCCTCTGGCGGGGGAGTCCGGCGTTCCTGGCCGAGCGCTACGACCCGGCCCACGTGGAGCTGGTCGGCCTCTACGACCACCAACCCGGCGACGTGGGCATGCACTTCCTGTGCGCGCCCGCCGGCACGCCGGTGCACGGCTTCACCCGCGCGGTGATCCGTACCGTGATGGCCTGGCTCTTCGCCGACCCGGCGACGGCGCGCGTGGTGGTCGAGCCGGACGTGCGCAACACGGCCGTGCATGCGCTGAACGCCGCCGTCGGGTTCGAGGTCGTCGGTCCGATCACCAAACCGGAGAAGGAGGCGCTGCTCAGCGTCTGCACCCGCGCCCAGTTCCAGGCCGCCACCGAGCCGGCCGCCGCCACCGCAGCAGAAGGAGACCCGGCGTGACCACCACCGCCGTCCCCACCTCGCCGACCGTCGCCGGCCCGGCCGCCCCGGGCGACCCGGTCGCGCACCTCACCCCGCAGCGCTGGGCGCGGGCCAACCGGATGCTGGTCCGCAAGGCGCTCGCCGAGTTCACCCACGAGCGGCTGCTCACCCCGGCGCCCGTGCCGGGCCCCGACGACCGGCAGTGGTACGAGGTCCGCAGCGACGACGAATCCGTCACCTACCGGTTCGCCGCCCGGGTGCTCGCCCTGGCCCACTGGCAGATCGACGCCGACAGCATCTCCCGGCACCGCGACGGCGTCGCGCTGCCACCCGACGCGGTGGACCTGATCGTCGAGCTGCGCGGCACCCTCGGGCTCTCCGCTCGGGTGCTGCCCGTCTACCTGGAAGAGATCACCTCCACCCTCGCGGGTACGGCGTACAAGCTGGCCCAGTCCGCGCCGAGCGCCGCCGAGCTGGCCGGCGCGGACTTCCAGACCATCGAGACGTCCATGACCGAGGGCCACCCCTGCTTCGTGGCCAACAACGGCCGCCTCGGCTTCGGCGTCGACGAGTACCACCGCTACGCCCCGGAGGCCGCCACGCCGGTACGCCTGGAGTGGCTGGCCGCGCACCGGGACCACTCGACGTTCAGCAGCGCCGCCGACCTCGACTACGACGCGCTCATCGAAAGCGAGTTGGACGCCTCGACCCGGGCCCGGTTCGCCGCCACGATGGCCGAGAACGGGCTCGACCTCGCCGACTACCACCTCATCCCGGCGCACCCCTGGCAGTGGTGGAACAAGCTGGCCGTGACGTTCGCGGGGGAGCTGGCCGAACGCCGGCTCGTGCACCTCGGCCCCGGCCCCGACTCGTACCTCGCGCAGCAGTCCATCCGTACCTTCTTCAACGTCAGCGAGCCGGGCCGGCACTACGTCAAGACCGCGCTGTCGGTGCTGAACATGGGCTTCATGCGGGGGTTGTCGGCCGCGTACATGGCCGCCACGCCGGCCATCAACGACTGGCTGGCCGACCTGATCGCCAACGACGAGGTGTTGACCGGCACGGGCCTGACGGTCATCCGGGAGCGGGCCGCCGTCGGCTACCGCCACCGGCAGTACGAGGCGGCCACCGAGCGGACCTCCCCGTACCGCAAGATGCTCGCCGCCCTGTGGCGGGAGAGCCCGGTGCCGGGTCTGGCCCCGGGGGAGCGACTGTCCACGATGGCCGCGCTGCTGCACGTCGACGACGACGGCGGCTCGCTGGCGGCGGCGCTGATCGACCGGTCCGGCCTCGCGCCCGAGGTGTGGCTGCGCCGCTACCTGGACGCCTACCTGACCCCGCTGCTGCACAGTTTCTACGCCCACGACCTGGCCTTCATGCCGCACGGCGAGAACGTGATCCTGGTCCTCGACGAGCACGACACCGTCCAGCGGGTGATCTTCAAGGACATCGCCGAGGAGATCGCGGTGTTGAGCGCCGACGTCGAGCTGCCGGCCGAGGTGGAGCGCATCCGGGTCGAGGTGCCCGACGACACCAAGCTGCTGACCATCTTCACCGACGTGGTCGACTGCTTCCTGCGCCACCTCAACGCCGTCCTCGTCGGGGCCGGGGTGCTCGCCGAGGACGCGTTCTGGGGCACGGTCGCGGCCTGCGCCGCCGACTACTTCGCGCGGGTGCCGCACCTGGCCGAGCGCGTACGCCACTACGACCTGTTCGCTCCCGAGTTCGCGCTGTCCTGCCTCAACCGCCTTCAGCTCCGCGACAACCAGCAGATGATCGACCTGGCCGATCCGTCGGCCGCCCTACAGTTCGTCGGCACCCTCACCAATCCGCTGGCCGCCCACGCCCCGGCCCGCTGACGCCCTCCGTCTTCATCGCGATCACTTGATGCTGACCAGTTGTCCGGGCCTTCCTGGAACTGGTCAGCATCAAGTGATCATTCCCCGCCGGGCACGGCAACCACGCGTCGTACGTGACGGTCTCCGGATCGGCTGACCCTTCGCCTACCGGTAGTCGGCGTAGATCCGGCGTTGCGCACCGTCGACGGTGACCGGGCCGCCGTGCGGAAGGATCCACTGCGGTCTGGTGTGGCCGAACGGCACGCCGACGCAGACGGCCGCCTCGGGGTTGTAGCGGTGTATCTGGTCCACGACCGTGTCGCGCTGCTGCTCGCGCAGCCGCGCCCGCTCGGCCGCGTCGGGCCGGCGGTCGAAGTCGGAGACCGGGGGACGGGCGACCAGGACCGCGTCGACGGCGGCCAGGAGACCGCGTTCACCGAGCGCGCGGACGATCCAGCCGACCTCGCGGGCGGGAAGGAGCTCCTCCGACGTCTCGATGATCAGCACGCCGCCGCGCAGCACCTCCGGTCCGAACGGGAAGCGCCCCGCCGTGAGGAGCCACTGGAGGACCTCCAGGCAGCCACCCCAGGTGGGTCCGGTGACCGTGCGGCGCGGCCCGTACCAGCTCCACGGCTCGGTCGGCTCGCGTTCCCCGAACGACTGCAACGCCCGCGGATCGTCCCAGGGAACCCCGATGTCCTCGGACTCGCCCGGGTCGGTGATCTCCAACCGCTCGCCGGTGAGCAGCGCGGCGCGCAGCGAGCGGGCGTGGATGTCGTCCACGGCGGGACCGGGCCCGAGGTGCACCTGGGACGACCCGCCGTAGAAGCTCGAGATGCCGAGCCCCCAGAGCCACTGGTGCAGGTTGGTGTTGTCGCTGGTTCCCAGGAACGGCTTCGGGTCGGCGCGGGCCAGGTCGGCGTCCAGGTGGGGGACGACGGTGATCTGGTCGTCGCCGCCGACGACGGCCAGGATCGCGCGTACCCGGGGATCGGCGAAGGCGGCGTTGATGTCCGCCGCGCGGGCCTGCGCGCTGGCGCCGACCGTGCGGGTGGTGGGGTACTCGACCGGGACGAGGCCGGTCACGTCGGCGAGCCGGCGCATGGCCTGCTCGTGGATCTCGGGAAAGGCGCCGGCGGCGGCGAAGGACGGCGACAGGACCGCGATCCGGTCGCCGGGGCGTGCCTTCGGTGGACGTACAAGATCGTGCTTCATCCCGAGATTCCACCAGCGGCGACGGTCGGCGCGCATCCCGTTTCGGTGCCCGCCGACGGTGGCCGCACCCTGCGGAGATCCACCGGTGTTATCGATAACACGAGGTGGAGACCCCTACCGCACCGGTGTCGCCGCGCCTGATCTGCCAGCTCAGGCATGGTGCACAGGGAGCCGTAATAGTTAGAACCTTGAATCTGTGCGTGGTCCGGCCGTAACATGCCGAACACGGATGTGAACGCTAACGTTCGGACCCCTGCATCCTGCCGAGCCCGTCCCGCCCGGTTGCCGCCCCATCGCCGGTAGCGCTCATTTGGAGGTCCCATGTCGTCCCTGCCCCTCAGCCGACGCCGCGTTCTGCAGGCCGCCGGCGCCACCGCCGTGGTCTCCGCGACCGGCGCCGCGACGCTGGGCGCCGGCCCCGCCGCCGCCGCGGTGGTCCCGCCAGCGCGCGCGGACATCGGCGTCGCGGCCTACGCCTTCGACCCCGGTCAGGTACGACTGACCAGTGGCCGTTGGCTGGACAACCAGAACCGCACCCTGAACTACCTGCGCTTCGTCGACGTCGACCGGATGCTCTACAACTTCCGCGCCAACCACCGGCTGTCCACCAACGGCGCCGCCACCAACGGTGGGTGGGACGCGCCGAACTTCCCGTTCCGTACGCACATGCAGGGGCACTTCCTGACCGCGTGGTCCCATGCCTACGCGGTGCTGGGCGACACCACCTGCCGCGACAAGGCGAACTACATGGTCGCCGAGATGGCCAAGTGCCAGGCGAACAACGGCGCGGCCGGGTTCGGCGCGGGCTACCTCTCCGGCTTCCCGGAGTCGGACTTCTCCGCGCTCGAGGCGCGGACCCTGTCCAACGGCAACGTGCCGTACTACTGCATCCACAAGACGCTCGCCGGCCTGCTCGACGTCTGGCGCTACACCGGCAACACCCAGGCCCGTACGGTGCTGCTGGCCCTCGCCGGCTGGGTCGACACCCGCACGTCCCGGCTCAGCTCCAGCCAGATGCAGTCGATGCTCGGCACCGAGTTCGGCGGCATGAACGACGTGCTGACGGACATCTACCAGATGACCGGTGACAGCCGGTGGCTCACGACCGCCCAGCGGTTCGACCACGCCGCGGTGTTCAACCCCTTGGCCAACAACCAGGACCAGCTCAACGGCCTGCACGCCAACACGCAGGTGCCCAAGTGGATCGGCGCGGCCCGCGAGTTCAAGGCCACCGGGAGCACCCGCTACCGGGACATCGCCAGCAACGCGTGGAACATCACCGTGGGCGCGCACTCCTACGTCATCGGCGGCAACAGCCAGGCCGAGCACTTCCGCGCGCCCAACGCGATCGCCGGTTACCTGAGCAACGACACCTGCGAGCAGTGCAACACCTACAACATGCTCAAGCTGACGCGGGAGCTGTGGCTGCTCGACCCGAACCGGACCGACTACTTCGACTTCTACGAGCGCGCCATGATCAACCACCTGATCGGCGCGCAGAACCCGGCCGACAGCCGTGGTCACATCACCTACTTCACCCCGCTCAAGCCCGGTGGGCGGCGGGGTGTGGGTCCGGCGTGGGGCGGTGGCACCTGGAGCACCGACTACAACTCGTTCTGGTGCTGCCAGGGCACCGGCCTGGAGATCAACACGAAGTTGATGGACTCCGTCTACTTCTACAGTGGCACGACGCTCACGGTGAACCTCTTCGTGCCGTCCGAGCTGAACTGGTCGCAGCGGGGGATCACGGTCACCCAGAACACCACGTACCCGGTGAGCGACACCAGCACGCTCACGCTCTCCGGCACGATGAGCGGCTCGTGGAGCATCCGGGTGCGCATCCCGGCGTGGACGAGCGGCGCGACCATCAGCGTCAACGGTGTGGCCGAGTCGGTCACCACGACGCCGGGCAGCTACGCCACCGTCACCCGCACCTGGGCCGCCGGCGACACCATCACCGTACGACTGCCCATGCGGGTCGTCATGCGCGCGGCCAACGACAATCCCAGCGTCGCCGCTGTCACGTACGGCCCGAGCGTGCTCTGTGGTAACTACGGCAACACCACGCTCAACTCGCTGCCGTCGCTCGTGGTCTCGTCGGTCGCCCGGACCAGCACCAGCTCGCTCGCGTTCACGGCTACCGCAAACGGGTCCACGGTCAACCTCGGGCCGTTCCAGGACGCCCACGGCTTCAACTACACGGTCTACTGGAACGCCAGTGGCAGCAGCGGCGGCGGTAGTTACCGGCTGGTCAACGTGGGCAGCGGGATGGTCCTCGGCATCCAGAACATGTCCACCGCCGACGGTGGGCTGGCCCTACAGTGGGACGACAGCGGCACCGCCGACCACAACTGGGTCATGATCACCGACGGCAACGCCGTCCGGTTCCGCAACGTCAACAGCGGCAAGGTCCTCGGTGTGGAGAACATGTCCACCGCCGACAACGCCCGCGTCCTGCAGTGGTCGGACAACGGCACCGCCGACCACCGGTGGACGCTCGTCGACAACGGCGACGGCACCTACAAGATCCGTAACGTCAACAGCGGCAAGCTGCTCGGCATCCTGAACAACTCCACCGCCCGGGGCGCGCAGGCCGTGCAGGACTCCGACAACGGAACCAACGACAACCGCTGGCGGCTGGTGGCCAACGCCTAGACCGTCGAGGCTCGGCCTGGCCGGGGCGTGTGTCGAAACCCCGAATCGGGGGCTTCGACACACGCCCCTCGTGCTGTCTCGGCCCAGTCCGCGAGATCTTGCCGAACTCTCTTGCGCGGATAGGTCTGCAATGCAAAGCTAACTTCATGACACACGAATCCGCTCCGCAGGCGGACAGCCCTCGCGAGCTGTTGGCGGCCGTGCGCGACCTGACCCGCCAGGTCCAGGTCGCCCAGCGCGGCACCTGGTTTCCGCTGCTGGTCTTCGCCGTGGTCACGCTGGTCGCGATCCCGGTCTACCGGTACGCCCCCTACCTCGATTTGTTCGACACCTGCCGATCCCGCCCGGGGCACACGGTCTGCATGACGCCCAATCCGGCGGAGCTCGGGTACTGGACCGTCGCGCTGGTGCTCGCGTACGTGGCGATCGCCGGCTTCTACGTACGGCAGTCCCGACGCCGTGGCGTGGGCACCCCGATCCGCCCCTACGTCCTCGTCGGCGTCGCGTTGGCCGTGCTGATGGCCGCCGTGTCGATCTGGCTGACGTTCCACCCACTCATCCCCGTCCCCGCCGACCCCTTCTCGACCGACCCGGTCGAGATCGAGGTCGGGCCGGCGGCGTGGCTCGTCAACGGACTGGCCAGTCCCGTCGCGGTCATCGCGCTGGCGCTGCTGGTGCTGGCGTGGGTCGAACGCAACTGGGCGCTGCTGGCGTACAGCCTCGTCTACCTGGTGATCGTGATGGTGCAGGGCGGGCAGGTCATCCACTCGACCTCGCCGTGGTTCTTCATGCCGCACCTGCTCCTCTCGGCGGCGCTGCTGCTGATCGGCAGTGCCGCCTTCGCCCTGTTCCAGTCGCGCGCCGAGGTTCCGGGGCGATGACCGACCATCCCACCAACGGCCTCGACGACGTGGTCCACCAGCGCGTCCGCCTGGGCATCCTGGCCGTCGCGCACCAGGCTCGCCAGGTCGAGTTCGGCTTCCTGCGTACCACCCTGCAACTGACCGCGGGCAATCTCGGGCAGCACCTGACCGTCCTGGAGAAGGCCGAGCTGATCCAGATCGAGAAGGGCTACGAGGGCAAGCGCCCCCGCACCTGGGTGACTCTCACCGCCGCCGGTCAGGCCGCCCTGCGCGACGAGATCGCCCACCTCAAGCAACTCATCCACCAGGTCGAACAGACGGAGCCGGCCCCGACCGCGGACCGGTGACCGGCTAGTCGGCTGCTCCCGCGCGCCGGAACGCGCGGGCCAGCTCGGCCAGGTCCAGACCCTCGAAGTGGCGCAGGAACCGCCGGCGTACGGCTGCCAGATGGCTGGGCCAGGACTCCTCGAGGCGGGCGAAACCGGCATCGGTGAGCACCGCGTTCCAGCCGCGGGCGTCCTCCTCGCACCGTTCCCGTTTGACCAGTCCCTGGCTCTCCAGCCGGATGATCGTCCGGGTCATGCCGCTCAACGAGAGGTAACAGGCGTTAGCGAGTTCGTGCATCCGCATCCGCCGCTCCGGGGCCTCGGAGAGGTTCATCAGGGCGGTGTACTCGGTCAGCGGCAGTTGCCGGTCGCCGACCATGTCGGCGTCGATTGTGCGTGGCACCACGTACATCACCTGGCCCAGGGCGCGGACCAGCGCCTCCTCGTCGGGATCGAGGGGTCGCTGCGCCTCCGGGCGGGGATCGGCCATCTCTCCAGCATAGTTGCTTGATTGAGCAATTGCTTACGGTGGGTGTGAGGGTGCTCATACCACGGTCATTTGCTTGACGAAGCAAGGAGCGGCTAGCGTTCCGGCGGTCAAGTTCGGACTACTGAAAGGCGCAGCCATGACCAGGATCGGGATCATCCTCGGAAGCACCCGCCCGGGGCGCAACGGCGAAGCCGTCGCCCGCTGGGTCCACGAGATCGCCCAGCAGCGCACCGACGCGCAGTTCGAGCTGATCGACCTGCTCGACTACAAGCTGCCGCACCTCGACGAGGCGATGCCGCCGGCGATGGGCCAGTACAGCCAGCCGCACACGCTGCGCTGGGCCGAGACCATCGCGTCGTTCGACGGTTTCGTGATGGTGACGCCCGAGTACAACCACTCGACCTCCGGCGCCCTGAAGAACGCCATCGACTTCCTCTACAACGAGTGGAACAACAAGGCCGTCGGGTTCGTCAGCTACGGCTCCCTCGGCGGCGCCCGGGCCGTGGAGCACCTGCGCCTGATCGCCGGTGAGCTGCAGATGGCCGACGTGCGCTCGCAGGTCGCGCTCTCGCTCTACACCGACTTCGAGAACTTCAGCACCTTCAAGCCCGGCGACCAGCACCTGTCGGCGCTGACCACCACCCTCGACCAGGTCGTGGCCTGGAGCACCGCGCTCGCGCCGCTGCGCCAGGGCTGACCCTTATCGGTACGCCTCGAGACGGCCGCGGGACTCGCTCCTGCGGCCGTCCGCGTACCCACCGCCGTGGTCGCAACCGATAGCCTCGGCCGGATGAGCGAAGCGTCCCCCCGAACCCCACTGTGGCGCGACCGCGCCTTCGGCACGTACTGGATCGCTCAGACGCTCTCCGCGGCCGGCAACGCGTTCGCCTACCTGGCGGTGCCGCTGCTGGTCCTCGAAGCGACCGGGTCGGTGGCGCAGATGGGCCTGCTCACCGCCGTCGCGGGCGCGGCGTCCGTGGCCGCCGGCATCTTCGGCGGGGTGCTGGTCGACAGGTACGACCGGCGTCGGCTGATGATCGTCACGGACCTGATCCGGTTGGTCCTCTTCGGTCTCGTGCCGCTCGTCTGGCTCATCAGCCCACAGGTATGGCTGCTCTTCGTCGTGCTGCCGATCTGCGCGGCGGCCGGCATGCTGTTCCAGGTCGCCGCGGTGACCGCCGTCCGCAACCTCGTCGACGCCGACCGGATCACCGAGGCCAACGGCCGGCTCCAGGCGACGTTCGCGGTGACCGCCGTCCTCGGGCCGCTGCTCGCCGGTGTGGTGTCGGCCCGCTTCGGCCCGACGGTCGCCATCGCCGTCAACGCCGTCAGCTTCGCCCTCTCGGCCGTTGGCCTGCGGCTGATCCGCTTGCGCACCGCCCAGCCCGCCGACACCGCGCCGATGGCCCGGGAACGCCCGCTGGTCGAGTTCCTGGCCGGCGCGCGTTTCCTGTGGCGCCAGCCAGTGCTCCGCGCGCTGACCGCCCTGCTGTCGGTGTTCATCTTCCTGACCTACGGCTTCACCGACGTGCTGATCTACCACGTGACCCACGACCTCGGCGGTACCGAGGGGACGGTCGGGACCGTCCTCGGCCTGGCGGCCCTGGGCACGGTCGCCGGGGCGCTGCTGGTGGCTCCGCTGCGTCGGCGACGCGGCTTCGGCGCCACCTGGATCGGCGCGCACGCGATCTGCGGGTTCGCGGTGGCGGGCGTCGGCGTCGCGACGACCGTGCCGACGGTCACCGCCCTGACCGCCGTCTACCTGTGCTGTCTCAGCGTCGGCGGGATCTGCTCGATGTCACTGCGCCAGGAGATCACCCCTGACCACCTGCTCGGTCGGGTCACCTCGGCGTTCTGGAGCACGCACTACGCCCTCGGCCCGGCCGGCGCGGCCATCCTGACCTGGGCCGCCGGCCGGTACGGCGTACCGACGGTGGCGCTCGTGGCCGGCGCCGGCTGTCTGCTGGTCGCGGTCGGCGGGCTGTTCACCCCGATCCGCCGCGCGGGCGCCGAGCCGACGTCCACCGCACCGGGACTCGGGCCGGCCCCGGCCGTGGGCGCGACCGGCGGCTGAGGCAGCGTACGGCGGGGGAGTCAGAACTCCCGGTACATGACGTGCAGGCCGACCCGCCCGAGGGTCCGGTGGCGGAACGCGCCGGGCACGGTGCCGAACACCTCGAAGCCCTCCCGCCGGTACAGCTCGACGGCCGTCCGGTTCGTCTCCACCACGGCGTTGAACTGCATCCCGGCGTACCCCGCGAGGCGGGCCCAGGCCAGAGCATCGCGGCACAGCGCGGTGCCGACGCCCCGGCCGCGGGCGTCGGCGGCCACCAGGAAGCTGGCGGTGCTGACGTGCGCGCCCGGTCCGGGGCGGTTGGCCCCCATCTTCGCGCTGCCCAGCACCCGATCACCGTCGGTCGCGACGACGGTCCGCCCGGGCGGGGCCTCCACCCAGAGGGCGTACGCCTCCTGCGCGGTCATCGCCGGGTCGTAGGTGAAGGTCTCCTGCGCCCGGACCACGTCCTCGATGATCGGCCACACCTGCGACCAGTCCCGGTCGGTGAACGTACGGATCAACACGGGCGCAGGCTACGCAGGACGCGTTGGCGGGGACAACGGGTTTGCGGGCCGGTCACGAGGCGGCGTTGGCCCGCCGGGCGCGGGGTGTCGTCCTGGCGCGTGGTGGACCCGGCGCCGGCCCGGCGGTGTCCCGGCGGATCAGCTCGGCCGGCAGCACCTCGATCCGGGGGGTCGGCGCCGCCGCGCCGAGCACCAGCGACATGGCCCGGACCCCCATGTCGACGAGGGGGAGCCGCACCGTGGTCAACGCGGGTGTGACGTCGCGGGCGATCGGCATGTCGTCGAAGCCGACGACGGAGATCCGTCCCGGTACGGCGAGCGAGCGGGCCCGCAGGGTGGCGAGTGCGCCGATGGCCATCGAGTCGTTGAGCGCCACGACGGCGGTCAGCTCCGGATCGGAGTCGAGCAGCCGGGCGGTGGCCTCCGCGCCGCCGTCCCGGTCGAACTCGGCGTACCGGATGCGCCGCTCGGGCAGGTCGAGGTCGTGCTCGGCCAGGGCCTGACGGAGCCCCGCCAGCCGGTCGGTGGTGGTGGTGAGGATGCGCGGGCCGGCGACCACGCCGATCGCCCGGTGGCCCAGCGCGCAGAGCTCACGGCCGGCGAGGTGACCGCCGGCCCGGTTGTCCGGCATGATGGCGTCGCCGGAGTGCTCGTGGCGGCCGATGACCGCGACCCGCCCCCCGGTCGCCTCGTACGCGGCGAGCTTCTCGTTGAGCTGCCGGGTGAAGGCCTCGTCGTGGTAGCCGGACCCGGCCAGGATCAGCGCCGCCACCTGGTGGCCGCGCAGCAGCTCCACGTACTCCAGCTCGCGGTCCGGGTCGCGGTAGCTGTTGCAGATCATCAGCAGCCGGCCCTGGTCGGTGGCGACGCGTTGCAGCCCGCGGGTGATCTCGGCGAAGTACGGGTCGGAGACGTCGTGCACGATCACGCCGACCGCGCTGCGGTGCGAGCGGGCCAGCAGTTGGGCGTGCGCGTTCGGCACGTACTGCAACTCGGCGACGGCCGCGAGCACCCGCTCGCGCAGCTCGTCGGTGACCGGTTTGCTGCTGCCGTTGATGACGCGCGAGGCCGTGGCGGGTGAGACGCCCGCGCGCCGCGCCACGTCGGACAGGGTCGCCATGGCCCGCCCCCTCGGTCTGTTGACGGCGTTTCGCCGCGCCGGCTAGCGTCACCGTACCGCAGAGAAAGCCCTTTCCCGCAGGGAGGCCCGGCCATGTCGGAACGCTTCGCGGCACTGCCCGGCGGTATCGGAGTGTCCCGGCTGCGCGTCTACGACACGGCGGCGCCGGACGGCGTGGTCGGTGGCACCCCGCACGTGCACCTGTGCTGCACCGAGGGGTACGTGGTGACCGGCGGCGAGGGCGCGGTGCAGACCCTCGGCGGCGAGGGCTTCCGGGAGACCCCGCTCCGGGCGGGCGCGGTGGTCTGGTTCGAGCCGGGCACCGTGCACCGCCTGGTGAACGGCGGCGGTCTGTCCATCGTGGTGCTCATGCAGAACAGCGGTCTGCCCGAGGCCGGCGACGCGGTGCTGACCTTCCCGCCCGAGGTGCTGGCCGACCCCGAGGCGTACGCCGAGGCCGCGGCGCTGCCGGACGGGGGAGCGCCGGGGGCGGACGTGCGGAGCGCGTACCGTCGACGGGACCTTGCCGTTAGCGGCTTCCAGGCGCTGCGGGCCGGTGGTCCGGCGGCGCTGGCGGCCTTCCACGCGGCGGCGATGGCGCTGCGTCGGCCGCTGCTGACGGCCTGGCGGCGGCGGTGGGCGGACGGCGCGGGTGCGGCCGCCGCCGGGACCGGCACCCAGTTGGACGCCCTGGAGCGGGGCGAGTGGCGGTATCTGGGCGGGGCCGGCGTGTACGCGGTGGACGCGCCGGTCGAGCGCGGCCGACTGGGGATGTGCGGCCTGCTCGACACCTACCCGGCCGCCGGCTGACGCCGCGAGCTCGGCCGGCGCGGTCCAGTTCGGACCGCGAGGTTCTTGATCCACTCGGGTTCAGGGAAGTCGCGGTGTCCGAGGGGCAGGGAAGCCCCGGTTTCCAGTAAGCCGCCTTCACCTGATGGCCCGGGTGGCGTCGAATAGATCGAGGAAAGGCCTTGCCCGCCGTCTGGAGGCCGCATACGCTCCCAGGAAAGCGTTTGCCTGACCCCGCCGACCGGCCCGGCTCCCGGGTGCCGCGCCGGGCCCCGAGGAGGTTCGCGTGACCGAGAACTCTTTGGACACGGCAGGCCGGCACACCGCCGCCGACCAGGCGAGCGGTGAGCGGGAAACGGATTCAGCCACCACGGCCGAGCCGTCACCCCGCTCGACCGAAGCTCCGGTTCGTACCGACCGTGGGCCAGAATCCACGGTGGTCGGTCGACCGTCCGACGGCGGAGGCCGTCCAGCCCGATCCACGCTCGGCCGCCGCGCGGCGGCGGTCGCCGACTCGCTCTGGCGGCCGGCGCTCGTGCTGGCCGCCTTCTTCCTCGCCTGGTGGTTCGTCGCCGCCCGGGAGTACGTGCCGAACTACCTCGTGCCCACCCCCGGTCAGGTCTGGACCACGATGACCGACCAGTGGTCCGAGTTGGCCCGACACACCCTGGTCACCCTCTACGAGACCGTGCTCGGCTTCGTCCTGGCCGCCGCGCTGGGACTGGCCACCGCGGTCGCCATCGCCTACTCGCGCACCCTGGACAAGGCGCTCTACCCGATCGTCCTGTTCGCACAGGTCATCCCGAAGATCGCCATCGCGCCGCTGCTGGTCGTCTGGTTCGGTCTCGGCCTCACCCCGAAGATCATCCTGGCGGTGCTCATCGCGTTCTTCCCGGTGGTCATCTCCGGCGTCGCCGGCCTGCGCTCGACCGACCCGGAACTGCTCGACCTCTCCGCCACGATGGGTGCCGGGCCCTGGCGGACCTTCCGCAAGATCCGCTTCCCGAACGCGTTGCCGCACCTCATGGCCGGCCTGAAGGTGGCGGTCACCCTCGCGGTGGTCGGCGCCGTGGTCGGGGAGTTCGTCGGCGCCAGCGAAGGGCTCGGCTACGTCCTGTTGCTGGCCAACGGCAACCTCGACGCCCCGCTGCTGTTCGCCGACCTGATCCTGATGTCCGCCATCGGCATCGTCCTGTTCGTCCTGGTCGAGATCGCCGAGGCGCTGCTCATCCCGTGGCACGCCAGCCGTCGCGCCGGCGTGTCCCTCACCACCTCCTGACCGACCCCATCACGGAGGCACCGATGAAGCGCACCGCCACCACCATCCTGGCCACCGCCGCCCTGTTGCTCGCCGCCGCCGGCTGCGGTGCGGACGACTCCACGGGCAAGACCGGCGCCGACGGAAAGAAGCAGGTCACCCTCACCCTCAACTGGGTGCCGTACGGCGAGCACGCGCCCTTCTACTACGGGCTGCAGAAGGGCTACTACTCCGCCGAGGGCATCGACCTGAAGATCCTGCCCGGCAACGGCTCCGGCAACACCGTCAAGCAGGTCGCCCAGAAACAGACCGACTTCGGCTGGGCCGACAGTCCCGTCCTGCTCAAGTCGGTGGCCAGCGGGATGCCGGTGCGCAGCCTCGGCGCGTACCTGGAGAAGGGCCCGTCCTCGGTGGAGTTCTTCACCGAGAAGAACATCAGGACACCGGCCGATCTCAAGGGCAAGACCGTCGGCGGCACACCCGGCGACGCCCTCTACGCGACCTTCCCGGCCTGGCTGGAGAAGAACGGCCTCCGCAAGGACGACGTCAAGGTGGTCAACGTGGACGCCGCCGGCAAGATCGCCGCGCTGGCCGAGGGCAAGGTCGACGCCATCATGGGCTTCTTCCACGACCAGGCGCCCACCATCGAGAGCAAGACCGGCAAGAAGGTCGACGTGCTGCTGTTCGCCGACTACGGGATGAACCTGCTCGGCACCGGCCTGATCGCCAACACCCAGACCCTGCAGAAGGACCCGGAGCTGGCCCGCAGGTTCGTCCGGGCCACCCAGAAGTCCTGGGCCGACGCGGCGCGCGACCCGGGCGGCGCGGTGAGCGCCATGGTCGCGCTCGCCGAGAACGAGCCCGCCCCCGAGGTGCTCACCAAGCAGCTCACCCTCAACCTGCCGCTGCTCGGCGGCGACGGTCCGGCCGGGGTGAACACCGAGGCGCAGTGGTCCGAGACGATCGACCTGATGGCCCGCTACGCGGAGCTGAAGGACCCGGGCGCGCCGAACGCGTACTGGGACTCGTCGTACGCGGCCAAGGGGTGACGAGATGAGCGCCGCGCCGGCGACCACCGGCACCGCCATCGGGATGTCCGGGGTGACCGTCCGGTTCACCACCCGACGTTCGCGCACCACCGCCCTCGACGACGTGTCCCTGCACATCGAGCCGGGCGAGTTCGTCACCATCGTCGGCCCGTCCGGCTGCGGCAAGTCCACCCTGCTGAAGATCGTCGCCGGACTGGTGAAGCCCACCAGCGGCGAGGTCTCGCTGCTGCGACAGCCGGTGCGCGGCCCGCAGAAGGAGATCGGCTTCGTCTTCCAGAAGGCCGCGCTGCTCCAGTGGCGTGGCGCGCGGGCCAACATCCTGCTGCAGGCCGAGATGCGCGGCATGGACCGGGCGCGGGCGGCCCGTCGGGCGGACGAGCTGATCGAGATGACCGGGCTGGCCGGCTTCGAGAAGGCGCTGCCGCACGAGCTGTCCGGCGGGATGCAGCAGCGGGTGGCGCTCTGCCGCGCGCTGCTGCACGCCCCACCGGTGCTGCTCATGGACGAACCGTTCGGCGCCCTGGACGCGCTGACCCGCGAGCAGATGAACGCCGAGCTGCACCGCATCTGGCGGGAGACCGGCACCACGGTGGTGCTGGTCACCCACTCCATCGCCGAGGCGGTCTTCCTCGGCACCCGGGTCGTGGTGATGAGCGCCCGGCCCGGCCGGATCATCCGCGCCTTCGACGTCGAGCTGCCGGCGCACCGCGACTACGCGCAGGTGATGTCGGACTCCCGCTTCGACCGGCTCGCCACCGAACTGCGCGGACTGCTCGGCAGCGCGGCCGCCAACCACTGAACGACCAGCACGACGAAGGGGACCACCATGACCCGCAGGTCGATCGGCATCATCGTCAACGGCGTGACCGGACGGATGGGCTACCGCCAGCACCTCGTCCGGTCCCTGCTGGCCATCCGCGAGTCCGGCGGCGTGACGTTGGCCGACGGCACGACCATCTGGCCGGAACCGGTCCTGGTAGGGCGCAACGAGACCAAGCTCCGCGAACTCGCCGGGCGGCACGGCCTCACCGACTGGACCACCGACCTGACCGCCGCGCTGGCCCGCGACGACGTCGAGATCTACTTCGACGCCCTGGTCACCCAGCAGCGGGAGAAGGCGATCCGCCAGGCGATCGAGGCCGGCAAGCACATCTACACGGAGAAGCCGCTCGCCGAGGACACCGCCGCCGCGCTCGACCTGGCCCGCGCCGCCGACGCGGCCGGTGTCCGCACCGGCGTCGTGCAGGACAAGCTGTTCCTGCCCGGGCTGCGCAAACTCAAGCGGCTCGTCGACGGCGGCTTCTTCGGCCGAATCCTCTCGGTGCGCGGCGAGTTCGGCTACTGGGTCTTCGAGGGCGACTGGCAGCCGGCCCAGCGTCCCTCGTGGAACTACCGCGCCGAAGCCGGCGGCGGCATCACCTCCGACATGTTCCCGCACTGGCACTACGTGCTCCAGGAGCTGTTCGGCCGGGTCACCGCGGTCTCCTGCGTGACCCGTACCCACGTGCCCGAGCGGTTCGACGAGGACGGCCGCGCCTACGCTGCCACCGCCGACGACGCCGCGTACGCCATCTTCGAACTCGACGGCGGCGTGGTCGCGCAGATCAACTCGTCGTGGGGTGTGCGGGTGTACCGCGACGAGCTGGTGGAGTTCCAGGTCGACGGCACCGAGGGCAGCGCCGTCGCCGGGCTGCGGCACTGCCGGGCGCAGCACCGGGCGGTCACCCCGAAACCGGTGTGGAACCCGGACCTGCCGGCCACCGAGGACTTCCGCGCCCAGTGGACCGAGGTGCCCGACAACGAGGAGTTCGACAACGGCTTCAAGGTGCAGTGGGAGGCGTTCCTGCGGCACGTCGTGGCCGGCGAGCCGTTCCCGTGGGACTTCCTGGCCGGCGCGCGCGGCGTGCAGCTCGCCGAGCTGGGGCTGCGCGCGGCCCGCGAGGGCGTCCGCGTCGAGGTTCCGGAGCTGCACCCGTGAGTGCCGTCGAAGTGGCGCTGCCGGGCGGGCGACGTCACCGGCTCACCGGGGCCGGCGGATTCGCCCGCCCGGCCGCGCCGGCGACCAGCCGGATCGCGTACGCCGCCGCGCACGTCGTCGCCGACCCGGGCGCGGAGAACGTGCCGGGTGCCCCGGCGGCGGTGGACTGGGACGCCACCCTCGCGTTTCGGCGGCACCTGTGGTCGTACGGGCTGGGTGTCGCCGAGGCGATGGACACCGCCCAGCGGGGGATGGGGCTGGACTACCCGGCGACCCGGGAGCTGGTCCGGCGCAGCGCCGCCGAGGCCCGTGCCGTGGGCGGGCGGATCGTCGCCGGTGTCGGCACCGACCAGCTCCCGGCCGGCCCGGCCAGCCTGGCCGAGGTCACCGCCGCGTACCGCGAACAGCTCGACGACGTCCGCGCCGCCGGCGCACGGCCGGTGCTGATGTGCAGCCGGCACCTGGCCGCCGCCGCCCGCGACGCCGAGGACTACCTACGGGTGTACGACGAGCTGCTGACCGCCGCCGGCGAGCCGGTGGTGCTGCACTGGTTGGGCCCGATGTTCGACCCGGCGCTGACCGGCTACTGGGGGTCCGCCGACCTGGACCTGGCCGCCGACACGGTGGTCGAGCTGATCAAGGCCCACCAGTCGACGGTGGACGGCATCAAGGTGTCGCTGCTCGACGCCGACCGGGAGGTGGCGTTACGGCGTCGACTGCCGGCCGGGGTACGCCTCTACACCGGCGACGACTTCCACTACCCGGAGCTGATCCGGGGCGACGAGGTGGGCCACTCCGACGCGCTGCTCGGCGTGTTCGCGGCCATCGCGCCGGCCGCCGCCGCCGCGCTGGATGCTCTCGACCGGGGCGACCTGACGTCGTACGACGAGATCTTCGTTCCGACCGTGCCGCTGGCCCGGCACCTGTTCGCGGCGCCGACCTGGCACTACAAGACGGGCATCGTGTTCCTGGCGTGGCTGGCCGGGCACCAGGACCACTTCACGATGGTCGGCGGCGCGCAGTCCGGCCGGTCCCCGGCGCACCTGGCGACGCTGCTCACCCTCGCCGACTCCGCCGGGCTGCTGCCCGACGCGGAGCTGGCCGCCGCCCGCGCACGGGCGTTCTTCACCGTGGCGGGAGTGAGGCAATGAGCCTCGCGCGGTTCTCGTTCAACCAGGCCACCGCGCAGCGCTGGGCGCTGCCCGACGTGGTCGCCGGCTGTGTGGTGGCCGGCGTGCCGGGCATCGGGCTGTGGCGGGAGCCGGTGGCCGAGTACGGGTTGGCCCGCTCGGCGAAGCTGGTCCGCGACGCGGGTCTCACCGTCACGTCGCTGTGCCGGGGCGGCTTCTTCACCGCCGACGACTGGCGCGCGGAGAACCTGCGGGCCATCGAGGAGGCGGTCACGCTGGGCGCTCCCGAGCTCGTGCTCGTCTCCGGCGGACTGCCCACGGGCAGTCGCGACGTCGACGGTGCCCGGCGGCGGGTCGCCGACGCGATCGGCGAGCTGGCACCGCACGCGGCGGCGGCCGGCGTACGGCTGGCGATCGAACCGCTGCACCCGATGTTCGCCGCCGACCGCTGCGTGATCGCCACCCTCGGCCAGGCGCTCGACATCGCCGAGCGGTTCGATCCGGCGGTGGTCGGCGTGGTCGTCGACGCGTACCACGTGTGGTGGGACGACACCGTGTACGCGCAGATCGCCCGCGCCGGCACGCGGATCGCCGCGTTCCAGGTCTGCGACTGGGTGACACCGCTGCCGGAGGGGGTGCTGCTCGGCCGGGCGCTGCCCGGCGACGGGTGCATCGAGCTGCGACGCCTGCGCGAGGCGGTGGACGCCGCCGGCTACCGGGGCCCGATCGAGGTGGAGGTCTTCTCCGCCGAGGTGTGGGCGCGGCCGGGCGCGCAGGTGCTGGACGCGGCCATCGCCGGTTACCTGCGCCACGTCGTCTGAGCGGCGCGGGGCGCAGGGGTACGCCGGACGGCGGTAGGGTCGTCGGCGTGGATCTGGAGGAGACCGCAGCCCTGCTCGGGGTGCCCGCCGAGGCCGTGGAACGGGTGCACCGGCTGGCCGGCGACCGGCCCTCGGCCCCGCTGCCCGCCAAGGCCGACGCGCCGGCGATCCTCGACCGGCTCGCGGTCCCGTCGGACGACGCCGCCGAGATCATGGCGGGCTGGCCGGACGACGGGTCACCACTGTGGACGCCGGAGCTGCGCTGGCTGCTCGACCGTTCGATCGCGCTGGTCCGCGCGGATCTCGGCGGGTACGCCTGGCTGCCGCCCGGCCCGGAGCTGCCGCGCGATCGTGGTCTCGCCTGGCGACATCTCTACGTGTACGCGTACCTCGCGCTGGTCGAGGTCGTCCTGGGCTACCACCGCGACCACGGCGTTCCCGACGCCGTTTCCTGGGCGACGCTCGCCGACCTGGGCCGTAACCTCGCCGTCGACCGGCGGATGCGCGGCGAGGGCTGGCCGGTCATGCAGAGCTGGCTGACGCTGCACGTACGCGGCGCCGTCTACGAGTTGGGCCGGTTGCAGCACCACCGCGGCGACGGCGCCATCGGCCTGCACATCCCCGACGCGGGGCCGTTGACGCCGGAGGCGGTCTCGGCGTCGCTCGACGAGGGCCGCGCCTTCTTCCCGCGTCACTTCCCCGACGAGAGCTACGCGGCGTTCTCCTGCGGCTCCTGGCTGCTCGACCCCCAGTTGCGGGAGTACCTGCCCGAGGACTCGAACATCATCCGGTTCCAGCGACGGTTCGAGCTGGAGCCCTACGAGGAGCCGGAGGGGCTGGACGCGGACGTTGAGGTGCTGCGGTTCGTGTTCCGTACGCTGAGCACGCCGCTCGACGAGCTGCCGCGCCGCACCGCCCTGCAACGCGCGATCGTCGACCACCTGTCGGCCGGCCGGCACTGGCAGTGGCGTCAGGGCCGCTTCCCGATCGACGCGACCCACCGGCCGTACCTACCCTGATGCGGTGCTAGCCGCCGAAGCCCCGAAGATCACGGACTGGATGCAGGCGTGGGGGAGCCTGGCCGGGTTGGTCATGTCGACCTTCGCCGTCGTCTTCACCGGTCTGCTGTTCCGGCACGAGACCCGCGTGCGTCGGGAGGAGCAGGAGAGCCGTGAGGCGGCGCAGGCCCGCCTGGTCATCCCCGTCCTGACCCACGACGACGACGACAGCGACGGGGTCGTGGTCCGGAACGACCCGACCGGGGCGACGGTGACCCTCGTCAACCACAGCGCGGCGCCCATCTTCGACGTCCGTGTCGACGTCGCCTGGGAGGAGTCACACCGCTGGCCGGGGCGTCGCCGGGAGATGAAGAGCACCGTGACGGCGCACGGGGGCAGGCGCTTCGCCGTGGTGGAGAAGTCCGAGGCGGTGCGCTTCGAGCTGACCGGCAGCGCCGCGCATGTCGGACAGGCCAGGATCCGTTTCACGGACGCGGCCGGGCTGGTCTGGGTCCGGACGGGCCTTGGGTCCCCGGTCCGCTACACCCCGCCGGAGAGCCCGCTGGCCAGGGCGTTCCGGCTGCTGCCCTGGGTGCTCCTGGTGATCTACGTGGTGCTGCCCGCGATCGTCATCGCCGCCGTCGTCGCCGTGGTGCGGCTCTGGCCGTAGCGCGTGTTCGGGTTGTGGGTCGGCCGGGTGTCTCGCACTGCGGGTCCGATCGAGGGGCGTACATCGGTCGGTAGGCGGGCATGGATCGCATGCGGCGGCTCGCCCGGCACGGGCCGGGCGGCGCGCACGTCATGGGCCCAGTCGGAGGTCTGGCGGCACATCGCCTCGAAGCCGCTGCGACCGCTGTCTCTGACCTCCTACCGCCTCAGGCATCAAGAATCTGCCATTCCTGACTGATCTCGCCGCCGATCGGTTGCTGGACCGCCCTGGCGCCGTCCGCGGTGGAGCCGCCCTCGACCCCGACACACCAGCCGTTGCTCACGTTGACGAACCGGTAGTATCCGCTGGTCGTCGCCGGGACGAGATTCCACCACTGGTTACGTCCGCCGTTGTCGGCCCATTGAACGAGTGCCGCGCCCTGGCCCGAGCCACCCGGACTGTCCAGGACCTTCCCGCTCCTGACACCGGACAGCCGGAATGAGCCATCGCTGTTGGGCAGCAGCCGCCACTGCTGGTTGGTCGCGCCAGTCCATGGCCACTGGATGACGCCTGCCCCGTCCGTGCTGGAGCCGCCGTTGACGTCCAACACCTTTGCGCTACGCCGGTTGACCAGTCGAACGACGCCGCCGCCGACCGCGGCTGGCAGACCTACGACAACCTGTATCTGTTGCCCGGCCGTCAACGAGATCACCCGGGCGTTCGGGCCGAGCGGCGAGGGGCTGACCGCTGCGGAAGTGGTGATGGATGCCATCCCCCGCCGGCTGATGAGGGTGATCGCCTGGGTGATCGTCGAGGTGAGCGCCACGGTTACCGAGCGACCAGGTAGATCCCAGGAGAGGCTGTGGATGCGGACCTGGTTGCGTCCGCGGACCCCGGTGATGGTGCCCCGGGCGAGCTGGCCGGGCAGGGCGGGCAGCAGCTCGAGGACGCCGGGCCTGGTGTACACGAGCGCTTCGCTGAGTACGGCCGGCAGCGTGTTGGCCGCATCGGCGTTGTAGGTCTCCAGATTCGGGTTGTGTGCTGTCATCAGCGACCGGAAGATCATGTTGTTGCCGATGATCTTCCGGAGGTTGTTGTAGACGCCGGTGGCGTCCTTCAGCCGAGCGGAGGCGAGGGCGCGGTGCAGGCTGCCGTGCGCCGAGGTGTTCTCGTCACCGCGCAGCGCCAGGGCCCTGAGCGCGGCGGTGACCAGTCCGGGTGCCTCCTCGGGATTGATCTCGTGCAGGGGCCACGCGCCGTACAGGTGATGGACGTGCCGATGGTTGTAGCGATCCGTCAGTCCCGGCCAGGACCATTCGGCGAGGGCCCCGCTGCCGTTGACCGTGTACGGCGGTAGCTTCGCCAGCAGGGCCGTCCAGCGTGCGACACCTTGACCGGCACCCTGCTCGACACCGAGCGTGTTGGCGGCCTCGACAGCCGCCCGCAGGGCGTGTCTGCCGGCCTGGATGTCGCCGGTGGCGTTGATCGCCAGCAGGACGTTCGTGCTGGCCGGCGAGTTCTCCATCGAGAACGACGGCACGAACACCACACGGCCGCTCGAATCGGTGCGGGTCAGGAAGTCCTCGTAGAACAGTGCCAGCTCCAGCAGTGCCGGGCCCAGCTTCTCAGCCAGAAAGGTCCGGTCCCCGGTGACCTGGTAATACTCCAGCAGCGGATAGAGCAGCCAGTCCGCGCCACCGGTCCAGCACTGACCCGGGAAGCCGGGGTCGAAGTGCAGCATGTACCCGTACTCGCCGTCGGTTCGCGACGGGGCCAGGAAGCCACGGGCGCCGTACAGGTTGCGAGCGTTCGTGCGCCAGTGCGCGAGCTGACCGAGGATCAGGTTGAAGTAGCCCTGCATGGCATCGGTGAGGTCGAGAATGTTGCCGCCGGCGACCTGCAGGTTGATGTTGGCATCGGTGGTGAAATCGTCGGCCCAGGCGCCGTTCCAGGTGCCGGTCCAGATCCCGGTCAACCGCGGCGGCAGCACGCCGCTGGAGCTGATGAACAGGTAACGGCCACTGTCGTAGAGGCGTTCCAGCAGGGCCACATCGATGCTGTTGCGATTGGCGTTCTGCCGGGCGATCAGCTCGGTGGTCGACAGCTGCCGGTCGGCGGCGGAGACGTTCAAGTCCAGGCGGGAGCGGTCGTACATCGCCGCGTGCAGGGTGACGTGCCGGGTCCGCAGCTCGACGTAGTCGGCGCGCACCGCGGCCAGCGCCGCGTGCAACGGCCTGCTGTCCCAGGCATTGGCCGACTCGTAACGGTCGAGTTTGGTCAACAGGAGGAGCCTGGTTGCCGCGGTGACGACGATCGTCGAACCGTTCGTGGCTACCGTGCCACCGCTGGCGACGATCCGGGTGACGCCCTCGTAGCCGAACGCGCCCTGCCCGGACGGGTAGGTGCCGCGCAGGTTCAGGTAGCCGGAGCCGTCCACGACGCTGGCCAGGGTGGTGAAGCGGACCGAGCTGGGGACGCCCGCGAGGGATGTGTTGACGCTCAGCGTCGCATCGATCGATCGGCCGGATGCCGGCGTCAGTTCGTGTACGACCACATTGTCGGCTCGGGAGGCGAAGGCGCGGCGGCTCCACGTGCCGTTGCTGTCGGTCCAGGTGGAGGTGACCTCCCCGGTCCGAAAGTCGGTGATGCGGGCGTATCCGTTGGCCGTGGTCATGCCTGGTGTGCTGATCTGCAACTCGAAGCCGGGGTGGTAGGTCTGGGTCCAACGCAGGCTCCAGCCGGCCGCGAAGTCCGTGTTGGCTCCGCCGTAGTTGCCGGCCAGCGCCTTGTCCCGCACACCGGCCAGCCGTCCGGAGATGACTGGCGGGGTCACGCCCCGGCTGCCGTTGGGCAGCACGAGGCGGTGCTGGTTGAAGATCACCTTCTCGAGGGTTGGTGTTCCGTACAGGACGGCGCCGTGCTCGCCGTTGCCGATGAGGAACCCGTCCGTCCAGGTTGTCGCCGCGGTCGCGTCGTAGATCCCGCGCTCGGGCAGCGTGACCTGAGGCGCAGCGGCGGCGGCCCGTCCGGCGCCCACGGCCGGGATCAGGGCCGCCGAGCCGGCGGTCAGCGCGGCAGTGGCGAGGAGGTGCCTACGGCTCACGGGTAGGTCTGTCATCCGAAGTCCCTTGTCGACGCGGAGGCTGGAGGGTTGTGCGTCTTGTCGTCCGGTGCGTTGGTCAGGCCTGCCCCCGTGCCGGCGCCGACAACTGGCCATCCCAGCGGACGTTCGTACGAAGCACGGCACCCTCCTGCGACTCACCTGACAGCCGTATGGTTCCGAGCCATGGCGTACGTGCGTGCGGTAGTCGAATCGATTCGGCGATACGTCGACGTCGTCGACCACCCCCGGGGGTGAACGTAGCCGACATGTAGATGTCATTAACCGGCAACACGGGTGCGCCGTCAAGGATTCGAATTCATCTATCTCGTGCCGAGGTCTGAAACTCTGGCAATTCCGACAAGAGCCGCAGTAAAGGTAGGACGAAAGACCCGTCGGAGCCACCGTCGATGCACCGGCCTCCGGCCGAGGTGCCGAAAACATGATCTAGGCACGGCTGAAACATCATGATCTTATGTGCGTCATGATCCGTAACACCGATCGAATCCTCGATTAACCGTCGAGGGCTTAGGTGGGGGAGCGCTCCCATGCGGGTCGCGGTTGACGAGGAGCTCCACACAGGGGCATGGAAGGGAGTCTCGTGTCCACACGCACGAGCGGAACAAGTCTGCGAAGACTGGCGATACCGACGCTGGTCGCAGCGATGCTTGCCGGCACGACCGGCGTCGCGGGATCGGCGTCGGCGGCGCCGGGAGACCGGTCGGCCAGCGCCGGCGCCGGCTACTTCACCAAGGGATCGGATCGGCGCACGACGCTGACCGACGGCGCCGATCGTCGCGCCGACGCCGACGGGACCAGCCCGAAGACCGCCGTTGACGCCAGCGGCTCGGGCGTCTACATCGTCGAGCTGGCCGAGGCGCCGCTGACCACGTACGTCGGCGGGACGTCCGGGCTCGCGCGCACCCGCCCCACGCCGGGCGCCCGCCTGGACGTGACGTCGGCGCCGTCGCAGGCGTACCGTCGGCACCTCGACGCGCAGCGATCCGCCGTCGCGGGCGCGGCCGGCGTCCAGGTCAAGGCCGCCTACACCGCCGCCTTCAACGGGTTCTCGGCGACGCTGACCGCCAAGCAGGCGACCGCGCTGCGGGCCGACAAGCGCGTCCGCGCCGTCACCGCCGCGCGGGCGCTGGGCACCCGATCGGCGATGCCGCTCACGACCGCCCCGACCGCCCCCGCCGCCGGTACGCCGACCTCCTCCGCGGCCGCCGCGTCCACGACGGACGCGGCCGCGAAGCCGGCCAAGCCGGTCAAGCCCGGCCCGGCCACCGGAGCGGGCATGGTCGTCGGCGTCCTGGACACCGGCATCTGGCCGGAGAGCGCCTCGTTCGACAAGAAGATGCCGGCGCCCAAGACGTGGCACGGCACCTGCCAGACCGGTGTGGCCTTCGTGGCCGAGCACTGCAATGGCAAGATCGTCGGTGCCCGGTACTTCGCCGACACCTGGCTCGCCGGCGGCGGGTCCGTACCCGAGGGTGAGTTCCTGTCGCCCCGCGACGCGGCCGGGCACGGCACCCACACCGCGTCCACGGCCGCCGGTCTGCCGGTGCGGGACGTCACCATCGACGGCCGCTCGTTCGGTGCCGTCTCCGGCGTCGCGCCGGACGCCCAGATCGCCGTCTACAAGGTGCTCTGGGGTGGGATGGGCTACGACGCCGACATCATCGCCGGCATCGACGCGGCCGTCTCCGACGGCGTGCAGGTCCTGAACTTCTCCATCGGCAGCGACCTCGGCGACTGGGAGGCCAACACCCCCATCGGTGTCGCCTTCCTCAACGCCACGCTGTCCGGCGTCTTCGTGGCGGCGTCGGCGGGCAACACCGGCATCGTGAGCGGGGCCATCAGCAACGCGGCGCCCTGGGTCACCACGGTGGGCGCGGCGGTGACCAACGCCAACGAGGCGACGGTCAAGCTGGGCGATGGCACCAAGCTGGTCGGTGGCTCCCTGGACGCCTTGCTCGGCGACGCCTCGCGGCCGATGGTCTTCGGCGACCAGGCCGGCTCGCTGGAGCAGGGGTCGGCGTACTGCGAACCCGGCAGCCTGGACGCGGCCAAGATCAAGGGCAAGGTGGTCGCCTGCGCGCTGTCGTCCCCCTTCTACTCCGCGCTGGAGGTGAAGGAGAAGGGCGGGGCGGCAATGGTGGTGTTCGACCCGTCCGGCAACTACCGCGTCAACTCCATCTACAACTTCCCGGTGGTCTACCTGAACACCGAGAAGCAGGCCGGCACGCTGTTCAACTACCTGATGCGCCACCCCACCGACGCCAGGGTGTCGCTGCGCACCGGTGGCGACGGCTCCAGCGTCCCGGGGATCCCGAGCGTGGCGGACTTCTCCTCCACCGGCCCGGACAAGGTGACCCTCGGCGTCTTCAAGCCGGACCTGGTAGCACCGGGGACGGACATCATCGCCGCGGTCTCGCCGGCGGGTAACTTCGGGCGGAGCTACGACGCGTACTCCGGAACCTCGATGGCCTCGCCGTACGTGGCCGGCGCGGCGGCGATCCTGCGCGCCACGCACCCGACCTGGTCGCCGGGGACGGTCGCCTCGGCCCTGCGGACCACCGCCACCGACACCCGGGGAACCAGCAACCCGCTGGACCAGGGCAGCGGTTTCATCAACCTGACCGGCGCCAAGGACCCGGGCCTGGTCATTGAGCCGACCGCGGCCGACCTGGTCGAGTTCAGCGAGACGGCCCAGCCCGACGGCAAGGAACTCAACCTGCCGGCCATCTCACTGCGCGAGTACGACGGCACCCACCCGGTGACCATCAAGCGCACCCTGACCAACGTGGGCACGACGCGCGAGACCTACCGGTCGTCGGTGTCCGGCCTGCCCGGCATGACGGTCACGGTGTCGCCCGCGTCGGTGACGCTCGCGCCCGGCAAGTCCGCGACGGTGTCCATCACGCTGCGTCGCGGCAGCGCCCCCTGGGACCGGTACGTCACCGGGTCGATCACCTGGCGCGGCAAGGTCCACAGTGCCCGCATCCCCGTCGCCGCCCGCCCGTGGGGCATCACCCCCCGGCCGTACGCCGACGACGGCGAGGAGTTCGGCCGGATGACCAGCGGCTCGTTCGGCTACGCCCAGCCGGGCTTCACCGGGCCGCTCACCGGTCGCAGCACCGGCTACACGCCGATGCTCCGGGAGTCGTACTCGATGCCGGCCGGCGTGTACGGCGGCGTGTTCGACCCGAGCGCGTCCGGCGTGAAGAAGGTCGACTTCACGGTGCCGGCGAACACCGCCGGCATCATCGTCGAGGCCAACACCGAGGATCCGAACACGAACCTCGACCTGTACCTGTACAAGGGCGACAAGCTCGTCTACAGCAGTGACAGGTACTGGACCAGCGCGGAGCAGGCGTACAAGTTCCTGCCCGAGCCGGGTCGCTACACGGCCTACGTGTTCGCGCAGGTGCCCGGTGGCCCGGTCGTGGACTTCCAGTTGAGCCACGCCATCATCGGCCGCAACGCCACCTACGCGCCGGCGACGCTGACGTTGCCGTCGACGACCGAGCGCGGCATGAGCCTCAACTTCACCTTGAAGCCCAACCGGCCGCTGCCCGAGGGCGACTTCTGGGCGTACACCGAGTACCGCACCAACGGCACGGTCGTCCCCGGCAACCTCGTGAACACCCAGCAGAGTTCCTGGGAGGAGTAGCCGTACGAAACAGTGGGGCGGCGCCGTCGTGCGCCGCCCCACTGCCCTTTCTAGCGCTGCTCTAGCGCTGCCAGGCGTCGATGGCGCGCACACCGTCGCGCATGGTCCGGTCCAGGATGGCGGGATTGCCGCTGCTGCCCTCCCAGCCCTGGTCGTTGAACACAGTCACCACGGTGTCGACCCGGGCCACGGCGATCTGGCTGGAGGTCTCGCCGCCGGTGGGCTCGCCGCCCAAACTGGTGGCGGGCCGCGTATGGGTCACGAGCAACGCCCCGTCACCGACACCGGTCACCGCCTTGCTCTCGACCGTGACCTTGTTGCCGTCCTGGTCGAAGGACGGGCACGCCCCTACCGCGTCGCCGAGGCGGCGCAGGTAGTCCGCGGCGCCGTCACCCTCGAAGGTGAAGATGGTCTGGTGGATCATGCCCTGCGGCGTGTTGGTGTCGGGCTCGCCGGCCTTCTTGTACGTCACCGTCATGGCCGCGCTCGCGGTGACCTGTCGACCCCCGGTGCCGAACTCGTTGGCGCAGAGCTTCGGCAGGGCCTCGGTGACGGGTGTCGTACGGCGGGGAGATTTGCGCAGCTCGGACGGTAGCTCCACGAAGGCAGACGTCGGGATGGTCGTCGGGGCGCTGGCGCTCCCGGACGGCTGGTCGGTCGGACTCGCCGGGGCCGACGTCGTCGACGCGCTTGACGGCGTCGCGTCGGATCCCTCCTCGGCAGCCGTGCAGGCGGTGCTCAGCGCGACGGTGCCCACCAACGGCAGGATCAGCCCGAGCATCCGAGGCGCTCGGACGGTCGGCGGCAGTGCGTATCGGCCCATGGTTCCCCCTCACCTCGACCCGAGCAGTTCCCCGCCAGCGGCGACCGGAAACGATCAATGCCGCCGTGGCGACACGGGTCGGGCGGTCGCGCTGCGGGACCGATGCGTCTACGCGGCGGCCGGGATGACGGCCTCGATGAGGTGCGGGCCGTCGTGGGCCAGCGCCTGGGAAAGCTGTTCCGCGAACTGCTCGTCACCGACGGCGGGACCAACAATTGTTCGATATTAAGCTGGCAATTAGGACTAAAGTTGTGAGGCAGCATAAATGGCTCGCCAAATTCGGGAGGGCGGGATGAGGCAGGGGTACACCGAACGTACCTACCAGGCCCGACGCCTGGAGATCGGCGTCGATCGACCGTTCGAGGAGTTCCGGCGGCAGTACGAGCAGGCAGTCCCGCGCTACGACACCGCGGCGTTCGACGCCCTGGTGGCCCGCGACGCGCCCTGGGACGACGTGCTCGCCCTGATGCGCGAACGCGCGCCCCACGACTTCCTCATCTACTGGAGCAGTGGCGAGCTGCGGCCGATGATGAGCCTCGCGGGTGACGCCGGCAACGCTGTCGAGTACCTGATGGGCAACCACACCATCGCCGAGAAGATGTACCGGCACGATCCGACCGCCATGCTGTACGCGCCGTTGCGCACGGTGATCGGCGATCTGCCCGACGGCGGGGTGCGGTTCGTGATCGAGCAGCCCAGTTGCACGTTCGGGTCGTTCGGCCTGGACGCGATCCACGAGGTCGGCCTACAGCTCGACCGTGAGGTCGCCGCCCTCCTGGCACATCTCGAGCTACCCGTACCGGAGGGCCTGTCGAACTAACGCGCGCCGGGCCATTCAGGCGTGCGTCTCCGACACGAAGATGCCTCTACCGGCCCGACCGATCAGCTCACCACTCTCGATCATGGTGTCGACGGCACGCCGGACGGTCATGTGGGACGTGTCGTACTCGTCAGCCAGCAGGCGGACGGACGGCAGCTTGGATCCCGCCGGGTAGATCCCCGCCGCGATCTTGGCTCGCAGATCATCCCTGATCTGTCGCCACAGCGGCTGCTCGTACGGCACCGGGTCAGCAAAACACCGGGATCGCGCGACCTGCGCTGCCACCCCTTCCTGTCTTTACAGGCGTTATAAGTGTGGTAGCTTGTGCTGGAGCGCCCGGTGGGCTGTCAGGAGGAAGAGATGGGCAGGTCAGAAGGTCGAAGCGGCGGGCGTACCGAGCCTTGCGAGGATGAGATCCCGACTGTCGTGATGGCAGAGGTGCCGCAGGTCTTCGTTCTCATCCGTGACGAAGCGACCGTCGGGTACCTCTTCGACCTTCCGTCCGGGGCGGTAGCCATCCTGGACGGCGCCAGGAAGATCGTCCGATCCGACTCCCTGGCGGACTTCGCCAGATTCTTCGGTCCGAAGCTGAGGTTGGACATCGCGCGGGTCCGGCAACACCTCTAGGTCGTCGTCCGCGCACGACGCCACCGGCCCGAGGCCGCAGATCTTGGACAGTTTCCGTTATGAGCTAACGGAAACTGTCCAAGATCTCGACCGTCACAGGCTCTGCGGTGGCGGGCGGCTCGACCGCCCACCACCGATTCCCATCAGGTGACCGTGACGGTCAGGTTGAGTGAGCGGGTCTCGCCGCCGGTGTAGGTGATCGTCACGCGGGCGGTGAAGGTGCCCTTTCGCGAGTAGCTGTGACTTGTCGACCGCAGCGTCGCGCCGTGCGTACCGGTGGTGTTGTCGCCGAAGTCCCACGCGTAGTCGGTGATGCTCTGCCCGGACGGCGCGGTCGCGGTGGCGGTCAACGTGGTGGTCAACGGCGCGGCGCCGCTGGTCGGGTTCGCGGCGATCGCCAGGCTTCCGCCCGGCTCCTGCTTGACGCCGGCGCCGTTGAACCGCATCCAGTCCAGCGACATCAGGTCCGGGGTGCCGCCGACCTGCGCGGTGTTGACGAACCTCGTGTACAGGGTGGTGGTGCCGGTCGGTTTGTTGGTGAGCGTGACCGTGGGTGACACCAGGTTGTCCCACCCGCCGGTCGAGCCGATGGTGGCCGTACCGATCAGCGTGCCGGTGGGTGAACCGGTTCGCAGCTCGACGGTGCCGCCGAGGCCGCCGTTGGTGACCCCGAGCGTGACCGAGCCGATGTTGCGCAGGTCCACCGGCCCGTACGCCGCCCAGTCGTTGTGGTCGACGTCGCCGAGCCGCTTGCCGGCGCGGGCGGTGGTCCGGTCGTTGACGATCAGGCCGGACTGGGCGCTGAAGTGCTCGGCCTCCTTGCTCTTGGGCTGCAACTGGATCCGGGTCGAGCCGGTCAGCGCCGGTACGCCGCCGGCCGCCCCACCGTCGGTGTATTGCGCGGTGATCAGGGTGTAGAGGTTCTGCCCCGGACCGTGCCCGTCGCCAGCGTCCGCCTCGGTAGCCAGCAACCCGGAGCAGCCGGTGTAGACGTCCAGCGGGTGGGCGTGGGTGTCGTGGCCGAGTTGGGTTTGCACGGTCACCTTCGCGCAGTCGATGGTGGTGTCCTCCGGGTCGGTGACCGTCACCGTGTACGGGATCTTGTCGCCGAAGTCGAAGAAGCCGCCGTCGGGCACGGTGATGGTGACCGTCGGCCGGGTGTTGCCGACCACCACGTCGGTGACGGCTGTGGCGGTCAGACCGTTGCCGCTGTTGCGGACGGTCAGCCGGGCGGTGAACTTGCCGGCGGCCGAGTAGGTGAAGCTCGGGTTGGCGGCGGTGGAGTCGGTGGTGCCGTCGTTGGTGAAGTCCCAGGCGTAGCTGAGGGTGGTGCCGTCGCCGGCCGTCGTGCCGGCCGAGGAGAAGCCGACCGTCAGCGGCGTACGCCCGGTGTCCGGAGTGGCGGTGATCTTCGCGGTCGGTGGTCGGCCGTTCGCCACGTAGTCGATCCGGTAGATGCCGGCACCGGCGTTGCTGCCGCCGCGACCGCTGCCGGTGCCCTCGCCGAAGTCGATGACGTAGAGCGAGCCGTCCGGGCCGAACTCCGCCTCGAAGGGCTGGATCCAGCTCATGTTCTCGAAGATCCCGTTGATCGACTGGAGGTCACCGACGGCGGTGGGGACGAACCGCGAGTTGCTGAAGGTCTGCGCCGTCTGGTGGATCGAGAACGTCTTGAACCACCTGCGGGTGAACTCGTACGTGATCCACTTGCCCTCGAAGTACTCCGGGAACTTGGTGGTACGGGTGTTCGCCGGGTCGAAGTCGTAGACCGGACCGCTCATCGGGCCGCCACCGCCGGTGCCCACCTCGGGGAACTGGGCGGAGGCGGAGTACGCGTACCAGACCAGCGCCGGCTTCGCCGCCGGCAGGGTGGTCAGGCCGGTGTTGTTGGGGGAGTTGTTCACCGGCGTCGCGCAGCTGAACTTCGCCCCGGAGGTGCTGGTCGCGAAGTTGTAGTCGTTGAACGGGATGTTGTTGCCCACGCAGTACGGCCAGCCGAAGTTGCCGGCGGCGGTGATCCGGTTGAACTCGACGGTCCCCTCCGGTCCACGGTTCGCGTCCGCGGCGCGGGCGTCCGGGCCGTAGTCACCGACGAGCACCGCGTTCGTTCCCGGCTCGATGGTGATCCGGAACGGGTTACGCATGCCCATCGCGTAGATCTCCGGTCGGGTCCGCGCCGTGCCGGCGGGGAAGAGGTTGCCGCTGGGCACGGTGTACGTACCGTCGGCCTGCGGGGTGATCCGCAGGATCTTGCCGCGCAGGTCGTTGGTGTTACCGGCGGTGCCCTGGGCGTCCCAGGCGGCCCGCCCAGACTGCTCGTCGATCGGGGTGTAACCGCTGGACGCGAAGGGGTCGGTGTTGTCGCCGATCGCGGCGTACAGGCGACCGGCGGCGTCCATGGCCAGCGATCCGCCCATGTGGGAATTGGCCCGACCCACGCCCCGGTACGTCGGGACGGTCAGCAGCCGCTTCTCCGAGGAGAGCGCGACGCTGTTGTTCGCCACCGTGAACCGGGACAGGTTGAGCTGCTTGAGGGTCTTGTCCGACCAGAGCAGGTAGACCCAGCCGTTGCTGGCGAAGTTGCGGTCCAGCGTCATTCCGAGCAGCCCGTCGGACTGGTCGGTCATCGCCGAGGTGTACGCGAAGTCGAGCAGCGTGGTGACCTGGAGCGTGTCCGAGTCGACCACCTTGAGCGCACCGGTGCGCTGGATGTAGTAGACCTTGCGGTCCGGCGCGACGGCCAGCTCGAACGGGTCGGCCAGGTTCTCGGTGACCAGCCCGACGCGTTCGAACGTGCCGGTCCTGGTGGCCGAGCAGTCGCCGGCGACCGCGCCCGCGGCCCACTCGATGCCGTAGCGCAGGTGCTCCAGGAAGGTGGCGTTGCTGAACTGGGAACTGGCGTGCCCACCGGCGGTGAACCAGGACCGGCCGCCGTCGTAGCGCTGACACCAGGAGTACGCGTGGTCGACGCCCTCGTCCAGGCCGCTGATCCCGTCCCGCACCTTGATCTGGGCGAGGGTGTGGACGTTGCCGGTCGGGTTGGTCCGCCAGTTGTACCACTCCTCGCTCTGCTCCCACAGCTCCGGCAGGTTGCGGGTGGAGGGGTGGGCGCGGTCGAGGACCTTCACCCGCCCGGGGTACGTGCCGCCGGTGGCCGAGAAGTCCGGGTGGTAGTCGAAGATGGTGCCGACCAGGCCCTCGTACCAGGACCAGTCGCGTTCACTGGCCGAGGCGGCGTGCAGGCCGGCCCAGCCGCCGCCGTTGCGGATGAACGTCTGCAACGCCGCGCGCTGGCTGGCGTTGAGCAGGTCGCCCGAGGCCGGGGTGGAGTTGGTGTTGTTGAAGACCAGGGCGTCGAAGGTGGCGAGGTTGGCGTCGGTGAAGGCGCCCGCGTCGGTGGTGGCGACGACCTCGAAGTTGTGGGTGGCCCCGAGCTGCTGGATCGCGGCGACGCCGGCCGGGATCGAGTCGTGGTAGAAGTTGGTGATCTTCGAGAAGACCAGCACCCGGAAGCGCGGGGCGGCCTCGGCGGGCAGGGCGGTGGTGGTGCTCAGGACGGTGGCGACGGTGAGCAGGGCGAGGCAGATCGCGCGCAGGTGTTTGGGCATGGGGGCGCTCCCTGTCGGACGGTGAGGGTCGGAAAGCGCTTTCTCGCTGCCCGCATCACGGTACTGACAGCCAGTTACGAGCGTCAATAGACCAGAGGTAAGCGGTTTCCTGGCGGGCTGTCGCAGCGCGACGCGGGTACGGATAACCGCACCAGGATCGTTCGGGTCGCCCGGATGTCCGGATCGCCGCCGGCGTCGAGGGTGGAACGCATGGACAACGTGGTGGAACTCGACGGGGTGACCCGCACCTACGGCTCGCGCAAACGGCCTATCGCCGCTCTCGGCGGCATCTCGCTCGTGGTGCCGGCGGAGACATTCGTGGCGGTGATGGGAGCTACCGGCTCGGGCAAGAGCACCCTGCTGCAGTGCGCGGCGGGGTTGGACCGGCCGACGTCGGGCCGGGTCCGGCTGGTCGGCCGGGACGTCACCCGAATGCGCGAAGGTGCGCTGACCCGGCTGCGTCGCGACCGGGTGGGTTTCGTTTTCCAGTCGTACAACCTGTTGTCGGAGTTGACGGTGCGGCAGAACGTGCTGCTGCCCCGGCGGCTGGGTGGACCGCGCCCGCGCCCGCTCGACGAGGTGCTGGCCGAGGTGGGCCTGTCCGGGCTGGCGGGCCGGTCGGTCGGTGAGTTGTCCGGAGGTCAGCGCCAACGGGTCGCCATCGCCCGCGCGTTGGCTGGCCGTCCCGCCGTCGTCTTCGCTGACGAGCCGACCGGTGCGTTGGATCCGGCGACCGGTGAGCAGGTGCTGCGCCTGCTGCGCGGCGGGGTGGACCGATCCGGGGTGACGGTGGTGATGGTCACCCACGATCCGCTGGCCGCGGCCTGGAGCGACCGGCTCGTCCTGCTGCGCGACGGGGAGGTGGTGGCGGACGTCCCGACGCCCGATCCGGCGAGCATCGCCCAGCGGTTGCGCGCCACCACGGGTGACCCGGTGGTGGCCGGGTGAGCGCGGGGCTGACCAGGCAGGCGCTGCGCAAGCAGCCGTGGTCCTTCGCCGGCCCGTTCGTCACGCAGTGCCTGGCCGCCGCGCTGGTGTCCGGCGCGTTGGGTGCCAGTTCATCGCTGTCCGGTGCCCGGTTGGACCCGGCCGCCCGGCAGGTGCTGACCGAGAGTTCGATTCCCGAGATGGCCACACTGTTCGTGGTGGTGTCGGTGTACCTGACCGCGTTGGTCGTCTGGCTGACCATGACGTCGTCGATCGCCCGGCAGGCCCCGGACATCGCGCTGGTACGGGCGCTCGGTGCCACTCCCGGCCGGGTGCGCCGCGCGGTGGCGGCCCAGGCCGCCGCGGTGGCGGTGCCGGCGACCGTGCTCGGCGTACCGCTCGGTGCCCTGCTCGCCCGCGCCTGGCTGGCGGGGCTCACCGGACACCAGGCGATCCCGCCCGGCGTGACGTTCCACCCCTCGCGCGCGGCGTTCCCCGCCGCGTTGGGCATCACCGTCGGGGCGTCGATCGTCGGTGCGCTGATCGCCGCGCTGCGCCCGGCACGGGTACGCCCGGCCGCCGCGCTGACCGAGACGGCCGTTCCGCGACGCCGGATCAGTCTGGTGCGTACCGCGATCGGGTTGGTGCTCATGGCCGGCGGCGTGGCGCTGTCGATTCGGATCGCGGGTGGCGACCCCGCGAAGGCCGGCGAGTCGAGCTTCTTCACGATGCTGGCGATGTGCGTGGGGGTCGGCTTCCTCGGTCCGGTCCTGCTGCGGCTGGCAGCTCCACTGACGCGACTGTTCGGGGGTACCGGGGCGCTGGCCGCGGACAACCTCGCGGTGCGTGCCAAGGCGCTGTCCGGCGCTCTCGTACCACTGGTCCTGGCGATCGCGTTCGCCCTGGTGAAGGTGGTCACGCACACCACGTCCGTGCACGTGCGGGGCGTTCCCGAGCCGGCGGCGCGGGTGTGGACGGAGTACTCCGGGACCGCCGTCTACGTCGCCTTCGCCGCCGTCGCCGCGGTGAACACGCTGGCGACCGTACTGCTGGCCCGACGGCGCGAGCTTGCGGTGACCCGGCTGGTCGGCGCGAGCAGGATGCGGGCGCTGGCCGTGGTCGTCTGCGAAGCCCTGCTGGTGACGGTGACCGCCCTGGCGATGGGTACCGTTGTCGCGATGGTCACCATGGTGCCGATGCTGCACGGCATGCTGGGCACGTGGACGCCGTACCTGCCAACCGGGCAGCTGGCCGGTGGCCTGGCCGCGGTGATCGGCCTGGTGCTGCTGGGCACCGTCGTGCCCGCGCTGGTCGCGATGCGCCGCCCGGCGGTGGAATCGTTGGCGGCGGACACGTGAGGCCGGTCGTCAGCGCGGTCCTGCGTGCCCCGACGGCCGCCCGTACCTGGCGTGCGGTCGGCTACACGGTCACCGGCACCGTGCTGGCCGTGCCGACGTTCGCGATAGCACTGCTGGGGGTGGTGTTCTCCGTGCTGTCGCTGCTGACGATCGGGCTGCCACCGCTGACCGGTGTGCTGGTGCTCGGGCGGCTGACCGTGCGGTACTTCCGTGGGCCGGCCCGGCTGTTCCTCGGCTGGAGTTGGCCGAACCCGCCGCCCGTGGGCCGCCGGGGGACAGGCCCGGTGCGCTGGGCACGCGCGGTGTTGACGGACGCCAGCGCCTGGAAAGCCCTCGCGTACTGCTTCGCCCGGCTGCCGCTGATGGCCGCGGGGGCGTACCTCGGCGGGGCCCTCGTCGTCGGAGGGCTGGTGGGCGTCACCTACCCCGTGTGGGTGCACCGCTTTCCGCAAGACCCGCCGTGGGGCGGCACCTGGGGACTGGCCGCGCAGGGGTTGGCCGCGCTGCTGGTGTTTCCGTGGTACTTCCGGCTCATCGTGTCGCTGGACCGGTGGTTGGTGCGGGCCCTGCTCGAGCCGGGCCCCGAGCGGGTCCGGATAGCGGCTCTGGAGGCCAGCCGGGCCGCGCTGCGGGCGGACGCGGCGGCGCTGCTGCGGCGGGTGGAGCGGGATCTGCACGACGGTACGCAGGCCCGGCTGGTCGCGCTCGGCGTGGGTCTGTCGCGCATCGAGCGGCGCGCCGGCGACCCGGAGCTGAAGGCGATGGTGACGCAGGCCCGGGGCGCGGTGGTGGAGGCGCTTGATGAACTGCGGGACATCGTGCGGGGCATCCACCCGCCCGTGCTCGACGCGGGCCTGGGCGCCGCGATCGAGACCCTGGCCGCGCGCAGCGCGGTGCCCGTCGAGGTACACGTGGACCTACCTCAGCGCCCGACGCCCGACCTGGAGTCGGCGCTGTACTTCAGCGCCGCCGAGCTCCTCACCAACGTGACGAAGCACGCCGGGGCCAGCCGGATCCGGCTCGACCTTCGCGCGCAGGATGGCGTCCTGCGCCTGACCGTCACCGACGACGGGCACGGCGGAGCACGATCCGGGAGCAGGGGTACGGGTCTGGCGGGGCTGATCCGGCGAGCCGAATCGCTGGACGGCGCGCTCTGGCTGGACAGCCCCCCCGGTGGACCGACGACCATCACCCTGGAGCTGCCGTGCGAGTAGTGATCGCCGAGGACAACCCGTTGCTGCGCGACGGCATCACGTTGCTGCTGACCGATCACGGGATCACCGTCGTGTCGACCGTGGACAACGGTGACGACCTGCGCGCGGCGGTCGACGACCACCGACCGGACGTGGCGGTCGTCGACGTACGGATGCCACCGACCTTCACCGACGAAGGCCTGCGAGCGGCGTTGGCGATCCGGGTGGCCCACCCGGACACCGGCGTGTTGGTCTTCTCGCAGTGGGTGGAGACCCGGTACGCACGGCAACTGATCGCCGAACACCCGGGTCGGATCGGTTACCTGCTGAAGGACCGGATCGTCAGCACCGAGGACTTCATCGACGCGCTGCGGAGGGTGGCCGCCGGCGGGACCGCTCTGGATCCCGAGGTGGTGCGCCAGTTGTTGGCGGCGCCGTCGGTGGACGCGGGCGTCGCCCGGCTCAGCGAGCGGGAGCGCGAGGTCCTGGGGATGCTGGCCGAGGGCCGGTCCAACCTCGCCATCTGCGAGTCGCTCCACCTCGCCCCGCGCAGCGTGGAGAAACACGTGACGGCCATCTTCACCAAACTCGACCTACCCCAGGCGCGGACCGACCACCGGCGCGTTCTCGCCGTGCTGCGCTATCTGAACGCGGCACGCTGATCTCTCGTGGCAAGGAGCGGCCCGTGCACGTCAGCCTCGCGACGAGCGCCGGTAGGGGCGACCGGCCGAACGAGGACTTCGTCGGGGCGGTCCCCGGCGCTGTCGTCCTGCTGGACGGCGCCGGCATTCCAGGGTCCGAGGCGCTCTGCGCGCACGGGGTCGCCTGGTACACCCACCGCCTGGGCGGCACGCTGCTCGGCGGTCTGTCCCGGGCCGACGGGCGGGACCTCGCGGCCATCCTCGCCGACGCCATCGCTGAAACGGCAGCCGCCCATCGCGCCACCTGCGACATCGCCGAGCCCAGCAGCCCTCAGGCGACCGTCCTGATGGCCCGCGCCCACCGGGGACGGCTCGAGCATCTCCTGCTCGCGGACTCGTACCTCATGCTCGATGAGGTCGGCGGCGGCGTGCGGGTGATCACCGACGAGCGCGAGGCGGTCGCCCGGCGGGAGTGCGCGGCGCCGCTGGCCGGCATCACACCCGGAACCCCGGAGTACGACCACATCCGCGCCTCCTGCGCCCTGGCACTGCGGGCTCGTCGGAACCAGCCGGGCGGCTACTGGATAGCCAAGGACGATCCGCGGGCGGCCTGGGAGGCGGCGACCGGCAGCCACCCCCTCGGCGAGTTGCACGGCATCGCGGTGCTCAGCAACGGCGCCAGCCGGATCGTCAGTCCGTACGGCCTGACCGACTGGCCGGGCGTGCGCGATCTGCTCGCCGCCGAAGGGCCGTCCGGCGTCATCCACCGCGTCCGGGCGTTCGAGGCCGAGTCGGGCGGCGGCCCGGACGCCCGGGTTCCGGACGATGTCACCGTGGCCCACTACCGTGTGATGCCGTGATGGAGTACGAGTTCGAGGGTGCCGTCTGGGAGTGGCGCGGGCCGTCGCCGTACCACTTCGTGACGATCCCGACCGACTGCGTCGACATGGTGCGGCAGGTGGCGTCGGCGGTCACCTACGGCTGGGGCATGATCCCGGTCGAGGTCCGGCTCGGACGAAGCCGGTGGCGCACGTCGCTGTTCCCGAAGGACGGGGGCTATCTCCTCCCGCTGCGGGACTCGGTGCGCAACAGGGAGGGCATCGCCCTCGGCGACGTCGTGCACATCCGCCTCGCCGTCCGGCCGCGTTGACGCGCAGCGCCATTTACGGCCGAGCGGGTGGCAAGAGCAGCGCCTCCGCGCCGACCGGGCGGAACCCGGCCGCCTGGAAGGCGCGTACGCTGCGGGCGTTGCCGGCGGCCTGCTGTGCCCAGAGCGGTTGCCCGTCGGGTACGAGATGCCGGGCGGCCGTGGCCAGCGCCCGCCCCAGGCCGCGGTGGCGGCAGTCCTCGTCGACCTCGATGGCCGTCTCCCAGCGGCCCGCCACGCCTCGGCCGAGCACGACCACCCCGCCGTCGGCGGCCCAGACCCGAACGTCGTCGCGACGGCGACGCGCCCGGCCCGCGCGGGCGTGACCGGCGTCCGGGACCTCGGTCAGCCGCAGCGGGGGCGGGCCGGGTAGCGGATTCGCGACGGTCAGGAGGTCGATGGTGTCGGTGCGGCGCCCGGTGCGCTCCAGCAGCGCGACCAGGAAGCGGGGATTCATCGTGGCCGCCAGGCCGTCGCAGTCGAGAGTGGCCAGCGTCCGGCGTACCCATTCGGGATCCTCGTCGGTGAACACCACGGAGTGCGCGGTGAACGCGATGACGCCGGCGTCGCGGTGGCACGGCTGCGGTACGACGGTGGTTCCACCGTCGGCCGGCGGGAACAGCCCGTTCGCCGCCGCGTGCAGGATGTCGGCCAGCGTACTCTCGGCGATCGTCGTCTCCTCGGGTCGTCGGAACGCGCTCGGCGGCCGGCGCGTGACGCGCCGACCGCCGAGGTGAGTCGGGTTCAGCTTCCGGTGCAGGTGGCGGTGGCGCCGCCGCCGTTTCCGGTGCCCTGGAATCCGAAACTGGTGGTCTGGCCCGCAGCCAGCCGTCCATTGTAGCTCTGGTTGGCGACGGTGACGGTCCCGCTGCTACCGGTCGCGACGCCGTTCCACAGCGAGGTGACCGTGGCGCCACTGGGCAGGTTGAGGGTGACCCGCCAGCCGCTGACGGCGGTGCTTCCGGCGGTGACGGTGACGTTGGCGACGAAGCCGCCGTTCCACTGGTCCTGCACGGCGTAGGTCGCGGTGCAGGCGGCGCCCGTCGGTGGGGGCGTGGTGGGTGGCGGAGTGGTGGGCGGAGGCGTGGTGGGCGGGGGAGTGGTGGGTGGAGGCGTGGTCGGTGGAGGCGTGGTCGGCGGCGTGCCGTCGTCAAGCGTCAGGTTCTTCTGCTGGACCGTCCACTGGGTACGGCACAGGCCGCAGTTGGGCCCGACGAAGTTGGCGCCGGCGGTGGTGTCGCCCTTGAGCCGCCACTTGAGGTAGAGCACCGCGACGCGGCCGAACTCGCCGCCGTTGGTCTGGTCGTACGTGCCGCCGTGCCCGACGTTGAGGTTGCCCATGAAGGCGGGCAGCGTGGACGGCAGCTTGCCCCAGTCGTCGATGGCGTTCGGGTAGGCGATGTCGCTGGGCCCGCCGATGATGTACGCGATCGGCTTGGTGAGCCTGCGGAGCTGGTAGTCGTCGGCGTCGTTGAGCAGGCCGCTGCTGAAGATGCCGGTGGTGGTGACGCGCGGGTCGTTGGAGACCGCGTACGCCTCCAGCCCGCCGCAGGAGAAGCCCGCGACCGCGACCTTCGTCGTGTCGATCTTGTTGAAGTACTTGCTGCCCTGCCGAGAGTTCTCCGCGATGGCCCAGTCGATGGACTGGGTGAGCATCTGGGAGTTCGTCGAGCCGGAGCCGTTCGGGGCGCCGTTGGCGATCGCGAGGAAGCCGTGCGAGGCGATCTCGCGCAGGAAGTTGCCCTGCGAGAGGCCGTTGGCCGAACAGCCGCCGTTGCCCCAGACGAAGATGGGCAGGCGCTCGGACGGAAGCGTCTGTGGCCGGAAGATGGTGTGGTTGGTCAGGGTGGCCGAGGTCTCGTAGTCGGCGGGGTAGGGGCCGGAACCGCCGACGGCGGCATCGGCCGGCGTCGCGCCGAGCGTAATGATCATCGAGGCGATCGGTACGACGGCAACCGCCAACCCCGCGTAGATCTTCGATCTTCTTCTCATGCGCGCCTCCAACGGATGTCACGGTGGGGCTCCCCGCGGCGGCGGTGGCGGCGGTACGTTCGCGCGGCGAGCGCAGGCCACGGGCCAGGTCGATAGGTACGCGTCGACCACCCGGCGGGGTCCCCACAGGCGATCCGATGGGAGCGGTGTGCAGTTACTATCACTGCCGCAACGAAAAGTGTCAATGTCTGCGGTTTCTCAACGCCGTCGTCGGCGTGCCGTCCCGCTGCCACTCGACCCGGCCGTCGGGAGGTCGTCCGACGCCTGGAAGTGGGTGATCCACGTGGCGGCGTCCGGCCAGTGCGGTGTCGCCACCTCGACCAGCCGCGCCTGCGCGAGCGCGCCGAGCGCGGAGTGGATCTCCAGGAAGGTGTCCCTGGCCTCCTGGCGGGGCCACGGCGTCGGCAGCAGGTGGTCGGGCAGGTCCGGGTCGAGGTCGGCGAACCTCCGCCAGGAGTCCATGGCCGAGGTCCGGGCCACCAGCGCCCGCGCCGCGTCCACCTCGTCCTCGCGTACGGCCGCCCGCAGCGGCGCGTACCGCCGGATGAAGGTCGAGTACTCGGACGCGAGCGCGGCCAGGTCGTACGCGCCGGCCGGGCCGTGTGGTCCGGACTCCTCGTCGAACCGGACACGCATCACCGACCACCGGGCGCCCTCGACGTGGCGGAGCAGCTCGTCCAGCACCGCCGTCGCCGGCGCGGCGTCGGTCCCCGGTCGGATCCACATGCTGTCGTAGAGGCTGGCGAAGCGCAGCGCGCCGAGTGCCCGGCGCACGGCGTGCCGCGCCGCCTGGCCCGGGGTCGGGACCGAGAAGGAGGCCAGCACCCAGTCGCCGGTCCACTGCGGCGGGTGGGCGCCGAAGGTCAGGAAGTGCCGCATCCGGGCGCGATGCCGGGCGATCGCTTCGGGCGTCAGGTGGTAGACCGGGGGCCGTCGGCTCGCCCGCATCGCGATGAGGCCGCGCTTGACCAGCCGGGACAGGGCGGCACGGGCACTGGACTCGCTGACCCCGAACTCCGCGAGGATCGCGATGACCGCCGCCGACGGCAGGTCGGCGTCCGCCGAGTCGAGATACTCGCCGAGCACGGTCGCCAGCAGATGCTGCGGGCTGGACCCGGCCTGCGCTCGGGGAACTCGCACGTCGTCACCGTTCACGCCACCACACTGCCGCACCCGGCGGCGTCGACATCCGGCCGTCCTGCCAACGTCCAGGAGGGACGCCAGGTCGTCGGGGGTAGCGGCGTCAGGCCCGCGCAGTGGTCCAGCACCGCCCGTAGCCCCGGGTGCGGGTTCGCGCGGCGCAGCAGGAGCGAGAGCGGATACGCGAGCGTCGGGCGCGCGATCGGGATGCGGCGCAGGTCGTGGCCCGTCGGCCAGAGGTACCGGTCGCGCGCGCCGACGAGGGTCGCCACGTCGGGGGATTCCGCGAGGATGTCGAGCAGCACCTCGTCGCCGAAGTGCGGGCCGGCGGCGTCGATCCGCAGGTCGAACGCGGTGGTGAGCTGGTCGTAGAAGTCCCCCCACTCGCTGCGCGGCGCGATGCCGGGCACCCAGATCCGGTGCCCCCGGAGCTGGGCCGGCGTCAGCGTGCGCGCGGAGGCGAGCGGGTGCCGTGGACCGACGAGCAGTTCCAGCGCCGAGTCGAAGGCGTGGACCATCCGCACCTCGCGCGGCAGCGTCGCCGGGTCGGTGACCGACCGGAACGAGGCGTCGACGTCGCCCGCCTGGACGGCGGCGACCGCCTCACGCGGGTCGTTGACCCGCAGCGTCACGACGTCGAGGGCGAGCTCCGGATGTGCGCGCCAGTAGTCGTGCAGGATCACGGCCTGCGCGGAGCGCAGACCGAGAACGTCGATCCGCAGGGCCCGTGAGCCCGGTCTGATGGCGGCGACCGCGCGGTCCACCCCGGCGACGATGCCCCGGGCGTGCGGGAGGAACGCCTGGCCGTCGAGTGTCAGCTCGACCCCTCGGGGGGTACGCGCGAACAACCGCACGTCGAGCGCGCGTTCGAGGGCGGCGATCCGCTTCGACACGGCCTGCTGCGTCACCCCCAGCTCGTCGGCCGCGTGCTGCAACTGCCCGAACTCGGCCGCCCGCACGAACGACCGCACCGCCTCGGTATCCACCGGCTCATTATGCCCATCCACAACTGCTGGTTGTGGCTCGCTGGATCCCAGTTGTTTGCTTCCGCGCGGGCGCGAGGGGTGTGCTGCCCCCGGGCGTCGGTGGATTCGGGAGGGTCGCATGCGGGGGCGGTTGGGGCGCGATTTCGGTTGGCTCTGGTCGGCGTACGCCGCCAGCACGTATGGCACCTGGCTCGCCTTCGGTGCCTTTCCGCTGATCGCGGTCCGTGTTCTGGACTCCTCGGCGGTCGCCGTGGCGCTGCTGGAGGCGGCCGGTCTCGCGGTCGCGGCGGTTGTGGCCTTCACCCTCGGGCCATGGGTCGAGCACCGTGCGAAGCGACCGGTGATGATCACGATGGACCTCGTCCGCTTCGTCGCGATGGTCAGCGTCCCGGCCGCGTACGGCCTCGGACTTCTGTCGTACGGTCAACTGCTGGTTGTGTCGATCGTCTCGGGGACTGCGGGCATCGCCTTCTCCGCCGCGTCCGGGGCGTACCTGAAACATCTGGTGCGTGGCGCGGACCTGCTGGCGGCCAACGGGCGGTTCGAGGGCACGGCCTGGGTGGCGACCGCGGCCGGGCCGCCCCTGGGCGGCGCGCTCGCCGGGCTGCTCGGTCCGGTCGTGACCGTCCTGGCCGATGCCGTCAGCTACCTGCTGTCCGCCTTCGCGATCCTGCGTGTCCGGGGCGGCGACGTCGCCACACCTCGTGGCCGCGCGACGGGGCTGCGGCCCGCCGACCTGCTGCACGGGGGGAGGCTCATCCTCGGCGACGGCGTCCTGCGCGGGCTGTTCCTCAACTCGATCCTGGTCGGCGGCCTCATCATGGCCACCGCGCCGCTGCTGGCCGTGCTCCTGCTGGGTCAGTACCACCTGCCGGCGTGGCAGTACGGCCTCGCCTTCGGCATCCCGGCGCTCGGTGGGCTGCTGGGCGCCCGCCTCTCCGCGCGCCTCGTGAGCCGCTACGGCCGACACCGGGTCATGATCGTCTTCGGCTGGCTGCGTTCGGTCTTCCCACTCGGACTCGCCCTCGTCCAGCCGGGTGTGCCCGGACTCGTCACCGTGATCATCGTCGAGGGACTGCTGATCACGTGCATGGGAGTCTTCAATCCGATCTACGCGACCGAACGCCTGCGCCGGGTCCCCGCGGGTCACGCCGCGCGGGTGCTCAGCACGTGGAGTGCCGTCGGCAAGCTCCTGCAGGCTGCCCTGATGGTGGGCTGGGGTCTTCTCGCCACACTCACCAGCCCGCTCGCCGCGATCACGCTGTCCGGCGTACTGCTGCTTGCCACCCCGCTGTTGCTGCCCAGGCGGACGCCGTCGGTGGCCCCCGAGGTGAGCACGTCCGGGCGTGACGTCCGGGTCGGGTGACCTTCCGTGAGCATTCGCTTTATATTCCCGAACGTCGATGTTAACGTTCACTTAACGTCGTCGTCTGCCGGTCGACATGGTCGTCGGCAACGGCCCGGGGATCGGAGGACGCTTATGACCACGTCCGGCAGGGTTCTTCGCGTGCGCACGGTGGCGGTGCTAACGGTGTGCGCCCTCGCCACCGCGGTCCCGGTGGCCGCGTCCGCGTCCGCGTCCGCGACGACCATCACCGTCGCCGCTGACGGCAGCGGCGCCTACACGACCGTGCAGGCGGCGATCGACAGTGTCGGGGCGAACAACGGCGTTCCGGTCACCATCACCATCAAACCCGGCACCTACCGGGGCGTGGTCACCATCCCCGCCAACAAGCCCTACCTCACCCTGGTCGGCGCCGGCAGTTCCGCCGCCCAGGTCGTGATCGTCGAAGGGCATGCCTCCGGCCAGACCAAGCCCGGTGGCGGCACGTACGGCACGTCCGGCAGCGCCTCGGTCTTCGTCAACGCCAACGACACCACGATCAGGAATCTGACCATGTCGAACGACTTCGACGAGGCCGCCAACACCCTCGACGCCGAGCAGGCCGTCGCTGTCAACACCTCCGGCGACCGGGCGCAGTTCGACAACGTCCGCGTCCTCGGCAACCAGGACACCCTGCTGGTCAACGCGCCCAGTGTCAGCTCGGTCCGGCGTCTCTACGTCCGCAACTCCTACGTGGAGGGCGACGTCGACTTCATCTTCGGGCGGGGCACCATGGTCTTCCAGAACGGCACCGTGCACTCGCTCACCCGGGGCTCGTCGTCGAACAACGGCTACCTCACCGCCGCGGCCACCGACATCAACAACAGGTTCGGCTTCCTGTTCTGGGGAACCACCCTGACCAGCAACGCTCCCGCCAGGACCGTCTATCTGGGCCGGCCCTGGCACCCCAGCGGCGACGTCAACGCACGGGGACAGGTCCTCTACCGGGGCGTCACGATGGGCGCGCACATCCGCACCGACCCCTGGACCGACATGTCCGGCTTCTCGTGGCGGGACGCCCGGTTCGCCGAGTACGGCAGCACCGGACCGGGCGCCGTCATCAACGCCAACCGGCCGCAGATGAGCGCCTCCACCGCCACCCAGTACACACCGACCGCCTACCTGGCGGGTACCGACGGCTGGAACCCCATCCGATGACGACGATTCGTTCCCTTCGTATCGCGGCCGTCATCGCGGTCGCCGCCGGGGTGCTCGCCGCCGGTCTGCCGGTGCTCAGCGCCGAGGCCGCGGCCGGCGACGGCACCCCGGCCGACTCGAACATCAGCTTCGTCGGCCGGTGGAACAGGACAAACGCCTCGGCCTACGTGCCCTACTGGGCCGGCGCGTACCTGCGCGTCGGATTCACCGGCAGAACGGTGAAGCTCCGGCAGCGCAACACCATCCAATTGTGGGCGAGCATCGACGGTGGGGCGTTCACGTCCTTCACCGGCTCCGGCACGATCAACCTGACGCCGACCGCGCTGGCGGCCGGCAGCCACACGCTGATCGTCAGCTACCGGCAGGTGGCCGGCTCCTACACCGGTGACGCGGTCTTCCAGGGGTTGATCCTCGACTCCGGCGCGGGCACCTTCGCGCCACCGGCCCGCCCCAAGCTGGTCGAGTTCGTCGGCGACTCGATCACCGCAGGGGCCACGAGCAGTCAACTCGCCGTGACGGACTACGCCTTCAAGGTCGGTGAGCGGCTCGGCTACGACCACACCCAGATCGCGATCGGTGGCATGTGTCTGGCCGAGACGACCGACGGATGCTGGGCGCAGTCGACCCGCTACTGGATGTCCTCCGGTGGCCAGGCCGGCACCGACGCGTGGGACTTCTCCCGCTACACCGCCGACGGCGTGGTGATCAACCTGGGGACCAACGACAAGAGCCACGGCGTGAGCGCCGCGGCCTTCCAGGCGACGTACACCACCTTCCTGACGAGGATCCGGGCCAAGTTCCCGAACGCCAAGCTCTTCGCCATGCGGACGTTCATCGGTCGGTACGCGACCGAGACGGAGGCGGCGGTGCGGGCACGCAACGCCGCGGGTGACGCCAACGTGTTCTACGTGGACACCACCGGCTGGCTGCCGTCCGGCGGCCTGAGCGACTCGGTGCACCCGAACGACGCCGGCCACCAGGCCATCACCGACCGGCTGGCCCCGATCCTCAGCGCACGACTGACCACGACGCCGCCCCCGACGACGCCGCCCCCCACGACGCCGCCCCCGACGACGCCGCCCCCCACGACGCCGCCCCCCACGACTCCCGCGCCGACGACTCCTGCGCCGACCACTCCTGGGGGCGGGGCCTGCACGGTCACCTACCTCAAGACCGGTGACTGGGGTACGGGCGCCCAGTTCGACGTGACGCTCAACAACACCTCCACTGTCGGAATCAACGGGTGGAAAGTGACCTGGTCCCTGCCGGGCAGCCAGCGGATCACGCAGTCCTGGAATGCCACGGTCACCCAGTCCGGCGCCGCGGCCACGGCGGTGAACGTCGCCTGGAACACGGTGATCCCGGCCGCCGGTTCGACCAGCTTCGGATTCATCACCGACAGCCCGCTCGGCGGAGCGACCGGCTTCGCCCTCAACGGCTCCCCGTGCGCCGCCGTCACGTGATGGCGAGCGCCTCCGATCGAGGCAGGAGTAACCCGATGACGGTTCGCCGATCGCGTCTCGTGGCTCTGGCGGCAACGGTCCTGACCGTCGTGGCCGGCGGGCTCGGCATCGCCACCGCCCAGGCCGCCACCCCGGCGTGCGCTGTCGACTACCGGGTCACCAGCCAGTGGACCGGCGGGTTCGGCGCCGATGTCGTCGTCACCAACCTCGGTGACGCGGTGACCAGTTGGACCGTGGGTTGGAGTCTCGCCCCCGGGCAGGGCGTGACGCAGGCGTGGAACGCCACCGTCACGGTCACCGGCACGGCGGTCACCGCCACCAACGTGGGCTACAACGGTGCCGTCGGCTCCGGCGCATCGGTCGCCTTCGGCTTCAACGGAACCTGGAGCGGCAGCAACCCGGTGCCGTCGTCGTTCTCGTTCAACGGCGTCACCTGCGCCGGCCCGCCACCAGCGACCCCCACCGCGCCGACGCCGTCGCCCACCGCGCCGACTCCGACATCGACACCATCGCCAGCGCCGACACCCTGCACCGGCCCGAGCACACCACCGGCCAGCCCTACCCCGTCACCGACACCCGCGCCGATCAAGGTGTGGATGGCCGGCGACTCCACGATGATGAACGCCAGCTCCTGTCCGATCGGCTGGGGCAGTCAGTTCGCGTCCTACCTCACGTCGAACGTCACCGTGCAGAACAGCGCCGTCGGCGGTCGCAGCATCCAGACCTGGCTGTACGAGGGCAACGTGACCTCCACCAAGAACTCGGCGGGCGAGTGCGTGCTCAGCTCGACCGCCTACAGCGCGCGATGGTCGGCGATGCTGGACAGCGGCAGTGGCTTCAAGGCCGGCGACTATCTGATCATCCAGTTCGGCATCAACGACGGTGACTCGGCCTGCCCGCGACACGTGGGCACCAATCGCTTCAAGGAACTGCTCGGCGTGATGGCGACGGCCGCCAAGGCCAGAGGCGTGAAGCCGATCTTCGTCACGCCCGTCGCGGCGATCACCTGCAGCGGCAACACCGCCGTCGGCAATCGCGGTTTCGTCACCGAGACGACGGCCGCGGCCGCCGCCAACGGCGTACCGGTCATCGACCTGCACGCGAAGAGCGTGGCGCTCTACAACACGCTCCGGCTGTGTCCGAACAACGGTGACTACTCGACGGGCGCGGTCGGCGCGTTCTTCTGCAACGACCACACCCACTTCGAGGCCGCCGGCGCCAGACAGATCGCCGGCCTGATCGCCACCGCCCTGCGGGCGCAGAACATCCCACTCGCCGCCTACCTGAGGTGACCGCCACTTTTTGACACCGCGGCCGACCCGAGCATGATCACCTCGATCATCAGGACGTCATCGCGGTGCGACGCCCGGGCGTGACCATTGCGCGGTGGGGCGGCCGTTGAGACGCCACGGGTGCCCGGTGACCCGCGGCCAGCCTTCCGGCGAGTTCTCCCAGTTCTCCTGCCGGCCGTACACGGTGAGGTCCAGGGCGTGGTAGGTGGTCATCAAGGCCTCCACGCCCCGCCCGGTGGTCCAGTAGGTCTCGTAGACGTTGTCGCCGTCGCGCAGGTAGCACGCGATGAACCCGAAGTCACGACCGTCGGCCAGAGCCGGGTCGGAGTCTTTCGCCGAATACCAGGGGAACGGGTAGCCCATGAACTCCGCGAACGGGGCACTCTCGTCGTAGGGGCCCTGGCAGAACACGGCGTAGGTGACGTCCCGAGCGTGCAGGTAGTCCAGCGTCTGCATGTGACAGGTCGAGAAGGTGCACCCCTCACACTGGTGCTCGTACGGCTTGTCGTCGTGCCACATGTGGAAGTAGGCGATGAGCATCCGGCGGCCCTCGAACACCTCCACCAGCGGGGTGTCCCCGCCAGGGCCCCGCACCGTCACCGTCGGCATCAAGGTCATCGGCAGCTGACGGCGAGCGGCTGCGATCGCGTCTCCTTCGCGGGTATGGGCCTTCTCCCGTACCAGCAGTTCGTCGCGCTCGCGCAGCCAGGTCTCCCGGTCGACGACCGGGGGCGCGGTGGCGCTGAAGGCGGGGGTTGCCGTCATGGCGTTCTCCTTGGTAGGTGAGGATCGGTCACAGGTACAGACGAGCGAGTCGGCGATCGTCATCGGTGACCGATGACGGATGGGTCCGCAGTCGTCAGTACGGTGGTGAGGACCATTCAGCCCCGGGGAAATCAGATGTCCGACTCGACCGATGAGCAGGCGGTCTGGCTGCAGCGCGCCTTTGGCGAGCACCGGCGCGAGCTACACGTCCACTGCTACCGCCTCGCCGGGAACGTCACCGACGCGGACGACCTGGTGCAGGAGACATTCCTGCGTGCCTGGCGGGCTCGCGACCGCTTCGAGGGTCGGGCGTCGGCGCGTACCTGGTTCTACCGGATCGCCACGAACGTCTTCCTCGACAGCCGCAAGGCGGCCGGTCACCGGACGTTACCGTACGGTGATCCGCTGGAGTGGTCCACCGAGCTCGGTCCCTATCCCGACGCCCTGCTGGCCGACGATCCGCAGACCGGCCTCGCCGCCCGGGAGACCGTCGAGCTGGCCGTGATCGCAGCGCTCATGTACCTACCGCCACGGCAGCGGGCGGCCTTCGTGCTACGCGACGTCCACGGCTGGACGCCGCAGGAGATCGCCGCCGCGCTCGACACCGCCGTGGCGGCCGTCAACAGCCTCCTCCAGCGAGCCCGCCACACCCTCCGCGGGCGCACTCCGTCGGACCCGAAGGACTGGCGCCGCCCACAGCTCACCAGGGAGGACGAAGACATCCTGCGCCGCTACGCCAACGCGAAGGACCCGGAGACGATCCGGGCACTACTCGCCGAGGACGTACGGATCACGATGCCACCCGAGCCGCCGGTCGTCGGGATCGACGCGGCCGCGGAGTTCCTTGCCCGACCGCTCGACTGGCGTACGTTCCCCACCTCGGCCAACGGACGCCCGGCACTGATCAACTATCTCCGCCGGCCCGGCAGCCCGCACTACGAGGCGTTGGTCGTCGACGTACTCCGGATCGAGAACGGAAAGATCGTAGAGAGCAACGCCTTCATCGGCGCCCGTCACGTCGCCGCCTTCAACATGCCCGCCACACTCGAGCCCTAGGTGTTCTGTCCAGGGAGGTCGGGGACGCGGCTGGCGGGTGGGCCGCCCTCAGGAAACAGGCCCTGGACGAGTAGGTCTCAAGCCAGGTGTCCGAGTCTGCGTTCAGTGGCAGGCAGATGATGTGCCACCGTCCACATCGGCTTCAGCGACGGCCCGGCTGCTATCGTCCAGCACCGGAATGACGATCATGGTGGATGTGGGGAGTTGACGGGGATGCGTAGGAAGCCGAGCACGCGGTCGGCGGGTGCCCTGGTCATGGTGCCGACGACAGTGGCCCTCGTTCTGGTCGGCACCGCCTCGGCGGCGTCGGCGGCCACGGGCACGCCGAGCGGTGCGCCGCCGGCGGCCAACGGTGTCGACGTGTGGTGCGTGTCGACGACCGGCGCCAAGGCGTGCTTCGCCGCGTACGGGGACCGGGTCTGGGTGAAGGACACCAAGGCGAATGGCGCGCCCGCCGCCGGCACGATCCAGGGACCGGACTGGAGCCGGCAGTGCATCAACAGCAGCGGCGCGGACGCCGGCTGGGTCATGTGCAACTTCGACGTGCCGGAGTACGACGAGGGTCTGCTGTGGGCGGTCAACAACCCGTTCATCGGCAACGAGAGCAGCACGAAGATCTACACCAGCGGCCCGATCTGACGCCGGCGTTCGCGTAACGAGCCCGTCAGACCAGCGGCGCCTGCGCGGATCGGTCGCCGTCGCCGGCCGCGCGGACGCCTTCGGGAGCGGTGATCGGGGCGGTGACGATCCGGCTCGGCAGCACCGGCGCGTCCCGACCCGTGCCCCGGCGCGCGCCGCCGGTGGTCGCCTGTTCGTGGTAGTCCTGCTCCACGTTGACCGACCAGATGTCGTGGGTGCTGCCGGTGACGATGTTCTCCACGGTCAACATCGCCGTGAGCATCGAGTGGTCCTGGTTGTTGTAGCGGTGCATGCCGTTGCGTCCCACCGGGTGCACGTTCGGCACGGCCTCGGCCAGCCACGCCCGGATCACGTCCACGTTGTGTTGGTAGCGCTCGTCGTACACCGGATAGGCCTTCGGCATGCGCACGACGTAGCCGGCCTCGACGACCCCTGGCCGGACCAGGCCCAACCGCTCCAGCTCCGCGGTCGCGAGGGCCACCAGGTCGGCGTCGGCGCAACGCCACATCTCGTCGTCCTCGAAGACGAAGTACTCCAGGCCCAGGCAGGTGCGGCCGTCCTTGACGAGGTACGGCGACCAGGAGCCGAAGTTCTGGATCCGGCCCACCCGCACCGCCGGATCGTGCACGTAGATCCAGTTGTCGGGGAACGAGAACTCGGCCGGTACCACCAGGGCGACGGTCAGGAAGTCGCGGTAGCGCAGGTCGGCGGCGCAGGCCAGCACGTGCGGGGGCGCCGGCGGGCGGAGCGCGGCGACCAGCTCCGAGATCGGCATCGACGAGATCACGTCGTCGGCCGGCTCGGTACGCTGCCCGCCCGCGCCGTTGACCGTCACGCTGATCGCCCGGCGTCGTTTCGGGTCGCGGTGCACGGCGGTCACCCAGGTGCCGGTCGACACCTCCCCGCCGCGCTGGCGTACCTGGTCGGCGCAGCGTTCCCACATCATCCCCGGCCCGTACTTCGGGTACTGGAACTCCTCGATCAGGCTGGTCACGTCGGTGCGGCGGCGTCCGGGCAGCACCGCGTTGCGGATCGCCGTGGCCAGTGACAGGTTCTTGATCCGCTGCGCGGCCCAGTCGGCCCGCAGCTGGTCCGCGGGCATACCCCAGACTTTCTCGGTGTACGTCTTGAAGAAGATCGAGTACAGCCGCCAGCCGAACCGGGCCGACACCCAGCCTTCGAAGTGCGACTGGTCGCGCGGTGGGCGAACCCGCGCCCGGGCGTACGAGGCGAGGCACCGCACCGCCTCCGGCAGACCCAGGTTGCGCAGGGCGTTAGTCGCGCTCAGCGGGTAGTTGAACAGGGCGCCCCGGTAGAAGATCCGACTCATCCGGGGCCGGGTCAGGAAGTCCTCCTCGGGCAGGATCTCGTGCCAGAACGCCTCCACCCGGGGGACCTTGGTGAAGAACCGGTGTCCGCCGATGTCGAAGCGCCACCCGTCGCGTTCCACGGTCCGGCTGATCCCGCCGACCACCTCGTCGGCCTCGAAGACCCGGACCGGCCGCCCGTGCCGGAGCAACTCGTACGCCGCCGTGAGCCCCGCCGGCCCCGCGCCGATGACCACCGTGCCGTGTTGCTCGCTCATGCCGCCGTACTCCCTGTTACTGGTCGAGGCGGCCCGCGTACCCGTTATGACCGGGATGTCACCTCGGGTCCTGGTGGGTTTCTCCTCCGGCGAGGTCTGTCGGGGCGTACAACGGGGAGGGCAGCGGGCGGTTCGGCGGACCGGGGGAGCGGGGCGGATGCACCGGTGGCGGGGCGGCCGGCGGCGTGCGACGGCGCTGGTCCAGACGGGCGCGCGACTGGTCCGCCGGGTACCGCCGCCCTGGCCGTACCTGATCGGGCTCTTTTTCGGCGCGAAGCTGCTGCTGACCCTGCTCGGCCTCCTGGTCCTGCACGCCTGGGACGGCATTCCAGGCGCGCCACCGCCGGACGAGGCGCTGATGTGGGCGCAGCAGCGGGAGATCTCCGGGCACCGGTGGATCTCCTTCTGGTTCGCCTGGGACGCCCTGCTCTACCTGCGGCTGAGCGAGCTGCCGCTGACCGGGCGACCGTGGGGGGACTTCGGCTTTCCGCTGCTCTACCCCTTCCTCGCCCGGCCGGTCGGCGCGCTGCTGGGCGGCGACAACGCGCTGGCCCTGCTGTTGATCAGCAATCTCGCGTTCCTGGGCGCCCTGGTGTACGGCTACCGGCTGGCCGAGCTGCTGCTCGGCGACGCCGACGCGGCTCGTCGGTTCACCCGCTACCTGGTGCTCCTGCCGACGGCGTTCCTGTTCCAGGCCGCGCTGACCGAGTCGCTGTTCGTCTGCCTCGCGCTGGCCGCCTTCTACTACGCCGAGCGCCGTCGGTGGTTACTGGTCGGCGTGGTCGGCTACTTCCTGGCGATGAGCCGGTCGCTCGGACTGCTCGTCGTCCTGCCATTGGCGCTCGTGCTGCTGCGCCAGCACGACTGGCGGCTCGGTCCGCGTGCCCTGCTCGGATACCTACGGACCGGCTGGCCGTTGCTGCTGCTGCCCGCCGGATGGTTCACCTTCATGGCGTTCTGCAAGTGGCGGGGCGGGGACTGGTTCGCCTACCAGCACGCTCAGAAGGCCGGCTGGGGCATCGAGGCGCAGAACCCCTTTCCGGTGGTCCTGGGCGGGCTCACCGGCGAGCCGCGGGACGCCGCCCGGGTCCTGTTCGCGCTGGTTGTGTTGGCCGTCCTGGCCGCCGGCTTCCGCCATCGGGAGCTGCCCTACCTGGTCTACGGCGTGCTCATGGTGGTGGTGCCGCTGTCGCTGGGTCCGGCGGTCTACAAGAGCCTGCTGCGTTACCTGCTGGCCGCGTTCCCGGTGGCCCTGGTGCTGGCCCGCTGGGCCCGCCGGGCGAGCGTGGACGGGTGGCTCACGGCGGCGCTCGCCCTCGTGCAGGGGGCGCTGTTCGTGCTCTGGCTCACCTACTGGACCCACATGATCATCTAATTGAACGGACGTCGCGGGCGGCCCTGTGCGAGCCTGGTACCCGTCGTCGCCAACTTCGGGGGAGGTCCGGTGTTCGCCCTGGCGCTGAACGAGGGTGTCGAGCTGCGCGCGTTGGACCCCTGGCGGGCCGAGGAGTTCCTCGCCCACCTCGACCGGGCGCGGGACCACATAAGTCCCTGGGTGGCGCCGTCCTTCGTCGCCACCGACCTGCCGTCGGCCCGGGCCGTGCTGCAGCGCTACGCCGACCGCTGGGCGGCCGACGCCGGCGGTATCTGGGGCCTGTGGTGGCGCGGCACCCTGGTCGGCGGGGTGATGTTCGTGTCGTTCGACGTCACGCTGGGCCTGTGCGAGGTCGGCTGCTGGGTGGAGCCGGCGGCGCAGGGCCGGGGCTTCGTCGCCCGCGCGGTACGGCTCATCGTCGACTGGGCGGTGCGGGAGCGCGGCATCCACCGCGTCGAGTGGCGGACGAACGCCGCCAACGTGCGCAGCATCGCCCTCGCCCGCCGGCTGGGCCTGCGCCACGACGGCACCCTGCGCCAGGTCTACCCGGGCCCGCACGGTCGCATCGACCTGGAGATCTGGTCGGTGCTGGCCGACGAGTGGCCGGCCGCGTCCGCACCGTCGCCACCCACCGTCCACTGAAGACGACTGATTTATGTCGTACCCGGGCGGCAGCATGCATGCATGGCCATCCCCGCGCTCACCCCGCATACCGACCCGCCGCGCTCCGTGCCGCTGCGCGAGGCGCGCACCCGGTTCAGCCAGCTCGTCGCGTTGGCCGAGCTGACCGACGCGGTCACCGTCGTCACCCGCGACGGCGATCCCCGACCGGTCGCCGCGATCGTTCCCGCCGCCGCGGCCCGCAGCGCCGCCCAGGCCCGCGCCGACGCCGACCGGCTCGCCGCGGTCACCGCCGGGTGGGCCCGCCGCCTCGACGAGCAGCACCGCCGCAGCAGCCAACGGCACGCCGCCGAGCTGGGCGCGGTCCGCGCGGCGCTGGCCGAGGTGTGGGCCGAGCTGGACCGCCGGGTCGTCCCGGGCAGCGACCCGACGCTGGCCCGGCTGCGCGCCGCGCACGCCGACCTGCTGGCCGACTGACCTCCGCTTACCGGGGCCGGTGGCGACTCGCGCCCGGTTCGGCCTGGCCCTGCCCACCGAGGCCGGCAGAGCGGGCACGGTCCCCTGGTCGTACGGCGGGGTCAGCTCGTCGCCGGGTAGGCGTGTGTCTCGGTCGCCTTGACCGCCACCCAGATCCGTTGGCCCGGGATCAGCCGGAGCTGGGCCGCCGCAGCCGGCGTGACGTCGGCGGCCACGCCGACCGGTCCGTCCACCTGCACCCGCACGTTGTCGCCGTGGCGCTGGACGCCGCTCACCGTGCCCGCCCACGTGTTGCGAGGGCTGCCGTCCGGTCGCGCCGGGTGCAGGGCCACCGCCGCCGGGCGGAACGCCACGAACGCGTCGCCGTCGAGCCGGTTTGCCACGCTCAGGGTCAACTCCGGCGCGACGCGTACGCCGTGGCCCTCGGCCCGACCCCGGTAGAGGTTCAGCCCGACCAGACGCGCCACGTAGTCGGTGCGCGGGCGTGCTGTGACGCTCGGGCCGTCGCCCTCCTGGACGACGCGCCCGCCCTCGACGATGACCAGGCGGTCGGCCAACGCCAACGCGTCCAGCGGATCGTGGGTGACCAGCACCGTCGCCCCGGGGTGCGCGGCCAGGTGGCGGTGCAGCTGCGCGCGGGTCTCCAGGCGCGTACGGGCGTCCAGGGCGGCCAGCGGCTCGTCGAGCAGCAGCAGCGACGGCCCGACGGCCAGCGCACGGGCCAGCGCCACCCGCTGCGCCTGCCCGCCGGAGAGCTGGCGGGGCTTGCGGCGCGTCTGGCCGGCGAGGCCCACCCGTTCGAGCCAGCTCCGCGCGGTGGCCCGTGCCGCCCGCCGGTCGACGCCGTGCCGGCGCGGCCCGAACGCCACGTTGTCCAATGCGTCGAGGTGCGGAAACAGCAGGTAGTCCTGGAAGACCACGCCGATCGGCCGGCGCTCGGTGGGCACCCAGCTCCGGCTCGCCGGGCGGTCCAGGTCGACGCCGTCGAGGGTGACGTGCCCGGCGGTGAGCGGGTGCAGCCCGGCCAGGGCGCGCAGCGCGGTGGTCTTGCCGGCCCCGTTGGGCCCGAGCAGCGCGACGACCTCACCCGGTGCGACCCGCAGCGGTATGTCCAACCGGAAGGCGCCCCGGTCGACGACCAGCCGGGCATCCAACAGCGGGGCGGTCACGGGCCGGTCGTCCGGTGGCGGCGCGGTCCCGGGCCTCTCGCTGGGCGGTCGCGCGGTACCGGGCTGGTCGTTGGGCGGCGGCGTAGTCACGGGCCCGCCATCCACCGGTCGCGCAGCGCGGCCAGGATGCCCACCGAGACGATCAGCAGCACCAGGCTGAGCACGATGGCGGACTCCAGGTCGGTCTCCAGCGCCAGATAGACGGCCAACGGCATCGTCTGCGTACGCCCGGGATAGTTGCCGGCGAAGGTGATGGTGGCACCGAACTCGCCGAGCGCCCGCGCCCAGCACAGCACCGCGCCGGCGGCGATCCCGGGTGCCACCAGCGGTAACGTGACGTGCGTGAAGGTCGTCCACCGGTTGGCCCCCAGTGTCGCGGCGGCCTCCTCGTAGCGGTGGTCGGCCGCGCGGAGCGCGCCCTCGACGGCGATGACGAGGAACGGCATGGCGACGAACGCCTCGGCCAGCACCACGCCCGCGGTCGTGAACGGCAGGGTGACGCCGAACGTGGCGTCGAGCCAGCCGCCGAGCAGCCCGCGCCGGCCGAAGACCAGCAGCAGCGCCACGCCGCCGACCACCGGCGGCAGCACCAGCGGCACGGTGACCAAGGCGCGGGCCAGCCGGCGGCCGGGGAAGTCGACCCGGGCCAGCATCCACGCCAGGGGCACCCCGAGCAGCAGGCAGAGCAGCGTGGCCAGGGTCGCGGTCTGCACCGACAGGCGCAGCGCCGTCAGCGCCCCCGGCGCGGTGAGCCGCTGCGGCAGCGTCGCCCACGGCGCCCGGATCACGAGCCCGGCCAGCGGCAGGACCAGGAAGAGCAGGCCCAGCCCGGCCGGGATCAGCAACGCCGCCGGCACCCGTGCGCGCCGTCGCGACGTGGTGGGCTCGCGGACCACGCTCACGACGCCGCCTGGAACCCCGCCTCGGCGAGGACCGCCTGTGCCGGCGTCGAGCGGACGTACGCGACGAAGGCGCGCGCGCCCGCCCGATTCGGTGCGTTCTTCAGCGCGACGATCGGATAGTCGTTGATCGCCCGGGCCGACTCGGGGAACTCGACACCCGTCACGTCGGCGCTCGCGGCACGGGCGTCCGTGCGGTAGACGAGGGCCGCGTCGACCTCGCCGAGCTTGACCTTGGCCAGTGCACCCTTGACGTCCTGTTCGAGGGTGACCGGCGTCAGCGTGGCCCCGGCCGCGGTCAGGGCGGTACGCGCCGCCGCGCCGCAGGGCACCTGCTCGGCGCAGAGCGCGACCTTCACTCCCGGACGGGCCAGGTCGGCGAGACCGGTCACGCCCTTCGGGTTGCCGCTGGGCACCGCGACCACCAGTTGGTTGCGGGCGAAGACGAACGGAGTGCCGTCGGCGTCGCCGGCCTGAGTCACGGTCTCCATGTTCTTCGGCGCCGCCGAGGCGAAGACGTCTGCCGGAGCGCCCTGGGTGATCTGGTTGGCCAGGGCCGAGCTGCCGGCGAGGTTGAGGGTGACGGTGACGCCTGGGTTGGCGGCCTCGAAATCCTTCGCGATGCGGGTGAACGACTCGGTCAGCGAAGCGGCGGCGAACACGGTCACCGTGCCGCTGACCCGACCGTCCCGGGTGTCACCCCCGTTCGCCGGGTCGCCGGCGCGGTCGCAGCCGGCCGTCGCCAGCATGGCCACCGCCAGCGCCACCGCGACGAATCGGGTTCGAGGCCTCATCCGTTCCCCCTCGCTCCGGCCGGGGCGGTGGGCGCGGCGCGTTCCACCACCACGGTGGTCGACTTGATCACGGCGACGGCGACCGAGCCGACCCGCAGGTCGAGGTCGTCGACCGCCTCCCGGCTCATCAGCGAGACCACCCGGAACGGGCCGGCCTGGATGTCGACCTGGGCCATCACCGTGTCCTTGCGGACGTCGACGACGATGCCGCGCAGCCGGTTGCGCGCCGAGGAGAACTCGGCGCCCGCGTCCGGGTCGGCGGCCTGCGCCCGGGCGAACGCCGCGAGGTCGACGCCGTCGATGATCCGGTGGCCGTGCTCGTCACGCCCGGCGGGTAGCCGCCCGGCGTCCACCCAGCGGCGGATCGTGTCGGCGCTGACGCCGAGCAGGTCGGCCGCCGCGCCGATCCGGAAGGTCGTCACCGGATCACCATAGCTGCCGTATCTGCGAGGAAGAAGTGCCCAGGAAGCCCGATTCTGCGTACGCCAGGGCGGTTTCCCGTCGCAGCTGCGACAGGGATCAGCTGGCCCGGGTGTCGTACGTCACGCGGTTGGCGAACACGTCGTCCATGTGCGTCTCGGCCCAGCCCTTCAGGCCCCGCACCACCTCGTGCAGGGAGAGGCCCAGGTCGGTGAGCTCGTAGGTGACCGTGACGGGCACGGTCGGCTCCACGGTGCGCGTGATCAGGCCGTCCCGTTCCAGCGAGCGCAGTGTCTGCGTGAGCATCTTCTGGCTGACACCGGCGAGCTGGCGCGACAGCTCCGAGTAGCGCATCGGCCGGGGTTCGCCGGCACAGTCGGCACCGGACTGCGGCGAGCCTCCGCCACGGAGCGCGGCCAGCACCAGAGTGACCCACTTGTCCGCGATCCGGTCGAGCAGCTTGCGGCTCGGACACTGCGCCAGGAACGCGTCGTACTCCGACTTGGCCCGCGCCCTCTTCTGGGCCGCTGTCGCCGTCGCCATCGCCTTGCTCCTTCCGGAGGGTGAGCTACGCACCTTGAGGTGCCTACTTCCGATTAGGAAGTTACCCGCTGATAGTTGGTTGCGGTAACAGTCAGGCACCGGCACCACGCGCGGTGCGATGTGAAAGTCAGAGGTACGAAGATGGCTTCCCCCACTCTTCCCGGCGGCACCTGGAGGCTGGGCGACCTGGACGTCACCCGGTTCGGCTACGGCGCCATGCAGCTCGCCGGCCCCTGGGTCATGGGACCGCCGGCCGACCGGGACGGCGCACTCGCCGTCCTTCGCGAGGCCGTCGCGCTCGGCGTCACCCACATCGACACCTCCGAGGCGTACGGGCCGCACGTCACCAACGAGCTGATCCGGGAGGCGCTGCACCCGTACCCCGAGTCGCTGCACATCGTGACCAAGGTCGGCGCGATCCGCGACCAACAGGGCGGATGGCCCCCTGCCCGCGATCCGCATAGCCTGCGCCAAGCTGTCCACGCGAACCTGCGGACGCTCGGCCTCGACGTGCTCGACCTGGTGAACCTTCGGCTCGGCAACGCCGAGGGGCCCCAACCCGGGCCGGTGGCGGAGGCGCTCGACGCGCTCGTGGATCTCCAGCGGCAGGGCCTGATCCGGCACCTCGGGGTGAGCAACGCGACGCCGGAGCAGGTCGCCGAGGCGCAGTCGATCGCGCCGATCGTGTGCGTGCAGAACATGTACAACCTCGCGTACCGCCAGGACGACAAGATGATCGACGCGCTCGCCGACCAGGGCGTCGCCTACGTGCCGTTCTTTCCGTTGGGCGGCTTCAGCCCGTTGCAGTCCGCCGTCCTCTCGGCCGTCGCCACGCGGCGGAGGGCGACACCGATGTCCGTCGCCCTCGCCTGGCTGCTGCGGCGGTCGCCGAACATCCTGCTGATCCCCGGCACGTCGTCCGTGGCACACCTGCGCGAGAACGTCACGGGCGCGGCACTCGTCCTGTCCGACGACGACCTCGTCGAGCTGGACACGATCGGCCGCTGACTCAGGAGTTGCGGCGGGGATGACCCTTGAGGTGTCGGCCCAGCTCCCGGGCGATCTCGCGGTTGGCGTCGCGCTCGGCGAGGGACTGCCGCTTGTCGTACGTGCGCTTGCCCTTGGCCAGGGCCAGTTCGACCTTGGCCCACCCGTTGTCGAAGTACATCGACAGCGGCACCAGGGTCACCCCGCCCTCGCGGACCTTTTCCAGGATCTTGCCGATCTCGGAGCGGTGCAGCAGCAGCTTGCGGTTACGGCGGGGCGCGTGGTTGGTCCACGTGCCGTAGCGGTACTCGGCGATGTGAAGCCCGTACAGCATGATCTCGCCGTCGCGCTCGTGCGCGAACGCGTCCACGAGCGATGCCCTCCCGTCGCGTAGCGACTTCACCTCGGTGCCGACCAGCACGATGCCCGCCTCGTACGTGCGCAGCACGGTGTACTCGTGTCGCGCCTTCTTGTTCGAGGCGATGAGTCGGCGTTCGGGCTTGCGGGACGGGCTCACCCGGCGACGATATCCGGCCGCCGCCTCAGCCCTCCGTCCGGCGCTCGGCACGCAGCCGCGCGGTCAGGTCCCGTACCGCCTGCACGAACTCCTCCTGCGACTCGCACGGCCAGTGGCCGAGGATGGGTGGGGGCACGCTGTCGCTGGGCGGGGGCACGAGCCCCTGCGGGTCGGTCAACCGGCGGTCCACCGCCGCCTCCGGCCCGGTCACCGCCCCGGTGTTCCCGCGCCGGTGCGGGGCGAAGATCCACCCACCGATCGGGTCGGTGTCGCGCCACAGGTTCACCCAGCGCCACCCGACGCGGCCGCCGATCTCCCGGAGCGAGGACTGGTTGACGTAGGTGGGGAACAGCCGTGAGTACAGCCGGCTCAGCGGTGATCCGTAGGTCAGCAGGGCGACCCGGTCGGTGACCCGCCGTGGCAGTTGCAGCAGCGTGGCCGCGAGCAGCACCGACCCGTGACTGTGTCCCGCCAGCAGTACCCCCTCGCTCCGGTCCACGAGGTAGGTGATCCGCTTGGCCAGCTCGGGCACCGCCCGTTCGGCGTAACAGGGCGGCGCGAAGGGATGCGCTCCCCGGGGCCAGAAGGTGCCCAGGTCCCACAGGACGCCCACGTACCGGCGGAACCCGGCCGTGCGATAGGCGAAGATGCCGCCGATCACGAGCCCGACCAGGATCGCGCCGATGACGTAGCTGCCGGCCACGATCAGGAAGTTGACGAGGTTGTCGGGCACGCCGAGGTACTCCTCGGACACGTCGCCGGGATAGATCTGCAGCAGGCCGAACAGGCTCGTGGCCAACCCGAGGGCGGCGAGGCCGGCGTAGACCACGGCGAGCGGTTCCAGTCGTTCGGTGAACCGGGCCCGGGCGACCGCCTGCTGGACCTGCCGCAGCCGCGCCGCCGCCTCCGGTGGCGCGTCCGGGAAGTCGGCGGCCACGATGGTCCGCGCGACCCGCCACCGGCCGTCGCGGGTCACGACCGTCACCAGCACGCCCACCAGTACCGCCGTCAGCACCGCCAGGAAGAACCCGCAGATCGCCCACTTGTACGCCAGCGGCGGGTCGAAGGCCAGTTTCTGCGCCCGCCCACCGTCGCGGTCCAGCACGTCCGCCACCCGGTAGACCAACTCCGCCGAGAACGCCACCGCGAGCCCGGCGGCGACGGTGACGAAGACCGGCGCGCCCAGCGCCCGCAGCCTCGGCAGCCGCTGTCCGTCCGCGCGTCGCCCGCCGCCGCGCGTCCAGATGACCACCGCCGCGAGGGCCACCAGCAGGACGGTCTGGCTGACGAACAACCACGCCACGGTGGCGCTGTACCCGGGAAGCATCCTGCTCTGCGGCCACGGCTCACCGCTGGACATGGTGTACGCGATCACCAGGATCGTGAGACCGAAGGCGATCGTGCGGAGTCCCCGGGTGACGCGCTCCAGCGGCGGCACGGTGCTGGTCCGGTCCATGCCGCTCACCTGGGTCAGCAGGACCAGACAGGCGAGCAGCACGGCGACCGTCGCCACGGCCAGCGCCGCCCGGACCCACGAGGAGTTGTCGCTGTCCCAGGCGGCCAGCAGACTGCCGTCCAGCGTGGCGAACGCGGCCGCGACGTGCACCGAGCGCAGCCGTCCCACGACCGGGCTGCCGTCCCACTGGCCGACCGCGCTCAACTGGTGCACCGAGGTCTCCTGCACCGCGCCGGTACGAAAGGCGTCGAACGAGTGGCTCGGGCGCGCGCCCAGCCACCACACGATCCCGATGGCGGCGACCGGCACCAGGGCCAACACACCCAGGCGTACGCCGGGTGGACGTCCGCCGAGCCAGGACAGCCAGCTCCGGCCGGCCACGCAGGCGGGGTCACCCATGCAGCGCCAGGCGATGAGGTCCACCGCCATCCCGACGATGGAGAGCACGTAGAGCGCCGTGAGGGTCAGTGCGAGCACCCGGCACAGGGCGACGATGGCGTGTTTCGCCGGCTGGCTCCCCGGGCGCATCCAGAGCGCCACGTTGCAGAGCATGAACGGCAACAGGAACACCAGCGACAGCGTCCGTACGGCCGTGCCGGAGGGCAGGTCGTTCCAGCGGTACGCCTCCAGCGTGACCCCGTCCGTGCCGGTCGAGTCCGGGTAGCCGGGGCGGGGGCGGTAGAACCCGCCGCTGCGGTCGCCGGCCACCTGGTGCACGAACGGTCGGTTGAGCACCCGGTCGGCGCCCGCCCCCGAGACGCCGTGCACCCGCAGCTCCACGATCCGACCCGTCTCCGGTCCGGTCGGCGACGCGTCCGCCATGGGCCCCCCGAGGTGTGTGACAGCCGGCGGTCGCGGCGCCGGCCGCCCGCGGCGGTGCCGCTTACCCGCCCCGAGCCGGGTCACGCCTCGCGTCGCTGCCACCGGTGGTGCGGCACGGCCCGGCGAGGTGGTTCTATTGGCGCCATGGCAAACCCGGTGATCCTGACCGTCGACGACGATCCCGCGGTGTCCCGGGCGGTGGCCCGGGACATCCGGCGCCGCTACGGCGACCGCTACCGGGTGCTGCGCGCCGCCTCCGGGCCGGAGGCGCTGGACGCGCTGCGGGAGGTCAAGTTGCGTGGTGAGCAGGTGGCGCTGCTGCTGGCCGACCACCGGATGCCGGAGATGACCGGCGTCGAGTTCCTCGAGGCCGCCATGGACATCTTCCCGGCGGCCCGCCGGGTGCTGCTCACCGCGTACGCGGACACCGACGCGGCGATCGAGGCGATCAACGTGGTGGACCTGGACCACTACCTGCTCAAGCCGTGGCACCCGCCGGAGGAGAAGCTGTACCCGGTCGTCGACGGGCTCCTGGAGGCCTGGTCGGTGACCCCGGACGCCACGAGCGCCGAGATCCGCGTGGTCGGGCACCGCTGGTCGGCGCCGTCGTTCAAGATCCGTGACTTCCTGGCCCGCAACCTCGTGCCGTACCGCTGGTTGCTCTCGGACGACCCGGAGGGCGCCCGGCTGCTCGACGCGGCCGGGGCCACCGAGGCGGACGTACCCCTGGTGGTGACCGCCGAGGGCAAGGCGCTGGTGGCCCCCAGCGAGGCTGAGCTGGCCGCGTTGGCCGGGCTGACCGTGGTGCCGGCGTCCGACTTCTACGACCTCGTGGTGATCGGTGGCGGCCCGGCGGGCCTGGGCTCGGCCGTGTACGGCGCGTCCGAGGGGCTGCGGACCGTGCTCGTCGAGCGGCGGGCGACCGGCGGGCAGGCCGGGCAGAGCAGCCGGATCGAGAACTACCTGGGCTTCCCGGACGGCGTCTCCGGCGCGCAGTTGACCGACCGTGCCCGCCGACAGGCGGTGAAGTTCGGCGCGGAGCTGCTCAGCGCCCGCGAGGTGGTCGGCCTGAGCGAGGCCGGCGGCGCGCGGCTGCTGCGCTTCGGCGACGGCAGCGAGATCGCCGCGCACACGGTGGTGCTGGCGACCGGCGTGTCGTACCGGGTGCTCGACGCCCCCGGACTGGCCGACTTCACCGGTCGGGGGGTCTTCTACGGCGCGGCCGCCACCGAGGCGCCGAGCTGTGTCGACCAGGACGTCTACATCGTGGGCGGGGCCAACTCGGCCGGCCAGGCGGCGGTGCACTTCTCCCGGTACGCCGCGCGCGTCCACCTGCTCATCCGCGGCGCGGACCTGACGGCGTCGATGTCGAGCTACCTCATCGACCAGTTGGCGCGCATCGACCGGATCACCGTGCACCCGCACACGGCCGTGGTCGGCGCGGCCGGCGACGACCACCTGGAAGGGCTCACCCTCTGCGACGCCCGCACCGGGGAGAGTCGCACGGTCGACACGTCCTGGCTGTTCATCTTCATCGGCGCCGAACCCCGCACCGACTGGCTGGACGGGGTACTCGTGCGGGACGGACGCGGCTTCATCGTCACCGGCCCGGATCTGCTCGCCGGTGGGCGACGCCCGGCCGGCTGGTCGTTGTCCCGCGACCCGTACCACCTGGAGACCAGCCTGCCGGGGGTCTTCGCCGCCGGTGACGTCCGCGCCGAGTCGGTCAAACGCGTCGCCTCGGCAGTCGGCGAGGGCGCGATGGCCGTGTCGCTCGTGCACCGCTACCTGGAGGCCCAGTGAGCGCGAGGAGTGAGCCGGTTTTGCGAGCCCCGCAGTCGCGAAAGAAGGAGGACCTGTGACGACCGCGTCCGATCGGCTGACCCCGGCAGAGCTACGTGAGCTGTTCCTGTTCGAGGCCCTCGACGACGCGCAGCTCGACTGGCTGAGCGAGCACGGCCGCGTGGAGCAGCGCGCCGGCGGCACCCTCGTGTACGGCGAGGGCGAGGCCGCCACCTGCTTCTTCGTGCTGCTGCGCGGCGCGGTGGCGCTGAGCCGGCAGGTCCGTGGCGACGACGTCGAGGTCAGCCGCACCGACCAGCGCGGCGTGTACGGCGGGGCCACCCAGGCGTACCTGGGCGACCAGGTCGAGCAGACGTACCGCAACAGCCTGCGCGCGCTCGTCGACGCCGACTTCTTCGTGCTGCCGGCGGAGGACTTCGCGCACGCCCTGCGGTCCTGGTTTCCGATGCCGATGCACCTGTTGGAGGGGCTGTTCTTCGGCATGCGGGACAGCCAGACCATCGTGGGCGAGCGGGAGCGGCTGCTGGCGCTCGGCTCGCTCTCGGCGGGGCTGACCCACGAGCTGAACAATCCGGCCGCCGCTGCGGTGCGGGCCACGTCGGTGTTGCGGGACCGGGTCGCGGGGATGCGGCACAAACTCGCGATGATCGCCGACGGGCGGCTCGACGGGCGGGCGCTGCACGGGCTGGTCGCGTTGCAGGAGGAGGCGGTGGCCCGGGTGGCGACCGCGCCGAAGCTGACCCCGGTCGCCACCGCCGACGCCGAGGACATCCTCACCGACTGGCTGGAGGACCACGGTGTGGGTGGCGCGTGGGACCTGGCGCCCATCCTGGTCGCCGGGGGCCTGGACGCGGCGTGGCTCGCCCAGGTGAAGGCGGCCGTCGGGCCGGCGGACCTGGAGGCCGCGGTGCGGTGGCTGTCGTACACGGTCGACACCGAACTTCTGATGCGCGAGATCGGCGACGCGGTGACCCGGATCTCGGGTCTGGTGGGCGCGGCCAAGCAGTACTCCCAGCTCGATCGCGCGCCGCACCGGGTCGTGGACGTGCACGACCTGCTGGACGCGACGCTCGTCATGTTCAAGGGCAAGATCCCGGCCGAGGTCAAACTCGTCCGCGAGTACGACCGGAGCCTGCCGCCGATCCCGGCGTACGCGGCGGAGCTGAACCAGGTGTGGACCAACCTCGTCGACAACGCGCTGGGCGCGATGGGGGAGAAGGGCGTGCTGACCGTCCGCACCGGACGGGTCGGCGACCTGCTGGCGGTGGAGATCACCGACACCGGTCCCGGTATCCCGCCGGAGGTGCGCCCGCGCATCTTCGAGCCGTTCTTCACCACGAAGCCGGTCGGGGCGGGCACCGGGTTGGGGCTGGACATCTCGTACCGGATCGTGGTCAACAAGCACCACGGCGACATCCGGGTGGAGACCGAGCCGGGGCACACCACCTTCCGGGTCCTGCTGCCGATCACCGAGGACGCGGCCGCGTTGCCCTGACACGCCGACTACCTAGAGACATCGAGTGGTTGCGGGCAGTAGTCTCGGGCGGCGTCCGTGCTTCCCGCCCCCCGAGGAGCTTCCGTGGACTCGATGGCCCGCCCGCGTACCGCGACCCACGACGACCAGCCGAACGATCCCCCCGACGACAGCTCCGTGCTGCCGGAGCTGGAGGACGCCGTCTGGATGCACCACGCGCACACCTTCGCGCACACCAGCTTCTGGGCGGTGGCCCGCCGGCTGCCGAGGCTGGTCCGTGAGGCGGTGGCCCTGGCCTGGGCCACCAACCGCACGGACACGGTCGCCTCCATCGGCCTGAACGTGGCCGCCGGGGTGATGACCACCTTCGGCCTGCTCGCCACGACCGGCGTACTGCGGGAACTCTTCGCCGCCGGTCCCACCCCGGACCGGGTGCGCGCCGCCCTGCCGGCGCTGATCGTGGCCGCGACGGCGATCTCGGCGCGCGGCGGCCTGACGATCGCCGCCGGGTGGGCCCAGGCACGGCTCACCCCACAGATCAACTACCAGGTCGAGCTGCGGCTGTTCGAAGCCACCACGGCGGTCGACCTGGCCGCGTTCGACGACGCCGGGTTCGCCGAGGAGATGGACCGCGTCCGCGATCGGGGGATGGGCGAGGCGGCCTGGATCGTCGACCACACCGTCAACCTGGTCACCGGGGTGGTCGGGATGCTCGCCACCGCCGTCGCGGTGACCGTCATCCAGCCGCTGCTGCTGCCGTGCCTGCTGCTCGCGGCGGTGCCCCAGGCCGTCACGGCCGTGCGGATGGCCCGCCGGGAGTACCTGGCGATGCTGGCCCGGATCACCCGTCGGCGGCGAATGTGGATGCTCGCCCACCTGATGGCCAACCGGCACACCGCCGCCGAGGTGCGCGCCTATCAGATGCGCGAGTTCCTGCTCGCCGAGTACCGGGGTGTGATGGCCGTCGAGACCCGCGCCCAACTGCGGCTGGTCCGCTCGCAGACCGGCACCCGCGTGGCCGGTGCCACCGTGGCGGGCCTGGCCACCTTCGGCGTGTACGCGGTGCTCGGTGGCCTGCTGCTCGCCGGCATGGTCGCCCTCGCCGCCGCGGCCACCGCCCTGCTCGCCCTCCAGTCCGCCCGGACCAGCCTGGGCGTCGCGGTCGTCGCCACCAACTCGCTGTACGAGGACGCCCTCTACTACCAGGACTACCGGGACTTCCTCACCCGGGCGCAGGGCCGGGTGCCCCTCGGCGGCAGCCGGACGGCCGACGGCGTCGAGGCGATCGACCTGCACGAGGTGAGCCTGCGCTACCCCGACACCGACGCGCCCGCCGTGGACCGGGTCAGTCTGACGATCCGGCGCGGCGAGGTGGTGGCGCTGGTCGGTGAGAACGGCTCCGGCAAGACCACCCTCGCCAAGCTGATCGCCGGTCTCTACCAGCCGACCGGCGGCACGATCCGCTGGGACGGCGTCGACGCCGCCGAGCTGGATCCGCGCGCGCTCGGCGCGCAGGTCGCGGTGATGACGCAGGAGTACTGGAAGTTCCCGTTCACCGCCGGTCAGAACATCAGGGTGGGCCGGCACGACCGTACGCCCGACCGGCCCGGCCCCAGCGTGCAGGAAGCGGCCGACGCGGCCGCCGCCCACGACATGATCGTGGGCCTGCCGCACGGCTACGACACCCTGCTCGACCGGGAGTTCAAGAACGGCCACGAGCTGTCCGGCGGACAGTGGCAGCGGCTGGTCGCCGCGCGTGGCCTCTACCGGGACGCCGCCCTGCTGATCTGCGACGAGCCGTCGGCGGCCCTGGACGCCCGCGCCGAACACGCCCTGTTCCAGCACCTGCGTCGCCGGCCCGACCGGGCGGTCGTCCTGATCACCCACCGGCTGGCCAACGTCCGGCACGCCGACCGGATCTTCGTCATGGATCAGGGTCGTCTCGTACAGCAGGGCAGCCACGACGAGCTGATGGCGGCCGGGGGCCTCTACCGCGAGCTGTTCGAGCTACAGGCCAGCGGCTACCGCGCCCACACCAGCGAAGCCCACCACCCCTGACCCCCCGCCCCCGCCCCGCCCGTCGCCCTCGCCCTCGCCCCCGCCCCCGCCCCGCCCGTCGCCCCCGCGATCTTGCACTTTCGGTTGTCGAATTCGGTGGGGATGCGACCTATGTCGCCGCATAAAGTGCAAGATCGCGGTCGGGCGGTCGGGCGGTCGGGCGGGCGGTCGGGCGCGCGGTCGGGCGGTCGGGCGGGCGGTCGGGCGGCGGGACGGGTGGGCTGGGCTGGCGGGTCTGCGGGAGCTGCGGCGCGTCGGGGGTCGGGGGTCGGGGGTCGGGGTGAGCCTCGCCTCGGGCTTGATCCGCTCGGGTTCAAGGAACCCGGGGCGTCTCGCCGCCGAGGACGGCCCGACATCACCGAACCCGAGTGGATCATCGCGCTTGGGTGCGGTGATCCACTTCAGGTCGCTGATGTGGGGGCATCGCGGCGAGGGGATACCCCCACCTCGGTGATCTGGAGTCGATCAGGCGGCGGGGGCCGGGTCGCGGGGGTCGTGGTCAGGCGTGGTGGGGTGCGGCGAGGACGTCGGCCAGGACCTGGGTGTGGTGAGGACGTCGGCCAGGACGCGGGTGTGGGTGGAGAACGCCAACTGCACCGGGTCGGTGAGGACCAACCACTCGGTCGCCTCCTCGGTGGGCCGCGACGGCGGCAGGTCCTCGGCGGCCCGCTCCGGCAGCATCCCGAAGATCATCATGGTGCCGCCCTGTGGTGCGCCCCGTACGGCGAGGAGCCGGGCATCGGCGGCGTCCGCGACCAGCCCGGTCTCCTCCCACAGTTCACGCACCAGCGCGTCGGACCACTCCTCGCCGTACTCGATGAAACCGCCGGGCAGCGCGAGCAGCCCGCGGGCCGGCTCGATGGCCCGGCGGACGACCACCACGCCGAGGCCCTCGGCCGTGCGGACCGGGAGCACCGCCACCGCGACGGGCAACGGGTTGCGCCAGACGGTCTCGCCGCAGGCCGCGCAGACCCGCGGCCAGCCGGCCGCCGCGGGGTAGGCGGCGCCGCAGTAGGAGCAGTGCGAGTACGGCGTACCGGTCATGCCGCAGCACGTTACCCGCCGGCCGCGCTCATTCGATCGGCGTGCCGGTGTAGAAGGCGGTGGTGCGTTCGGCAGCGGCCTTGGCCTCGTCGGGGTCGGTGCCGGCGGCGATGCTTGCCTCGCCCCACAGGTGGCTGCTCAGCTCCATGGTCCGTCGCCCCTCGGCGGAGGCGACCCACTCGGCGCTGTCCTCCGGTCGGACGCCGACGCCGCCGGAGAGGTGCGTGGCGAGGCCGAGCAGGCCCAGGTCCCAGCCGACACCGACAGCCCCCGGTCCGAACTGGGCCCACCGGTCCTGGTCGACGTGCGCGATGTGGTCCAGGTCGAGGCGGGCCTGATCGTCGCCCACCGGCGTGACCCGCACCTCGATCCAGCTCACCTCGCCGCCCATCTCCCAGGTGGCGGTGAAGCGGTGCGGGGGTTCGCAGGTCTCGATGGTGCCGCCCGCGTTGCCCTCGAGCTGGTACGTGCCGTGCAGCCGCAGGTCGCCGCTGATCGGCAGGAACCAGCGGGGGATCCGCTCGGCGTTGGTGCAGGCGTCCCACAGGTCCTCGGCCGTCGCCTGGTAGGTCTGGCTGATCGTGGTCACCCGGGCCTCGCCGGCGTCCAGGGTGCGGCTGCCGACCTGTCGCTGGACGGCGTTGATCTGCTCGGTGGCGTCGAACATCAGGTGTTCCTCTCGTCGGGTGGGTCGGCGGGCCCGCGTAGGCGCCGCTCGCGTCGGCCCCGGGCCAGCTCGGTGGCGAGCGCCGCCAGGGGTGGCGCCCAGAATCGGCGGAAGTGCTCCAGCCAGCCGTCCACCTCGCGCAACGGGCGCGGGTCGACCGCGTAGAGCCGCCGGGCGCCGTCCGGACGCACGGTGGCGAAGCCGTTGTCCCGCAACACCTTGAGGTGCTGGGACACGGCGGGCTGGGAGATGCCGAACTCGTCGCGGATGACCGCGCTCACCGCGCCGGCGCTCTGCTCGCCGTCGGCGAGCAGTTCCAGGATGCGGCGCCGGACCGGATCGCCCAGCACGTCGAAGGCGTGCACGGCGACAGTTGTATCACTCCTGGCTTATTTAAGCCAGCTCCGATACTCCGACGAGCTTGTCGAGCTGGATCGGCAGGTCACGGATGCGCACCCCGGTGGCGTGGTACACCGCGTTGGCGACCGCCGCCGCCGCGCCCACGATCCCGATCTCGCCGATGCCCTTGACCCCGGCGAGGTTCAGCTCGTCGTCGTGCTCGTCCACCCAGTACGCCTCGATCGACTCCACGTCCGGGCAGGCCGTGATGTGGTAAGTGGCCAGGTCGTGGTTGACCCAGTCGCCGTACCGCTCGTCGAGCAGGCCCGCCTCGTGCAGCGCCATCGACAGGCCCATCGTCATGCCCCCGATGAGTTGGCTGCGCGCCGTCGTCGGGTTGACGATCCGGCCGGCCGCGAACACGCCGAGCATCCGGTTGAGCCGGATCTCGCCGGTGGTGGTGTCCACCCGGACCTCGACGAACTGCGCCCCGTACGCGTACCGGGGGAGTGCGGCCTGCTCGCCGATCTCGTCGGTGGTGTCCGCCTCGGCGCTCACCTCGGCGTCCGGCGGTCTGCCGTCGGGCAGCTCGGCGCGCAGCGCCGCACACGCCCGGATCACCGCCCAGCTCCAACTGGAGGTGCCCATCGAGCCGCCGGCCAACGGGGCCGTGGGCAGGTCGCTGTCACCGATCCTGATCTCGATCCGTTCGGGCGGCACCCCCAGTGCGTCGGCGGCGACCAGCCAGAGCGCCGTACGCGCCCCGGTGCCGATGTCGGTGGCGTTGATCTGGACCAGGAAACCGCCGTCCGGGCGGGCGGTGACCCGCGCCGAGGACGGGCGGGACCGCGTCGGGTAGGCCGAGCCGGCCACGCCGGAGCCGACCAGGAAGCGTCCCTCGCGGCGGGACCGGGGCGTCGGATTCCGGTCGGCCCAGCCGAACCGGCGCGCGCCCTCGCGCAGGCAGGCCACCAGGTTGCGACTCGTGAACGGTTTCCCCTGGTCGGGGTCGACCTCGGGGTCGTTGCGGATACGCAGCTCCACCGGGTCGATGCCGACGGCCACGGCCAGCTCGTCCATCGCCGACTCCAGCGCGTACGCGCCGGGGCACTCGCCCGGCGCCCGCATCCAGAACGGGGTGGGCACGTCGAGGCGGGTCAGTCGATGTGTCGTACGGCGGTGCGGCGCGGCGTACATGCTGCGGGTGTAGACGGCGGTCTGCTCGGCGAACTCGCGGATCATGGAGGTCTGGCTGATCGCGTCGTGGCTGATCGCGGTGAGTCGCCCGTCGGTGTCGGCGGCGAGGCGGACCCGCTGGATGGTGGGCGTGCGGTAGCCGATCGGCCCGAAGATCTGCTGGCGGGTCAGCGCCAGTTTCACCGGCCGGTCCACGTGCCGGGCCGCCAGGGCGGTCAACACCACGGCGGCCTTGGCGTACCCCTTGCTGCCGAAGCCTCCGCCGACGTGCTCGGCGATCACCCGGACCGACTCGCGCGGCAGGTCGAACAGCTCGCTGAGGGTGGCCCGCACCGATGACGCCCCCTGGTTGGAGTCGTGCACGAGCAGCCGCCCGTCGGTCCACTGTGCCGTGGTGGCGTGCGGCTCCATGGGGTTGTTGTGGTAGGCCGGGGTCCGGTAGGTGACGTCCACCCGGACCGGCGCCGCCGCGTACCCGGCGTCGAAGTCCCCCTCCGCCGTGTCCGTCGGGTAGTGGGGATTGACCTCGTCCGGCTTGTACAGACCGGGGTGGTCGTCGGTGAGCACCGTGCTGTGCGGGCCCGTGTCGTACTCGACGCGCACCAGCCGGGCGCCCTCGCGGGCCGCCTCCAGGCTCGTCGCCACCACCACCGCGACGTACTGCCCCCGGTAGTGCACGGCCGGGTCCTGAAGCAGCCACAGGTCCGGCTCCACCATGGTCGCCAGCCGGGGCGCGTTGCCGTGGTGCACGACGGCCAGCACGCCGGGCGAGGCCAGCGCCTCGGTGGTGTCGATCCGGGTGATCCGACCGCGCACCACGGTCGCGGGCACCACCCAGCCGTAGGTGACGCCGTCGACCGGGTACTCCACCGCGTACCGTGCCGCGCCGGTGACCTTCTCCCGGCCCTCCAGCCGGGGGTACGCCTGACCGATCGCCCCGGTGCTCACGACGCCGCCAGTTCGCTGAGCACCCGTACGGTGATGGACCGGGTCAGGGGCAGCTTGAAGCCGTTGTCGCTCAGCGGGCGGGCCTCGGCCAGCTCCGCGTCGGCGGCCCGCGCCGCCAGCTCCGGGCTGAACGGGTGGCCGCGCAGCTCCTGTTCGGCCCGGTACGCGCGCCACGGTCGGTGGGCCAACGCCCCGTAGGCCAGGCGCACGTCGCGGACGACGCCGCCGTCGAGGTCCAGCACCGCGGCCACCGATCCGGCCGCGAAGGCGAACGACGCCCGGTCGCGCGCCTTGAGGTACGTCGAGCGGCGCGCGGCCGGCAGCGCCGGCAGCCGGACGGCCGTGATCAGCGCGCCCCGGGCCAGGGTGGTCTCCCGTTCCGGATGGGCGCCGGGCGAGCGGTGCAGGTCGACCATGGGGACGTCCCGGACACCGTCGGTGTCGTGCACCTCCACCACGGCGTCCAGCGCGGCGAGGGCGACGGCCAGGTCCGACGGGTGGGTGGCCACGCACTGCTCGGACCAGTCCAGCACCGCGAGGTCGCGGTTCTCGCCGTGCAGGGCGGCGCATCCGCTGCCCGGGTCGCGCTTGTTGCAGGCCTTGCCGGTGTCCTGGAAGTACGGGCAACGGGTGCGCTGCAACAGGTTGCCGCCCGTGGTGGCCATGTTGCGCAGTTGCCCGGAGGCGGCGGCGAGCAGGGCGCGGGTCAGCACCGGGTAGTCGCGGCGGACCGCCGGGTGCGCGGCCAGGTCGCTGTTGCGCACCGTCGCGCCGATCCGCAAGCCGCCGTCGGGCAGCTCTTCGACGGTGTCCAGGGGCAGCCGGTTCACGTCCACCAGCACGTCGGGGCGCTGCACGCCGAGTTTCATGAGGTCCACCAGGTTGGTGCCGCCGGCGAGGTACGCCGCCTGCGGCTCGGCGGCCAGCACGGCGACGGCGTCGGCCACGTCGGTGGGCCGGTGGTAGCGGAACGGCCTCATCGCGCCGCCGCCGTCTCGCGGACGGCCGCCACGATGTGCGGGTACGCGGCGCAGCGGCACAGGTTGCCGGCCATCCGCTCGCGGATCTCGACGTCGGTGAGGTCGGGAGCGGCGGTGATGTCCTCGGTGACCGCGCTGGGCCAGCCCTGTTCGACCTCGTCGAGCATCCCGCGCGCCGAGCAGAGCTGCCCGGGGGTGCAGTAGCCGCACTGGAAGGCGTCGTGCGCGATGAAGGCCGCCTGCAACGGCGACAGTTCCTCCCCGTCGGCCAACCCCTCCACGGTGACCACCGAGCGGCCGTCCAGGGTGACCGCGAGGAGCAGGCAACTCTTCACCCGGCGACCGTCGAGCAGCACCGTGCAGGAGCCGCACTGGCCGTGGTCGCAGCCCTTCTTGGCCCCGGTGAGGCCGAGATGCTCGCGCAGCGCGTCGAGCAGGGTGGTGCGGTTGTCAAGCGTCACCTCGCGCGGGGTGCCGTTGACGTCGAACGCCACCCGGGACGCGTGCTGCGCGTCGACGACCGTCTGACTCTCTGCTGCTGCGGACACCGCCCCAGATTAGCCAGGCCGGGGACAAATGCGGGCGAATAACGCGAAGAGCCCTTCGCCGTGGGCGTCCGCCCCGCTAACGGCGACGGCCGCCCGGGTACGCGCCGCAGCGCCACCCGGGCGGCCGTCCGCCCGCCCCCGTCTCAGGCCACCGGGGTGGCCCGGGCAAGATTCCGGTGCGCGCGGATCAGCTCCGCATAGCGCAGACCGCTCGCCTTCATCGTCCGCCGCTGGGTGGTGTAGTCGACGTGCACCAGCCCGAAGCGCTTGTCGTAGCCGTACGCCCACTCGAAGTTGTCCAGCAGCGACCACACGAAGTAGCCGTCCAGCGGCACGCCCCGGGCCACCGCCGACGCGCACGCCGCCAGGTGCTGCTCCAGGTGGTCGGTGCGCTCCTTGTCCTCGACCGTGCCCTCGGGGGTGATCTCGTCGTGCCACGCCGAGCCGCTCTCGGTGACGATGATCCGGGCCGGCCCGTACCGCTCGTGCACGTCGACGAGCAGCCGCTCCAGACCCGCCGGGTACATCTCCCAGCCCATTGCGGTCTCCACCGAGCCGGGGACCGGCACCTGCTTCGCGTACGGCGCCGGGCCGGTCGGGTCGTCGACCACCAACTGCCGGAAGTAGTAGTTCACCCCGAGGAAGTCGGTGGGCGTCGCGATCACCGCGAGGTCGTCACCGCGTACCGGCGGCTCGACCCCGTACGTCTCGACCATGTCGGCGGGGTAGCCCCGCCCGTGGATCGGGTCCAGCCACCAGCGGTTGACGTGCCCGTCGGCCCGCCGCGCCGCCGCCACGTCCTCGGGCCGGTCGGTCGCCGGCTCGATCGGGCTGAGGTTGACGACCAGGCCCACCGATGCGGGCCGGGCCGCGTTCGCCCGGATCGCCTGGGTGGCCAGACCGTGTCCGAGCAGCACGTGGTGCGAGGCACGCACCGCGCGGGTCAGGTCCCGCTCGCCGGGGGCCATGTTCCCCTCCAGGTGCCCGATCCAGCACACGCAGAGCGGCTCGTTGACCGTGCACCAGTCCGCCACCCGGTCGCCCAGGCGGCCGGCCACGACCGCCGCGTAGTCGGCGAACGCCTCGGCCGTGGCGCGTTCCGGCCAGCCGCCGGCGTCCTGCAGGGTCTGCGGCAGATCCCAGTGGTAGAGCGTGACGAACGGCCGGATCCCGTCGGCGAGCAGCGTGTCGACGAGCCGGTCGTAGAAGTCCAGCCCGGCGGTATTGACCGTGCCCACGCCCTGGGGCATCACCCGGGGCCAGGCCACCGAGAACCGGTACGCGTCCACGCCGAGGCGGGGCAGCAGCGCCAGGTCCTCCGACCACCGGTGGTAGTGGTCGCAGGCCACCGCCCCGGTGTCGCCGTTGTCGACGTTGCCGGGAGCGGCCGAGAAGGTGTCCCAGATGGACGGCGCCCGGCCGTCGACGTCGACGGCCCCCTCGATCTGGTACGCCGCCGTGGCGACACCCCAGAGGAAGTCGGGTGGCAGCTTGGACAGGTCGGGCACGGGAAGGCTCTCCTCTGGGTTCGGGTGGATCACTTGACGGCGCCGGCGGTGAGGCCGGCGACGAAGTACCGCTGCAGGGCCAGGAACCCGGCGACGACGGGGATGCTGACCACCAGCGACGCGGCCATGATCTGGTTCCAGTAGACGTTGAACTGGGTCGAGTAGCCCTGCAGGCCGACGGCCAGGGTGCGGCTGCCCTCGTCAGTCATCACCGAGGCGAACAGCACCTCACCCCAGGCGGTCATGAACGCGTACACGGTCACCGCGACCACGCCGGGCACGGCGGCCGGCAGGATGACCTGGAACAGGGTGCGCAACGGCCCGGCCCCGTCGACCTGCGCCGCCTCGTCCAGCCCACGCGGGATCGAGTCGAAGTAGCCGACCAGCATCCAGATCGAGAACGGCAGCGAGAAGGTCAGGTACGTGATGACCAGGCCGGTCCGGCTGGCGTACAGCTCGATGCCGGTGGCGTTGCCCAGGTTGACGTAGATGAGGAACAGCGGCAGCAGGAACAGGATGCCGGGGAACATCTGCGTGGACAGCACCGTCACCGTGAAGACGCCCCGGCCACGGAACCGGTACCGGCTGACCGCGAACGCGGCGAAGATGGCGATCGCGACCGAGCAGACCGCCGCGAGACTCGACACCACGAGGCTGTTCACCAGGTAGCGCGCCAGCGGCACGGTGCTCCACATGTCCACGAACGGTTGCAGGGTGGGCCGGCTGGGCCACCAGGTGAACCCGTTCTGCACGTCCCGCAGCGGCTTCGCCGCGGAGGTCACCATCACGTAGAGCGGGATGACGACGAAGAGGGTGAGCAGGGTCAGCACGATGCGCCGGCCCCAGCGCTCACCGACGGTCTCACGCATGGTCGTCCCTCCGGCGGTTGGTGATCAGCAGGTACGCGGCCGAGACGACCAGCAGGAACAGCAGCAGCGCCACCGACATCGCCGAGCCCGATCCGAAGTCCCAGGTCTTGAAGGAGCTGCGGTAGATGTGGATGGAGATCAGGTCGGCCTGCGCGGGCGCGGAGCCGCCGAAGAGCACGAACGGCGTGTTGAAGTCGTTGAACGTCCAGAGGAACAGCACCAGCAGCAGCACCAGGTTCACCGGCCGCAGCATGGGCAGGGTGACCGAGCGCAGCCGACGCCAGAACCCGGCGCCGTCGATCGCGGCGGCCTCGTACAGCTCGCCGGGCACGTTCTGCAGGCCGGCCATCAGGCAGAGGAACGCGAACGGCCAGTTGCGCCACACCGACACCACCAGCAGCGACCAGAAGCTGTTGTCGCCGATCAGCCAGAACGGCCGCTCGTTCAGCAGGCCGAGTTGGTCGACGAGCACGTGGTTGACCAGGCCGGTGTCGCGCTGGAGCAGGAAGCTCCAGGTGATCACGGCGGCGTAGACCGGCAGCGCGTACGGGGTGAGGAACAGCGCCCGCAGGATGGCCCGCCCACGGAACGGCTTCTGCAGCACGACGGCCGCCGCGATGCCGAGCAGCCAGGCGAACCCGACCGAGAGCACGCTGTAGGCCAGCGTGATCCAGAACGAGTGCAGCAGTTCCTTGCCGGCGGCGCTGTTGAAGTCGAGGGTGGCCCGGTAGTTCTCCAGGCCGACGAAGGGTGCGGTGGACCAGTCGCGGATGTGGAACTGGGTCAGCTCCAGCAGGCTCATCCAGACCCCGACCACCATCGGGATCACGTGGATGGCGAGTTCCAGCACGATGGCCGGCGCGAGCAGCAGGTACGGCAGGGGGGAACGGCGGGGGCCGCGCGGCCGGCGGGCGGCCCCCCGGGCGGGTGACCCGGCCCGGGGTGCGCGCCGGTCGGCGTCCGGCGCGGTGGTGCTGGTTGCCATCGGGGTCCTCTCGGAGGCGGTGGCCGTGGTCAGGCGACGAGCCCGACCACGGCCACCGGCGCTGCGTGGGTCAGCGCATCTTCTGCTGCGCGTCGGTCAGCTTCGCCTTCACCGATGCCTCGGTGACCGGCTTGCCGCTCGCCGCGTCGGCGAACAACTCCTTCATCGCGGTGCCCACCAGGGTCTCGAAGGTGCTCTCCTCGGGCACCTGCGGCAGCGGGGCCGCGGTGGTGACGAGGGTCTCCTGGATGCTCTTCTGCTCCGGGGCACTGAACGCCGGGTCGGCGCCGGCGGTCTTCACGGCCGGCAGCGAGCCGTACGTCTTGTTGAGGATCGTCTGCTCTTCGTCGCTGGTCATGAACTTGACGAAGCTCAGCGCGCCGTCCTTGTTCTTGGTGTGCTTGAAGACGGCCATGTTGATGCCGGCCACCATGCTGTTGACCTTCTTGCCGCCGGCCGGCGGGTTGGCCAGGAACGGCACCGGGGCCACGCCGTACGCGTCGGCGGCCATGTTCTGCGTCTTCAGGTTCGAGCCGGCGGACTGCCACAGCAGCATGGCGGCCTTGCCGTTGGCGAAGTCCGAGACCGACTGGTTCTGCGCGTACTCGGCGTTGCTCGGGTTGGTGATCTTGTCAGCGGCCATGAAGTCGATGTAGCGCTTGATGGCCGAGACGTTCTGCGGGGTGTCGAAGGTCGGCTTGCCGGCCGAGTCGAACCACTCGCCGCCGTACTGCTGGCTGAAGGTGAACGCGTGGTGGGCGTTCTCCGACGGGTTGGCGCCCTCGATCGCGAGGCCCCACTTGCCACCGGTGCTGAGCTTCTTGCCGTACTCGACGACCTGCTCCCAGGTCGTCGGCGGGGCGGTGATGCCCGCGTCGGCGAACATCTTCTTGTTGTAGTACAGGCTGTACGCCATGGAGTAGAGCGGCACGGCGGCCGGCGGCTTGCCGGGCGCGCCGGCGGCGGCGAGCGCGGCGGGCACGATCCGGTCCTTGCCGCCCACGGCCTGCAGGGTGGCGTCGTCGAACTCGACGAGCGCGCCGGTGGCCTGCAGCGACGCCGACCAGGTGTTGCCGATGTTCACCACGTCCGGGCCCTTGCCCGAGGTGGCGGCGGCGAGCAGCCGGTTGAGCAGGTCCGACCAGGGGACCACCTCGACGTTGACCTTGATGCCGGTCTGCTTCTCGAACTTGTCCAGCTCGGGCTGGAGGGTGGTCTTGTCGGCCTCCAGGCTGGCGCCCTGGTTGCTGGCCCAGTAGGTGAGGGTCTTGGGCGAGGAGGCGGAGTCGTCGCCGGAGCCGCCGCAGGCGGTCAGCGATGCGGCGGCCAGTACGGCGGCAGCGAATATCCCGAGGTGTCGTCTCGACACGGTCAGCCCTTCCGGTACGTGGTGGGGGTCCGCCGGCCGTCGTCGTCGATAGGGGTGAGGCGACGGCGGTCGGCTGCGGACGGGGTTTCTCCGGACGCGCCGTCGGAGGTCCTTCGGCGTTTCCCGGGAGTTACATCACGGCTTAATGAATGTCGTCATTAAAGTGGTTGGCCGGTGGGTCGTCAAGCACGGTGCGGTTACAGTCGCCACCTACGGCCGACGGGAACGAGGTGACGAGTGGAGCTGGCGCGTGCCACCAACCGGAGCGTCCGGCTGCGCAACCGGTCCGCCCTGCTGACGAAGCTCTTCCTCGATGCCCCGCTCACCCGGCAGGACCTGGTGCGCAGCACCGGGCTGAGCCAGCCGGCGGTGAGCAACGTGGTGACCGACCTGATCGACGAGGGCATCGTCGTCGAGGCCGGGGCCGCCGAGTCCGACGGCGGCCGACCCAGCATGCTGCTGCGGGTCGCCTCCCGGTACGCCTTCGTGATCGGCGTGGACGTCGGCGAGACCCGGGTCCGGGTCGAGCTGTTCGACTTCGCGATGACCTTGCTCGCCAGCGTCGAGTACCCGCTCGACCCGGCGCGTACCGAGCCGGACCTGGTGGCCGGGCACGTGCTGGCCGGCATCGAGATGGTGACCGGCCAGGCCGGCGTGGCCACCGCCGACGTGCTCGGCGTCGGCATCGGCGTCTCCGGCGTGGTCGAGCAGGGCGACGAGGCGGTCGTGCACGCCCAGGCCCTCGGCTGGGACCGGGTGCCGCTGGAACGCCTCATCGGCGGGGGCACCGACCTGCCGCTGCACATCGACAACGGCGCGAAGACCCTCGGGCAGGCCGAGATGTGGTTCGGCGCCGGGCGCGGGGCCCGGCACGCCGTCTTCGCGCTGGTCGGTTCGGGCGTGGGCGCCGCCGTGGTGACCAACGGCGCGACCTATCGGGGCGCGTCCAGCAGCGCGGGGGAGTGGGGTCACACCACCCTGGTGTACGGCGGACGCACGTGTCGGTGCGGCGCACGCGGCTGCCTCGAGGCGTACGTGGGCGCGGAGGCGATCATCGACCGTTACCGGGAGGCCCGTCGGGGACGCGTCGTTCCCGGCGAGGACGAGGAGTCCCAGCTCGCCGCTCTGGTCGCCGCCGCCGACAGCTCGGCCACCGCCCGACGGGTGCTGGACGACACGGCCGGTTACCTCGGCGCGGGAGTGGCCAACCTGATCAACCTCTTCAACCCGGAGCGGGTGGTGCTCGGCGGGTGGGCGGCGATGGCGCTGGGCGACCTGCTGCCGGCCGTCCGCGAGGCCGCCGGCCGGCAGGCGCTGCGTCAGCCGTACGAGCAGGCGTCGATCGAGCTGTGCCGCCTGGGCGTCGACGCGGTGGCCCTCGGCGCGGCGACCCTCCCGATAGCCCGATTCCTCACCGCCGGCGGCGTCCCTCCCTCCTGACCCCCCTTTTTTTGCGCGGTGATCAAGAGGTTCGCGTCATGCCGGGCACGGTTTCTGACGCGAACCTCTTGATCACTGGGAGTCAGCTCGGGTCCGGGACGGGCGGAGCCGGGGCGGAATTACACAAAATCTGATCCTCGGGATAAATAACGAAGTTATAGATCGATGTCTTGACGCCGCCGCAATCTCGCCGCAACACTCCTACGAGAGCGCTCTCCTCTCCCCGCGGCGTCGCATCGGCGGCACCACCCACGGCACCACGGGCGAAGACCGACCCCACCCGCACGGCGTCCGTAACGCCCTATCGACAGGCGATGTCATGACATCTCGTGCTACATCCGTACGCCCGCGTCCCCGGCGGCGGACCGTTCGGCACCTCCTCACCGGAGTCGCGGTGGCCCTGGTGGCAGCCCTGACCCCGGCGGTGGCCACGGTGCCCGCGCAGGCCGCCCCCACCCTGCTCTCGCAGGGCCGACCGGCCACCGCCTCGTCCACCGAGAACGCCGGCACCCCCGCCTCGGCCGCGGTCGACGGCAACACCGGAACCCGCTGGGCCAGCGCCTTCAGCGACCCGCAGTGGCTCCAGGTCGACCTCGGCGCGCGGGCCACCATCAGCCAGGTCAACCTGCTCTGGGAGGGCGCCTACGGCCGCGCCTTCCAGATCCAGACCTCCGACGACGCCGCCACCTGGACGACGATCTACTCGACCACCACCGGCGCGGGCGGCACGCAGAACCTCACCGTGACCGGCGCCGGCCGGTACGTGCGGATGTACGGCACCGCCCGAGGCACCGCCTACGGCTACTCCCTGTGGGAGTTCCAGGTCTACGGCGAGACCGGCGGCGACACGTCCACCTGCGGCAGCGCCAACGTGGCGCAGGGCAGCCCGGTGACCGCCTCGTCCACCGAGAACGCCGGCACCCCCGCGTCGGCCGCCGTCGACGGCAACACCGGCACCCGCTGGGCCAGCGCCGCCAGCGACCCGCAGTGGCTGCGCGTCGACCTGGGCAGCACCCGCACCATCTGCCGGGTCACGTTGACCTGGGAGGCCGCGTACGCCCGGGCCTTCCAGCTCCAGACCTCGGCCGACGGTTCCACCTGGACCACGATCTACTCCACCACCACGGCCACCGGTGGCACGCAGAGCCTCACCGTCACCGGTACCGGACGCTACCTGCGCGTGTACGGCACCGCCCGGGGCACCGCCTACGGTTACTCGCTGTGGGAGGTGGCGGTCAACACGACCGGCGGCGGCACCAGCGAACCTCCGGTCGGCACGACCGACCCGTACAACCCCAACCTCGGCGCGAACACGTACGTCTTCGACCCGAGCACCCCGACCTCGACGATCCAGAGTCGGCTGAACACCATCTTCACGCAGCAGGAGACCAACCAGTTCGGCGCGCAGCGTTACGCCGTGCTGTTCAAGCCGGGCACCTACACCGCCGACGTCAACCTCGGCTTCTTCACCCAGGTAGCCGGCCTCGGCATGAGCCCTGACGACGTCAACCTCAACGGCCACGTCCGGGCCGAGGCGACCTGGTTCGGCGGCAACGCCACCCAGAACTTCTGGCGGTCCGCGGAGAACCTCTCAGTGACCCTGCCGTCCGGCGTGAGCGTGGAGCGGTGGGCGGTGTCGCAGGCCGCGCCGTACCGGCGGATGCACCTGCGCGGCGCGCAGAACCAGATCCAGCTCTGGAACGGCGGTGACGGCTGGTCCAGCGGCGGCCTGCTGGCCGACACCCGCATCGACGGCCTGGTCGTCTCCGGCTCGCAGCAGCAGTGGTACTCGCGCAACAGCGAGTTCGGCAACGGCTGGACCGGCTCGGTGTGGAACATGGTCTTCCAGGGCGTCAACGGGGCTCCGCCGCCGAGCTTCCCCAACCCGTCGCACACCGTCATCGCGCAGACCCCGCAGGTCCGCGAGAAGCCGTTCCTCTACGTGACGGGCAGCGGCGAGTACCGGGTCTTCGTGCCCGCGCTGCGCACCAACTCCACCGGCACGAGCTGGTACAACAAGACCCCGGCCGGCTCGTCGATCTCGCTGTCGCAGTTCTTCGTCGTCCAGCCCGGCACCAGCGCGGCCACCATCAACGCCGCCCTCGCCCAGGGCAAGCACCTGCTCTTCACCCCGGGCGTGCACCACGTCACCGAGCCGATCCAGGTCAACCGGGCCGACACGGTCATCCTCGGCCTCGGCCTGGCCACCATCCAGGCGGACAACGGCAGCGTCGGGATGCGGGTCGCCGACGTGGACGGCGTGAAGGTCGCCGGCATCATGTTCGAGGCGGGCACCACCAACTCGCCGGTGCTCATGGAGGTCGGTCCGTCCGGCTCGTCCGCGAGCCACGCCAGCAACCCGACCTCGCTGCACGACGTGTTCTTCCGCATCGGCGGTCCGCTCGTCGGCAAGGCCACCAACACGCTGACCGTCAACAGCGACAACGTGATCGGTGACCACATGTGGCTGTGGCGGGCCGACCACGCCGCCCAGGGCGTGCCCACCGGGTGGACGCTGAACACCGCTGACACCGGGCTCACCGTCAACGGCGACGACGTCACCATGTACGGCCTCTTCGTCGAGCACTACCAGAAGTACCAGACCATTTGGAACGGCAACGGTGGGCGCACGTACTTCTACCAGAACGAACTGCCGTACGACGTGCCGAACCAGGCGGCCTGGATGAACGGGTCCACCCGGGGCTACGCCGCCTACAAGGTGGCCGACTCGGTGACCAGCCACCAGGCGTTCGGGCTGGGCAGCTACAGCTACTTCAACGTCAACCCCGCCGTGGTCGAGGAGCACTCCTTCGAGGTGCCGGTCAACTCGAACGTGCGCTTCACCAACATGGTCACCGTCTCGCTCGGTGGCGTCGGCACCATCAACCGGGTGATCAACAACGCCGGTGGCACCGCGAACGCGGCCAACCAGACGGTGTACCTGACGAACTACCCCTGACCGGGACGCCCGCGCCGATCCGGTCGACTCATCTGACCGGGCCGGCGCGGGTCGTACCCAGGGCCGAGGCCGGCCCGGTCCCGCCGAAGACCGGGCCGGCCACGGTCGTGTCCCCGTCGGGCATAGGACTCTTCGCGCGGTCGCGCTGATGATCGCGGCCAGAGTGAGCTGGCGTCGACGGTGTGGCTGAACCCGACGAACTGTGCGATCGCCCCCCGGCTGCTGGGCGGCGAGGATGTCGGGGTGGCGTGGTGGCGTGGGCTGTTCCCCTATTCCTCGAGGCTGGTAGTCAGCAGTTCGTCGGCGACGGCGGTCCGCACGTAGAGCACGCTGTGCCCGGTGCGGAACGCCCTCACGAGCCCGGCCTCCCGCAAGGTGGTCAGGTGATGTGAGACGTTGGCGGCGGACATCTTCAGGTGGGAGGCCAACTCCGTGGTGGAGGCCGGCATCCCCAGTTCGGACAGAAGCAGCGCCCGAGAGTTCCCGAGGACCCGCGCCAGCCCTTTCGGCACCGGCCCCAGACCGACCTGCCAGACCGCGCCAACCCCACGCGCCGGATACACGAGGCCGGGCTGTCCCGGCGGGTTGGTCTGGGAGAATACGCCCGGCCAGGCGAAGACACTGGGCACCAGCACCAGCCCGCGGCCATTGGTTAGCTGACGGGTCGCCTCGTACCACGGGTGTGCCACCGTCAGTGTGTCGTCCTGCCAGCTGATCTGCGGGTGCAGGTCAGCGAATAGTCCGGCGGCGCCGTCCTGCACCATCGTGCGCGCCCGGTACAGGATCTCGCCGTCCAGCAGCCGCTGCATGCGTGGCCAGTAGGCGGCCAGCACCCGCTCCCAGTAACTGCGGATCTCGTTGGCCAGCTGGTTCAGGCCGCCCACCGGATCGCTGTACATCGCGCCCAGTTCCGGCGCCAGCGGGCGGTTCATCCGATGCAGGTCAGCGCGCACCTCCTCCGGAGTGGTCGCGACCAGTACGGCCAGCTCGTCCTCGATGGTCGGTGCGGCTGTGGCCGGCACCGGCGTCAGGAAGTCGGGGATGTAGTAGCTGGGCACCGGGACCAGGGCGGACAACAGTTCCATCGAGACCCGCTGCTGGCGCAGCTGCTGCTGGGACCGCTCCACCCAGCGCAGGTGCGGCGCGTGCCGGCGAGGTTCCTTGAGGGTCTGGACACTCGTGACCACTTCCCAGAGTGGCGAGATGGCCAGCCTGGTCCGGGCCACGTCCTGTGCCGAGAACTTCAGTACCAACATCCGTCGATGATTCCATCAGGAACGAATCATTTTGGGCCCCCTTAGCCGTGCGCGAGTCTCGTTGGGTCCTGGACCGACCACAGGGAGGTCGATTCATCGTGACCGCTCGCTCAATTCCTGGCCGCGCCGACCACGATGATGGTCGCTCTGTTCACGCTGCTGTTGACCGAGGCGCCGTGGCTGTTCCTGGTCGGCGTGAGCGCGCTTTCCGCCACCGGTGTCTTGATTCCGGACGGCTCGACATGCGGCGGGGACACCCAGGGCACCTCGGGCGGTAACACTGCCGCGCCGAGCCAGGCGGATCCGGTGCCCGAATCCGCCTGGCACCGCTCCGGTTCCTCACCATGCACGAAGCCGGCGTGCCCCAACCCCTACCCCGAGTTAACTCAGAAAAGGAGGAAAGGTGCTCACGATCAACCTCACCGCAGACGAGATCGCTGATGTAAACAGCCAGCTCGACAGGCTAACCGCCATCTATCCATCGGCGGACGACCCAGGATTCGTGCGCGATGTGGCCCTGCACGCCCAGGCGCTTCCCGAGCGGATGCGGCGCGATTTGCTCACCTTCAAGCTCCTGGAGCGGGAGCCGGTCTGCTTGGTCTCCGGCTACCCGGTGGACGACGCGGCCATCGGAAAGACCCCGAGCCACTGGATGGACTCGGAGATCAACCGGGATGGCCGCCGGGAAAACTTCTATCTGATGCTCTGCTGCCACGTCATCGGCGAGGCGGTTGCCTGGGCCACTGAGCAGGGCGGTCGGCTCATCCACGACGTGCTGCCGATACGGGGCAGCGACGGAGGCCAGCTCGGCACCAGCACCGACCCTCTGGAGTGGCACACCGAAGACGCGTTCCATCCGGAGCGGATGGACTACGTAGCGCTGATGTGCCTCCGCAACCAGGACCATGTGGCCACTACGTACACCTCCGTGGACGACCTCAAGTTGGACGACGCCACCCGGGAAGTGCTGGCCAGGCCCGCCTACCCGTTCCAGCCCGACGAGGGCAACCGCGCCGACCGGGAACTCCCGCCGGACACGACCGGCCTGGTCGCCAGCCTCATCACGACCAGCCACGAGCGCGTCCGGAACATGTACACCGACCCGGAGCGGGTGCCGGCACTGTTCGGCGGCCCCAGCAAGCCGTATCTGCGGGTGCACCCCTACTACATCGACGATTTCCGGGACGACCCCGAGGCGTGCGCGGCGTTCGACGCGCTCAAAGAGTCGATCAACAACTCGCTGCGGGAGGTCGTGCTCCAGCCGGGCGACGTGTTGTTCATCGACAACTTCAAGTCCGTACACGGCCGCCGCAGGATTCCCGGCCACTACGACGGCACCGACCGCTGGCTCAAGCGCGCGTTCGTAGTGCGAGACCTACGAAAGACCCGTCACCTGCGGGTCTCCGCCGAGGACCGGGTTGTGTACTGAACATGACCGGGCCTTTTCCACATGCGGACGCCGGGAGTGCGAAGCATCGCGGCTGGGTCGGCCCGGCTGGTTACTACGACCGGATCGGCGCTCTGCAATTCGCCATCCTCGTCCTGCTAGGGATGCGCGAACATCACTTGCTTCTGGATATCGGCTGTGGCTCGTTACGCGGCGGACGGCTCTCACTGGTATATCTCAACGAGGGCCGGTACCACGGCATCGAGCCGGAGCGGCAGATCCTTGAGGACGGGGTTGCGTACGAGGTAAGCGACGGCCTGGTCGCGCTGAAGAAGCCTAGGTTCAGTACGAACTCCGACTTCTCGGCCAAGCACTTCGGCGTCGACTTCGACTTCGTGCTGGCCAGCGGCATCTTTATGCACGCCGCACCGGCACAGGTCGCTCAATGTTTCGGGGCGGTGGCCGAGACACTGAGCGAGGACGGACTCTTCGTCGGCGCGTTCCTGCCCAGCGAGGCAGACGAGGTAAAGGACTCCTGGACCTATCCCGAGGTGCAGCGGTACACGCCGGCCACTCTGGAGCGGATAGCCGTCGACCATGGACTGCGGCTGCAGGCGATGGAGTGGCCGCACACCTTCAACCACCGGTGGTTCGTGGCGTGCCACCGGCATAGCCGGCGGCCGGTGCCCCAGCACCTGGACCTTTCGGTCTTCAGCTGGTCGCAGTACCTGAGAGACCAGGTTTCGGCACGTGGTGGCGCGGACCTCAGTCACGAGGAGTATCTGAAGGCAGACCTGCGGGACCGGCTGGTACCCGGTGACCGGGACTCGGTACTGCCCCAGGTCTTCCTCTAACAGGTCCCCTTGGGAGCCATCGTCAAGCGAAGTTTCTCGAGGGTCATCTCCAACAGGAGGAGTTGTGGCGTTGACGACGTGGACGGTTGGCGACACGGTCGCGACGTTTGCGGAGCTGGGGCGGCACCACGCGCTCGTGCACGTGGTGCCGTCCCGGGTGCGTGAACACGCGATGACCGCCGGCCCGCCGAACCAGGCTGACCGTTGGCATAACGACGACGGGCTGCGGACCGACGTGGTCCGGCGGGCCAACGCGGCGGGCAACGCCCGTGTCCTCACCAGGGCGGATGGCGTATGAGCCGGCCCATCGCGCTCATCGTCGACCCGGTGGGCAGCGGCGCGCACCTGGCGCCGCTGTTCGCGCAAGAGGGCTGGGACGCCATCTCGGTAATGTCTGGCCACGGCATCAATCCGACGATGATGGCGTCCCATCGGCCCGAGCGGTACCTCGACGACTTCGTGGCGGAGCAGCCTGCCGAGGCGCTGGAGCGGCTTGGTGGCCGTCGGGTGGACGCGGTCCTACCCGGGACCGAGACCGGCGTGGAGTTGGCTGACGCGCTCGCCGAGGCGTATGCGGTCACCGGAAACGGCCGCTCCCTGAGCGCCTGCCGTCGTGACAAGGCGGCCATGGCGGACCGGCTGCGCGTGCTGGGCGTGCCGGCAGCGGACCACGCGGTGGCTGACTCAGCCGGTCCCCTCGTCGAGTGGGCGACCAGGCGGAACACCTGGCCGGTGGTGGTGAAGCCGCTGCGCAGCGCGGGCTCGGACGGAGTGGCTATCTGCTCCACTCCAGCCGAGGTGAGCGGGGCGTTCGACGAGCTGATCGGAAGTACCAACAAGCTCGGTCTGACCAACACCGCCGTACTCTGCCAGGAGTTCCTGGCCGGCCAGCAGTACCTGGTGAACTCCGTCAGCGTGGACGGCCGGCATTACATTGGTGAAATTTGGCAGTTCGACTCCACGTACGACGGTCCGCACCAGCTCTACGACCGACAGAAGCTGTTGTCGCCCTACGGCCCGGTGCAGGACCAAATCGTCGAGTACACGCTTCGGGTGCTGAACGCGCTAGGTATTCGGCACGGTCCGGCGCACACCGAGGTGATGTTTACCGACAGAGGCCCGCTGCTGATCGAGACGGCGGCCCGGATGACCGGGCTGATCCATCAGGAAGCACTGATCGCAGCGGTAGGCCACAATCACATCACATTGACTGTCGACTGCTACACGGCGCCCGAGCGGATCCTCGCCCGGCCTCCGCGATACCGATTAAGAAAGTCGGCCGGCATCGTGGCACTGCGCTCCGCCGTCGATGGTGAGCTGCTGGACGGTCCGGCGCTGGACCGGCTCCGGTCCATGCCGGAACTGGCCGGCGTCATGGGCGGAACACTGGACCCGGGCCGCCCGATCAGCCGCACACGGGACCTCTTCACCTCCCCTGGCCTGGCCTACCTGGTGGCTGACACCGCCGAGGAGGTGGATCGGGCCGCGGAGACCATTCGTGGGATCGAGGCGTCCGGCGAGCTGTACGGTTCGGTGAGTTGAGGTGCCCATGATCACCCCGATCGAGAAGCGACTGCTGCGCGACCGGTACTTCTCCAGGCTGGTCATCGCCCGCACCGCCGTGCTGCTCGGCAACACGATGGGCCCGATCGGTCTGGCCTTCGGCATCCTGCAGCTGCCCGGTGGCGACGGTGGCGAGCTGGCGATCCTGCTGGCCGTCCGCACGGCCGCGCAGGTGGCTCTGCTGCTCGCCGGCGGGGTGCTGGCGGACCGCATGTCCAAAGTCGTCGTGATGGCAGTATCGGACGGGGTGGCGGCGGTCTCGCATACCGCCACCGCCGCCCTGATCCTGATGGGGCGTAACGACGAGACGGCGTTGATCTTGTTGTCCATCGTGGCCGGGGCCGCAACAGGTGCCTTCATGCCCGCGTCGACCGCCGTCCTCCCGGAAATCGTGCCGACGGAGGCTCTGCAACCCGCCAATGGCGTTCTGCGAGTCCTCCAGAACACCGCCACGATCAGTGGGGGCGCCGTCGCCGCCGTAGTGGTCGCGTGGGCCGGCGCGGGCACCGCCGTGGCGGTGAACGCGGCGATGTGCCTCGTCTCCGTGATCTCGCTGCTGGGGCTGCGGCGGATCGCTGTGGTGCGGCGCGGGAACGGCCTCAGCGCGTGGCGTGACCTGGTCAACGGCTGGCACGCCTTCCGAACGCGCTCATGGGTGTGGTCCTTCGTCGCACAGTTCGCGATCGTGAACGCCATCTTCACCGGCAGTATCCGGGTGCTCGGGCCGGTGATCGCGGTGCGCACACCGAACGGGCCAGCCCAGTGGGCGCTGGTGCAGGTGGCGATGTTCGTCGGGTTGTTTGCCGGCAGTGCGGTGGCGTTGCGGGTACGCGCCCGATTCCCATTGCGCGTGGCCGCCTACAGCGTGGCCGGATTTGCGCCGGCCCCGATCTTGTTGGGGTTGAACTATCCGTTTTGGACCGTGGCGGTGGCCCTCTTCGTCACCGGAGTGTGCAGCGACCTGTTCACGGTATTCTGGGAGAGCACTCTCCAGCATCGCATTCCGGCTGAATACCTGTCCCGGGTCAGCTCGTACGACACCCTGGGCTCGTACGCGCTGATGCCCTTGGGCGCCGCGGTAGCCGCACCGCTCGCCGGCACATCGGCGCAGGAGCCGGCACTTATCATTGGCGGCATGATAATTGTGCTCCTCAGCGGTGCGGTCCTGCTGTTCCCTTCAGTGCGCGCGATGCCGTCCGTAAGTCCACCGAAGGTCGAACCGGAGCCCGCCGGTGTTTCCCCGTGACAATTCGGCATCCAACCTGGACAAGCCGCCAAAGGTTTGCATAAGCATCAGGACATAAAGGATGCCGACCCGGGCTCGGTGTCGACCTCCTCCAGTAGTCCGTGCGTCGCGATCAGATAGCCGAGCTGCGCCCGACTCCGGCTTCCAAGGTGTCGAGCGAGCCTGCTGGCGTACTCCGCGACGGTGCGTCGGCCGATGCCCAGGTTGCGAGCGATCTTGTCCTCGGTGCTCCCCGAGACGATCATGCGGGCGACGCTGAGTTCAATGTCGGTCAGCACGTCCTCGGGGCGGAAGCCGTAGGACGCGTTCACTGCGATGGCCCGGTCCCAGGTGTGTTCGAACGCCTTCACGAGAAAACCTACAACTCCGGGATTTCGTATTTCCAGAGCCGCCGCTTCCTCGGCGTTGTCATCGGCCGATATGAAAGAAACCCGGCGGTCGCAGATGATGAGGCGATCGATAACTCTGTCCACGGTGCGAATTTCGGCGCCCGCAGCCATCACGCGCATCGCGTATTCGAGGGTGGGCCGGTGTGATCGCACGGCGTGTTGGTAGATGGTCCGTTGCCGGACCCCCCGGCGGATGGTCTCCAGGCTGCGCGACATCAGCGCGTCCAAGATTTCGGGCGGCCGGCTCCCACCGGGTTGTATGGTCATCAGTTCGGTGGCGCAGCCGGCCACCGCGGCATCGATCACCCGGTTGATCGTGGCCAGTCCGTGCAGGTTGACCACGTCCGGCACCCGGTCCTGGTGGGCGGCGTTGTACACGTCCTCGACCCGCCGAAACGTCTCGTTGAGCGTGTTCATCTGGGCCGTCGCCTCGCTCGCCGCCCGTTGGTGGGGCCGCAGCGCCACCGCGGCGGCCGTGGACGGTGGGACGACGCTGAGCTGGTCGGGGTTGGTAGCGAGCGGCTGCAGCAGCCCGAGCGCCAGCAGGCACCGCGGGGCGTCGACGGCGGCGACGTGGCCCTCTCTCGCGGCCCTGGGCAGAAACGCCAGACCCGCCTCGCAGATATCGCCGGCTGGGCACGCCACATTGACACAGCTCACGTCCGTCTCCCCCGTCGCGTGATTGTGCAGTGCGCAAACATGCTAGATCATGGCGACGATTCTCGCCAATGGGACCAGTAACCTCGGTCACCGGAGCCGGCTTTCGCTGATGGATTCCGACAAATCGGATCAGCGTCGCTGACGTTTGGCCTTTGACGACGATCACGGGGGATCATGTCAATGCGTTTATCAATTGCCTGTCCTGAATTTGCCGCCTTCACCCGTAGTGACCACGGGTGGGGGAAGGGTGCCCGCCGGCACTGACACAACGAGCTGCCTGGCCGAGGCGCGTCGCCACCTCGACGCGTCTCGGCGGACGGGGCCGTGCCCGCCTGCTGCCGACCCGGTCGTCCAGGCGCCGGCTGTCGCACATGTGCCTGCGTAGTCCGCAGGACAGGTCGCCGCTTCCGCATCTGGCGCGGCGACCTCGCCACCGGACAACCGTAGATCTGCCCGCAACGACGGAAGTGGAAGCCTGTGGAGACGATCCTGATTGTCGGTGGCCGGGTGGAGACCCTGGTCAAGGCCCGAGAGCTCGGCCTGCGGGTGCTGTTCATGCAGCACCGCGACCGGATGCTGCCGGGGCATGTGGAGGCCGCGGACGCGTTGTTCATGGTGGACTACACCGACTGGAACCTGATCCGACCCATCGTGCTCGCGGCGCACGCCTCCTACGGGTTCACCGCGGTCGTCTCGCTCGGTGAACAGGTCATGGAGACCGTGGGCCGGATCAACGACCTGCTGGGACTCGGCGGCACCTCGTACGAGGTGGCCGCGCGGTTCAAGGACAAGTTGGCTATGCGCGCACACCTCGCCGAGAGCTCGGTGGCGACGGTGGCGGCCGAGCAGGTCGACGCCCCGGAGCAGGTGCGCGATTTCGGCCGTCGGCACGGATTTCCGATCGTGCTCAAACCGATCGACAACACCGCCAGCCGGGGCGTCCAGATCATCGAACAGGAGGAGGGCGTGCTGGCGGCCTGGCAGGCGGTCACCGCTCTGCGGACCCGCGACGACCTCATCCTCGGCCAGTTCTTCCCGGTGGGCCGGATGTTGGTCGAGCAATACATCGCCGGACCCGAGTACAGCGTCGAGACCTTCTCCTTCGGCGGCCGGCACTCGGTCGTCGCGATCACCGAAAAGTACACCGACGGTGTGGTCGAGGCCGCGCACGCTCTGCCGGCCCGGCTCACCGACGCCGACGAGACCGCGGTGGTGGCCTACGTCCGTTCCTTCCTCAGCGCCATGGGGCTGCGCGACGGCGTCGCGCACACCGAGATCAAGCTGTCCCCGGGCGGCCCGGTGGTGATCGAGTCGCATGACCGCATCGCCGGCGAACGCATTCCGGACCTGGTTCGGGACGCCTACGAGATCGACCTGGAGCAGTACGCCGTGGCGTCTCCGTTCGGCCTGCTGCCGGAGCTGCCCGACCGGCCAGAACCGCTGCGCGCCGCCGCGACCCGGTTCATCAACGCCGAGCCCGGCATCGTGACCGGCATCGCCGGGACCGAGGACGTCCTCAGCCACCCCGCGCTCATCGAGTTGGACATGTTCGTCAAGGAGGGCGACCGGAGGGTGCCGGTCACCGACAACTTCGAGCGCAGCGGTCAGGTGTTGGCGACCGGCGTGGACACCGCGGCCGCCCTGGAGACCTGCGACCTGCTCGCCGGGAAGATCGCCGTGCTCACCACGCCGGGCGCGTCGGACTGACCCCAACGCATCCGACAGTCCACGTCTAACGAGGAGTACACGCATTGCAGCAGCTGCGCATCGCCTTCGTGGAGAGCAACCTCAGCGGAACCGGCTACGAGGCCATCGAGACCGTCAGACGCCTGGGGCATCACGTCACCTTCGTCACCCGTGACCTCGACTACTACCGACGGGCCGGCGGCGGATTCGACGACTCCCTCATCGACCAGGTCATAACCTGCGACACCGAGAACGCCCGGACGGTCGCCTCGATGGTGGCGCGGTGCGGTGGCGCCCAAGCCCTGCTCACCGTCAGCGAGTGGCACGTGGTGGTGGCAGCCGAGGCGGCCGCGCTACTCGGCCTTGCCGGTGCTGACCCGGACGCGGTACGCGCAGCCCGCGACAAGTCGCGCACCCGCGAGCACTGTGCGGCAGCCGGCGTGCCGATCCCGGCCTACCACCGACTGACACTTCCCGCCGCCTCGGCCGTCGGGTTCCCCCCACCCTGGGTGGTCAAGCCGGTCGACGGGGTGTTGAGCAGCGGGGTCAAGCTGTGCCTGACCGAGGGCGAGGCGCGCAACCACGCGCAGGCGCTCTTCGAGCGGTGCGTACGGCCCAACGAGCGTGGTCAGCGACGTACACCGGTGGTGCTTGTCGAGGAGTATCTCGACGGCCCCGAATTCAGTGTCGAGACGCTGACCTACGGGGGGCGCACCGAGATCGTGGCAATCACCCGGAAGTTGCTCTCACCGCCGCCGTTGTTTCTCGAGGCGGGCCACGTGGTTCCCGCGAACCTGCCCGCATCGACCGCGCGGAGCTGCGCCGACCTGGTGCGGCGGGCACTGGCGGCGATCGGGTACGAGTTCGGCGCGGCACACGTGGAGGTGCGGGTCACCGTTGACGGCCCCAAGCTCATCGAGATCAATTGCCGGCCCGCCGGCGACCGGATCACCCGCCTCGCAGCCCTGGCGACCGGCGTCGATCTGCTGGCCGCGCTGATCGGTATGCACCTCGGACAGGCGCCGAAACTCGATCCAGACCGTGAGTGCGCCGCCGCGATCGTCTTCCTGCCCAGCGGGGAGGGCGTGGTGCAGCAGATCGACGGCGTCACCGCCGCCCGGGCGATGCCCGGGGTGCAGGACGTGGGGCTCTACATCGACCCGGGTGCGGAGCTCGTCGCGGCGGAAAGCAACACCGATCGGATCGGACACGTGATCGCGGTCGCCCCGGAGCCGGACATGGCGCTCGCCCGGGCCCAGGCAGCGGCTGGGAAGGTCCGGGCCACGTTGCGGGCCGACCCTGTGTCGGCGCTGGCCTGAGTGCTCTCGCAATCCCGTACCCACCACCCAATCGATCGTAGGACCGCCATGACCCAGTCGTTCGTGCTGTTGGAAATGATGAACCCGATGCTCCTGGTCGCGCAGGAGGCCAAGCGGCGCGGTATGCGGATCGTGGTGCTCAACCGCGAACCGCTACGCGCCACCGGGCCGTACGCCGTACCCGAGGGCTTTGTCGACGAGCTGATCAGCATGCCGCCCTGGTCGGACACCGCGGCGGTGGAGGCGCACATCCGCGACGTGCACGAGCGGCACGACGTCGGCGGCACGTACGCCGGCTTCGAGCCGACGCTGCCGTACGACGCGATGCTTCGCGAACTCGCCGGCCTGCCACACAACGACCCGGACGAGGTCCGGGGGATGCTGGACAAGCAGGCCGTACGCCAGCGCCTCTACGACGACGGTCTCAGCGGCCTCCGGTCGGCCTCGCTGGCAGAGGCGCTCACCTGGGACGACTGGCGCTTTCCCGGTCGGGCGGTGGTGAAGCCGGCCAACGGCACCGGCAGCGCCCTCTGCTTCGTCGTCTCGTCGGTCGCCGAGCTGCGCGAGGCCGCGGCGACGGCTGGCCGGGTGGCGGTGGCCAACGGGTTGATGCGCGACTACATCGAGGCCAACGGAAGCTTCGTGGTGGAGGGGGAGGCGTGCGGCGAGTTGCTGTCCGTCGAGTCGGTGGTCCACGACGGGCAGGTCCGGTCGATTGGACTGATGGGTCGGTACGTCCTCCGTGACGACCCGGTCGTCGAGATGGGCTTCCAGTTCCCGTACCCGCATCCACGGCTGCCCGACATCTTCGCCAAGGCGGACGAGGTTCACCGCAGCCTGGGCTTCCGGCACGGCGCCACCCAGATGGAGATGATGGTGCCCGACGAGGGGCCGATCGAGCTGATCGACTTCAACCCGCGGTTGGCCGGCACGGCGTCGATCGTTCTGTTCAGCGAGGCGTACGGGACACGGTTCGAGGAGGTGCTCACCGATCTGGGGTGCGGGCGGCATCCGGATCTGTCCTTCCTGAGCGCCTCACCACGGAGCGCGGCGGAGATGATTCTGCTGCCGCCGCCCGACGCGACCCGGTTTGACAGCATCGACTTCGCCCCGGGGACGTTCTGTCACCGGTTGCCCAAGCCCTCCGGCACGCCGCTGTCCGGGCGTGCCGACCAGCTCGACAGTGTCGGCATGTTCGTGATCACCGCGAACACGCCGGTCGAGCTGCACGAGGCCGCGCTGCGCGCGCGTCGGGACACCAAGGTCAACGGCCGGCCCTTGGGCGACAACCAGAACAACGTGCTCGCCTGGTCGCCGTACATCGGCCGGAACCTTCCGGACCGGCGCCCTGAGGCGCTTCAGCCGGCCGGCTGGTGGGAGGCGGCCCGATGAAGACAGCCGTCGTGCTCTCCTTCCGCGCCATGGGCGCGTTCCGCCACGACCTGCTCCGCGATCCGCGCGGCATCCGGATCGTCCTGATCGTCTCCGACCTCGAGTGGGCGACGGTGGACGCCGACCGGCACGCCTACTTCCACCAGGTGCACGTGGTGCCCTGTGCGGCGCCCGACGGTGGATCGTTGCTCAGCTCGGCGGTCGACCCGCAGGCGGCCCGGGCCGCGCTGCGTGAGGTGCTCGCCGAGGCACCCGGCCCGGTCACCCTGCACTGCTTCGACGAACTCAGCATGATCTTTGCCGCCGAGCTACGCGCCGAGTTCGGACTCGGAGGCCCGCTTCCGGCGGACATCGTGCCGTTCCGTGACAAGTGCGTCATGAAGGAACGGCTGATCGCCGCGAATGTTCGGGTGCCGCGCTTCGGGCGCTACCGGGCGGTGGACAGCGATGACCTGGCACGGTACTTCGACCACATCATCGCGCATGTCGGACTGCCCTTCATCCTCAAGCCGATCGACTCCGCCGGCAGCCACGGCGTGTACGTGATATCGACCCTGGCCGAGCTGCGGGCGGCGGATGCGCGTATCGACGCCGACTACGAGTTCGAGGAGCTGATCACCGGCACGATGTACAGCGTCAACCTGGTCTCGCAGGACCGGCGGGTGCTGTTCGGCGGGGTTACCGAATATCTCGTGAACACCCTCGACGTCCGCCGTGGCCAGGTCAACGCGGACATCAACCTCGCCGACGACGATCCACGGGTGGCGCGGATGGTCCGGTTCGCCACCCAGGCCATGGCCGCTCTCGGCTGGCCCGACGGCGCCTCCCACCTGGAGCTCTTTCACACCGAGGCAGACGAACTCATCTTTCTCGAGGTGGGTGCCCGGTTCAAGGGTCTCGCCGGGCTCGCCGCCATGCAGCGCAACTACGGCATCGCCCTCGTCAACCTCGCCCTGCAGGTGGAGGCCGGCGTGGCCAGCGAGCCGTACCCCGACGAGCAGATCTACTGCTTCGACGCGGTGATCCCCAAGCGGTCCGGGGTGGTTGACCAACTGCACGGGCCGCCGCTGGTCAGCAACATCGAGATCACCTGGAAGGTCAAGCCCGGGGACCTCGTCGACGAGACGGACTCCCTCTTCGCGGCCGGCGGAACGATCCTCGTGTCCAACAAGGACTATGACGTGCTCTACCAGGACTTCTATCGGCTCGCCGGATACCAACCCATCACCTATCGATCGGAGCGCAGCCGATGACGACTTCGGTCCTGGCCAGTGACTCGCCCGCGCCCCCACGGGTGCGCCTGCGCTCCCCGCAGCTGCGCGCGACCCTGCGCATCCAGCAGCGGATCCTCATGGCGGTGCGGGAGCTGCTAGCCGCCGACGGATTCGTCGAGCTGATGCCGCCCACCATCGGGCCGGTGACCGACCCGGGGGCGCGCGGCGCGAAGCAGGTCGACATCGACTACTACGGTCACCGCTACAAGCTGATGACCAGCGGGATCCTGTACAAGCAGGCTTCTCTTCTGGCCTTCGACAAGATCTTCAACATCGCGCCGAACGTCCGGCTCGAACCGCTGGAGACCGCCACCACCCATCGGCATCTGGCGGAGTTCCACCAGATCGACATCGAAATGGCCGGAGCGAGCCGGACCGAGGCCATGCGCGTGGCCGAGCGGCTGATCCAGGCGGCGGTCGCCGCGGTCATCGAGCATCACGGTAACGACCTCGAAACCCTGGACCGCGATCCGGCGGCCCTGGGGCCGATCGTGGCTGGACCGTTCGAGCTGCTGACGCACCGCGCCGCGGTGACCTCCCTACACCAGTTGGGGCACGAGCAGCAGGGCGGCAGTGAGCTCGACTGGGTCGGCGAGGAACTGCTGTCGCGCGAGTACCGGCAGGCGTTCTTCGTGGTGGACTACCCGAAGGGTTCCCGCGGGTTCTACGACCGGGAGAGCCGTACCGAACCGGGGGTGCTACGCAACTTCGACCTCATCCTGCCGGACGGGTACGGCGAGGTGGCGAGTGGCGGTGAGCGCGAGTTCGATTACGCCCGGCTGGTCATGCGGATGCGGGAGACGGCCGAGAACCCCGCCAAGTACCGCTGGTACCTCGACGTCGCCCGGGAAGGGCTGCCGCCGAGCGCCGGCTTTGGTATCGGCCTGGAGCGGCTCACCCGGTTCGTGGCGGGACTTCCGGCCGTCTGGCAGGCGAGTGCCTTCCCGAAGATTCCCGGGGTGGTCTCGCCGTGACCAGGCTGGAGGCGCCCGGATTCGCCGATGCGCAGGCTCGGGACCGCGCACGGCGGGGCGCCGCCGCGGTCTTCCCCGACCCGGGAGCCTACGGCAGGACGGTGTTCGGCGAGGACCGCGCCGCGCCGGTCGGCGACGGTATCGACCAACTGCGGCTGGTGCCGCCGGTGTTCGTGCCCCAACGGCTGGAGCGGCTGCTGGAGTTGGGCGAGGAGCCCAGGCCCGAGGATGTCCTGCTGAGCACGGTGGTAGGCGGGCTGGTCGCCCCGTATCCGTTGTACGTCAGCGCGTTCGGCTCCACCGACGTGTCCGCCACCGGAGCGGGCGTGAGCCTCAGCCGGCAGGCCGGTGAACTCGGTATTCCTCTGGTCATCGGGGAGAACGTCGTACCGGTCAGCGGGTATGGCCGGCTCGGCCAACAGGAGCGGGGTGCGCTCCTGGGCCGGATCGAGGCGTACCTGAAGACAGGCGAGAGCGGCGGCGGCGTGGTGGTCCAGCAGTCCACTCAGGACGCCGATGCGGAGGTGTGGAACACCGTCTACAGCGACCCGACGGCGAGCAGGCTGCTTGAGCAGGGCCGGCTGGCGTTCGAGCTCAAGGTCGGGCAGGGGGCGAAGCCCGGCCTGGGCGGGCAGACTCTGCTCCGTCGCGATCAGGCCGCGGCGATGGCCGACCGTTTCACCATCGCCGACCTGTACGACCGACAGACCGACGCGGTGCTGCGCAGCGGCACCCCCGGCACGTTCACCCGTGAAATCCTCGGTCAGCAGGTACGCCTGATGCGCAACAACTACCCACGCTGCCGAGTCTGGGTGAAGCTGCCGCCGGCGCGTGACGTCGGTGAAGCGGCGGAGACATGCTGGGCGGCCGGGGCGGACGCGGTGACCGTCGACGGTGCCGAGGGCGGCACAGGCTGGGCACCGACCGTCTTCCTCCAGCACGTGGGCCTGTCACTGGCGGACTGCCTGGGCCAGGTCGACGCCCGGGGACGGAGTCTGCTCGCGTCCGGCCGGATCACCGACGGGGCTCGTGCCGCCAAATGCCTGGCGCTGGGGGCCCGGGCGGTGGGCCTGGGTCGCGCTGCGTTGATCGCGGTCGACGAGGACCCCGACCACGGGCTGATCCGGCTGGTCGAGGCGCTGGCGCTGGAGCTGCGGTTGATCGCGAGCGCGCTCGGCAGGTACGACATCTCCCACCTCGACCGGACGGACCTGTGGCCGCAGCCCGCGCACGCTCCGGCGGACCGTGCCCCGGCCGCGCCGGAACACAAAGGCGCATCAATGGAAAGTGCGGAGGTCGGCCAATGACCGCAGCAGGGCGGAAGACCCGTGTTCTCGTCGTGGACGGCACCGGGCGCGGACACGCCATCTGTGACCTGTTCACCCGAACCGATCCCGACGTGATCGTGTACTACGGACCCGGATGCGACGTGATCAAGCACGACCGGATCCGCCCGGCGGCTGGCGTGACGCTCGACAACCCCCGCACGGCGCTGGAGTTCCTCCGGGCCAACCCGATGGACCTCGTCTTCGTGTCGAACATCGACGCCCTTTCGCGCGGATACGTCGACGTGCTGCGCTGCTTCGGTTATCCGGTGATCGGCCCGACCCAGGCCGCCGCCGCCCTGGAGTCGAGCAAGGCCACGGGCAAGCGGTTCTGCGCCCAACACGGCATCCCGACCGCCAGATTCCGTACCTTCAGCGACCCGGCCGCCTCGCTGGCCTACATCCGGTCCCAGCCGTACTCCTGCGTCGTGAAGGCCGATGGGCTGACGCTCAACGGCGACGGCGCCGTCGTCTGCGAGACCACCGCCGAGGCGGAGGCCGCCGTCCGGCGCTTCGCCGAGGAACTGGGGGATGCCTTCCGGGTGGTGGTGGAAGAGCGCTTGTACGGCCAGGAGATCTCCGTGTTCGCGCTGCTCGATGGCAGCTCCTACGTCCTGCTCCCGACCGCTCTGGACTACAAGCGGACCTTCGATGGCGATCGGGGCGGCAACTGCGACGGGATGGGGTCGATCGCGCCGCACCCGGAGGAGGACGAGACGCTCCGGGCGGCCGTTCGCCACCAGTTGCTCGACCCGCTGATGCGGGGCCTGAGTGCGGAGGGCCTGGACTTCACGGGCTTCGTGTATCTCGGGGCCATGATCACCCCAGCCGGACTGCGGCTCATCGAGATCAATGCCCGGTTCGGCGACTCCGAGGCCGAGGTCGTGCTGCCCGGAATCACCACCTCGTTCGTCGAGCTGTGCCGGGCGGTCCTGGACCGGCGGCTCGGCCAGCACCGGGTCGATGTCGACAGGCTGCACCGATGCTCCGTCGCGCTCACTCAGGGCGGCCTTGATCCGGCCGACCCGGCCGCGCCGCCCGGCTGGCCAATCGGGGAATTCGTCACCGGGCAACCGGTGACCGGCCTCGCTGCCGCTGAGGCCTCGCCGCAGGCCCAACTGTTCTACGGCCACCTCGCGCTCGGCGCGGACCGTGATCCGGTCACCGCGGGTGGCCGGGTTCTGCATGTCGTCGGTAGCGGGGAGACCTTGAACGAGGCGCGCGACGCCGCCTACCGCGCGGCCGAACACGTGCAATTTCCCGGCTGCCGGTACCGCCGCGACATCGGTGCCGTCCGGTCACTCACGGCGGCCGACCACTGATCCGACCGTTACGAGCGGAGCCTTCCAGATGAGCTTCACCAATGACCAGGGGGCCGGCGAGTCACAGGTCCGGAGTTACTCCCGGTCCTTCCCCACCGTCTTCACCACGTCGAAGGGCGACCTCCTTCGGGATCACGACGGCGTCTCGTACATCGACTTCCTGTCCGGAGCCGGCAGCCTCAACTACGGGCACAACCCGGAACCGGTCAAGCGACAGCTGATCGAGTACCTCGAACGCGACGGGCTTACCCACGGACTCGACCTGACCACCTCAGCCAAGCTCGACTTCCTCCACGCGTTCCAAAGCCACGTGCTGCGCCCCCGAGGGCTGGACTATCGGGTGCAGTTCTGCAGCCCGTCCGGTACCAACGCGGTCGAGGCCGCCCTCAAGCTGGCCCGCCTGGTGACCGGTCGCACCAACGTGATCGCGTTCAGCGGCGCCTTCCACGGTGTCAGCGCCGGCTCGCTCGCGGCCACCGCCTCGGACTACTACCGCGCGGGGTTGCACGGCACGCTCACTGGAACGACGCACCTGCCGTACCCGGACTCGCCGCTCGGCGGCTACGACACCCTGGACCTGCTGCGCCGGATGGTCGAGGACCCGAACGCCGGTACGCCGAAGCCGGCTGCGGTGCTGCTCGAGACGGTTCAGGGCGAGGGCGGCGTCTACCTCGCCCCGCCCGAGTTTCTCCGCGGGCTGCGAGAACTCTGCGACCGGCACCAGATCCTTCTGATCGTCGACGACATCCAGGCCGGTTGCGGCCGGACCGGCCGGTTCTTCTCCTTCGAGCGAGCCGGCATCGTGCCGGACCTGGTCACGCTCTCGAAGTCGATCAGCGGCTACGGCCTTCCGATGGCGATAGTGCTGATCAAGCCAGAGTACGACGTGTGGCGTCCCGGTCAGCACAACGGAACCTTTCGCGGTCACCAACTCGCGTTCGTCGCCGCCGCCGCGGTGCTCGACGAGTTCTGGGCGGATGGGCCGGACGGCGTGTTCGCCGCCGCCGTCCGTGCGAAGGGACGTGAGCTCGCCCGCCGGATCGGCTGCTCACCGGCGATGGACGCCGGTGCGCGACTGCGCGGGGTTGGCCTGATCTGGGGACTCGACCTGTCCGCGGTACGGGACGTATCCGCCGGCAAGATCTCGAACATGTGCTTCGACCGAGGCCTCATCGTCGAGACCTGCGGCCGCAACGGTGAGGTGATCAAGATTCTGCCCCCGCTGACCATCTCCGAAGAACACCTTGCCCAAGGGTTGGACGTCCTTCTCACCGTGCTGCGCCTGGCGATTGAGGACGCACCCACCCCCTGAGCCCGGCGTTCGCGGAAACCCAATCAGCAGAAGGGGCAAAATCATGATCGACGAGGCAACACCGGTCGCGTCGCCTCAGCACGCGTCCCGCGTCCTTGGGGTCCCGCCCGCCCGGCACGCCGAAGCGCGGGATTACTTCCAACACCGGCTGCAGTGCGAGACCGATCCGTACGACGTGTACCACGACCTCGAGGCCGGAGTCGCCAGCCTGGTCGTGCTGGACGTCCGGCGACCCGCGGCGTACGCCGCCGGGCACGTCCCGGGCGCCCGCAATATTCCGCATCAGGACATGACGCCCGAGACGCTGGACCTGCTGGACCCGGCGGCGGTGTACGTCACCTACGGCTGGGGACCCGGCTGCAACGGCGGGGTCCGCGCCGGTGCGCACCTGGCCGCGCACGGCCTACTGGTCAAGGAGATGATGGGTGGACTGGAGTATTGGGAGCGCCAGGGTTACCCGGTCGAGCGGAGCGCGGCATGATGCCGCGGCGGTCGTCCGGTCACTGCCGGGTCCTGTTGTCTAGTGTGTCGTCGGACTCGCACACCTGGAATCTCGTCTACCTGCAGTTGCTGCTGGAAGAGGCGGGACACCAGGTGACCAACCTCGGTGCCTGCGTGCCGGACGACCTGCTGGTCGAGACAGCCGCCCGGTGGCGGCCGAGCGTGATCGTCATCAGCTCGGTCAATGGTCACGGTCACCTCGATGGCGCCCGCCTGATCGGCCGGGTTCGCGCCGACGCCCGCATCCGGCACATCCCGGCGGTGATCGGCGGCAAGCTGGGCATCGCGGGGGACGACCGGCCCTACGTCGAGCGGCTCGCGGCAGCCGGCTTCGACCTGGTCTTTCCACAGGGATCGGACGTGACGGAGCTGCCCGGCCTGGTGGAGGCATTGTCGGTCCAGACCGGCGACCGCGAGTCCGCGAGGGCGGCGTGACCACTTCGGCCGCTGCGACCGGAGACCTGGCGGCCCACGTGCGTGCGGCAGGACGGCTCGTGGTGCAGCCCCGCATGGGCATGAGCGATCCGGCGGACATGTCGGCCGGGCTGCGGGCGGTTGCGGCCACCGGTCTCAGCGCGGTGGCCACCATCACGGTGGACAGCTACACCCGTGTGGGCGACGAGCGGGCGGCCCGGGCCGCGCTACGCGGCGGAGCCCCCTTGAACGGCTTCCCGTTGGTCGCCCACGGGCCCGCGGTCACCGCGCGGGTCGCGGCGTCGGCCGGTGCGCTACCCGTGCAGGTCCGGCACGGATCGGCCGCACCGGAGCGGATCTTCCACACCCTGGTGGAGGCGGGTCTGTCGGCCAGCGAAGGCGGGCCGGTGTCCTACTGTCTGCCGTACGGGCGCACCCCGCTGGCCGAGTCCGTCGCCAGGTGGCGCGACGCGTCGCGGCAGCTGCACGAGGAATGTGCCGCCCGGGGCCGACGCGCCCACCTGGAGACTTTCGGCGGCTGCCTGCTGGGCCAGCTCTGTCCTCCGTCACTGCTGGTGGCGATGAGCGTGCTCGAAGGCATCTTCTTCGTGCAGCAGGGCATCCGGAGCATCTCACTGAGCTATACCCAGCAGACCAATCCGGTGCAGGATATCGAGGCGCTGGCCGCACTGCGCACCCTCGCCGGTGACCTGCTGCCCGCCGATGTGGACTGGCACGTGGTGCTCTACGCGTACATGGGCGTCTTCCCCGCCACCGAGGCCGGCGCCGCGCTCCTCACCGGCCGAGGCGCGGAGATCGCGGTGCTCGGCGGAGCCGAGCGGCTCATCGTCAAGACCACCGTGGAAGCGCACCGGCTTCCCACCGTGGCCGAGAACGTGTCTGCCCTGCGCGCTGCCGCGCGGACGGCGGCGGCCGGCCGCGACCGTGGGCTGCCGGACCCCGGCCAGGTGGGGTATGGCGAGGTGCTCGCCGAGGCGTCCGCGCTGGTACACGCCGTGCTGCAAATCTCCGACGATGTTGGTTCGGCCCTGCGGGCCGCGTTCGCCGCCGGCCTGCTCGACGTGCCGTACTGCCTGCACCAGGACAACGCCGGCCGCACCCAGGCGGCGATCGGCCCGGACGGCCGGCTCGGCTGGTCCGACCGGGGCAAACTGCCGTTGCCACCGTCGACCCGGGTCGTGCCGGGCCGGGTCACCGCCCACCAACTTCTGACGATGCTGCGGTACACCGCCGAGAAGAGCGACCGACTCGCCGCCACCCGTCCGGCCAGTACAGAAGCAAGGAGTCTCGCCATGCCCGAACCGGTCCAGCCCGACTACGTCCTGACGCTTGCCTGCGACGACCGGCGCGGGATCGTCAGGGAGGTCACCGGGTTTCTGGCCGACCAGCGGCTGAGCATCTCGGAGAGTCAGCAGTTCGCCGACGCCGCGGCGAACCGATTCTTCATGCGGGTGCAGGCGCGGGGTGAGCCCGGGCCGCCTGATGTCGAGCGGATCCGTAAGGAGTTCGAGCCGGTCGCCGAGAGCTTCCGCATGCAGTGGCAGCTACACGACCTCTCCGTCCCACACCGGGTGCTCGTGATGGTCTCCAGGTACGGTCACTGCTTGAACGACCTGCTGTTCCGGGCTCACACCGGCGCCCTGCCGGTGGAGGTGTCCGCGGTGGTATCCAACCACGTCGACTTGGCGGACATCGCCCGGTGGCACGGCGTGCCCTTCCACCACGTGCCGGTCACCGCCGAGGGCAGGACGGACGCCGAGGCGGAATTGGTCAGGCTGATCGACACGTACTCGGCGGACACCCTCGTGCTCGCCCGCTACATGCAGATTCTCTCGCCCCAGTTGTGCCGTCGGTTGGCGGGGCGGGTGATTAACATTCATCACAGCCTGTTGCCGAGCTTCAAGGGCGCGAGCCCCTACCGCAGAGCACACGAGCGCGGAGTCAAGGTCATCGGTGCGACGGCTCACTACGTCACGGCCGATCTCGACGAGGGACCGATCATCGAGCAGGACTTCGCCCGGGCCGACCACCGGTTCACGCCGGAAAAACTGGCCGCGCTGAACCACGATCTGGAGGCCAGGGCACTGGCGCGGGCGGTCAAGTGGCACGCCGAGCGCCGGGTCATCCTCTGCGGGCAGCGCACAGTCGTGTTCTCGTGAGCTCAGCCCGGCTCGCAGGCGGCGATCAGCGTCTGGGCCGCCGCCGTCCGCAGGTAGAGGACGCTGTGCCCGGCGCGGTGGGCGGCGACGAGGCCTGCCTTGCGAAGCGTGGTGAGGTGGTGCGAGACGTTGGGCGCCGACATCTTCAGCCGGGACGACAGCTCCGCCGTCGAGGTGGACACCTCCAGCTCGATCAGGATCCGGGCGCGGGACGGCCCGATCAGCCCCGCGAGAGCGCGTGGCGCCGGCCGGGCCCCGGACCCCCACAACTGCCCGATGCCGTGCGGGGGATACACCAGGCCGGGCTGGCCCGGAGGGTTGCTCTGGGAGAACACCCCCGGCCACACGAACACGCTGGGCACCAGCACCAGGCCAAGGCCAGCGTCCAGTGCCCGGGTCGCCTCGTAGGCGGGGTGTGCCACCCGCAGACTTGCCTCGTGCCAGCTGACCTGGGGATGGAGTCCCTGGAACAGTGCGGCCGCGCCGCCGTGGGCGAGTGCCCGGGCGCGGTGCAGTACCTCACCGTCGAGCAGGCGCTTGATGCGCGGCCAGTGCGGCGCCAACGCGACCGCCCAATAGGCGCGTATCTCGTCGATCAGTCGGGCCAGGCCGGTGGCGGGGTCGCGATGCAACGCGCTGACCAGGGCAGGCCACGGCTTCGGCATCCGCTCCAGGTCGGTGCGCACCAGGCCCGGCGGCGTGGCGGCGACACCGGCCAGCTCCTCGTCCAGGGTGGGCGCTGCGGTGTCCGGTACCGGAGTGAGGAAATCCGGCACGTAGTAGCTCGGGACCGGGACCAGCGCGCTGAGCAGCGGGAAGTCGACGCCCTCGCGGCTCAGCCGGCGCCGGGTCACATCGTGCCAGCTCAGGTGCAGGACGTGCCGGCCTGGATCCTTGAGCGCCTGAACGCTGGTTACCACCTCCCACAGCGGAGAGCTGGCGAACCGGGTCCGGGCGATGTCCTCGACCGAGAATTCCAGCCTCAGCATGCGTCCCTCATCCTTCACCCGCGATCGGACCCGCGCTCATTCTCGCAGTTGCCCGCCGGGCGGGGAAACCGCCTGACCATCGTTCCGACAAGGCAGAACCGGAGGAGAAGATGACCCTCGCGGCACTTCCGCGCCCCGCCAACGACCAGCTCGCGGACGCCCTACAACTGGTGATCCTGTTGCGGGCGGGTCTGCGCGAGGACCACCGTCTGCTGGACCTGGCGTCGGAGCCGGTCGGCGGAAATCCGTTCACCCTCGCCTATCTGGCTGCCGGAAACTATTACCGTCTCGGGCGGGTGCCCGAGGGTCGGTCACGGCACGGTGGCCGCCGCCCGGGAGGAGTCCGCCGTCCCGTCAGCCTGACGGCGACGGATCTGCGGTCGGAGCGTTTCGCGGGCCGGCTGGACTTCGTCGTCGACGGCTCCGTCATCGCGCGCCCCGACTTGGCCGACCTGGCCGCCCTGGTGGCTGGGGCGCTGGCCCCCGAAGGGGTCTGGCTGGGGGCTGTCGCGCGCGGCGAACCCCAGCGGCATGCGCTGACCTGGGCCGCCGGGGAGCACGGGCTGCGGATCACGTTCGTGGCAGGGCCGTCCACCGCCGCCCAGCGATGGTTCCTGGCCTCTCGGCTGCCGGCCCCGGCTCGGGGCGTGTGCGACCTCGGGCTTTCGTCGTGGATGAGCCTCCTCGCCGAGCAGGCATTGCCCGCCGACAACATCCTCGGGACCCGCTGCGGAATGATCTGAGCAGGAAACGACGAAGCGCAGGCGGGATTTCCCGCCCGCGCTTCGATCGCGCCAGACCGGTCTCAGCCGAGCTCGAGCGAGGTTCGCACCCCGACCACGTCCGCCAGGACCCGGAACGCCTGGCGCATGTCGGCGGGGCAGGTTTCCAGGCCGACGGCGCTCGCCTCGCAGCAGACCCGTGCCGCACGGACCAGGTGTCGCTCCAGCCGCGGCGTGAGGTAGAACTGGAACTGCAACATCTCCAGCGGAGCCGCGAGCCGCACCAGCATCTCGTCCGGCATCTCCATGAGCCAGGCGTCGTACCGTGGAGCCTCGACGATGTCGCGTACGGCGGCCCGCACCGCCGCCGGGTCCAGCGACTCGGACTGCCGCCTCATGCGGCCACCGCCTCCTTGACCGCCGGACGGCGCGACGGCGCGGAGGGTTCCGCCGTGATCCAGTCGGAGACGCTGTTCCCGACGTAGACGTGGCTGAGCAGGCCGCCCCACACCTCGAAGTACCGGCCCGCCTGATTGGTGCCGAGGTCGGCGTTGCGTACCCAGGACGAGTTCGCCCAGTCGCACTTGGGGCGCACATGGTGAAGATCATGCTGGACGGTGTCGCCGACCAGGATGCACAAGCGGTACGGGGCGTACAGCAGCAGCATCCGTGCCCACCAGCCGGTCCAGGCGAGGCCGGCGCGGAGCGGACCGACGTCCCCGGTCTGCGGCACCGCCGTACCGCAGAACCGCCCGAAGGTCAGCTGGTCACGCTGGGGCTTGGTGAGCCGCTCGGCGTTCTGGAAGAGCCACCACCGGTGCTCGCTCAGCGTGTACAGCAGCGTGTGGTTGTGGAAGAAGAAGGTTGCCGGCAGGAACCACAGCAGCAGCCACTGCAGCCACCAGCCGGTCAGCCCGAGGAAGACCACGGTCGCGGCGAGGTAGCTCAGGCTCATCGCCAGCCGGTAGGCCGGCGGCCGGGAGAAGAAGTTGCCACGCATCCGTCCGGCGAAGAATGACCAGTGGTGCCGCGGCGAGATCAGCGCCCGCCACAGGTAGCCGCGGAATTCTCGCCTCGTCATGCCCGGACGCGCCCCGGTTGAAGCCAGGTAGAGGATGTCGCCGTCGCGCAGGGAACACGGGTGGGCGTGGTGCACAAGGTGTTCCTTGCGGTTCTCGTCGTACGGCGGGCGCCACGTCAGGGTGGTGACAATCTCGCTGACGATGCGATTCCCTCGGGTCGAAGGGGTGTACATCTGGTGCAGCGTCTGGTGCACCACCACCACGTCCAGCCGGCGTATTCCGCCGGCGGTGATCGGCCAGGACAGCAGCACCAACGGAATCCCGAGATACCAACGCGCCTGCAGGCCCGCGACACCGATGGTCACGCCCACCACGGTCTGCACGAAGCCTGCGATCAGCGCGAGCACCGGCCGCCACAGCACCCGGGGCTTGGCGCCGGTCAGCGGCATGCCGGTGACCCAGGTCAGGAACGGCTGGACGAGACGCGGCAGGCCGCGCATGGATTCGCGAGGTTGCATCGGTTCTCCCTCCATCGCGTCGCCGGTCAACTGCCGATCCGAGGGTCGCGTACGCCACCGAAGAGCGCGTCGTTGGTCTCGTGAGTCATCGGTCGGTCGAGGTCGGCGGTGCTGGCCAGCGTCATGTTGACAATCGTGCGGCGGCCCTCGCCGCGGATCGGGTGGACGCGGTGCATGGTGGTGTTGGTCTTCACGACGTACGCGTCACCCGGCTCCAGGGCGTAGGAGCGAACCTGGCTCGACAGCAGGGCCCCGTACACGTCGGGGTTGCCCTTGTCCCAGCGCGTGTTCGGGACCGCCTGGACGAAACCACCCTCGGTGTAATGCGGAGCCTCCAGCACCAGGATGATGCCGTAGGTGTAGTCGTCCCAGTGCCAGCCGTGGGTGTCACCGTTGGCGTCGAGCCGGCTGATCACGTAGTGCTCGCCCGCGTACGGGCAGGTGTGCACCGGCTCACCCACCACGTCGGCGACGAAGTCCAGCAGCACCGGGGCGAAGTAGAAGTTGTGCACCAGCGGACCCTCGTCGCGGATCACCGGCTGGCCCACCGTACGCATCCGACGGGGTGTGTTGTCGGTGATCTCGAAGGTCAGGTCGTGATAGGTGCCGTGCCGAGCCATGATGCCGACCGCCTCGTCGCGGACGGCGGCGAGGAGCGGAGGCGGGCAGAAGCCCGGCAGCGTCACAATGTGCTCATCCGCGAACCGGGCGGCCAGTTCGGCGCGGCTCGCCGCCGGGAACTTCTCGGCCAGGTGGGTGGCCATCAGTTCGGCCACCGAGCTGGGCTGCACCTCGGCGGTTGCGACGGACGGAAGGATGGGGGCTTCCATGAATGTCCTTTCCGGATGTCGGAATGAGTACGCGTGAGGCCACGTGGGCGACCCGGAGGCCTCCGGGCATGGCGCGGCTGGGACCGTGGCGATCCCAGGCGGGCAAGCGACTCGGTCGTGACGACTGATCAACCACATGCAGCGATAACGCCGGATTCATGTACGTTGCAGGTCGACTCTCGCACCCGGACGGGTCGATCCAAAGCGCTTCGTCGATGCATAAACTCGCATCGCACGATGACGCACCAGGTCCGGAGCGGGTCCGATCGGGTCAGGGGCGAACTTCCGGTGACGCGCCGAGGCCGGCCCAGGAGCGCAGCAACCAGCCACCGATCGAGTCGGCGGGTCCCGCTCCGGGACCGTCGACGATCCGCTCGACCACTTCACCGCGGGTGAACCACCGTGCCTCGAGCAGTTCCGCGCCGTCCACGTCGATCCGGTCGTCGAGCGCCTGGCCGACGAAGCCGATCATCATGCCGGACGGGAACGGCCACCCCTGGGAGCCCTGGTAGGTGACGGTGCCGACCGTGACGCCCGCCTCCTCGGCGGCTTCGCGGCGTACCGTGCCCTCCAGGCTCTCGCCGATCTCGACGAAGCCGGCCAGCAACGAGAAACTGTCCGGGTCCGCGCCGTGGTGACGGGCCAGCAGGCAGCGCGGCTCCGCGCCGGGACTCTCGATCAGCACGATCACAGCCGGCTCGATACGGGGGAACAACACCCGGGCGCAGTCCAGGGCGGTGCACACCCGGACGTGGCCGGCCTGGGCGCTGCGCGCGGGTGACCCGCAGACGCCGCAGAAGCGGGTGTGGCGGTTCCAGTGGAGCAGGCCGCGCGCGTACGCCAGGGTCGCGGCCTGCGGATGCGACAGCCTGGCCGCCAGCCTCCGCAGGTCGGTGCTTTCCTGTGCGGCGGACAGCCGCAGGGCGGTGGGCTCGTCGACGGCGCTCAGGTCGGCGGCGAAGACGGGGGTGCCGTCCTCCAGGCCGAGAAGCACAGACTCGCCGGCGGCGGCCGCGATCTGCCGACTCCGGTGTCCGGTCGCGACGATCGGGACGCCGGCGGCCAGCAGGCAGCGGTCCCTCCACATCGGTACGAGCTGGACGTCGGGGCGGGCGAACTGGTCGGCCACCCACTCGGGGTCGGCACGCCGGGCCGGGACGCGATCGTGCGGTGTCCCGGTGTAGGCCAGATCATCGAACGCCATGCGGGATCTCTACCACGGCCCGTCGTTGCCGAGGGCCAAGATTCCATCCAGATCTAATCTCTCTGTCGATCTGGTACGGCCTTCGATGCTGGAGTGGTCCGCAGCCCTTGAAGGAGACCCGACGTGGCAGCTCCACGATCCGAACAGCAAGGCTTCCTCACCGACCGACTCGGGTTGCCCCGCATGGCGCAGCACCGCAATCTCGCGTCCGCCGCGGTCATCGACAGTCTCGGCAGCGGCATGCTGTTGGCGTTCATCGTTGTCTACTTCGCGCAGACGACGTCACTGTCGCTTCCCGCCATCGGCGCAGCCATCACGATCGCCCGCCTCATCGCCGTGCCCACGGCTGTCCTGGTTGGGCCCTTGTCCGACCGAATCGGTCCACGCCGGACGGCGCTCACCGGGAACATGATCTCCGCGGTCGGCTACGCCGGCTTCCTGGTCGCCGACAGCGCCTGGAAGATCGTCGTGGTCACCCTGCTGACCCAGGTTGGCGCGGTGACCTACTGGACCACCAGCAACGGCCTGGTGGCGCTGGCCGCGCAGGGAACGCAGCGGACCCGATGGTTCGCCATGCTGCACATGTTGCGCAACGTCGGTCTCGGGCTGGGTGGCGCGCTCGGCGCACTGCTGGTGGGCTTCGACGGATCCACCGGCCTGCGCATCCTCGTCGCCGCGAACGTCTTGAGCTACCTGGTGGCCGCGCTGCTGCTCGCGCGCTGGAAGCCCGACGAGCGGAAGCCGGAGCCCTCCTCCGCCGAGACGCCCGACCTGCCTGCCGTGGGATACCGCACAGTGTTGCGCGACCGACGGTACATGCTGCTGGTAGCGATCAACGTGTCGTTCGTGTTCGCGGCTCTGGTGCTGAGTCTGCTACTGGGCGTGTACATCATCGAGGGCCTGGGTGAGGGCGCCTGGATCGCGGGCGCGCTGCTGGTGCTCAACAGTGTGCAGGTTGCGCTGACCCAGACGGCGGTCAGCCGGGCCATGGAGCGATTCCGGGCGACCCGGGTCATCGCAATCTCCTGCTTGATCAATGCAGTGGCGTTCGGTCTCTTCGCGGTGCTCGTCGCGGCACCGCCATGGGCGGTGATCGCCGGCCTGTTCGCCGCCACGGTCCTTTACACGACCGCCGAGACGACCGCGACCCCACTGTACGAAAACCTGAGCGTCACCCTCGCTCCGGACCACATGCGCGGCCGCTACCTCGCGGTCTACCAGTTGTCCTGGACGCTAGGGCAGACCACCGCCCCGGCGCTGCTGACCTTCCTACTGGCCGCCCAGCCGTGGTGGCCCTGGCTTTTCCTCGGCGTGCTCAGCGTCGCCGCGGCCCCGGCCGTCCTGGTGCTCGAGAAGATGGTGCACGGTCGGCAGACCGATCGGCCGGTGGTCACCCAGGAGCCGGTAGCTCAGAACACCTGAACCACCACGCTGCCCGCGTGAGCGAGGGCGGACACCGGTGCGGAGCCCCCCGCGCTGGTGTCTCGCCATGCCTGGGTCGGCCACCGGGGCGACGGTGGTCGGCGTGGCGGTAGACCCTTCGGCGTCGGCGGGCCGACCTGCGTTCCGGTCGACCTGTCGATGTGGGCGGTCGCCGTTCGTGTGGAGGATGAGGGGTCGACGTGCGGTCGACCCGCCGCCCGCGAGGAGGAACGATGACAATCTATCTGCTCAGCATGCACCAGCCCGACGGCGGGACACCGGAGCCGGAGTTCCTGGCCCAGGTCATGCGTGAGGTCGGTGAGCTGCGGGACGAGCTCGTCGCGGACGGGTCGTGGGTGTTCGGTCAGGGCCTGCACGGGCCGGAGACCGCCACCGTGCTGCGCCCGGGCGACGGCGACGTCCTGGTCACCGACGGGCCGTTCGTGGAGGGCAAGGAACACCTGGGCGGGGTCACCATCATCGACGTTCCAGACCTGGACGCCGCCCTGCGCTGGGGGCGCCGTTACGCGCTGGCCACCACCCTGCCGATCGAGGTCCGCCCCTTCCGGTCCGCCGCCGGAGGTTGACAGTGCCCGACGTGGAGGCGGTGTTCCGCGCCGAGTACGGGCGCGCGGTCGCCGTCCTGGTACGCCTCCTCGGCGACATCGACCTCGCCGAGGAGGCCGTGCAGGACGCCTTCACGATCGCGCTGCGGCGGTGGCCGACCACCGGCCCACCGCCCAGCCCGGCCGGTTGGATCATCACCACCGCCCGCAACCAGGCCATCGACCGGCTGCGTCGGGAGGCGACCCGCGCCGACCGGCACGCCCAGGCGGCCCTGCTGTACGCCACCGACCCACCCGCCGAGGAGGGGCCCGTGCGCGATGACCGGCTCCGTCTGATCTTCACCTGCTGTCATCCGGCGCTCGCGCCGGCCACCCGGATCGCGCTCACCCTGCGTCTGCTCGGTGGCCTGCGGACCGCCGAGATCGCCCGCGCGTTCCTGGTGCCGGAGGCGACGATGGCGCAGCGGTTGGTCCGCGCCAAGTCGAAGATCCGCCACGCGCGCATCCCGTACCGGGTGCCGAGCGACGCCGACCTGCCCGACCGGCTGCACGCCGTCCTCGCGGTGCTGTACCTGATCTTCAATGAGGGTTACACGGCCAGCAGCGGCCCGCACCTGGTCCGCGCCGACCTGTGCGCCGAGGCGATCCGGCTGGCCCGGCTGCTCGTCGAGCTGATGCCGGACGAGCCGGAGGCGCTCGGACTGCTCGCGCTGATGCTGCTCACCGAATCCCGTCGGGGGGCCCGCACCACCGCCGACGGGGACCTCGTGCCGCTGCCCGAGCAGGACCGGAGCCGGTGGAACGCCGTGTTCGTCGCCGAGGGGCAGGCGCTGGTCCGCCGGTGCCTGCGCCGCGGCCGGCCCGGGCCGTACCAGATCCAGGCCGCGATCGCCGCCGTGCACAGCGTCGCGCCCCGCGCCGCCGACACCGACTGGGGACAGATCCTCACGCTGTACGACCAGCTCACGGTCGTCGCCCCGGGCCCGGTGGTGGCGCTGAACCGGGCCGTCGCGCTCGCCGAGGTCGCCGGCGCGGCCGTGGCGCTGGCCGAGGTGGACCGCCTCGACCTGCCCGGGTACCACGTGCGGCACGTGGTCCGCGCCGACCTGCTGGCCCGGCTCGGCCGCGACGCCGAGGCCGTCGAGGCGTACCGGACGGCCGTGGCGTTGACGGACAACGCGGCCGAGCGGGCCTTCCTCACCGCACGGGCGGCGGCGCTGGCCCCGGGCTGACCGCGCGTTTGCCGGTGGCCCGACCGGGAAACCGAGCCGCCCGTCGGCCCGGCTGCCCGCCCGGGGCCGCAGCAGCGGATGGAGGCGGAGATGGCGTACCGTCCGGTGACCGTCGACGCCGTTGCCGACCTCGACACGCTCACCCTCGGCGTCGAGGAGGAGTTCCTGCTGCTCGACCCGTCCAGCGGAGGCAACCTGCCGGTCGCCGACGAGGTGCGGGCTGCGCTGCGCGGCCCCGCCCGCGACCAGAGCCGCCAGGAGTTCCGGCACAGCATGGTCGAGATGGTCACCCCGGTCTGCGCCGACCTCGACGAACTCCGTACCCACCTGGTGGCGCTGCGGCGATCGGCCGTCCAGGCCGCCGCCCGGGCCGGGGCCCGGCTCGTCGCCGTCGGCGCGACGCCGGTGGGCGAGCCGCACCGGACGGTGCCCGACGAGCCGCGCTACCACGCCATGTCGCGCCGGTACGGGCCGGTGGCACACGATCCGGCCGTCTGCGGCTGTCACGTGCACGTCGGGCTCCCGGACCGGGAACTGGCCGTGCAGGTCTGCAACCACCTGCGGGTGTGGCTGCCGGTGGTGCAGGCCCTCACCACCAACTCGCCGCTGCACGACGGGTACGACACCGGCCACGCCAGTTGGCGGTCGATGCAGTTGGAACGCTGGCCCAGCATCGGGCCCACCCCGTACTTCGACTCGGTCACCGACTACGACCGCACGGTCGACGAGCTGATCGCCGCCGGCGTCATGCTGGACGCCGCGATGGTCTACTGGTACGCCCGGCCGTCGTCGGCGTACCCGACGGTCGAGGTGCGCGTCGGCGACGTCTGCCCGACCGTGGACGACGCGGTGCTGGTCGCCGCCCTGGTCCGCAGCCTGGTCGCGACGCTCGCCGACGACGTACGCGCCGGTGTGCCCGCCCCGGCAGTGCGCGACTGTCTCGTCGCCGCGGCGCACTGGCGGGCCGCCCACGACGGCCTCGACGGCGAGCTGATCGACCTGCGGGCCGGTGGCGCCCGCCCGGCCTGGGACCTGGTCGACGACCTGATGGCGACGATCGCCCCGGCGCTGCTGCGGCACGGCGACCTCGGCTACGTCCTGTCCCAATTGGCCCGGCTGCGCCGCGACGGCACCGGCGCGACCCGACAGCGCCGGGTGCTCGACGACACCGGCGACCTGCGTGCCGTCATCGACGACCTCGCCGCCCAGACCGCCGCCGCCTGACGGGCCGGGCCGCTCTCAGTGGATGCCGTGGGTCTGTAGCCACAGCTCCAGCAGGCCGAGCTGCCACAGCTTGTTGCTGCCGGCGGCCGCCTCGGCCCGGTCCGGCTCGGCGAGCAGCCGCGAGACGTACTCGGGACGGAACAGCCCGCGCTCGCGGGCCGCCGGGGCCTGCAACGCCTCGGCGACCAGCTCGCGCACCGGTCCGTCCACGTTGCGCAGCGCCGGCACCGGGAAGTAGCCCTTCGGCCGGTCGATCACCTCGGCCGGCAGCACCTCCCGGGCCACCTCCTTGAGCACGCCCTTGCCGCCCTGGGCCACCTTGTGCTCCGGCGGGCAGTGCGCCGCCAGGGCCACCAGGTCCTGGTCGAGGAACGGCGTGCGCACCTCCAACCCCCACGCCATGCTCATGCTGTCCACCCGCTTGACCGGATCGTCGGGCAGCATCAGGTGGGTGTCCAGGCGCAGCACCGCGTCCAGCGCGGTCTGCGCCCCGGGCGCGTCGAGGTGCCCGGCGAGCAGGTCCCGGCTGGCGTCGTGGTCCAGCGTGTACTCCGGGCCGACGATGGTGCGCAGCTCGTCGTGGTCCCGGTCGAAGAACGCCGCCGCGAACGTCTCGGCGGCGCCGTGTCGGGGCGCGTCGACAAGCGGCTGGTGGTAGCCGTAGCCGGCGAACACCTCGTCCGCGCCCTGCCCGGACTGGGCCACCTTCACGTGCTTCGCCACCTGTTCCGACAGCAGGTGGAAGGCGACGACGTCGTGGCTGCCCATCGGCTCGGCCATGGCCCGCACGGCGTTGCGGACGGCGGGCGCCAGGTCGTCGTCGGCGAGCCGGATCCGCTGGTGGTCGGTGTCGTACGCGCGAGCCACCAGGTCGGAGTAGTGGAACTCGTCGCCGGACTCGTCGCCCCGACTGTCGAAGCCGATGCTGAACGTACGCAGGTGCTCCTGACCGGCCTCGGCGAGCAGCGCCACGATGAGGCTGGAGTCCAGACCGCCGGAGAGCAGCACACCGACCGGGACGTCGGCCACGAGCCGGCGGCGTACGGCCGTGCGCAGCGCGTCCCCGACGGTGGCCCGCCAGTCGGCGGCGCCCATCCCGGCGTCGGCGGGTTCCCGCACGTAGTCGGGCTGCCAGTACACCTGCTCCCGGCTGCGCCCGTCGGCCTCGACGATCCGCAGGGTGGCCGGTGGCAGCTTGCGGACGCCGCGCAGCACGGTCCGTGGCGCGGGCACGATGGAGTGCCAGGACAGGTAGTGGTGCAGCGCCACCGGATCGATGCCGGTGTCGACGTCCCCGGCGCGCAGCAGCGCGGGCAGGGTGGAGGCGAACCGGAGCCGCCCCGCAGTCTCGGCGAGGTAGAGCGGTTTGATGCCGAGCCGGTCGCGGGCCAGGACGAGGCGTCGCCGGACCCGGTCGACCAGGCCGATCGCGAACATGCCCACCAGGTGGTCGACGAAGCGTTCGCCCCAGTGCGCGTACGCCACCAGGATCACCTCGGTGTCGCTGGTGGATCGGAAGGCGTACCCGGCGTTCTGTAGCTCCTCGCGCAGCTCCGGGTAGTTGTAGACGCAGCCGTTGAAGACCAGCGCCAGACCCAGGTCGTCGCGCGCCATCGGCTGGGCGCCGGCGTCGGACAGGTCGATGATGGTCAACCGGCGGTGCCCGAGGGTCACCCAGTCGTCGGTCAGCAGGCCCTCGGCGTCCGGTCCGCGGGAGCGCATCGCCTCGGTCATCCGGGTGACCGCCGCCGCGTCGGGCGGTTGGCCGTCGAAGCGTGCCTCCCCGCTGATCCCACACATCGGGTGTCTCCTGTCACGCTCCCCGGCGCGGTGGTGGCCGGCCCCGCCGGTCGAACGGGGCGGCTGGCTACCCGCCCCCCAGCCCGGTAAACCAGCCTCACTGATGTGAGGAAGGGCCCCTTCCTATACGCCAGGCGTTAACAAGGTGCCCTTCCTTGCATCAGCGGAGGGTGCGCAGGATGCGGGCCAGCTCGGCCCGGTCGGCGTCGGGGAGGTGGCCGAAGAAGCGGTCCGCCTCGGCGCGGCGGGCGGCCCGGATGGCGGCGCTGACCCGGGTGCCCTCGGCGGTCGGCGCGACCAGGGTGGCCCGCCGGTCGGCCGGGTCGGGTCGCCGCTCGACGAGACCCCGGGCCTGGAGGTCGTCGATGACCTCGGTGGCCGAGCGGGGCGCGATGCGCAGGTGCTCGGCGAGGGTGCCGGGGCGTACCTCGCCGTGGCGGCCGAGCACGCCCAGCGCCCGGGCCTGGCTGGGGGTGACGTCCCACGGGGCCAGTGACTCGCGGGTCTGCCGGCGCAGGCGGGACGCGACCGCCCAGAACGTCTCGGCCAGGCTCTCGTCGCCGCTGTCGGTGGTGTCCTCGGTCACCGGAATACGGTAGCAGCCGATGCTGTTGTTCCCTCATGTTGAGGTAACCTCAGCATATCCTTCCGGAAGGAGTTCCCCTTGGAACCCACCCCGATGGGCCGCGACCGCGGCCACCGCACCGTCAGCGCCGAGGAGAAGGAGCAGGCCCGCCAGGTGTCCCTGCGCCGCATCGGCCGCCTCTTCACCCCCCACCGACCCGCGCTGGTCATCGTCACCGCGATCATCGTGCTCTCCTCGATCGTCGCGATGGCGAGCCCGTTCCTGCTCCGTACCGTGATCGACCGCGCCCTACCGCAGGGTGACGTGACTCTGCTGGTCTGGCTGGTCCTCGGCATGGTCGCGGTCGCCGCCGTGACCGCCGCGCTCGGCGTCGTCCAGACCTGGATCTCCACCCAGGTCGGCCAGTGGGTCATGCACCGGCTGCGCACCGACGTCTTCCGCCACCTTCAGCGTCAGTCACTGGGCTTCTTCACCCGCACCCGCACCGGCGAGGTGCAGTCGCGCATCACCAACGACATCGGCGGCATGCAGTCGGTGGTCACGTCCACCGCCACCGCCGTCGCGGCCAACCTCACCACCGTGGTCACCACCGCCGTCGCGATGGTCGCGCTCTCCTGGCAGCTCTCCCTGGTCTCGCTCGTGGTGCTGCCACCGGCCATCTGGCTGACCCGCCGGGTCGCCCGGATGCGCCGCGAGATCACCGCCCAGCGCCAACACGAACTCGCCGACCTGAACGTCACCGTCGAGGAGGGGCTGTCGGTCAGCGGCGTCCAGCTCGCCAAGACCCTGGGCACCGGGCCCGCCCTCATCGAACGGTTCACCGCCTCCTCGGCCCGCCTCGTCGACCTGGAGCTGCGCAGCGAGCTGGCCGGACGCTGGCGGATGGCCTCGATGAGCATCATCTTCGCCGCCGTACCGGCCGTCATCTACCTCGCCGCCGGCCTGCCCGGCGCCGCCGGGACACTGAGCATCGGCACCCTGGTCGCCTTCACCGCCCTGCAGGGCGGCCTGTTCCGGCCGCTGATGGGCCTGCTCAACGTGGGCGTGTCGCTGACCGCGTCGCTGGCCCTGTTCGCCCGCATCTTCGAATACCTCGACCTGCCGGTCGACGTGGACGACCCCGCCGAACCGGTCCGCCTCGACCCGGCCCGGGTCCAGGGTCACCTGCGCCTGGAAGACGTCACCTTCGGCTACCCGGGCAGCGACACCGCCGCCCTCGCCGGCATCACCCTCGACGTGCCCGCCGGCACCAGCCTCGCCCTGGTCGGCGAGACCGGATCGGGCAAGAGCACCCTCGCGGGCCTGGTCAGCCGCCTGCACGATCCGACCGCCGGCCGGATCACCGTCGACGGCGTCGACCTGCGCGACCTGCGCCTGGCCGACCTGGCCGCGATCGTCGGCGTGGTCAGCCAGGAGACGTACCTGCTGCACACCACCGTCCGGGAGAACCTGCGCTATGCCCGGCCGGACGCCACCGACGCCGAGATCGAGGCCGCCGCCCGCGCCGCCCAGATCCACGACCTCATCGTCGCGCTCCCCGACGGGTACGACACCGAGGTCGGCTCGCGTGGGCACCGGTTCTCCGGCGGCGAGAAGCAACGGCTCGCCATCGCCCGTACGCTGCTGCGCGACCCGCGCATCCTGGTCCTCGACGAGGCCACCAGCGCCCTGGACACCGAGACCGAACGCGCCGTTCAGCGGGCGTTCGACGTGCTCGCCCAGGGTCGTACCACCATCACCATCGCCCACCGCCTCTCCACGGTCCGCGACGCCGACCAGATCGCCGTCCTCGACCACGGCCGCATCGTGGAAACCGGCAACCACGACACCCTGCTCAACCGCAACGGCCGCTACGCCACACTCGCGGCGTGAGCTCTTGTTTTCTTGATCAATGGTTGCTGGGCAACACGACACGCCGAGCGAGGTGCTGCTGAGCAGCCACCGATCGAGGGCTAGCAGAACTCGGCCGCGCGTGGGGGTTTTCCACAGTAGGTGCCCCGTCCACAGTGGCTGGGGTGACTGCTTGCGGAGCCTCGGACGCGGGCAGCACGGTTCGGGGCGTGAACTCGGTGCTGCGGGACCTCGTGAAGCGTTCGGGAGGGCTGGTCACCCGTACGGCGGTGACGCAGGTGGTGCCGGAGTGGGCGCTGGAGCACGCCTGCCGCACCGGCGACCTGGTACGGGTGCTGCCCGAGGTCTTCGTGGCGGCGCACCTGCTGGACGACAGGCCGGGCGCCCCGGTCCTGAGCCGCCTCGACCCGGGCGTCGCCGCCCTCGCGGCTCTCGCCTGGGCGCGGGGACGCGCCACACTCAGCCATCTCAGTGCGCTAGCCGCGTGGAGCCTGCGCCCGCAGACGGCAGGAGAGCCCCTGCACCTCACCGCCCCGATCAACGTGGGCCTACGGGCCCGCCCCGGAGTGGTCGTCCATCGGCGAAACGATCTCGTCGTCGCGCCGCCGCACGTGGTCGTCCGCCGTGGACTGACGGTCACTCGCCTGGAGCAGACCATCGTCGACTCGTGGCCGATCCTGCCGTCCGCCGAGCGGCGGGCACCGGTGATCCGGGCCGTCAACGACTGGCTGACCACCCCCGAGCGGCTGACCCTCGCCGTGGCGACCGTGCCGAGGCTGACCGACCGGGCAGCGCTGCGGACCCTGCTGACCCGGCTCGCCCAGGGCTGCCGTAGCCCATTGGAGATCTGGGGCCACGACCACGTCTTCACCGGCCCGACCATGCCGGTGTTCCGCCGGCAGGTGCCGATGCGTCTGGGACGGCGCACCGTCTACCTCGACATGTTCGCCGAGCGGGAACGGGTCAACATCGAACTCGACGGCGCCACCACCCATGGCGACCCCCGACAGCGGGAGATCGACCTGCGGCGGGACGCCCTGCTGGCGACCGTCGGGATCCTGGTGGTCCGCTTCGCCCATCGCCGCCTCGTTGACGAGGCCGACGACGTACGCCGGGAGACCCTGGCGATCCTCGCGACCCGCACGGCGGTCTGAGTAGATTCTCAGGCGGGTAGCACCGGTAGCCCTGGGTCGTGCATGCGTCGGTGGGTCGGGCACACCCACAGGAACTCCCCGGTGGGTGTGAGCACCCGGCCCAGCCCCCCGAAGGCGCGGACGGCGTCCAGCTGCATGAGCAGCACCTTGAACGAGCGCAGCGCGGCGCCCTCGGCCACGGACAGGGTGTGCCGTGACTCGGGCGGCGCGGCCAGCGCGTCTTCGACGAGCGCCGTGGGCAACGAGTCGATGAGGCTCTTCATCAGGTCCAGTTCCCGCTGCGCCTGATCCAGGTTCGGCGCGACGTAGCCGGCCACCGCGGCCGCCACCGGATACACGAGGCGCAGAGTCTTGAACACCAGGTTCAGGTACGGCCCGACCTTCCGCAGCCAGTCGCGCGGCTCGGTCACCTCGTAACTCGCCCCGTCCCAGGTGTGCCACTCGCCGGGCTGTTCGCACCAGAGGGTGATCCGGATCGGCTGCTGCCCGAACGAGAGACGGCGCCAGCCGACGGGCGGGATCGTGGCGACGGTGAACAACCGTGGGCAGTCGTTCACCTCCGTGCCGACGGCCCGCACCAACCGACGGAGCTGGTGTGCCGTGTCTGCGGCGAACGACGCGGTCTCCGCCACGTGGTCCCCGATGACGCCGACATCCTTGCTGAGGGCGCCGAGACGCCGCTCCAACTGCTGCAGCTCAGCGCCGAAGGGCTGCGGCGCCACGAAGCCGGTCAGCAGGCCGGCGACGTCGTGGTCCTGGTGGCACGTCAGGCAGGGGAGTACGACCTGCGGCCGGTCCGCCCCGGCCCCCAGGGTGGCTTCGAACAGCCCGACGGGTCGGACCGACCCAGGACGAGTCGAACGCTCCCGGAACTTGATCAGCCCGTCGAGCGGGAAGCGCCCGGTGCAGGCGACACCGTCGTTGCCACGGGTCGGGCACGGTACGAACAGCGCGAAGGGCAGGCCCGGCCAGCGCGTCGTCAGAAGACGCTCCAGGCTGTCCCGCAGCACGTTGAAGAAGAGGTCGGGTGACGGCGCACGGACCTCGATCGTCAAGCGGTGGTCAGCCTGCAACTCCACCAGCGCCTCGGACCGGTACGCCGCGATCGGATGGCGCAGGAACACTCCTCGCCGCCAGTGCTGGCCCGTCGACGCGTCGTGATGGCGCACGGTGATCCACGAGATCAGGCCCGGCGGCGCGCTCTCACCGAGTTCACAGGTGAGCCTCAGCACCCGAATGCCGTCCGGCAGCGGCCGTGTCGCCTCCCACGGCGGCTGTGCGCGTTCGTACGGGACCAACTGGGCGATCAGGCTCCGGTCCCGGTCGCTCAGCCGGTAGGAGACGTCGAACTTCTCCATCAGTCGCAGGAAGAACGGGTGGTGGACGGGGTTGTACGACAGCCCGTCGTCCCGCTGACGCCAGATGCGCCGCAGCTCGTGGTGGTCGAGGATCCCGCTGCTGGCCCGGACGCCGTGGTCCTCCAGCACGTGACTGATCGCCTTGGTCAACCACTCGGGGTTGAGGATGACGATGTCGCGCAGGCCGTCATCGTCACCGTAGTAGATGACCTGGCCCAGGTCGTGGAGCAACTCCGCCAGGTGGACGACCTCGTCGTCGCGGACCTGGTGCCGACGGCAGATCGCGGCGAAGTCCTCGAAGGGCATCTGTGGCTGAGCGCCCGCCTGCGCCAGGATCTCGTCCCGCGCGCTGGCCCATCGTCGGCTGAACAACTGCCCCATCTGCGGCAGCCGTGCCGCCTCGCCGCCGATGGCCTCCCGCAGGGCTCCCACGCCCTTGTTCGTTTCGCTGTCCACCGCGTACTGCCCCGCGATCATCCCCGGGAAGGCTTCGCTCAGGCGCGGGAAGTCCAACTCCGGCCGCCGCTCGTCCGCGTGGGTCGCCACGATCATCACCCTGGCCGCCGTTCCCACCCGCAGCCGGATGCGGCGCAGCCAACCCTCGACCTCGCCCTGCTCCTGCCCCTCCCGGGGGTGCCAGACGAGCAGGTAGATGGCGCGCCGGCTGAAGAAGAACTGGTGGGTCACGCGGTAGATCTCCTGGCCACCGAAGTCCCAGGTCCGCAGTGTCAGCATCTCGTTCAGGAACGGGTGCCGCAGGGTCAACTCCCGGATCTGGATGCCGTGCGTCGTCGGACGACCCGGCACGAACTGCTCGCCGTTGAGCGCCCCGACCAGCGACGTCTTGCCGACGTTCCCCTCGCCCACCAGCAGGATCTTGGCCTCGTACTGCGGAACGCCGTCAGCGAGGCTCTGCAGGTACGTCCCCAGCGCGGCGTCGCCACGGCGCAGCGTCTCGACCAGCGCCTGGTCCAGTGGGTTGTCGTCGAGTCGGATCGTCAGCTGACCCCGGATCAGCAGCGGCGCGAGACTTGCCGGGAGGGTCTTGAGCAGGTTGCCCCGCAGGTCCAGCAGTTGTAGATCGGGCAGCGCGCCCAGCTCCTCGGGCAGGACGGTGAGCCGATTCCCGCCGAGGTCCAGCTCGCGGAGGTGCTTCAGCTCACCGATCTCGCGCGGGAGATCGCTCAGCCTGTTCCCGGCGAGGTCCAGCTTTCTGAGCTGTCCGAGGGCGCCGATCTCCGGCGGCAGTCTGCGGATCTCGTTGCCGTACAGCGACAGCACCTCAAGCTCGGTCTGCTCCAGCAGGTCGGGCGGGACCGAGGAGATGCCCGACCGGCCCAGGTTGGCTACCGTTTTGATCATCGGTTGTCCGTCCTGTGTGACATCGCGACCGTCCACCACTATGGACGCCGGGTGCCACCGGGGCGTCCGTCAATCAGGTCACGTTTCCGATCGAAGCAGGGGGTGGCAGGGCCCGCCCCGGTACGGCAGCCTCGGCAGCGTGGGCACATTGTTGACGCAACTTCCGGCGCTTCTCGGCGTGCTGGTCGGGACCCTGGGCACGATCCTCGCCACCTCGCTCGCCGACCGCGCACGTTGGCGGCGTACCCAGAACGTGCGCTGGGACGAGCGACGCCTCGACGCGTACGTCGACTACGCACACGCACTCAAGGAGAGCTACGCGGTGGCGCTGCGGATGACGGCCCACCTGCGGCCCGGGTCCCACAGCCACCCGATCGACCGGGACGAAGGTCTCGTGCGGCTGGCCGAGTCTGACGCGCGGCGCACCGTCGTCTGGGAGAACCTGCTGCTCCTCGGCGACGAGCCGACGGTGGTGGCCGCCGCGACGTGGCGCGACGCTGTCTGGCAGGTGGAGCGGCTCGCCCGAGGGATCGTCGGAGCACCGACGGGCATCTCGGAGCAACTGGCACGGGTCAACGAGGCCCGAGACGGCTACTACCGGGCGGCCCGACAGAGCCTTGGGGTCCGGGGTGGCTCGGTGGAGCAGTCCGCGGCGCTGCGTCAGGCGCTCACCGACCGGACGATGGTGGCAGCCGACAGCGCCGTGCGTGCCAACGACGGTTGACGAACCGTGGAGCGGATTCTCCCGGTGCCGGTCGGAGGTCGGAGACCGGCGAGCTGTACGAAGATCTCGCGTTTGACGGTCGCGTCGCCCCGACGGTCGAGGACGTAGCCCGTCAACCAGACCCAGCCGTCGTAGGTCGGCTGGGTCGACACCGACACGACGCGGAAGGTCAGGGCGCGGTCCCCGGCGAACTGCACCGAGGCTCGGCCGTCGACGACGAGCAGATCGCCGGGGCAGGGGCGCGCGGTCACCAGTGGCCGGAGTTGGGTTGATCATGCGGCGGTCGGCACTCCCGAGCATGCATGGTCTGCCAGTCGCGCAGCGCCCGTCCGAGCCGGCCGTTCTCCTGACTGAGCAGCCGTACCGTCTCGTTCAGCGTGCTCAGCTCGTCGGCCACGCGGGCCTGGAACTCGCGTACCTCATCGGGGTCGACACCGCGCCGACGGGCGGCGAACTCGCGGGTCCGCACCTCGAACGGCGTCAGCCGGGCGGGGTAGCCGGCCGGCTCGGGTTGGCTTCCTCGATACACCTGCGCCACGACGATCCTCTCTGAGGCAGCGGGGATTGCGGGGCAGCGGCTCGTCGTGCACCACGTACGGACGGCCGGACAGGTCCACCGCGGCCCGGACCAGCACCTCGTC